>CAVYTW010000012.1:0-39225 GCA_963771375.1 uncultured Chloroflexia bacterium
CCGAAATTCAAGAGCAATCGCCATGTCCTATACTCCCCCTGAGTGTCTAAGTGTTACATGCAGATGAAGTGGGACTGACGATTGGAGTAAGCTCGCGCTGGTGTTCAACATATCTGATAAGCAGCCGCTGGATGGTCATCGAAGGCTGGCGATGGAGTTGGTTAATGAAACGACGAGGCGCTTCACTCTCAGCCAACCGTTGGCGGCATTTCTTATACTCTTCAAGCGGGACGCAACGAATCTGTTCGAGCAAATCGTTTTGACTGTCGGATATCAATAAGGCTTGAAATTGGCCGAAGTCACGAAGTTCTTTAGTGGATCGGCGTCCACGGATCCGACGTTGGCGGCAACGGAGATGGTTGAAAAAACTTTCGAGATGTAGATTATGCTGGGGCAAACCCGGAATATCATAGCAGGGTAACAACTCTGAACCATAGGTTTTCCAGCGCTTATCCAAGGCATGATGGAATTTGGATAGGATGCCTTTCTTTTGAGACTCTTGGCGCAGTTGCTCAATCAGATCTTCCATGGCGTCAGCAACTTGTTGGCTAGGGAGGCTTTGCCACTCGGCTTCAGAATAGGAGGTTGGGGGGTAATGCAAACAAGCGGCCACTTTTCGTAACCAAGTATGAGCCTGTTCCAACTGTGCGGCCAAATCTTGGTTCTGCGCTAAAACGCGATCCACCTGCATGACCAAACCTTGGAAGAAATGATCTCCGCCAGCGCATCTTTCATTTGGTACAGCACATCCGCAATGACCTCCAACTGTTGATACCCTTTCAACCCGCCCCAATAGAAGGGCTTGCGACTGGTGCGGTTAACGGCATCCCGGATTGCGTTGCGCACATCCATTTCGATCTCCATCAATTCTGTATCTCGCACAGGCCCGCTTTCAGTCAAAAAAGGGGGGTGGAACCTGAGTTTTGCTCTGCTTTAGGCAGTCCACCCAGACTTTGGCCCATGTCCTGACGTAATTGGTCATCCTAGTCCAAGACTTCTTCCGCAACATTCCCCAGAAAATGTTCCTGACAGCGCTGACGGGGAACTGCGGGCCAAACCTTCTTCAACGCGGCTATCAGCGTATCTTCTCCATCGGAAAGCGTCGCCAGTACCGGGTAGTGTTGATAGGCTTGCAACCATTCTGCCAACCGATCTGCACTGGCATGTTCCAGTTGAATTGCGCCTACGACGGTACCGCTCAATCCCTCATACAATACATACAGCAGACTGCCACATCCTTCTGGCTGCAGTCCGTCCAATCCAAAAATCACGCCACCGTGTTTCTCGACCACGACCATTAGCCTTTTCGCACTCGCCTGGCTGGTCGCTCCCAGTAAGGCCAGAAACTGCCGATATAACTTCCCGACATTACGCTCATTCACCAGAATCTTGCGGTGGTTCAGCTCCCGCTGGATTTCCACAAACTGCTTATGTTCTTTTTCATGCTGCCATCCAATCCATGCCAATACATCCGTGTGCACGCAAAAGGTGTCAGGCGGCGAGTGGCAAAAGTGAGCGGGCGGATACCAATGTTTGCCAATTGCCGCTCAGCCAGGCAGCACGAGCTTTGGCGGTCAGAATGGCGCCGTCCAGATTCCATTGTGCGCCGGGCAGCTTGAGGCGCTGAGTTACGATCTGTTTGCAACCGCTTTCAATGGTGCCACTGCCGATCACCAAACCTTGTGCACGAAATTGAGCATAGCGCATGCGCTCGATGTTGTTGCTATAGTAAGTGAGGGACTGTTTGGCCAGGAGGGATTTTTTGGCAAGCGACTGGCAGGCTTGGATGACTTGCTCAACTCTGCCCTGCCATAGATCTTCGCTGACTA
Organism: uncultured Chloroflexia bacterium; assembly: GCA_963771375.1. Lineage (GTDB taxonomy): Bacteria > Chloroflexota > Anaerolineae > Anaerolineales > Villigracilaceae > Fen-1038. The sequence continues at coordinate 1,830 of CAVYTW010000012.1, forward strand.
CGTCCAACCAAGCATGACGTTCATCCAAGTTGGGGAAGACCTCTTCGGCGATTCGTTTCAGGCGTTCTGCCGCGTGGTACCAGTCCACAATTTGAATCGCATGGGGAAAATATTGAGTCACTAAATTCCAGATCCACACTGCGCCGTCGCAGACAAAGACCAGCAGTCGGGTGCGGTCGGCGCCGACCGCACAACCCGTGGCCCATAGCAATTTGCCAAACTCGTCGGCAGGCTTAATGTCACAAAAGTAGCGTTTGTTTTTGGCGCGCAAGACGGTCCCTGCGCGTTGAGCCTTGTTCTTCTGCCGAACCGAACGCTGGCGAGGGGGCACAATTTCTCCCTCGTACCAGCAACCGGCCTTCAAATCCCGCCAATTTTCCCGTCCTTCGGCCGCTTTTTCCTGCTCGGCGCGAGGTTCAATCCGCACCTTGGCAGCATCGAACGAGCCGTACAGGATTTCCGCTGCAGGCATACCCCTTTGTTCCCGCTTCTGCAGACTGGCCTCATTCTGCGTGCCTTGGATCAATTCCAGCTCTGCCTTTCGTTGCAGCTCTCCCATGTTCTCGGTTTCGTGACGCACGGTATTCTCCGATACTTCAAACAACAAATATTCCTTTAGCCATTTCCGGCTATCCTCAAACGCCTTGGTGATCCCACTCAACGCAATCAGATGAGCTAATCCAGCCGTGACCTTGCCCGGTTCAATGCCCAAGCGTTGGTCCACCGGCGCTCGTCCCGCTCCACACTGGCAGCCCGCATAATAGGCTCGCACATAGGTTACTTTCCCAAACACCGACCAGATCGTCGCCTTCCGCTCTCGTTGATATTTTAACTTGTCCCCACAGGCACACCTGATCTCTGCCTCCCTTTCTCCATCTTCATTCTCCAAGTAGCATCTCAGAGCTCCTTGCCCAATTTCCCGCAAGCCTTCCCGCAACGCCATTTCTACCTCCCCGATGCGCTCTGGCCCCGATCCTTCCTCAGCGATCGCTTCTTGCACCACTTCTGCCAATTTCTGCGCTATCAGGTTTATCTTTTCAATGTTATATTTCATCGCGAGCCTCCAGTAGGTTGGTTTTGTCGTCAAACACTACTATCCTACCTGAGGCTCCCTTCTACGACAACCTTTGCGTGCACACATACATCCAACCCGTATGTACTGAATGGCAAACTGATTGATAATACGCTATTTGCGTAATAATATTCTCCGCTGTGTTCACATAACGGATTGACGCATTCCCGTGTCTTTCCTGCTATGAATACGGGTCCCTCTAAAGTCTGTACTGTCTTCTTCATATGCCATGTGTTGCGTGCCCGCAATGTTTCTCCGCAATACGGGCAGTTCTCTAAATCACACTCTACGATTTCTCGCTTTACTTCTTCAAAATGTCTCGTGGGTCGGTGGCGCACTTGTTTTTTCATTGCTTTATCTTATCCCCATTCTTGTGTAATACCAAGACACTCAGGGCTATACTCCTGCAAATATCAGGCTGTCTTTTGTCCGAAATACCGCCGGAAGGTACTCGTGGGTGGCGTGGACCAACGTCTGAAAGAGATGATCGATCAGGTTGCAAAAGAGTTGGGATGTGAAGTGTTGGAACTTGAAGTAATGCCCGATCACGTCCATATCCTTTGTGGAGTTGATCCGCAGTTGGGTGTCCATAAATTTGTGAAGCGGGTCAAGGGTCGCAGTTCTCGGTTGCTTCGTCAGGAATTTCCACAAGTGAAAAGCAGATTGCCTACGCTGTGGACGCATTCGTATTTTGTTTCTACGGTGGGCGGTGCTCCGATTGCCATCCTGAAACAGTACCTTGAATATCAAAAGACGGTGTAGATGAAAACTTTCAAGTATCGTCTCAAGCCTTCCAAGAGCCAACGCACCCAACTTAATCAGACGCTAGACCTGTGCCGTTGGGTATTTAATGAGACGCTGGCCACCCGCAAAACCACCTGGGAGCAGGAACAGAAAACTCTTTCGTTGTACGACACGAACAAGCGGCTCACCATTTGGAAGCCAGAACATCCTGAATTGAAGAATGTCCATTCTCAAGTTCTGCAGAATGTCCAAGAGCGAGTTGATCTGGCTTTCAAGGCTTTCTTTCGCAGAGTGAAGGCAGGAGAAAAGCCAGGCTATCCGCGTTTTCGGGGGGATGGCTGGTACGATAGCTTCACGTTCAAGCAATCCGGATTTGGACTGCAAGAGAGCCGCGTATTCATTTCCAAGATCGGGACCGTGAAGGTTATTCTTCATCGTCCCCTCGAAGGCAGGATCAAGACCCTCACCATACGGAAGGATTTTGCCCACCAGAAAAGTCGTAATCTGGTGAATGCCTTTGGCTTCCTGGCTTTTGAAGATTTGCGAATTAAGAACATGCTCCAAAACCATTGCTTGGCAAAAAGCATCTCGGATGCCGCATGGAACCAATTGATAACGTACATCACGTACAAAGCTGAAAGTCCGCTGCTCTTTGCGGAGAACGCTGGTCGTGTGGTCGTATTGGTTGATCCACGCCATACATCCAAGCAATGCTCCCGCTGTGGTGAACTGGTTGAGAAAGATTTGTCCGTTCGTGTTCATGCCTGTCCTGTCTGTGGGCTTGTCATGGATCGAGATGAAAACGCCGCAAATAATATTTTGAGACTTGGATTAGAGTCTCTGGGCATTGCCCTAGAAGCCCCCGCCTAAGCAGTCTCTTTGTTAGGCATGGGGAGTAGTCACAGCGTTCATTTATAGTTATCGTGATGCGAGGTTAATGTGGAAGCTTTATCACCGTGGCTTTATATTATTGTTCTATACTGCGCATTTATGGCTGGAGTGATTCGGTTTAGGACGGAAAACAGCAGCAGCATATCGTCGACGGAACCAGCTAATTTCATGTTAAGCCATCCACCCTGGGCAACACTATCGCTATTTGTTGCGATAGGCATTCTAACAATACTGCAATTCTCCTTTCCCTATATTCTCACGCTATTTAGACGCGATACGGTCGCATTTCTGGCGGGAGATTGGTGGCGTGTAATTACGCCGCTCTTGGTCCAAGATGGAGGCGTGAGTGGTAGCATCTTTAATCTCGTGAGCTTACTCATTGTAGGCAGCATAGCCGAGCGTCTGTGGGGCAGCCGACGATGGCTCATTATCTTCTTTCTTGGTGGAGTCTTGTGCGAGGTTATTGCCTTAGCGTGGCAGCCGGTTGGTGCGGGCAATTCTGGCGCCGATTTTGCCTTGGCAGCCAGTGTTGCTATCATATGTCTCACGCGCAATCCACTTCGGCTGGAATGTTACTCTTGATACTACGTGATATTCATGGCGCGGCGACCGCATTTGGCGTGGCGATTGCTTTGATTTTGATCTGGGTTGACCCTGGCAAGTCGCAAGATGGCGTGCGTCCCTGAAATCCAAATTAGGAGATATCGGTTTGGCATATCACGTTTCCTAAGCGCCCGATGAAATAATACAACTTGCCAATGAACTGGGGGCATTGGTGGATCAGGCGGGTCTGCCCTTTCCCGCTATAAGAAAAGTGCTGAAGATGTAACAATCGAGGGTTACCATTGAACTATTATCCTCTGAAAACTTGATTGCCAATAATGTAGTCAGCTTGCTCACATCTATATCCGAGTGACTCTCTTACCCTTTTGGGTCATGCAATTTCAAAATCCCGTCAAATCACCCTCGAATATGGTTCAAAAATTATTCGTTCGGGTACTAGAAAAGAAAAAAGCCCTCCTTTAGAATAATTCAATTGGGGTTACCCGTTTAGTTAGGTAATAACCCATTTGGAATAACAATGGCGATCCGAGATTTGTAATTATTGGAGGAGGAAGATTCTATGCAGACGATTAATGCGGGGGATACAGCCTGGGTGCTGATTTCTACCGCACTGGTATTAATGATGACCCCGGCGCTAGCGTTTTTTTATGGTGGTATGGTCCGTAAACACAATATTCTTTCGACCCTCAATTTGAGTTTTATCATCATGGCGTTACTAGGCGTTCAGTGGGTACTCTACGGGTTTAGCCTGGCTTTTGGCACCGATATTAAAGGTGTGATAGGCGGGTTGAATTATTGGGGTTTAACAGGTGTTGGGGCAGACCCAAACCCGACTTATGCGCCTACCATCCCATTTCTGGCTTTTGCAGCTTTTCAAATGATGTTTGCCATTATCACCCCGGCTCTTATCACCGGGGCTTTTGTCGAGCGGGTTCGTTTTAAAACATTCCTGATCTTCACTCTTTTATGGGCTACATTTGTTTATGATCCGGTGTGCCACTGGGTGTGGAATGTCGGCGGAATGTTCCACCAACTAGGAGTTCTTGACTTTGCCGGGGGTACAGTCGTCCACATCACCGCCGGTTTTTCTGCCCTGGCTTTTGCCATGGCTATTGGAGCGCGCAGAGGATTCGGTGAACGCACTTTTGAGCCGCACAATATTCCTTACAGTGTTTTAGGCGCCGGCTTGTTGTGGATGGGATGGTTTGGGTTTAATGGCGGCAGCGCCTTGGCGGCTAACGGAATAGCTGTCAATGCCCTGGTGACCACAAATTCCGCTGCGGCAGCCTCCGGCTTAGTTTGGATGCTCCTCAGTTGGCGAGACGATAAACCCAGCGTACTAGGAATCGTCACGGGAGCTGTGGTCGGACTGGTAGCCATTACGCCTGCTTCCGGTTTTGTTACGCCCCTCGCAGCCATCCTCATTGGAGCGGTAGCGGCTGTGGTCAGTTATTATGCCATTCGCCTGCGCCAGAAATTCAATCTGGATAAATCTTTGGATGTGTGGGCCTGCCACGGTATGGGCGGTGTGACTGGGGCCCTTCTGACCGGGTTATTTGCCACCAAAGCGGTCAATGCAGCGGGCGCAAACGGTTTATTCTACGGCAATCCCAATCAGTTTTTGATCCAGCTATTAACCGTGGTGGTTGTGGCCGTATTCGCATTTGGTGTCACGTTTGGCATCACCAAGCTTTTATCGGCTTGGATGGGTCTGCGCGTATCTGCCAGCGAGGAAGAAGTCGGATTGGACCTCAGCGAGCATGGCGAACGGGCTTACGCTTAGAAAGGGTGAAAAATGACTAAAAAAATTGAAGCTTTTATTCGCGAAGAGAAATTAGACGATGTCAAAAGAGCCTTGAAAGAAATTGGCATTGTCGGGATGAACGTGATTGAAGTGCGCGGGCATGGGCGTCAGGGTGGGATTACCCTGGCTGGGCGCACCGGCACCTACCAGGTCGACATGCTGCCTCGTTTGGCTCTGAATATTATTCTGAGCGATCACAACGTCGAAAAAACCATCAACACGATCTGCAAAGCAGTCGGAACAGGCGATATTGGGGACGGCCTGATTTTCGTCTACCCTGTTGAAGAAGTAGTCCGCATCCGCACCGGTGAACGCGGCCATCAGGCTCTTATGTATCCGGATGATATCGATGAGCGGCAGGAAGCCTCAGCAATTCTCGAATAAAGGAAAAACTGAGATTTCGGACACACAGGGAGGAGATGGTGAAGGAACAGGCTGGTTTGCCTGTTCTTTTTATTAGGAAAGTGCGTGAGCTAAACTAATATGCTATAATTTTTTCATCCAACAGCGTTTCAGGAGAACAGCTTCGTATGAATAAAAAGCTAGAAGGAAAAGTAGCATTGATCACAGGTGCCAGCTCGGGGATAGGAAGAGCGAGCGCCTTGGCATTAGCGGAGGAAGGTGCAAATCTTATCCTTACTGCGCGTCGACAAGGACGGCTGGAAGAAATAGGAGCAAAAGCAGAGAAAGCCGGAGGTAAAATCGTCGCCATTATTGGCGATGCCACCCAGGAAGACACTGCGAAAAAATGCGTCGATGCCGCTGTAAAAACATTTGGCACACTGGATATCCTCATCAACAATGTGGGTATCGGCAACTACAAGGACCTGGTTGACACGAGCGCCGCAGAATATGACGAAATGATGGATACGAACTTCCGCTCCACCTTCCTGTTTACCCGGCACGCTGTTCCCGTGATGATAAGACAGGGTTCGGGGACAATACTGATGATTTCATCCATGGCGGGCATTTACGGCTTCGCCGGTGAAGCCGTCTACAGCGCCACAAAGTTCGCCCAAGTGGGCTTTGCCCAATCATTGGACAAGGAATTGCGCCCGAAAGGAATCAGAGTTGGTGTCATCTGTCCGGGCGGCGTCAAGACCGAGTTTGCCATCGGGAAAGGTCGAACAGAGAAAAGCGTGGCCTCTTCAGGCATGCTTGATCCAGAAGATGTTGCCGGGGCTGTCGTTCTTGCCTGCACCCAATCACCGAATTCGCGGATTATTGAAGTGCAGATGCGTACGATGAACGAATCTCTCACGTAAAGAAGCGCACACGAAAGGAACAGGCACACCTGCCTGCTCCTTTTCAATCGGTTCCAGTTCGAGACGAAGCAGTACCAGTTGGTCGCCAATGCGTTCACGTTAGCGAGTAAGCAGTACCCGTTAGTCGCTAATGGGTTCACGTTATGTACTAAGCAGTACTCGTTAGTCGCTAATGGGTTCTTACTACTTAGTAACATGTTCTTGTTTTTCTCCAGGAGGTTCTTTTTCCCAAACTGAGAGACCTTTTCCGGCAACTCAGACCACCAGTCTCTGAGTACAGGTGTACACTCCTCAGAAATTGATCTTTCGCCGTCTAATCACCAAAATTAATTTAGGAGTTAGGCGGACAGCCTAATCATTAGTTGAAGGACCCTGGGGACAAAAAAAATAAAATCAAAGGTTATATTACAACAAAGTATAGGAAGTATGGTTTATAGACGTTCTCTTAAATCCTTATAGTAATTTTTACATCCAATTTGAGAGGAAAATTAGAATGAAATCGAAAATTAGTGTTTTGTGGATTATTGTTGGAATTGTATTAATCAATGGGATTGGAATGACACTAGTTTTTCCTTTGCTGCCGTTCTTGCTCGAAAAATACCTGCCCAATTCTCAAATAGTTATTGGTATGGGTGCGCTTGCGGCGGTGTTTGCATTATGCACTTTTTTAGCAGCTCCATTTTATGGAGCCCTGAGCGATCGTTACGGCCGTAAATATATTTTAGTTATCAGTCTTTTTGGTTCTGTTACCGGATACGTTTTATTTGGCATCGGAGGGGCACTTTGGATACTCTTTCTTGGAAGAATTATTGACGGATTGACCGCGGGGGATATTACTACCTTATTCGCATATATTGCTGACAGCACCAAACCTGATGAGCGAACGAAATGGTTTAGTTATATTGGTGGGGCCATGGGTATTGGATCTATGCTTGGTCCAGCTCTGGGGGGGTTACTCGGAACGTTTTCCATTTCACTTCCGTTTTACGTCACAGCTGGAATTTTTATGCTTTCCACCTTTGTCGCTTATTTCTTTTTACCAGAATCGCTGGCTCCCGAAAAACGATCGAAACATTTGTCACTCGAGAGTTCTCAATACCTTTGCTCATTTTAAGGATATATTTACTCTAAAAGAAGCCAAAGCCCTACTCATCGTGGGTGTCTTCTTCTATATAAGTTTGGATATTTACCAGTTCAATTTTAGTGTATTTGCGAAGGATATTTACTTCTGGGGACCGGCATTAATTGGAGGAGTCTTTACCCTCATTGGGGCCTCCGATATTGTTTCGAGAACAATATTATTGCCACGTCTTCTCAAGAAGTTCAGTGAAAGAAGCATAGGTATTGCAGGGCTGATTGGAATCGGTTTTGGATTGGGTTTTCTACTTTTAAGTATTTATGTTCATTCCGCCTATTTGATTGGTTTGGCAGTTATAAGTATTACCCTTGGCGAGGGATTATTTGACCCCAGTTATAATGGGCGACTTTCCCAGTCGGTCAATGAGAGTAGTCAGGGCAAATTGCAAGGAGTGAACCAGAGTTTGCAATCGGCTTATAGAGTACTAGTTCCTATTGCCGCAGCAGCAATTTATTTCTACAGTCCAGGTATTCTTTATGGCATGGCAACTTTGATTGCGATAGGGGCACTTGTTATGTTTTCAAAGTTAAAACATCAATGAGCTGAAAAAGGTTAATGTATAGGAATTCATCATTAGGTAAGCAATGTAAATATTGCATTGCAGCAATTAAATTTACCAAGAAAACAATAAAGTGAGCCTTCTAACATCAAGTTTAAAACTGACAATAATGACTAGTAAGTCATTATTGCGGCTTAACTTGGCGTTATACATCTCAAATAGCAATAAACCAGTGACTTTCATCAGTTGTTCATCGGGGAAACTTACTTTATACTCAAACGCAAATCATGAACGAGCCATTTACCAGTCAACTCTCCTACTGCATCTGTTGCCCGCGCAATTGTGGCGTGAACCGCATCGAAGGCAAACTGGCGGTCTGCAAAGTCGGCGCGGAGATTCAGATTTCTCACGCCGGTCTGCATTTTGGGGAAGAGCCGCCCATATCCGGCACAAGAGGCTCGGGAACGATTTTCTTCGCGGGCTGCAATCTGCGCTGTGTGTTTTGTCAGAACTATCAGATCAGCCAGGAATTCAAGCGTCATCCAGCCCGAACCTTGACCGTTGATGAACTTGCCGATGAAATGCTACGACTTCAATCCGAGGGCGCACATAACATCAACTTTGTCTCGCCGTCGCATATGATCTTTCAGATGGCGGATACGATTATCGCCGCCAAGGAAAAAGGTCTCGTCATTCCAATTGTGTACAATACCAACGGATATGATTCCGTGGATGCGCTTCGACAAATCCGCGGCTTGGTGGACATCTACCTGCCCGACATCAAATACATGGATAACGCGCTTGGCAAACGCTATTCAGCCGTGCTCGATTATGCCGAAATCATCCCCGGCGTTCTCAGAGAAATGTTGGACCAAGTTGGTCATTTGAAAATGGACGACGATGGAATCGCAAAACTCGGATTATTGGTGCGGCATCTCGTGTTACCGGGTCAACTTGAGGACAGCCGAAGCTGCCTCCGTTTTCTGGCCGACCTCTCACCTGATATTTTCATCAGCATCATGTCGCAATATTCACCTCAACACAAAGCCAGCAAATATCCGGAAATCAACCGGACACTGACCGAATCCGAATATGATGAGATCACCGAATACGCGCTCGATCTCGGACTTGAGAATGCCTTCGTTCAAGAGATCGAGAGTCAGACCGCATGCTTGCCCGATTTTGAGCAGGTAAATCCATTCAACTTTGCTTGATCTGCTTTTGTGAGCAGGCATCCCGTATCGTCCGCAGACCGCTCTGAAACCTTTGCAGTCGTGTCCGAATAGTCTGCAGACGGTTCTGAATCCTTTACAGAGGCGCTCTGAATCTTTTACAGAGACATCTGAATCATCCGCAGATAGTTCTAAATCGTTTTCAGCCGGCTATGAATCGTTCACAACCGGCGCTGGAAAGCTCTGAATCTCCCTAAGAGAGCGTTTTAAAAGTCATGTTGCAAGCATTTTTAGCATGCGTCGAGTGCTGGCGATATAAACCATACTCTCACTGGATAATGTAGTGTGCTCATAGTCGCGAGCCAAACGCCGATAGCGACCTAACCATCCGAAAGTTCGTTCCACGACCCAGCGGTGAGGGAGCACTTTAAAACCTTTGACATCATCGGAACGTTTCACGATCTGCAAGGTCCAACCGAAACGTTGGCGGACGTCATCGATAATCGAAGGGTACCCGCCATCGGCCCAGATGAGCTTCAAGCGACACCAGCGATTATGAAGACTATGTTTGATGCGATCAAACAATTTTTGCAAAGTCAGGATGCCTCCGGCTCCATCTTGGATGCTGGCACTGTGCACTACGACTAACAACACCAAGCCCAAAACATCCACGACCAAGTGTCGCTTCCTGCCCGGCGTCTGCTTATGCACATCCACCCCCCGTTCTTCACCGCCTTCCGAAGTCTTCACACTTTGGCTGTCGATCACCGCCGCACTCGGCTGTTCGTTGCGCCCCGCTTTCTTTCGCACTTTCTTCACCAACACCTCATTGATTTGTTGCCACAGCCCATCCTGTTGCCAGCGCCAATAGTAGTAGTGCACCGTTTGCCATGGAGGAAAATTGATGGGCAACATACGCCATTGACATCCGGTGCGGTTGACGTACAGAATCGCATTGATAATCTGCCACTTTTCCCATTTCGGCGGTCGCCCCATTTTGTAACTTGGAAGGAATTCCATTATCTGCTGCCATTCGGTATACTTGAGATCGGTCGGGTAGGTTTGGTTGAATTTAGCCATTCTCCAATCTTACTCGACCACTTTTAAAACACTCTCTAATATTACAGCGCAAGGTTGCGAGTGAAAAGCTGAAATTGAGCGAGTTTTTTCTTGCGGTGTGAACGATAGGCGACGAAGTTACGTTGTTGATAATAACGGACACGATCTAAAGCAGCTTGAATGTCAGAAATAAATGAAGGCAAAACGCTGCAAAGCAAAATGCGAACTTGATAAATGGTAAGTGCAGGAGCCTGATTCTGAAAACGAATTCTCAAACGTACTAGGAAATGACCCTGGAAGGGCGCAGGGCGTTGCGCCAGAGAAACCAGCAACATATGATGGTTCCAACCAATCCAGCTCCGCATCTCATAATGATCAAAACCGACTTCACCTTTGGCTTCTTCAAAGATCGTTTCGATGGGCCATCTCATCCCGCTGATCCGCACGAATTCGTTCAGCGGCGTATTGAGAGGTGCATTGCTGAAAAAGTATTTGATCTCAGTCGGGTCATCCAGATTGCGACGGATAATCAACCAGAGTTCACCGGCAGGCAGACCCCCGCGCAATTCGGTCACGCGCAGAAATGCAAAATCACAAACGATGGGACCTTTGCTGCCTTCTTTGATCACAGCTTGAACCCAATCTTGCTTTTGAATCTTCTTTACCAATTGTTTGACTTGCAACGGATGTTTCCTCGGATCGCTCAGACGCAAGCGGCTAGGATGACGCCCGTGACCGCTCCATGCTGGAACATGAACTTTAGGCGGAGTGGGCCAGATCAAGGTGTTGTCCTTGATAGCCGTGAAATACGATTTCCCCAAGGCGGCTACGCCATCCCGAAAAGCGGGAGAGTCTCCATACAGAGCATCTGCCGCCACCCAGGAAAACGCCAAATTTCCGCGTTCGATCGCATTTTTCAGCATTTCCAGCCCGATTTCCGGCTTCGTTTTGAAAACCAGATCTTCCGGCACACCAGATGCTTGCCTGCGCTCGGCATGTTCTTCATTGAACCATTCATCCGGCATGAACAATTGTCCCTCGATCAAACTGTAGCCTTTGCGACTGGCATATCCCAAATACACTCCCACCTGCCCGTTCGCAATCTTGCCTACCGATCCGCAGTATTGTGCAGCTACTCCCACCGACTCAGAACCTTGCTTGACCACGCTCAATTCATCGATCAGCATCACCCCGTCTTCTTCTCCCAAGGTCTCGCCCATCAATCCTTGATGGATCGCAATCACAGGTTCGGTTTCCCACAGGCTCTGTCCCACAAAATATTGGAGGCTTCGTACTTTCTCTTTCTGTCCCAGTGCAATCTGTTCTACGTTCTTGCGCGAGGCATTACCCAGCAAGCCCTGCACATAGGCTTGGCTGCGCGTCATTTGCTCCACTCGCACAAACGCACTTTTGAACAGCTTCATATATTTTTTCGTTTCATTCAAAAACAGTCTCACATCTTTCGTGGACAGGTTACATTCGGGTGCTGGGCAAGTTCCAAATTGAATTCGATTAGCTTGCGCCTGGGCTTTATCACCAAACTTTTCGGATCGACCCGACAACTTATCTCGTCTGGTTTCGGTTACAATTTCTCTCGGCATGGTGTTCTTCCTCTCCTTTTCACTCGGCAGTGATTGGAGAAAGATACCATGCTTTTTTTCAAATTATCCTGTTTTTTCGCTCTCAACCTTGCGCTGTAATACTAAGCCTTCAGCGTTTGTGTTCCCACCCAGCTCTCGCCCTGCCCTAACTTGATCGGCTTTTCGACCGCCGCGGCTTCGACGCATACAAATTCAAGATAGCTCTCCGGCTGCATATCTTTGGAGGCTGCACATTTTTCCGGTCCGGGATTCCAAGTCACTACATCTGCAAAGCCGGATTTCTCGACACTTATCCTTCGTTCATTCTCTATTAGTTGGACGGGATGGACGACCTCGAAATAGAGCCTGTCTACTTCGCCAGGAAAAACCAGTTGCTCATCCTTTTGTACCGCTTGGCGCACTATCCCCGCCGAAAGATCGGTCCTGTCAACGAACCACGATCCTTTCAAGCCGCCAACGGCCGCATGCCGCAGGTCATTGACGCGCAGGTAAGTATGCAGAGCAGCAGTAAACTCAAAAGGCGCATTGTCCGTGTTGGTCGCTTTGAGCGAGAGTTCAAGCTGACCGCCACCAATTCGAACCGTATACTCGAGTTCAAATTTATGCGGCCAGATGCCCAGACTACCCTCACTTTCGTGCAGGTGCAAGATAGCATGATCGGATGCAGTCTCTGCCAGTTCCCAGGTCATTGTGCGCGTAAAGCCATGTGCGGGTAGCTTTCCCAGTCCGCCAAACTGCGGGAAGATGATCGGCACGCCGCCGCGGATGGGCCGACCAGAGAGAAACTCCGCCTTGGCACTGAGAAACAGCGTTTCGCTGCCGCCTGTTGGAATCCAGGATGTGACGTGTGCGCCATATAGATAGATTTCGGCGCGTGCGTCGTCGTCCGCGGTGAGGACGATCTTCGGCAAGCCCCCCGCACCAGGTTGGGTCAGTGGGTTAATGGATGTTGTCATGATTGTTGTCTCGTTAGTGGGATATAAAATTATTAAAGGAGCGCTGTCGCGGTGAGACAGCGCTCCTTGTCATTCACGGATTATGCGACCGTGATGCTCTTATCCAAATATACATCCTGAATGGTGTTCAACAGTTTCACGCCCTCTGCCATCGGGCGCTGGAAGGCTTTGCGTCCTGAGATCAGTCCCATGCCGCCGGCGCGCTTGTTGATCACAGCCGTCGCGGCTGCCTCGCCAAAGTCATTCTGGCCCGAGGCACCGCCGCTGTTGATAAGTCCGATGCGGCCCATGTAACAGTTTGCCACCTGATATCGGCACAAGTCAATTGGATGATCGCTCGCTAATTCGCTATACATGCGCTTGTCGAGTTTGCCGTAGGAACTGTCGCCCGTGTTCAACGCCAGGAAGCCGCCATTATTTTCGGGAAGCTTCTGCTTGATAATATCCGCTTCAATTGTGACGCCGAGATGATTCGCCTGTCCAGTGAGGTCGGCGGACACGTGATAGTCCTTATCCTTCTTGAACCCCGGATTGCGCAGATAGCACCACAACACGGTTGCCATACCGAGTTCGTGCGCAAGCGCAAATGCTTGCGCGATCTCAATGATCTCACGATGCGAATCATCCGAGCCAAAATAGATCGTCGCGCCGACTGCCGCCGCGCCCATATCATAGGCTTGCTCGACCGTGCCAAACAGGATTTGCTCGAAGCTGTTGGGATAGGTCAACAGTTCATTGTGATTGATCTTTACAAGGAACGGAATTTTGTGCGCGTACTTACGGGCGACTATGCCCAGCACGCCGAAAGTGGATGCGACCGCGTTGCATCCGCCTTCGATGGCAAGCTCGACGATGTTCTCGGGATCAAAGTAATCAGGATTCTTCGCGAAGCTCGCGCCGCCCGAATGTTCGATACCCTGATCCACCGGCAGGATCGAAAGATAACCGGTTCCGGCGAGACGTCCGCTGCCGTACATCCACGCCAGATTGCCGAGCACACGATTGTTACGATCGGATTGTGCGAAAATACGGTCGACAAAATCGGGACCAGGCAGATGCAATCGCTCCTTCGGAATTTTAGGCGACTTGAAGCCAAGCAGGCTTTCTGTCTTATCCCCCAATAAAGTTTTAATATCTGTTGCCATTTTGCTCTCCTTGTTGCCCGGCGACATGCGCGTCGAGCGTTTAAATTTATTACTCTCTGAACGAGAGAAATTTACTTTCTTTTCCTGCCGTGGAACAACACCAAATAGGAAAAACGGTTCGCTTGATTATAACCAGAAACTCAGACTATAATGTAATCTGTTCGTGCGACTAAAGTAACTGGAACTCGTATATCAACCAGGAGGCACAAATGACTGACATGTATCAAAACGTAAGCGGCCAGATGGATCCGTTCAAAAAACTGGCATCCTATATCCCCGGATTTAGCGGTTATGTCGAACGACAGAATCGGCGCGACGCGGACAAGCTCGTGCGCGATACCATTGCACGCAGGTTCGATGATTTGGTCAAACGCGCATCGGCTCTGCAGACCGATTTGGTCAGCGCAGGCAAACTCAATTCTGTGGGCGAGATGGAGAAAGCCGTCACGCAAATGCGCACTTTCATGGACAAGATCAGCACCGCGGCGCGCGGCTATTCCGGCTTGTTCGATGCGGTCAAGATCAACGAGAAGGAACTTGAACAGCTTTATAATTTCGATCTGGCGTTCTTTGATCTTGCCGACCAAATCGGGCACGGACTGGATAACGTCGAGGCCAGCATCGGCGATGACGCCGCCCTGCCCGCTGCAATTCGCAACATCACCACGCTTGGCCGTCAAGCCGTGGACACATTCAACCGCCGCACAGAAGCATTCACCGGCAGCGGAAAATAATTTTTTATAAGTAAACTCTCAGGGCTTAGAAACCCTGAGAGTCTGTACAACAGCCTTTTGGCAAAACTTCGGGGTAAAAATTTTTCTAACATTGACGTATAATTGTACGCATGTGGCACAATTATATAAATGCAACATCGACTGCTGAAGTTCTAAAAATTCTCGCAGAGAAGCGCGAGCACGCCCGCATTGTCGCCGGTGCGACTGATTTGATTCTCGAACTTGAGCGCGGCGTTCGCAAAGGCATCGAGACATTGATCGACGTGACCCGCATTCCCAATCTGGATCGCATCACGCTTGATGAAGATGGCGTGATTCATCTTGGGCCGCTGGTCACGCATAATCAGTGCGTCGCCTCCAAATTAATTCGCGAACGGGCTTATCCTTTGGCACACGCGGCCTGGGAAGTGGGCGCGCCGCAGATCCGCAACCGCGGCACCGTTGCCGGAAACTTAATCACCGCTTCTCCCGCCAACGATACCATCACACCGCTGATGGCATTGGGCGCATCGGTAACGCTTGCATCCACGCTCGGCGAACGCAAAGTGGCATTGCAAGATTTTTATACGGGCGTTCGCAAGAACGCGATGCAAGCTGATGAGATGCTGGTGGATATTTCCTTTCCCGCGCTCACAAAAGATCAACGCGGGACATTTATCAAGTTGGCGTTACGCCGCGCACAAGCGATCTCGCTGGTGAATGCGGCTCTTGTCCTTACCTTGAAATGGGGAACCGTTCAATCGGCTTCGATCACGCTCGGCGCCGTCGCGCCGACCATCATTCAGGCGCCTGAAGCGGAAGAATATCTGCGCGGCAAAAAGCTCAACGACGACGTGATTGCCAAAGCCGCCGAACTCACCATGAATGCCAGCCATCCGATTGACGATGTGCGCAGCAGCGCGGCCTATCGGCGCGAAATCGTACGCGTGATTACCTCGCGCGGATTGAAATCGATTCGAGATAAACGCGAACAAGACGGCTTCCCCCGCGACCCGGTACTATTATGGGGAAAAATAGACGGCGCACAGAAGGCAGTTAGCCGTCAATCGCCGAACGATGCAATTGAGACGACTATCAACGGCAAAAAATTCGTCTTCAAAAATGGGTACGATAAAACTCTGCTTCGCCTACTTCGCGAAGAGGGCATGTTGACCGGGACCAAAGAAGGTTGCGCCGAGGGCGAATGCGGCGCATGCACGGTATTCCTGGATGGCGAAGCCGTGATGTCATGCCTTGTCCCCGCGCCCGCGCGCATGGCGCAGAAATCACAACAATTGAAGGTCTCGCCAACGGAGATCAATTACATCCCGTTCAAGAGGCTTTCGTTCAGGATGGCGCAGTTCAATGTGGATATTGCACACCCGGCTTTATTATGTCCGCCGCAAAACTGCTGGAAGAAAAGCCGCATCCGACCAAAAATGAAATCGAACAGGCCATCACAGGAAATCTATGCCGGTGCACGGGTTACTATAAGATTGTGCAAGCCATAGAGGACGCGAGTAAAATCAAGGTCTAAGAGGTGATAGATGGGAAGATATTCCCCTTCCAATATCAGAACGCCAAAATCGCGCGTTGAAGGTCCGCACCCGATCTGGCGCGGCATCGGTTGCATACTGATGATTGTTGTTCCAATCATCTCGTTCGGACTCGCAGAACTTACCATTCAAAGCAATTGGTCCCAGCAGTATGTTCCTTACCAATTGCTGGGATATCCCATCCTGCCAGCAGTTTTATGGAAACCCGGGCTTCTCGATCCGGTTCTGGTTCTCATTCAGGGTATACCTAATCTTTACGGGGTCTTGGTATTTTTCTTTTTGTATCTTCTTGTGCTCGGGGCTTTTGTATCGGTGGGCAACGCTTATCTTTACAAAACTCTTGGACCGCCGCGCTATGGCCCGCAGGATGCTCCGCCTCCAAAAATAAAAGTGAGACGCTATAAGCGATAAGATAAAGCGAGTGAGGATACGCCTCACTCGCTTTGCTAATCCGCAGCCGCCTCTCCGCCCTCCTCAAAAGGTTCTGTTTCAACATCATTCGTCTCAGGCGATTCCGTTAATTCAGCGCTCTCACCTGCGAACTCATTTGCCTCCAAGGCTTCAACGGCTTCACCAGATTCGCTCTCTCCGGACTCTTGTTCTTCAGAACCTTCGCCACCTTCATCTTCCCCTTCCGCCTCTTTCCCGGATTCTTCGCCGCTTTTCTCCTCCAATTCCTTTTCTTCACCTTCGGCTTCTTCGTCGTCGCTTTCTTTTTCGCCTTCTTCTTTTTCTTCCGTTTGTTCCTTTTCTTCATCCTCATCTTTTTCAGAATCGTCTTCTTTTTCTTCCTCGGTCTCCGCTTCCTCTTCGCTTTCCTTCTCTTCATCCTTTTCAAATTCTTCTTCCGCCTCACCTGATTCTTCCACGTCGGATTCGTCCGCTTCTTGTTCACCGGAATCATCCGTTTCCTCTTCTGTCTCATCCTCATCCTTATCCGGCTCATCGCCCTCTTCGCCGCCTTCTTCATCACTACCTTTTTCTGATGTATCTCCATCTTCAGGCGACCCGGATTCACTTTTCTTTGAAGCTTCTACCTCGCCAAACTCGGGATATTCACCAGCTTCGAGATTATCATATTCGCGTTCATCATCCTTTTCTGTCTTGCCCTTGTTTTCTCCGCGCTGTCCCCATGCAGAGACAACGTAATCATGAATATCCGGCATTTCAGTTCGCAAAGATTCCATGAACTGGGAATATCTTTGATATACACTACGATCTACATTGGCCGGATTGTTCAATTCTTCATGGACGGCGCTCAACATGGCCAAAGCTTCTTCTGCGGAAAGGTCGCGCGCTGCAAGGCAACTCTGTAAATAGTCAAGCATACTCTGCGGTCCGGTCTGATTAAATAAATTGTTGTATTCAGATGCAGGCATCACTCACCTCGTCAGTCGACAGATTGAATATACCCCAGCCTCATTAAAAGAGCAAACAAAAGCCGTTGTATAATATGGGGGCAGTAAAGAAACGGAGAACTATCATGTCATCCATTGGCCAATCCTTCCCGCGCATCGATGCCCGAGGCAAAGTCACAGGCAAAACAGACTATTCCGGCGACCTTTCCATGAAGGGCATGATCTACGCCAAAATATTATTTGCCGAGCGGCCCCACGCACGCGTTATGAGCGTCAAGACGAGTAAAGCTGAAGCCGCGGCCGGAGTTGTCGCCGTTTACACTTCTAAAGATGTTCCTGTCAATGAATACGGTTTGCAGATACCCGACCAGCCGGTACTTTGTGGGCCAGGTTCGTTCAAACCCGGAACAGATGTGGTTCGCTTCGTCGGCGATCAGATAGCAGTCGTCGTTGCACAAAGCGAAGCAGCGGCACAAGCCGCATTAGGTTTGATCCAAATCGAATACGAAGACTTGCCCATTGTGTCAGATCCGCTCGAGGGGATGAAAGCAGACGCGCCACGCGTTCATACAGAGATTGGCGATTCAAATATATGCGTTCATTACAAAATCCGAAAAGGAGATATTGAAGCCGGGTTCGCTCAAGCAGATGTAATCGTCGAAGGCGAATATCGGACGCCGGCGCAGGAACATGCTTATCTCCAACCGGAGGCCGGCCTATCCTACATTGACGAAGAAGGCCGCGTAACGATTGTGTGCGGAGGGCAATGGACACACGCCGATCGCGATTCAATTGCTCATGCGCTCAACCTACCCGAAGAGCGCGTGCGCGTGATCTATCCTGCCATTGGCGGAGCATTTGGTGGACGCGAAGATTTATCGGTGCAGATCGTGCTGGCGCTTGCAACCTGGAAATTACAACGCCCGGTCAAAATCATCTGGAGCCGCCGCGAGTTGATCATCGGACACGCGAAAAGACATCCGGTAATTTTGCGCGCCAAATGGGGCGCGACCAAAGACGGGAAATTGGTCGCCGCGCAAAACGAAATCATCGGCGACGGCGGCGCATACATGTATACATCCAACAAAGTGCTAGGCAACTCAGCGATTACATGCACCGGCCCCTATTTCATTCCAAATGTTAAAGCAGATGTATTCGGCGTTTACACCAACAATGTTCCAGGCGCGGCCTTCCGCGGATTCGGCGCACCACAAGCATTGTTCATGGCGGAAGGCCAAGTGAACAAACTTGCCGAAAAACTTGGCATGGACCCGGTTGAATTCCGCATGAAGAATGCGCTAAGAGATGGGTTGACGCTCGATGTCGGTACACCTGCTCCGGGACCAGTCAGTGTGCCGCAAGTGATCGAGGCCGCGGCAAAGAAATTCGGCTGGGTGACCGTCAACAAGTCGCCGACCAAGACACGCCGCGAAACTCATCTTCCGCGCGGAGTTGGCTTTGCCGCCGGATTTAAGAATGTCGGCTTCTCGTTTGGTTATCAAGAAAACTCATGGGCAAAAATTGAAATCCACGGCAATGGCGAAATCGAAAAAGTGATCCTTCATCATGCCAGTGCGGAGGTTGGACAAGGAACACATACTGTGATGGCGCAAATGGCGGCCGAGGTGATCGGCGTTCCCGCAAAGATGGTGCAGATTATTACTTCGGACACTGCCGATCAAGATAGCTCCGGGTCGGTTTCCGCTTCGCGCATGACATTTATGGCTGGCAACGCCATCAAAGGTGCGGCGGAAGCGGCCCTGAAAAAATGGAAAGAAGAAGAACATCCCGCCATCGCGGAATATAAATATCTCGCGCCCAAAACTACGCATTTTGACGAGGAAACAGGTTATTCAACCCCGAACTTTTCTTATGCATATTCAGCCCAGGCCGTTGAAGTTGAAGTAGACACGGAAACCGGTCAGGTGCGGCTCATCCGCGTTATCTGTGCTGACGATGCTGGCAAAGCCATCAACCCACAACTTGTTGTAGGCCAAATTGAGGGAGCGGTGGTGCAGGCGCAAGGTTATGCCATCACGGAAGAATTCAAAACCAAAGACGGGCGCGTCCTGACCGATCAACTAAGCACCTATTTGCTTCCGACGATTCTGGACATTCCCGAAAAAGTCGAATCGGTCATCGTTGAAGTGGCGGAGCCTAACGGGCCGTGGGGCGCACGCGGTGTAGGAGAATTACCTTTTCTTCCACTGGTTCCAGCGATTGCCGCGGCGATCCACGACGCGACCGGAGTATGGATCAACGAGTTTCCCTTTACGCCCGAGCGCGTACTACGCGCCCTCGGCAAAATCAAATGAATTGGGATTTTGTTTATCGAGGCGAGACAAAAGAAATCAACGATAACGTGCGTGCCTCGACCAGCGGTTCGTTCGTCCGACTTTCAAACGGATTCGCCCACTACGAATTAGGTGGCCCCGATAGCGGCGAAGCTGTTGCGCTCGTGCATGGATTCTCAGTTCCATATTTTATCTTCGATCCAACGTTCAGCTTTCTGGTCAGTGCCGGTTTTCGCGTCTTACGATATGACCTCTACGGGCGCGGTTTTTCAGATCGCCCGTCCGTCAAATACAATGTGGATCTATTCGTAAGTCAATTGAAAGAACTGTTAGACGCATTGGATTTCAAACAAGTCAACTTGATTGGTCTTTCGATGGGCGGAGCAATCGTCTCCGCATTTACCGTAAGGTTTCCTGAGCGCGTCCGCAGACTCGCGCTGATGGATTCGATCGGCACTCGCCCCGCATCGTTTTCGTGGATATATAAAGCCGCGATGCTGCCCGGCATCAGTGAATTGATTCTTGGCATGGTAAGTACCGATCGAATGGTTCAAAGCATCACATCATGTTTCTTCAATCCCGGGCACATTGAAATGTTTCAAGATCAATGCCGCGTTCAAATGCAATACCGCGGCTTCAAGCGCGGTCTGCTCTCAACGCTGCGCAACAAAACCGTGGACGGCGTTCCCGAAGTTTATCGACGATTGGGAAAGCTGGATGTCCCCGTTCTGCTCATCTGGGGACGACACGATCGGATATTGCCGCTCGAACAAAGCGGTGATATTTTAGCTGCCGTTCCATGCGCGGAGTTTCATGTCATAGAAAATTGCGGTCATATCCCGCAATATGAAAAACCGGATGAAGTTAATCCGATCATCCAGAAATTCTTGACTTCAACATGACACAAAAACTCAACAATAATGCTTCACTCCACAAATACAGGACGGGCATCTTTGCATTGCTCACATCTGCATCTGCGATATGCTTCTTGCTTTGCATCGCACGGATCACCTATAGCAATTCGCTTGCCTATATCAACCTGGTCTGGAATTTTTTCCTTGCCTGGATCCCCTTTGTGTTGGCCTTTCTCGCCTATATCCTTTCATGGCGACGGCCCTTGATGTATGTGGTCATTCCCGTGTTCGCTATTCTATGGTTAATCTTCTTCCCCAACGCGCCATACATCCTCACCGATCTTCAACATCTTGGACAATCGGAGACAATTGTCCCACTATGGTACGATGTAATCCTGCTGATTTGGTTTTCGTGGACAGGAATGTTGCTTGGTATCGTTTCACTCAATTTGATGCAGGAGATCATCAAACGCGAATTCGGTAGATGGCTGGGTTGGACATTTGTTTTATTGGCTGCAGTACTTGGCAGTGCTGGTGTTTATGTAGGGCGCTTTATCCGGCTCAACAGCTGGGATATATTACAAAATCCAGCTTCCACCGCTTTCAATCTTAAGGATTGGCTTTCCGATCCTGGCCCGCGCTCATTTGGATTCATTGGCCTTTACGCATTATTTTTCATTTTTGTTTATTTAACGTTCTACACATTTGGTCATCTCCAGCAGAAACAAACCGGCGGAACATCCTGATGCCAGCCCTGATCATTATTCGCGGCGGAGGGGATTTGGCAAGCGGCGTTGCCTTGCGCCTGCACCGTGCCGGATTAAATGTTGTTATCACCGAATTACCTCAACCGCTCGCCGTCCGTCAGACAGTTTCTTTCGCTACAGCGATTTTCGAAAAACAAATCACAGTGGAGGAAGTTACCGCGCGAGTTGTTAATGATCCTGCCGATACGCTCAAGATTTTAAATATTCTTTCCAAGCAGCAAATCCCCGTATTGATTGATCCGGATTGTAATGTTGCGAAGGCATTGAGTCCGCTCGCCATTGTGGACGCGCGCATGATGAAGCGTCCGCCTGAAACATTATCTCATCGAGCGCTTCTTTATCTCGGACTTGGACCAGGCTTCACCGCCCCGCTCAACTGCCACGCTGTGATCGAGACCCAACGCGGACATACGCTGGGTCGAGTGATCTGGCAAGGTTCAACGCTCAGCGACACATCCAAACCCGAAGGGGATCCACGCCGCGTTTTGCGCGCTCCGCAGGATGGCATCATTGTTAATCATAAACAAGTTGGCGATCATTGTGAGCCTGACGAACCTATCGCCGAAATAAACGGTGCGTTAATCAAAAGTCCGTTCAAGGGAGTAGTGCGCGGACTGATCTATTCGGGTCTGAATGTGACGCGCGGCATGAAGATTGGCGATATTGATCCGCGCGACGATGCTCGCCTTTGTGAGTTGATCAGTGAAAAAGCGCTCGCCATCGGCGGCGGCGTGATGGAGGCCTTGCTCACGCGTCCTGAAGTGAGAAACAGACTATGGGCATAAACCATTCATACGAAGTGCTACAATACAAATATCCTAAAGAACGATGAAAGAAAGTGTGTAATCTATGAGTAGAGAAGATGAGCTTCGCGACATCCTTAATGATACTGCTAAAGAAATATCCCGCACACAAAGTAATCCGCGCACATGGGTGTCTTGGATGGTTTATTTGCTCGGACAACTTGAACAGGAAGCGGCGATTCAAAACCCCGATAAAACATCCTTCACCGAAATGCTATCGGCCTTGCAGGATGTAATCAGAAACCGTCAAAAAACCGGCGGATGGTGACATCTTGCTGCTCTCGCGAGCTTTAAGGCTTGCGCCACAAGTTGATTTCAATCGAGGACTGATAATTGCTTTTGTCGGCGCGGGAGGCAAGACCACGGCCATGTTTCAACTGGCGCGCGAACTGTCCCCGCCCGTTCTCGTGACGACAACAACTCATCTTGGGTCGTGGCAAATCCCGCTTGCAGATCACCACATCATTACACAAAACGTAAGTAAGCTTGATGAGCACGAATTCCGCGGCGTAACGCTTATTGTTGATTCTATTCAAGATGATCGAGCAGTTGGTGTAAAGGAGGATATATTATATTGGCTATGCGCTTATATACAATCGCATAACATCACATTATTTATCGAAGCAGATGGCTCGCGCCAAAAAGCATTGAAGTCGCCTGACGAGCACGAACCAGTAATTCCAGAATTTATTGATTTAGTCGTTGTGGTTGCAGGATTGAGCGGATTAGGAAAACCATTGAACGAGGAATATATTCATCGTCCGCAGCTCTTCTCAACTTTGAGCGGACTCCCATTAAACAAATCGATCACATCCGATGCTCTCGTCCGCGTCTTAACTCATCCGAAGGGCGGTCTCAAAAATATTCCACCACGCGCGCGTCGAGTTCATCTTGCTCAATCAAGCTGATACATCCGAACTACAATCCATTGGCGGAACGCTGTCCACATCTTTGCTCGAACATTTTGATTCAGTTATTGCTGGAAGCTTGCAGCAATCACATTTTCAAACCTTCGAACGAACGGCTGGCATTATTCTTGCCGCGGGTGCATCGACGCGTTTCGGCCAACCCAAGCAACTACTTGATTGGCGCGGCGAATCATTCATCCGCGTTGTGGCACAAACCGCATTGAAAGCAGGCCTTTCCCCTGTCATCGTTGTGATCGGTGCCAACGCGGATGAAGTTGAGTCAAAGATAAAAGATTTG
This sequence comes from uncultured Chloroflexia bacterium, assembly GCA_963771375.1. Classification (GTDB taxonomy): domain Bacteria; phylum Chloroflexota; class Anaerolineae; order Anaerolineales; family Villigracilaceae; genus Fen-1038. The sequence goes on from CAVYTW010000012.1 coordinate 25,291, forward strand.
CCTGTTACAATTGTTCGAAACGAAAATTGGCAAAGCGGCCAGGCATCATCAATTCGATCGGGAGTCAAAGCATTAACAGAAGAAATAGGTTCCGCGATCTTTCTTTTAGCCGATCAGCCGCAAATCACAGCCGATGTTATTCGAGCATTGATAGAGCATCACGCCACGGAACTTTATCCAATCATTGCTCCGTTGGTGCTGATGGAGCAACGCGCAAACCCTGTGTTATTCGACCGCGTAACATTTCCGGATTTGCTTAGGCTTGAAGGCGACGTCGGCGGACGCGCCATCTTTTCAAAATATCCGGTTGAATATTTACCCTGGCATGATGATAGACTCTTGCTTGATGTGGATAGACCCGAAGATTACCAAAGTTTGATTGAGGACGATACTTTATGATTTCGGCCATTGTACTCGCTGCAGGTGAATCAAAACGAATGGGACAACCCAAGATGCTTTTGCCCTGGGGCAAAAGTACTGTTCTGCAAACGGTCATTTCCACGCTTCAGACGGCCGGTGTTGATGACATCCTCGTGGTCACTGGCGGGGCCCACCAGCAAGTAGACATGCTGATCGGCAAATCAGTGCAGACCGTTTATAACGAGAATTACGCCGAGGGTGAAATGCTAAGTTCCCTGCAGGCCGGGTTGGTTGTAAAAAAAGATGAGGCCAGCGCCGCATTGATTTGTCTCGGCGACCAGCCTCAGCTCCAGGTCAGAAGCGTACAGCACCTTCTGCAGACTTATAAAGAGTCCCAAGCTCCAATCATTGTTCCCAGCTATCAAATGCACCGCGGACATCCTTGGATGGTGGCCCGCGACCTCTGGGGTGAGATCTTGAAGATGCGCGCACCAAAAACATTGCGCGATTTTTTGAATCACCACCAGAAAGCTATTCTGTATCTTGAATTGGATACGCCAACGATTTTGCAGGACCTTGACACGAAGGAAGATTACTTGAAATCAGGGTCATAGTGTTACGCTTTCTGCAATCCAACCTTGATCTTCTCTTCATCGAAATCATCTTCAACCGATGATGCACTGGCAGGCGGTTCGCCAAAGTTCAGTGAAACCGAAAGCGTTTCATTTGTGATGTATTCGCGATGCGCCTCGATGGCAGACTTCAAATTGGCTGATGCAACAACAAACAAGTTGATGCGATCTGCCACATCCAGTCCCGCACTCTTCCGCAAATCCTGTACGCGGCGAACGAATTCGCGCACCATCCCCTCCTGAACAAGTTCGGGCGTAAGTTCAGTAACAAGCGCCGCGACATACGCGCCTTCCTCTGCAACCGCAAAACCTTCCTTTGCCTGAGCTTTGACTTCAACTTCACTGGGCTGGATATCATAATCCTGTCCATCCACATTGACTTTCACCGATCCGCCGCCAGCCAGCGCGCGCACAACTTCCTCGGAGTTCAAAGCAAGGATCGCTCTTTGAAGCGCGGGGAATTTATTGCCGTATTTTTGTCCGAGTTGCTTTGGCAATGGTTTGATGGTGTGCGAGACGGCCTCCGTGGAAGCATCTAAAAGGCGAACTGTTTTAACATTCAACTCATCCTCGATCATATCCGCAAACGTCGCCACGGCTTTTCGTTCGGAAGGATTACCCAGCGAGAAAGCAACTTCCTTAAGCGGTTGCCGGACTTTACGATTCGCTTTTTGACGCGCTTGATGACCCAGTGAAACAAGCTTCGTGACCAATTCCATTTCGCGGTTGAGCGATTCGTCGATCAGAGCCTCATCGTACTTCGGCCACTCTGATAAATGCACCAACTCCGCCGCAAACTGATCCACCGAGCGGACCAGGTTCTGATAAAGTTCATCGGCAAGGAACGGCATGGCCGGCGCGATCAACTTTGCGACAGTGACAAGCGCAGTGTAAAGCGTGCCGTAAGCAGCCTGCTTATCCGCGTCCGATTCGGATTTCCAGAAGCGGCGGCGCGAGCGACGCAGATACCACGTCGAAAGTTTTTCAACAAAAACCTCGATGGGCCGCGTCGCGCCGGTCACGTCATACTTTTCATACGCATTCGTCACATCGCGGACGAGCGCATGAAGTTCCGATAGCAACCAGCGGTCAAGAATGTTTTCACTGTAAATACGTGCCGTTGTCAATTTCGGCTTATCCAAATTGGCGTACGTCACGAAGAACGAGTAGACATTCCATAATGTCAGTGTAAAGTTACGGATGACCTCTCCCACCAAATCCACTGAGAAACGGCGTTCGTTACCCGGAGGTGTGGCTGTGTACAAATACCAACGAAACGCATCTGCGCCGTTGACCTTGAGCACATCCCACGGATTGACAATATTGCCGAGACTCTTCGACATCTTCCTGCCATTTTCATCGAGGATCAACCCGAGGCAAATGACATTCTTATAAGCAACCGAATCCATCAGCAATGTGCTGATGGCGTGCAGGGAATAGAACCAGCCGCGCGTCTGATCAACAGCTTCACAAATATAATCGGCTGGATATTGCGATTTAAATTTATCTTCATTCTCAAATGGATAATGCCATTGAGCATACGGCATCGAACCCGAGTCGAACCACACGTCAATCAAATCCAGGACGCGGCTCATTTTTCCGCCGCACTCGGAGCAGGCGTAGCTTACTTCATCGACATATGGACGATGCAAATCGAGATCGGTCAGGTCACGTCCGGCTTTTTCGGATAATTCTTTCACCGATCCAATTCCCTCACGATGTTTGCAATCGGCACATTCCCAGATGGGAAGCGGCGTGCCCCAATATCGCTCGCGACTCAGCGCCCAATCAATATTATTGGAAAGCCAATTGCCAAAGCGGCCTTCTCGGATATGTTCCGGAACCCAATTGATGGTGTTATTCAATTCAACCAACCGATCACGAAATTGGCTCGTGCGGATGTACCACGAGTCGCGCGCATAATACAACAGCGGTGTATGACATCGCCAGCAGAACGGATAGGAGTGTGTATATCCTTCCGTGCGAAATAACAATCCGCGAGCGCGCAAATCCTCGATGATCTGCGGGTCAGCATTCTTGACAAAGACTCCGCGCCACGGCTTAACCTCGGGAATGAATGTACCGTCGGGTAGCACTGTCATCAACACCGGCAAATCATATTGCTTGCCCGTTTCCATATCTTCCTGACCAAACGCAGGAGCGGTATGAACCAATCCCGTGCCGTCCTCCGTGGTCACATAATCCGCGGTCACCACATAATAGGCGGGTTTATCGGGAGGCAGGAAAGTATAAAGCGGATGATATTTCATCCCTTTCAACTTCTTGCCTTTGAAGGTATCCACAATCTTGACTTCTTCATCGCCAAAGACTTTTTGCGTTAGTGCTTTGGCAAGAATCAGCTTTTCCTTTTTGCCATTGTTATCGCGCTCGACGGTGACATAATCCACATCAGGGTGTGCAACAACAGCCACGTTGCCGGGCAACGTCCAGGGAGTAGTGGTCCATACCAACAAGGATGTGTCTTTCTTATCCACAAGCGGCATACGGACAAAGACCGAGGGATCGGTTGTCTCTTCGTAGCCCAGTGCCACTTCATGATCCGAAAGAGGCGTGCCGCAACGCGGACAATAAGGAACAACTTTATATCCCTTATAAAGCAAATCCTTTTCCCAAAAACTTTTTAAAATCCACCACACCGACTCGATATACTCGTTGGTGTAAGTCACATACGCGTCTTCAAGATCAACCCAGAACGCAATGCGATCCGTGAGCTTGGCCCAGTCGCGGATATATTCAAACGCTGACTTACGGCACTCCTCATTGAATTTGGCGATGCCATATTCTTCGATTTGACGTTTGCCGGTGAAGCCGTGCTTCTTCTCGACTTCGATTTCAACCGGCAGACCGTGCGTATCCCATCCGCCGCGCCGCGAGACATGATAACCGCGCATGATCTTGTAGCGCGGGAACATATCCTTGAAGGCACGCGCTAAAACATGATGCACACCGGGGCGGCCATTAGCGGTTGGCGGACCCTCAAAAAAAACGTATTCGGGTTTACCTTTTCGCTGCTCGACAGTCTTCTTGAAGATTTCCTCACGCTGCCAAAAATTCAGCACGCCTTCTTCCATGGCAGGCACATCGAGCTTCGATGAAACAGATTTGAACATTCTTAATCTCCTAGTCGCTTAATCACAGATCTTATAATCTTAAAGAAAAACGCTCATCCCAAAACAGGGACGAGCGGCGCTCGCGGTACCACCCTGATTCCTATTCAATGATAGGCTCTCAGCGGATAACGTTCAGTATCCTGTTCTGCTAACGGTGAACAACTCCGTCTCACTTACTCCCCTCGACAGGCTCAGGGTTTCGGCTTGCAGCTCCGGGAGGATTTTCAATCCGTGTTTCTGATCTGGCTCACACGATTTCCAGATTCGCTGGCAGAGATTCGGATCTACTCGTTCCCATCGACGCTTTGATTTCGCAGATTATCTCACAATTCAATTTGACCGTCAATTCAAATCAATCTATTCCGTTTTGGTAGCCATGATGTAATCATCTGAATGCGGCCGCCGATTTTATAAGTCCATCATTGAACGGCAATGTTTCTCATTTTTCTAAAGCGGTTGCTTGATATACCGGCTTTTCAAAATATTTTGGGAGAAAAATTGAGCTGATCATCAGTGTAATAGAAAAGAAAAGATAAATAATAACCACGATTAGCGTTGAGCCAAAAAGCGTAATGGAAAAAGATGCCAAGAATAGAAACAACAGAAATGACATGAGAATAAAATTCCTCGCCATCCTTTGATTCGACGCAAGACGTTTGGCCCAAAATATCAATAGTGGAATAAAGCCTAGAAGAGTCGGTACACTATAGTCAAGGGCCTCGGTTGGATAAAGCAAGAGAATCACAGCTGCGCCCGCAAAGAAAGGAAAGAGGCCAATATAATCGCTCTTGTTGATCTTTGCAACAATAAATCCAATTAAAATCAATATAAATGGCAGAGCCTTGACCATCGCGCGGGGAAGATAGAATAACAAACTCAGACCATGTGGACTTCTGGATGCTTCCTGATCGATAAGCACATAAATAAAGGAAATGTTCTCACGAAAGAGGGGCAACAAAAGCAGGATCATTACGAAGCCGAATAAGAAAGCCATAAGAAGGTTATGTTGCAATTCTTTTTTGTTCCTGGAAGTCATTATATACACAGCTAGGATAACGAATATACACGGCAAGGCGGTCCATTTGATAAAAGCAAAGCCTGCGGACAGAATGATCAAAATAGCATTATTTCTTGTCAGCCCAAAGAGCAATAAAAGATAGCTAATCGCTACATACAGGCTAAATTGACCGCGCTCAATCCATGAAAGTCCTACTGGTGTAAGCAAAAGAATAAATTCCGCAAACAGGAAAACAGACAAAAAGTAACGCTTAATACCAAGCGATCTGAAAACAAAATAAAGTATCGGGAAAAATAATAATAATTGTAGCAAAATATTCCCAAGGGGTGCGTAACCATAATCCAATTTGCAAAGAGTTTTGGAGCATAAAACCAGAAGAAGCGGAGCATACCGAGATGGGTGCTTCCAAGGATCGAGTGAAAGATAATTATAGGCATTGTCCAACTGCGAAATTTGCTGTGCCGGAAAATAGATCGGAGTAAAATCGGCTCCTAATCGATTTGCAGCTTGATATTCCATAGTAACCGGGGTTGATGGAAGTCTCTCCGGTGCATATCGAGGCGCAGGAAAAAGCCACTGGGCAGAAAAATCCCCGTATACCATGTCCCTTGATAAGAGGGAAAAGTTTCTAAGAGCAAAAACATTTACTATAATAAAAACAATAATAAATACTGGCAATTTCACCCTCATGACAAGTCGAATGATCTTTTGGCGGGTTTTTTCTTGCTCCTCATTGATTGACATTCATTTATCCTTTTGCTCAGAGGAAGGCCAAAACCGACCTCTAGCCACACAATCCGCAGCGAAGTTGCCTGCTGCGCCCGTTTTTCCCGCTTTATTTTGATGCTTCGTATGGTAACAATTGGAACACTTAAGCATCTCTCTATTTTAACCCATCTTCTCCACCACTCTGCTCTCCTTGGAAGTGGCTATTTTCGGGGCTTCCAAATCATTCACCACGGAGCGCACTGAGAACACGGAGCTTTTTTCTTTTATTTTTCTCCGCGAACTCTGCCTGCACTGTGCCGCAGGCACACGTGTGATCTCTGTGGTGAGAAATTAGTTAGCCCACTATTTTATCCACTCTCCTCTCCTTCAGGTACTCCCGAATAATAAAGTGTGCACGCAAAGGTTGTCGTAGAAGGGAGCCTCAGGTAGGATAGTAGTGTTTACGACAAAACCAACCTACCGGAGGCTCGCGATGAAATATAACATTGAAAAGATAAACCTGATAGCGCAGAAATTGGCAGAAGTAGTGCAAGAAGCGATCGCTGAGGAAGGATCGGGGACGGAGCGCATCGGGGAGGTAGAAATGGTGCTGCGGGAAGGCTTGCGGGAAATTGGGCAAGGAGCTCTGAGATGCTACTTGGAGAATGAAGATGGAGAAAGGGAGGCAGAGATCAGGTGTGCCTGTGGGGGCAAGTTAAAATATCAACGAGAGCGGAAGGCGACGATCTGGTCGGTGTTTGGGAAAGTAACCTATGTGCGAGCCTATTATGCGGGCTGCCAGTGTGGAGCGGGACGAGCGCCGGTGGACCAACGCTTGGGCATTGAACCGGGCAAGGTCACGGCTGGATTAGCTCATCTGATTGCGTTGAGTGGGATCAACAAGGCGTTTGAGGATAGCCGGAAATGGCTAAAGGAATATTTGTTGTTTGAAGTATCGGAGAATACCGTGCGTCACGAAACCGAGAACATGGGAGAGCTGCAACGAAAGCCAGAGCTGGAATTGATCCAAGGCACGCAGAATGAGGCCAGTCTGCAGAAGCGGGAACAAAGGGGTGTGCCTGCAGCGGACATCCTGTACGGCTCGTTCGACGCCGCCAAGGTGCGGATTGAACCCCGCGCCGAGCAGGAAAAAGCGGCCGAAGGACGGGAAAATTGGCGGGATTTGAAGGCCGGTTGCTGGTACGAGGGAGAAATCGTGCCCCCCCGCCAGCGTTCGGTTCGGCAGAAGAACAAGGCTCAACGCGCAGGGACTGTCTTGCGCGCCAAAAACAAACGATACTTTTGTGACATTAAGCCTGCCGACGAGTTTGGCAAATTGCTATGGGCCACGGGTTGTGCGGTCGGCGCCGACCGCACCCGACTGCTGGTCTTTGTCTGCGACGGCGCAGTGTGGATCTGGAATTTGGTGACCCAATATTTTCCCCATGCGATTCAAATTGTGGACTGGTACCACGCGGCAGAACGCCTGAAACGAATCGCCGAAGAGGTCTTCCCCAACTTGGATGAACGTCATGCTTGGTTGGACGTAGTCAGCGAAGATCTATGGCAAGGCAGAGTCGAGCAAGTCATCCAAGCCTGCCAGTCGCTTGCCAAAAAATCCCTCCTGGCCAAACAGTCCCTCACTTACTATAGCAACAACATCGAGCGCATGCGCTATGCTCAATTTCGTGCACAAGGTTTGGTGATCGGCAGTGGCACCATTGAAAGCGGTTGCAAACAGATCGTAACTCAGCGCCTCAAGCTGCCCGGCGCACAATGGAATTTGGACGGCGCCATTCTGACCGCCAAAGCTCGTGCTGCCTGGCTGAGCGGTAATTGGCAAACATTGGTATCCGCCCGCTCACTTTTGCCACTCGCCGCCTGACACCTTTTGCGTGCACACATAATAAATGATGGAGTAAAATATATTGATTGCATAATCGGCAAAGTTATCATGAATTGACATAGGAGGATTTTCATGAACTCAATGAAAGATAAGCGCAGTCTTCATTCCACCGTCGGTACATCCAGCACAAGACTTTCATCTAGCTCTGTCGCTGGCAATCCGCCTCGCAGAACTGGCACAAGGCCTCCTGCGGCTAAGTCTCCCGTCAATCTCATTGTTTATATCGTCAGCGCCTTTATCGTCGTTGCAATCTCAGCATGTTGTCTGGGGATTATCTACTTCGAATATAAAGGAAATGGTACGCCAACACCTTCCGCGCAAATGAATATCTCCACAATTATCGCAAGCACGTCAATTGCCTTGCGGAAACAAACCATGGCGGCCGCGCCGTTGGTTACATCGACTCCATTCATCGTTCCATCGGTGACTCTTGCACCTTCCTTCACACCTATTCCAAGCAACACGCCTTTCATCCTCCCTAAAATGAAACTCCCCACAGTCATCCCTACAAAAGTTGCCTGCTGTGTGTATTGCGGCGGCAATCTCCCTCAGCCGTGCGGCAATAGTTGCATTGGCAAATATAATCTTTGCACTGTCCGAGGCGGTTGTGCCTGCCCATGATCTCGCCGACAACACGTAGCGATTTAAAGAACTCAAGAAGATGTTGAAATAGATTCAAAAATGCGCAAAGACGCGCTCTGAATATTCACGAAGGAGATTTATGACTTACGCCACACGTACCAACCACCTTAAGCCGGAAGGCGCCTATCAAGTCTTGGCGCGTGCCAATCAATTGCAGGCCGAGGGCCGAGAGATTATTCACCTTGAAATCGGCCAGCCGGATTATGCCACATTCGAGAACGTAAGCGAGGCGGGCATTGCGGCCATTCGCGCTGGACACACCCGCTACACACCTCCTGCTGGAATGCCAACTTTACGTGAAGCAATTGCCGAGGATAGCGGACAGCGGCGCGGCATCAGCGTTCAACCCGATGAAGTAGTCATCAGCCCCGGCGGCAAACCCAACCTATTCTTTCCAACCCTGGCCTTGGTCGAACCCGGAGATGAAGTCATTTATCCCGATCCCGGCTTTCCGACCTATGAAGCGATGATTCAATTTGCCGGAGGTATATTGAAAGCAGTGCCCTTATTGGAAGAAAGTAATTTTTCATTCGACCTGGATGCCTTCGATCGTTTGGTCAACAAGCGAACCAAGTTAATCATTTTGAATTCTCCCAGCAACCCCACCGGCGGAGTGATTCCGCATACCGATTTGGAGCACATTGCGCAGAAGGCACAGGAATTTAATTGCTGGGTCATGTCAGATGAGATTTATGCGCGCCTCGCGTATGACGGATTGAAAGTCAGTTCGATCGCGACACTGCCGGGCATGAAGGAACGCACAATCATCGTGGATGGTTTCTCCAAAACGTATTCCATGACTGGCTGGCGACTTGGCTACGGCATCATGCCACGTGAACTGGCAGACCGCGTCGACCTTTTACTGACGCATTCCATAGGTTCCACCGCGCATTTCACGCAGTTTGCCGGGCTGGAAGCCATCACTGGCCCGCAGGACAAGGTGGACGAGATGGTAATAGAATACCAAAATCGGCGGGATGTGATCGTAGATAGGCTGAATCAAATTGCAGGATTCATTTGTCAAAAACCGCAGGGTGCGTTCTATGCGTTTCCAAACATCAAAGGAACAGGGATGAAATCGGATGAACTTGCCAACCTGCTTCTTGAAAAGGCTGGCGTTGCGTTGTTGCCCGGTTCATCCTTTGGACAACTTGGTGAAGGTTACCTGCGTTTGTCATATGCAAATTCGATTGAGAATATCAAGAAGGGCATGGAAAGCATTAAATCCGTTCTGGGCTAAAAGCGGTGTTGCAGCATCGAGAAGGGTCACTGCGTTGAAGAAGCTTGGCTGGTGTCCGGCTCCGCAATGACAAAAAGCCTTCCCCAACTCAGGTTGCCATCCTGCTCGATGCAGGTTTGAAAAGTAGCATGCTCTGCGCCCAAATAGACTTTGGAAAATAATTGATAATCGGTGAGATGTTGGTTGGTGTCAAGGTCAATAAAGTCGCTTGTTGTGCTAGAAGAGTCGGTCGCCCGATATCGATAGACTTTTGTGATATGCATCGTATCGATCCGGCCCTTACCATAAACTAGAGAGACTCTTTCTCCTGGAGCCAATTGGGAAAAATACTGCCCGCTTAAATAATCGTGTGCAAGCAAGCCAATATCGCCATAGCGAGCGGCAAGCCTGAATTGCGTCAATGTGTCTATCGCCGTCGAAACATAAAGCGCATCGGTTGATGGCTGCTGGATTACCGGCAGTGCGAATACGCCATCGGCATAAACCCCTCGCAGAGTATTTGGCTGCCCGTTTTCAACGGATGAGACAAAGGATGTGAGATCGGGGAGGGCCGGAGTTTCTGCAAACGGGGCGGCCAAGACCAGGTGTGGGATGAGGCTAGTCGCGATTAGCAGAAATAGGCTGACGGCTAATGCGAGGCGTCGCAAGCTTGTTTCGGATGCCATAGGAGTTTCTCCTTGATAAGGGCATCCGGGGGAACAGCGCAGAATCTGTCAATATGAAATTGATCTTTTGAGAACGCAGTATTCATTTCGCTTTCGGCGGCCTGGCCATCGTGGTCACTTGCGTGACGGTAGATCCATCGGCTTTGCGTCCCCGGCTTTCACCGGGTTTGCCCTTATCGAACGATTAGAAAATGGTGACGTGAAAGAAAACAGCGAGCCTGGGAAGACCCAAACTCGCCGCGTATAAATAATAATGCTCGATCTTGATCTTCGGCGGCCTGGCAATCATGGTCACTTTCGTGACCGTAGACCCGTTGGCTTTGCGTCCCCGGCTTTCGCCGGGTTTGCCTTTTCGGATGTTTTCTTACGCCATCATTATAAGGTATTTTCCTCATTTTGTTCATAACGCTTTTGTTATTTTCTGATTACAACTTTGCAAATCGTCGAGTCGAAATGACATATAATCGCTGTGCAAGATGTTTGCCAGATTGATGCAAACATTGGATTGCATCCACCAGCCTCCACGGGAGCACTCAAAGGTTGTAGATAGCGGGGGATAAATTGAAATAATCCGGTTTCAAAGAATCCCACGCATGGCTCAGCCAAGCGGCTCTGGCTTTGGCGGTGGCGATCACGCCAGGCAAGGTCCAACGTGCACCGGAACGTTTCCCGAAAGGACTGGGACGATGTGAGACGCACCGCGGCAATCTGCTTGCAGGCACTTTCAATGGTCCCGCTGCCAATCAGGTAACCGCATGGTCGAAAACGGGCATAGTCCATTCGTTTTTCATTATGATCGTAATAGGTGATCGCCTTTTCGATGAATGGCCGGGCAGAAACAGGAGACAGCAAACTGCGGCAAGTTTGGATCACATCCTGAATGCGCCCTTCCCAAAGTTCGGTGCGAGCCTGGACCAGCCACTCGTGAGCTGGCGTGGTACCAATCCACGATCTGCACCGCATTCGGAAAATACTTTTGTGCCAAATTCCAAATCCACACGGCGCCGTCTGAGACGAAAACGATTTCTTCGTGGGCGTCCACTGGATGTTGGATTCCGCTCGCCCAAAGTAATTTCCCAAATTGTTCGGCTTCTTGAATGTCGCAATAATATTTCATGTTCTTGGCCTGAAGACGACTCTGCTCTCCCACTCGTTCGCCAACGCCCTGCGCCCTTTCCGGATGATGGTTCTGCGGGCGGGATGGGTGAATCGCCTCGACTTCATACCCACACAGGGTTTTCGACTGAAAGTCGCACGGACTCAGCAAACTTGTCAAGAGGGAAAATTCAGAGGGAAAATTCAATGGTCGCGGCTGGGAAGCAGGTCCATGCTAAACCTAATACACCAATATTTCCAGACCGCTTCGACATTTGCCGAAACGTTGTTTTTCTTGATCCCCGTACTATAATGAAATCAGCGGTGAGCCCGTTTCCAAATACCGGGTTAAGGTCTAAGTCCCGGGGCGTCCGGAATATATCCTGTTTTCAGGAGCGCCGACCTACTTGGGACACCGCTCACTCTTTTTCGATCAATAACGTTGAGGGCGGTAAATGGAGGGGCTTCGATCCCCAATTGATTTGCTGTAGGTCTTTGCCAATTTCCAGCCGGTCCAATTGTTCGCGAGTAAAAGCCAGAGCAGACTGTCCGTTTGGCAGGTTTCTTGTGCCAACCTGGTACGCGTGGTGGAGGAATGAACTGGCTACATTCTGTGGATCAGCAAAACGATCAGCTACCTGCTCAGTGAGCACATGGTTCGGACTACTGAACCACTTTGCCAGACGGCGACCAGAAGCTTGCGGGCGATTGCCACGACGGCTTTGGAACGACCCAAGTGAGATTCCAGCCGCTCGAACTCTTTCTTCCAATGCGGGTGGTGCTCGATAGCATGATTGGCAGCATTCACCATACCGCGGCGTAAGTCTGTCCGGCCCGCTTTGGTGATCCGGCCGGAATTATGAGTCATGCCGCTATCGTGGACACGGGTGCCCAGTCCGGCATACCCCACCAGCTTTTTGGCAGTTGGAAAACGGGTGATGTCGCCGATCGCCGCCAGGATGGTGATGGCGGTGAGCATGGCTACTCCGGGAAGCTGGATCAGCAAGGGAACACGTTCATCTCGGACGCTCTCCTGCTTGATCTGTTCTTCGGCTTGTGCGACCTGTTTTTGGGCGAAGGCGAGCGTGTCCAAGTCGGAGCGCATCAGGAACTGCTCGGTTGCAGACAGTGGCAGGCTTTCCCACCAAGTGCTCTGCTCAGGAGAAAAAGGATTCTTCTCCGGCAGGACCAGATGGTTGCGATGTAACAGCGAGTGCAGCCGGTTTTTAGCCAAGCTCGAGAGGTGTACCATCTTCTCCCGCCGGGCAATCAGGGCGCGCAGGTCTCGCACCTCGTGCGGCGGGATCCACACTCCCGTGAGCATCCCGGCTGCGAGCAGTTGCGCCAGAGCCAAGGCTGCCTTCCTGTCCGTTTTCACCGCCACTCTCGTGACTATACTGAGAGCGGGCATAAATTGCGGTTTTAAGAAACGGGGGGCTAAAGTTTTGGTAAGATGGGGCTATGACCATTCACCTCGAATTCACATCGGAACAGATTGCAGAAATGCGCTATCAACGCTACAACCATCTTGTGCCGTTAGTCCGGCGCCGAATGGTTCGGAGAACGAAACCACTTTGGAAGCACTCCTGCTCAAAGCGTATAACTTATCGCCTGAGCAGATTGAAGAAATCGTGGGCGTCAGCGGAAATACCGTTCGAGAATACTATGAACTTTATCAGCAAGGCGGCATAGAGAAGTTAAAGGAAATCAACTACTATAAACCTCAAGGCGAGTTGGTCAAGCATATTGTATCGTTGGAAGCGTATTTTCGAGAAAATCCGCCAGCCAGTATCAAGGAAGCGCAAAAGGAGATTGAAGAGATCACGGGTGTGAAGCGTAGTCAAAGCCAAGTGCGTGAGTTTTTCAAAAAAAACTCAATCTCCGTTACAGGAAAGTAGGCAGCCTGCCAGCCAAAGCCGATCCAGAAAAACAGAAAGAATTTCTGGAACAAGAAATGCAGACTCGTTTAGATGAAGCGCAGGCGGGGAAGAGGGTGGTTCTTTTCATGGATGCGGCCCATTTCGTATTATCTGCTTTTCTCGGCTGTCTGTGGTCCGTGACTCGTATTTTTATTCCAGCGCCTTCGGGTCGGCAACGCTTCAACGTCTTGGGTGTGCTCAATGCCGTGACGCATGAAATGCTGACGGTCACGAATGACACCTACATTACGGCGCAGAGCGTGTGTGCGCTTTTGGAGAAGATCGCAACTTTTTATATCGGCAGCCCGATTACCATCTTCTTGGATAATGCTCGCTATCAAAGATGTGCTCTCGTCATGGAAAAAGCCAAAAGCCTGAACATCGAATTGTGCTTCCTGCCCTCCTATTCGCCCAACCTCAACTTGATTGAGCGCATCTGGAAGTTTGTGAAGAAGAAATGCCTGTATGCCCACTCCTACGAAAAATTCCCAGCCTTCAAAGCTGCCATTTCAAAATGCTTGCACGAAACCATGACAACTCACAAATCCGATCTCAATTCTTTGCTAACTTTGCGTTTTCAGCTCTTTGAAAAAACGCAATTTGTGACCGTGTGAAGTAT
>CAVYTW010000013.1:0-414209 GCA_963771375.1 uncultured Chloroflexia bacterium
CTCCGCATGATGTTGCCATCATTTTTCACCAAAGAAACAGGGGAAGTTCACAGTGTTCGAATCACATTATACTGAATTGAGCAGGTAAAAAGCCGTACAAAGCAATGGAAAATTAACCCCGTTGAGAACCGTGGCATTCGGTCGCAATGATTTATCCACTGGTGGCATGCTATACACGACCCCGATGACGACGCTATTTACCCCAAGTGACCGAACCTGCTTTGCATTGTTTAGTGCAAAGGGACCCCATGAGCAAGTTCAGCAAATCAAATACAGCACTGGAAGAAGCGCGTCCGTTTCAGGCCATGAGCAAGGTGAATGACAATACAGCCGGGGTGGATATCGGCGCGCATGAGATCATGGTGTGTATCCCGGGTCCTAAAATACCCAATTGGTACGGAGTTCGGGAATTACACAGTCGATCCTACGCCATCGCAAAATGGCTTGGTGAACACGCCATTCATACCATCGCGATGGAAAACACTGGCGTCTATTGGATTCCATTATTTGAAGAACTGGAGCAGCATGGTTTTCAATGTCTCTTGATCAGTTCGCGTTCTCTTCGCCGAGTGCCAGGTCGCAAGACCGATGTGATCGACTGCCAATGGATCCAAACATTACACACCTATGGATTGCTCAGCGGATCGTTTCGTCCTGAAGCAGACTTGGTTGCCTTGCGAACATTGCTTCGTCACCCGCGCGATTGCTGGAGCATCGAGCGCCTCATATTCTTCATATGCAGAAGGCCTTGCTTCAAATGAACCTTCAGTGTCCCAAGTGCTGACGGACATTACCGGCGAAACCGGCATGCACACTATTCGAGCGATTTCGGAGGAGAGCGAGATCCTTACAGACTGGCGGCTATGCGGGATGATCAATGCAAAAAGGATGAAGAAGAAATCGCCAAAGCCTTAACCGGGACATGCAGAGCGGAACATCTGTTTGTACTCGAGCAATCGTTGGCGCTGTACGAATTCTATACCCAGAAGATTACGGAGTGGACACAGAAATCGAGAAAAACTATAGCGTCATTCGATCCGGTTTACAATCCAACGAGAGTCCTGAACGAATAACGGATCGACGATTTTCATCCAAGCACCGCTCCAAGAATGCGCCGAAATCAGAACAGGAACTGCGCTCGCATTTGAAGCGCATTTGTGGAGTGGATCTGGCGGCTATCGATGGCATCAGTGTCTCGCTTGCCCAAACGATCGCTTCCGAAATCGGAACGGACATGTCGAAGTTCCCCGACGAAAAACATTTTTGTTCATGGTTGAGTTTGGCGCCGAAGAATGAAATCTCTGGCGGGAAAGTATTGATCACCGTACCTTGAATTCGAAAAATCGGGCAGGACAAGCATTTCGCCTGGCGGTCGTTTCCGTGATGCGAGCAGATTGTATGTTTGGAGTTTTTTATCGTCGATTGAAATCCCGACTTGGACCAGCTCAAGCGACAGTAGCAACAGCTCATTTGATCGCTCGCGTTGTGTATCGCATGCTCAAGTATCAAGTGGAATATGAACCTTTAAGTGTGGCTGATATGAAAAACGATATCGGAATCAGCAAATCAATTACTTGGAGAGAAGAGCCAATAAGCTCGGACTTCAATTGATGCCTGTTGCCGTTTGATTATTTTGTTTCTTTGTTGGCTGGCTTTTCGCAAAACACTAAACCTTTGTAATTAAGAGCGGAAACTTCCCGAAGCAAGTGACTTGTGTCTAAAGTTTGAGTAAGAATACAGGAGCAAGTGCTGCGAGCGCGGCACAACCTTGCAACGCCAGTACTGCCAAAGCCTTTATTGGATTTCGCGGTAGCCACTTGATGATGAAAACCGCAATGATTGGTATTTGTGCAGCCATGAGGATTTGCCAGATATGAGCAGCCGCCCCTTCGTCGGCTTGACGAGCAACTCCGAATATGGCAACGTAGATAAGTACTGTGGCGAGAGCGGAAAACGACATTGCTATTGGAAGAAATGCACTTGGATTTTTCATTAGAATTTTCATTATTAACTCCTTACTGATTATAGAGACAGTATCTCTGAAAGATGTAGCCCAATTCATTGGTAAATTAAGCCTATCTCTATTTTCGGTGCTTTTCTCCATTCCATCAACTATGGAATACCCCAGTTTCTCGATTTCAACCTTGCCTGTGGTGTTCCCTAGTTTCAAAATCAATTCTATTCTTGAATTTACTTGGAACTTGGCATAAATGTTTTTCAAATGAAATTCAACCGTGCTGTTAGAAATACCCAGCGATATGGCAATTAACTTATTGCTTTTGCCTTGTAGAAGAAATTTTGTAACTTCCCGTTCACGTTTGCTCAATTGATTGAATTGTGCCAATGTTTTTTCCTTTTGAAACTATTGCGCCAAGTGCCAGCCAACTAGGTGTTCAGCTGCCGTTTTGCGTCCTAATAGACTATAGATTACAAACCACCTAAACACCTAAATTAATTTAGGCAAATAGGCTGCGGCAGATTAAAATAAGATAAGCGACTGGGTGAATTCTAGCACACGCAAGGGAGAATTTGCAATGTCGGAAAAAACGCGATTATCGGCATATCCCTTGAAAAATCAACTCGAAGAAGAAACTGGTCCGGCCGAGGAACATCGCCTCACGTTGCAAGAGCCGGGAGCAGAACGTGTATTTCAAACCATCTGGTTGGGCAGCATTTCCAAGTTCTATTCGCCTGGCAATTTTAATTCATCATTATCTTTCATTAACTGGTAAAAGCGCAAATGCTTATCAATTGCTTCTAACAATTCTTCTGGAACATCTTTCCGATCAAGGATACCGGTAACGATAGCATAGGCAACATTGAAATCATTTTTGCCCTCATTGTATTTTTTGAAAAGTTCTTGTGAAACGCCTGTTTCGTATTGATGAATTCGATGACTTAATTCGCCGCTATTTATCTTGCCATCCCGCCATTCTTCAAAACTCTTTTCGAGTTTTGCCAACCCTCGCGAGAGCTCTTTTTCATAGGCTTCCATAGCAAGCTCTCTAAGAGAGTGTTTTGAAATTGGTTGGGTAAACTTGATGTTGTGGACAAACAAGCTTACCCAACCGATCTGAATGATACTCAATGGGCGCTAATTGCGCCACTCCTGCCGAAACGGCAGACGATTGTGGGCCGGTCTCGGAAGTGGACCGACCGCGACATTCTCGACGGGATCTTATACATTGTACGAGGCGGTTGCAGCTGGCGGTTAATGCCTCATGATCTTCCCCGATGGCAAACGGCCTATGGCTACTACTGGCGCTAGCGCAACGACGGGCTGTGGGAAGAGATCAATGGAGTTTTGGTGCAGAAGGTGCGCGTGAGTCAGGGGCGGGAACCGCAACCCAGTGCGGCAGTAATCGACAGCCAGAGTGTCAAAACGTCCGAAGGTGGCGAAGAACGGGGCGTGGATGTGCATAAACAGACCCCGGGCAGGAAGCGGCACCTGGTGGTGGACACGTTGGGGTTGGTTTTGCTGGTCGTGGTGCACAGTGCCAGTGTGCAGGACGGAGCCGGAGGCCTCCTGACCTTGCAGAAACTGTTTGATCGCATCCAGCATAATGTCCATAATCGCTGGTGCCGGTTAAAACTGATCTGGGCCGACGGTGCGTACATTTCCATCGTAGAGAAGGTTCGTCAACAATTCGGCTGGGTCCTGGAAATTGTGAAGCGGTCGGATGATGTCAAAGGATTCCAAGTTTTACCTCGGCGCTGGGTCGTGGAACGAACCTTCGGTTGGTTTGGCCGTTATCGTCGCCTGGCCCACGATTATGAGCACACGACCTTATCCAGTGAAAGCATGGCTTATATTGCCAGCATTCATCGCATGTTACGATTGCTATCATGTCAAACTTGAATTTCAAAACACTCTCTAAGCAAATGCTTGATACTCTTTGAATAATCGGTAATTTTAGAACTCGAATTCAATTCCTGTATGGGCCACTTGGTTCATCGGCTTCGATAAAACAGGGTATCATGCTGCTCGACCTTTATTATAAGGCCAACAGGGAGCGGCATGATCGGCAAAATGTTTCTTTGGTTTCAACAAAACCTAAAGCGATGGATAAAACCTGCCCGGCCAGGATTGATCTCCGGTTTACTTTCAGACTTCACGCACAGCCGTGCCGACCTGATCGCGGAGAACGCACTCCTGCGCCAACAGATCATTGTTCTAGATCGGCAGATCAAATATCCCCAACTGACAAACCAAGACCGATTGATATTTATTCTGCTTGCCCGATTTACGAAATTCTGGAGACAATCCATTCATATTGTTCAACCAGATACGCTTCTGCGTTGGCATCGAGACTTGTTTCGCTGGCATTGGCGGCGAAAGTCGCAAGGTCAATCCAAGATTTCGCCTGAAACGATTGTCCTGATCCGGACGATAACGAAAGAGAATCCGATGTGGGGAGCGGAACGAATTCGGAGAGAGTTATTGAAATTGGGGATCGAAGCCAGTAAGCGTACCATTCAGAAATATCTGGCGAAAGACAGAGGAGCCCGATCGTCAAGCCAGAATTGGGCGACCTTCATAAAGAATCAAGCGGATGGGATCTGGGCATGTGACTTTACGGTTGTATATGACTGGTTATTCCGTCCGTGGTATGTATTTATCGTGATGGAATTGAAGACGCGCAAGATCATCCATGCCCGGGTCACAAAACATCCTACCGATGAATGGACGGCCCAGCAATTACGGGAAGCCACGGCATGGGGAAGGGGACCGAAGTATTTGATCCGCGACCGGGACAGCAAATATGCCGCTCGCTTTTCGGCGGTGGCGATCGGTTCAAATATCAAAGAGCTGAAGACACCCTATCGAACGCCTCAAGCCAATGGAGTCTGTGAACGGTTCATGGGGAGTCTGCGGAGAGAGTGCTTGGATCATACGTTGATCCATCATGATCGGCATTTACAGAAAGTTGTAAATGAATACATCCTCTTCTTTAATGAAGAACGACCACATCAGGGCATTATCAACGTATTCCCGCCTACTATGCACTCCCAAGAGCAAACTCAACTAAGGGAAGGATTCGATCGAAGGCGATCCTGGGTGGATTGCATCACAGTTATTCTCGCGCGGCATTCTGAACATTGGAATAAAAAGAATAGATCATACAATCCCTATCGAAGATTCGGATTGTATCGCGTTCGATGGAATTGGATTGTAAGTGGTGATTGATGAGAGATGTTCAATTGAAACATCAGGTGGATATGCTTGCCAGACCTTGGAATTAGAAGATCGGGCACAAGATTGCCGGTGGATTCTCAAAAAACCGACCGGATGAATGAAGTAGCCATCACAAGGACAGAATTTGACCTAGTCACCGGACAGTTTAACAAACGAATAGGTTGATCGGCAGGAAATCGAGTAAAGTGATTTTGCTACAAAACATTTTGCCCGGAGGTTCGAATGCCGATCAACATGACCTATCGTACTTGGATTCAGCGAATTTGTGAACTGCGTCCAAAACAACGAATCACCCAAGTTCAGAATTTTGTATGGTTGCTGGTAGGAATTTATCATAGTCACTCTGTGCACCTGAGTAAAATTGCTGGAAACATGATCAGCAATGCAAAGAACGAAAGTACGGTACGACGCTTGAGCCGATTTCTGGCGAACCCTGCGATCGATGTGCGTCGTTGGTATAAACCGATTGCCAAGGGCTGGTTGCAATCACAGTTTGAACGGGTGGGCGAAATCCGTCTCATGGTCGATGGCACCAAAATTGGTTTCGGCCACCAGTTGCTCATGGTCTCTCTAGCCTTTCGTCACCGAGCGATTCCGATGGCCTGGACTTGGATCCCATACGTTCGCGGTCACAGCACCGGCCAACGGCAGGTGAAGTTGTTGAAATATGTGCGCAGCCTGCTTCCTCCAAAAGCACCCGTTTTTGTGGTGGGAGACAGCGAATTTGGCTCAATTTTCGTGCTCCGGCAGCTCGATGTATGGCATTGGTTCTATGTCTTGCGCCAAAAAGGTAACACGGGGTTGTGGCTGAACGAGCAGACGGGCTGGAAAGATTTGGCTAGCTTTGTTCAAAAAGCCGGACAATCCGCTTGGTGTCCAAAAGCATATTTGACCCAGCAAGAAATGTATCCGGTGTCCGTTTTGATTTACTGGCAGGTTGGCGAAAAGGAACCTTGGTGTCTCGCCACCAATCTGCCCGATGCAACTTTGACCGTGCGATATTATCGCAGAAGGATGTGGATCGAAGAGATGTTTGGAGACTTCGACTGGAAGGAGCAGTCACTTCGCAAAAAACATGGCTTTGATTTGGAAGGTACAATGCTTCATCATGCTGCTCGTCTGTCTCGTCTCACTTTAGCCGTTGCCTTCCTTTACGACTGGCTTCTTGCCGTGGGCAGCCAGACCATTCGCGCAGGCTTGCGTCATCTCGTTGATCGCAAAGATCGTCGCGATCTCAGTCTTTTTCAAATCGGTCTGCGCTTCATGGATCGAAAACTGTTACACTCGCTTTCATTTGCTGTGCCACTTTATGCTCGTTCCTAAAACTGTCCGGTGGCTAGAATTTGACCAGTCACACCCCCATATATGGGGGGTGGTGTGATGTATTAGATTTTAAGATTTTTCAGGATACAACCCCATGGGCACAGGATGCAACGTCACGGGCTACGACCACAAAGGTCGCATAGTGAATCGCTCCAAGTGTCCCGACTGTTCTGCTAACGCATAATGGGAAGAGGTCAAAATACCCCCCCATATATGGGGGGTGATGTGATGCATCAGATTTTATGGTATTTCAGAACCCAACGTCATTGTTATAGAACCCAACGTCATTGTTATAGAACCCAACGTCATTGTTACAGAACCCAACGTCATTGTTAATTGCCACTTGCCAAACTATGGCGTAGGCGTCTTAGTTGCTTTCCACGATGTGCTCGTTGGATACATCGTCCAAGTGGGAATGGGTGTGCGCGATGGAGTTGAAGTGGGTGTCGGTGTATCGGTCGGAAGGAAGGACGGATCTCCAAGCCAGGGCAGGAAGCGGATGAACGTCTTCGCATCCTCGCTTCCTCCAATGTCACACCGCTGTAGATCAAATAAGTTGCTGTTACCTTGATTATCAGAATAATTGCAACCTTCCGCGCCCATGGCGGCGATATATCCCGCATAATGCGCATAATTTACCACGGCGCTATTCTCTCCGCCGAACGGATAAGCAAAGGTGAGTATGGGAAGCCCAAGTTGTTGTTCCAAATATTTTCTTGATTCCACGATCTCGTAATGGAGTTGATCGTCGGTCATCACAGTTAATTCTTGGTGGGTCATGGTATGACTGCCTACTTCCCAGCCCGCGGCGGCCATTTCTTTAATTTGATCAATGGTCAAATAATTGGGTTGGTCAATATACGTACCCACAACATAGAGCACTCCTGTAAAACCATATTTTTTCATAATAGGAAAAGCGTTAGTGTAGTTATCCTCATTACTATCGTCAAAGGCGAGAATAATAGGACGCGGGGGAAGTAATGCGCCCTGCGCAATTGCCTGTACCAGCATGGTGGTTGTGATCGTTGTATACCCCCAATCATGAAGCAACTTGAGTTGGTCTGCAAATCGATCAGGCGGCACGCAAAACGGATCCGGAGGGACGCAAAACCGACTGCCGCTGGGTGAGACCAGGATATGATGATATAGCAATATCGGGACTTGAACGCTATTCGGTCCCTGCGTGACCCAGGTCGGAGTCGGAACATCCGTTGGCTCGGAGGTGGGGGTGATGGAAGGCGTTGGAGTAACGGTGGCCGTTGCGGTCGAAGGAAGCGGCGAAGCGGTCTGTGTCGGGGTGGGCGTCGGCGCGTCAAAAACCGTTCCGCTGCATCCGGTCAGAAGCGCGGCTAATAAAACAAGGATGGTGATGCGATAATTCATTTTCTTCCTTAGAACTCTAATTTCGATTCAGTTCCCACAGAATCCGCAAACCATCCAGTGTAAGCCACGGCGCGAGGATATTAATGGCTTTGGTTTCCTTTGAGATCAATTCCGCGAGTCCGCCCGTGGCAATGACTTTCATGTCGCTTCCCAACTCGGACCGGAAGCGGGTCACCATTCCCTCAACCATGCTCACATATCCGAAGAGCAACCCCGATTGCATGGCGTGCACTGTGTTGCGTCCAATCACGGAGGGCGGACGCTGAAGATCGATGCGTTGAAGTTTGGCAGCGTGAGTGAAGAGCGAATCGGCCGCGAGGTTGATGCCAGCCGTGATCGCACCGCCAAGATATTCACCATCCTTAGTCAAGGCGTTAAACGTAGTGGCTGTACCGAAGTCAATGATACAGGCCGGGCCGCCATAAAGATTCATCACCGCCACCGCGTCGCAAACTCGATCCGCGCCGACGGCCCTTGGATCTTCATAGCGGATTCGGATTCCGGTCTTGACGCCAATGTCCACGATAAACGGTTCCTGCTTTAAATATTCACGACAGGCCTGAACAACGCGGCTGGTCAGTTGCGGTACGACGGAAGACAAACTAATGCCGATTAAATCGGCAGGCGTCTTTCCCGCATGTTCGAGCAAGCCGAGCAACTGGAGACCATATTCATCAGGCATGCGCGCCTGGTCCGTGGCGAGACGCCAACGCGGGCCGAGTTGTTTATCTTCATAAAGCCCGAGGGTCAAGTTTGTATTGCCGATATCAATCGCGAGAAGCATTTGATGACTATTTTACCGCTAATGCTTTTTCAACGTCTGTAACGATTGTGAAGAATAGAAATAGAAACGGCACGTAGAGCTGAAACACGAGTCGACCGAGAGAAAAGTCGATGTGCCATTGCAAATCATAAGGCGTGATTAAATCAGATTCCATAATAGCCGATGGTTTGTAGGATGAGGATCAAACCAATGGCAAGGTAAGCAAGCCGAAGTTCCGATGATGGAGCAAGTTTGAAGATCAATGCGTAGGCGAGCAGGATGGGCAGGATTCCGATTCCCCATCCGCCAAACGAAAGGAAGTCTGCACCAAAGGATTTTAAAATGGTGATATGTCGCGATACATCCAGCGCTTGTTGGATCGAGCGCGTAACACCATTTCCCAGCACATCGCTGGGCGGGGCAAGAAATTCTTTAAAGTAGAGCACGGTGATCAATGGGAAAGCCACACCAAGCAGATACCATCCGAGCACACGCCAAGGGTTTTGCCGAAAGAATGCTATGAATAAAGCTGGTAATGTAACGAGGACAAAGAGACTGCCTTCATTTTTTGTCCACGCCGCGAGGCCTGCCATGAAGCCCGCCAAAATCAACAATCCCGGTTTTCTTGAGGAGGCATAAAAATAAATCAATACGACTGTGCTCAGAAAAAAATATGCCAATGGAAGATCAGCTCGTTGCGATGCACCTTCGTTACCAATGAGAGATGAGCCGAGCAGGAGGATCCAAGCTATGCTTGCCTGACCAAGACTTTTTGTCAGATTAAGGGAAGCGCCGAGCAATCCCACACAGGCAAGCATAAAGAGTCCGCTTAATACAATGGGAGTACGCTGAGTTTCCTGACCCACCGCCTGCCACGCCCAGGCGATATCCATGCCGAGTTGTAATGGATAGTCGGCGTGAAAGATTGGATCCATTTGATGAGAGAACGATCCCAGCCAGCCGGGTTGGTCGCGGTAGATAAAGCGCGCGGCCCGGTTGTACATCATCCATGCGTCCCACGCACCGTGAGGTTCGCGTGCCCACACATTGACCGCGCTCAGCGCAGATAAGATGATTACTGTTAATAATCCTGCAAGCAATATTATTTGCCAACGACTCAATTGAATCTGAGGAAGAGTAGGCCGAAGATTTTTTCTTTCGCGAACGATGACAACAATCAACAATCCAGCAAAGAGTGCCAGTTGCACAAAAAGAAATCCATTCTCAGTGGAGAATAATAGCATATAAACAAAATCCAACAACGAGGCTTGGCCAAGTCCCAGCCCGATGCCGAGGAATATTTTGACCCAGGTCGCTTTCCAGCCGCGTTCCGGCCACAATAAATGGACAATCAATATGCCAGCCAGCATTGGCGGCAAAAATACCAGGATGGATAAAAAAGTCATGGAGCCACTCTATGAAGCAAATATAAATTGTCGTTCAGTGGAATCACACGAAACTCGCCGTAATTGGATTGACTCCAGATTTGATAGGCTTTGCTGTTCAAGTTGGCGATTGTCCATTCCTCATTATCGCCGCGCACCAAAATGATGGGCGACATGCTGTATTGCGTCAGCGTATATTCTCCCTGTTCATTGTTGGCATCATAGATTGCGCCGGGCACATCCGAGTTCGTCAGATAGCCGACCACGCCGCGCTTGAATGGCAAAAGTTTTTAACCACATTAAAACGAACTTCCCATTTTGTGACGGGATCACTGTTAAGATTTCCAATCGTGATGGCGGCGCGGACATTTTGAACGCCGAAATAAATGCTCGTCAAAACGATTCCAGCGAGCATCACTCGCTGCAAGATAAACCTGATGTTCATCTCTGTTCTTTTACTTTCTCAATAATCTCTGCGATCAAATCAAAGCGGCTGAATTGCGGCATAATGTAAACACCATGTGCCCACGGTTTGATTTGTTCGATCAATTCTACCGCGATGCGTATACCCTCTTCGGCAGCGTCTTCGCCAGCTCGTTCCATTCGCTGAATGATTTTATCCGGGATGGAAATGCCAGGGACTTCATGATTCAAAAAATTGGCATGTTTCAAACTGACCAACGGCAGGATGCCGACCAATACCGGCCTTCCCAATTTCCCATGTTTTTTTTCATAGGCCGATAAAAATCCGCTTCCATCTTCTGGACGATAAATGGGCTGCGTTAAAAAGAAATCCGCGCCCGCCCAGAATCTTTCTCTGCAGATTCTGCATCTCCCGATCTGGTTCGGGCGCGCATAAATTCAATGCCGCGCCGACAAAGAAATTGGTCGGCTGGCCAATGCTTGTTCCGGAATGATCCATGCCTTCGTTAAATCCCTGCTTGATTAGTTTGATCAAACCTGATGGCACGAGATCATAATTATCCATCGCCTCGGGATAATCGCCGACCGCAGTCGGGTCGCCCATGATGACGAACACGTTGCGGATGCCCAGCGCATGCGCGGCTAATAGATCACCTTGAACGCGCAATAAATTTCGTCCACACGTTGGGAAGTGAAGCGTGGTTTCCACATTGACATAGTGTTGCACCACATCGCATACCGCCCACGCTGACATTCTCATGCGTGCCATCGGAGAGTCGGCAACATTGATGACGTCCGCGCCAGCCTCGGTCAGGAGCGAAGCGCCTGCGATCAATTTATGAGTTGAGAGTCCGCGCGGCGGATCCATTTCAACCGAGATGACAAATTTCCCATCAGCAAGTTTTTGCGCAAATTGAGTTGGTTGCTCCTGTGCGGCCTCGCTGATTTCTTCAGCAGGCATCATCGTGATATGCGATGGATTGATTTGCGGCGCGGTATCAAGCGCTTTTCTCATCGCCGCGATATGTTGAGGCGTGGTGCCGCAGCATCCGCCGACAATGCTCGCACCGGCTTCGCGGAATGAAAGTGCATAATCACCGAAGTAATCCGGATCGGCCGGATACATAATGCGTCCGCCGACTTGTTCAGGCCAGCCCGCGTTCGGCTTGACCCAAAGCTTTCCATCGGGAACGGCTTGACGCATTTGCTTAATGATTCTCAAAAGTTGCGCAGGACCACCTGAACAGTTAACGCCGATCACATCGGCACCGGATTCGTTGAGCGTGCGCGCAACTTTCATGGGATCATCACCCAATAATGTTCGGTCATCGCGCGTGAAGGTAATGGAGGCGACCAAAGGCAAGGTACAAACTTGTTTTGCGGCTTTGATGGCTTCTTGAATCTCATATAGATCGGTCATGGTTTCGATCACAATTAAATCCGCACCTGCTTCGCATAACACTTCGATCTGTTCAGCAAACGCGCGGCGCGCCTGTTCGGGTTTGACACGTCCAAACGGCGCGATGCGCACACCCAATGGGCCAATGTCACCGGCGATCAAAACGTCCTTCAATGAAGCCTCGGCGACACGCTTGGCAAGTTCCACGCCTGTTTTATTGATTTCAATTATTTTCTGATCCAGTCCATGTTTGCTTAACTTGAAGCGATTGGCACCAAACGTGTTACTCAATATAAGCTGTGCGCCCGCTTCGATATATTCGCGATGAATCCCCGCGACCGCGCCAGGATTGGTCAGATTCAATTCATCGAAACATTTTTCAAAACTGATGCCGCGGCTGTGTAGCATCGTGCCCATTGCGCCGTCAGCCAGTACAGTACTACTTTTCAATTGTTCCAATAAATTCATCTCATTGTCCTATCTTCTTGATTACGGTCAATGGCACGCCTTCGCGCTCGATAGTATAAACCACAGGTATATTCGGGAAATCAGTTTTATCCACTCTATAACGCGTGGTGATGATGGCATAATCAAAGACCTGGGTGTTCATATCAATATCCATATAAATCCTAAGATCATTACGCTTATAGATGGCAGCGATATAGGATGGACCGGCGACAAAAATTTTTCCATTAGCAGGCGCAATGCTGTTGACATAATCCATTGCAGCTCGATACGATGTAGCCCAATAATCCAACTCAAAGCGCCCCTGTGCGCCGGGCAGACCGCCGATAAAACTATTGTAATAAATATATTCATAAGGATGCAATTGAATGCCGGCGATGATTCCCGGAAGGGCCAGCGCGGTCACGATCAAGCCTCGGACAATGGGCTGGCGGAGGCGTCGAAATAGCCAATCCAGGCCCAAGCCGCAGACAAAGAATACCGGCGGCAGGACGAAAATGACCTGACGAAAGTTATCGTACAACGGCGAACGCGAAGCGATCAATGCCACTAATGGCAAAACAAACCATAACAACGTGGAAATCAGCAGATATTTATTTTTCCAAACCAACGCCAAGCTCAAGAAAAACAAGGGCCAGATCGGTTCGGTAATTTGGATTGCCAACAGAACTGGCAAATACGATGGCGGTAAATTAAACGAGCGATAATACTGTCCGTTGAATAGCACTTGTCCCGGCCATGGGTATTGTGACATGACATGCCAGCTCTCGATTAAGCGGGCAACCGGGTTGGGCCACAAATACGGCCAGGTGGCAAGCATCACGGCCAGCGCAATACCTGCATATACCAAAAGCATCGGCCATGATTTTTTGCCTGTCTTTTGCCAGGCGTAAATCGCGACCAAGAGTCCGACCAACGGGCCGAGGATCCGAATGGAAATCGTCAAGCCCAGTGCAACGCTTGCCAACAAAATATTCAAACTGAGAAGTTTAAAAGCCTCAGGAAATTGTTTTCGATATAAAAAGCCGATCAAGATCCCGCTAACAAACAAATAAATCAGCTTGAGCCAAATCAAAATAATCAAGGCTTCTTGAATATATATATCGGGCTTGGTTCTGCCAAAGCTGGAAGAGAGATTCCGAAGCAGACCGCCGAAAAAACTTTGGGGCTGAGATGATGCGTTCCGGATCAGCGAAGCCAGCCCATTATCCAAGAATTGAGGCGTGAAGAAAAGGAAGAGCAAAGAAAGTATCCAGAAGCCGGTGATCCAAATCAATGCGCGTGGTGGTCGTCCATTGATTGTGGGTTGCGAGTTTGCCATACGCAATCCCAAGACGAGGCTGATGAGGAACGCGCTGAGAAAGGGAATATCCTTCGGGCTGATGAAGGCGTGCCCCCAAAGAACAGGCTGGGCGGCGAGAAGAAGCGTCGCGGCGAACGCGGCCCACGCGCTCATCCAGCGGCGGGCGAGAACATAAAAAGCATAGATGCCCACGACGAAGGTAATGAAGTAAACGAGATGGCGAAGATCCGAGATGATCAAGCCTGGATAGATGACATTGAGCCCGCGCGCGACCAACGTTGTGAACATGACGAAGGCGGGACCGTAGTTATCGTATGTGTTGCCCGTGATAATTACCTGTGCCCTTGTAAGCCAGCTTGTGTAAGATGCAAGCGCATGATTTGCGTATTTGAAGAATTGAAGTTCATCCCATGATTCACCAAAGTTTGTAAGCGTGAACAAACCGATCGTCAGAATGACGATCAGCAGGACGATAATGGGAAAACGTTCGGAACGAAAGAATTTTTTCATTATGCAGTTAATCTTACTTCATCCGCTGTTCCACGCGGCTTTCGCCAACCGAATAATACTTTGCCCGGGCATGATGCACGATGATTACCGCAGCGACGGTTCGGGAATCAATTGATACACGACGGGAGTACTTGCATTCTTTCTCATCCAAGGACAACCTTAATAGCACTTTTGCCCAGGGTCTATTTTTTTTATATAGGAAAGGATACCGCCATCTCTTTCTACAGCAAAAACCATTCCAGAGCCATGACAATTAGACAGATCCCGATTGCCGCGTGTTGGAGAAAGAATGTAGTAGGGCGGGTGTTCGGATTGTGTCATTTCGCTACGCGGAACAATGATAAGGTCAGGTCTGGCATAGTCCTTGACAAGCTGGGAGGTGCCAATAACAACAACCATTGACCCGCGTTCCGCATTATCATTAAAGTATTTCGTGGATTCGCTAAAGGATGTTTCCCAGTAATCCAGTTCGAATTTACGACTTGCCCCTTTTACGCCTTTGATCAGGCTATTATAGTAGACATATTCATATGGATGAAGCCGAACACAGGCATAAATGGCTGGCAGGACCATGATCATCAACAATGCAATTCTCAACCAGGGAAGTCTTACAATGACCATCAACCGATCAATTCCCATACCACCCAAGATAAAAAGCGATGGCCAAAGAAATAAAAGTTGGCGAGCGTTGTTATACAAAGGACTGCGCGATAAAACGATCCAGAGAGCAGGAATCAAGAACCAACCTGTAAACAACAAGATCGGTTCCCTGTTTATGCCCTTGATGAAAAGCCATAAGGAAAATGCGAAACCAATCAGAATAAGTATCAGCGCGGGTTCAGTCAATTGTAAACCGAGCAGGATAAGGAAATACATCTGAGGCAGATCATTTGGGGAATACAACTTTCCCATAAAAAAGACATTGCTTGGAATGTCGGGGAATCTAGACATAATTGTTAGACTCTTTAGAAAGTTTACGATTGGCGCCTGCCACAAATAAGGCCAGGTCAAGTATGTGGTGATCCCTGCAATCAGGAAATAATAAGGAATGACAGTTAATGTTTTTTGCGGGAATTTGATGACTGCATAGATCAGAACGAGAAGTCCTGCCAAGGGGCCGAGCACTCGGATGGAAATTGTCAACCCCAAAATGATCCCGGCTGGGATGAGCCATCTCCACTTTGAGTTTGGAGAAGCATCCAGCATTTGGAAGCCAAAGTAGATGCTGGCTAGGAAAAACACCATAAAAGGAATATCTTTGGGATTCATAAATGCATGACCCCAGATTAGCGGCTGGGAAGCGAATAGCATAGCGGCGCCAAGGGCCGCCCACTTGCTCATCCAGCGTCTCGCTAACAAATACAATATCAAGATACTTGTTAAAAATGTGGAAAAGTAAACAAAATGCCGAGCCGTGATCACTGAAAGAGATGGATCCAATAATTTGATCATGTTGGATGAAGCATCTGCAAT
Organism: uncultured Chloroflexia bacterium; assembly: GCA_963771375.1. Taxonomy (GTDB): domain Bacteria; phylum Chloroflexota; class Anaerolineae; order Anaerolineales; family Villigracilaceae; genus Fen-1038. Next base: position 15,625 of record CAVYTW010000013.1, read on the forward strand.
CATGAAATATGCCGGCCCATAATAATTGAGGTTCATGGAAAATGGGCTTAATTCCTGGGGATGTAATATGTATTGATAAGCCCGAATGCAGTAGTCAGCATAATGGAAGATCTCGAATTCATCCTCACTTTCGCCAAAATCTTTTGCAGTGAAAACTCCTATGGTTAGGCACAGGATCAGGAGAGCAATGATAGGAGTATATTCATAGGAAATTAATTTTTTAACCATAGGATTATCCACTTTTATGTTTTCATCAGCTGTTCCACCCGGCTTTCACCAACCGAATAATACTTTGCCTGGGCATGATGCACAATGATCGCCGCTGTGGACTGTTCCGGAATCAATTGATATGCGGAAGATAGACTCATCCCCAGTTCGGTTACAACGGCGGGCAGCAACTCAAAAACTTTTTTATGATCTTCAAGTTCGGGGATGGCGGGATAGCCCCACGAATAACGTTTACCCTGCTCTTCGCCGATTCCCAATTCGCGGCGAATATGCTGATGCAAATAATCAGCAGTGGCTTCAGCAGTTTGCACTGCAAGACCGTGCGTGAAGTAAGCTTCAGAGTAATCACCAGCATTTTGCAGTTTATCGAAGCGCTCTGTGGCTTTCTGCCCAACAGTCACAACTTGAAATGCCACTACATCCATCTTCCCAGAATCGACCGATGCAAAATAATCAGATAACGCGAGATGCTCATCATAAGGCTGGCGCGGGCAGGCAAAGCGCGTTAATACATCGGGGAAAGCGGAGTTGATAGTATTGGGATCATAGATGATCAATTCATCGCCATCGGACTGGCACGGGAAGATTCCATAAACGCCCTGCGGCTTGAGCCAGCCATTCGTCAAAACTTCTTTAGTCATCTTGGCCAGCCGCGCATCAAATTCGGCTTTGAGTTTATCCCATTCGGGGCCGTGCGAATTTTTTGCACCCCACGAAAGACGATATAGCTCGTTGATGTTGAGATGCTTCAATACGATCTCGAGCGGCATATCTTTGACGACGCGCTGTCCCCACTGAAGCGGATGGTTGATCGGTTCAGACTGGACCGAGGAGCGGGTCGCCGTTGTTTTGCGGTATTCAGGCGTTTGCGAGGCGCGCCCCATTTCCAGGTCCGCTTCTTTGCGAACTTGTTCGAGCAACGCGGGTTTGCGTTCAGGGTCAATGAGTTTATCCATTGTTTCGAGTCCCTCGAATGCATCCTTGCAGTAAAAGACTCCAGGTTCATGAGCATTGCCATCTTCAGCAAACAAGATTCTTCTTCCGAAGCGGCGATTGATGGCCGCGCCGCCGACTAGCACCGGGAATTTTAAATTACGGCGATGGAGTTCATTGATAATCAACGGCATTTGCTTGGATGTGGAAACAAGCAACGCGCTCAGACCAATTGCGGTGGCGTTGACTTCAACGGCTTTGGTAATAATGGTCTCTGCGGGGACTTGCTTGCCAAGATCAATTACTGTATAGCCGTTGTTCGCAAGAATGGTTTTGACAAGGTTCTTGCCAATATCATGCACATCGCCATACACAGTTGCGATCACAACTGTGCCTTTGGTGACGCCTTCTTTCTTTTCTAAATAATTTTCGAGATGGGAAACAGTCTTCTTCATCACTTCTGCGGATTGCAGGACGAATGGAAGGATCAATTCGCCCGCGCCGAATTTGTCGCCGACCTCTTTCATCGCTGGAAGCAAAACGGTATTGAGTGTATTTACTGCGGCTTCATGCTTCGTCGGGAAGTCACCACGATTGACAATAGTATCAATATCCGCTTCAACGCCTTCCTTATGACGATGGAGAATCGACCAATGCAGACGCTGTTCAGGTGTCATGCCTTCAGTGGGATTCAACGCAGCCGCTTGTTCGGTGGGCGTGACCTTTTCATAATATTCGATATATCTTTGCAACGCGTCGGTGCGACGATTGAAGATCAAATCTTCTGCCATTTCGCGTTCGTTATTGTCAATCTCGGCGTACGGTTTGACCTGCGCGGGATTGACAATCGCCATGTCAAGTCCCGCTTGCACGCAGTAATAGAGCATCACTGAATTCAATACCGGACGCGCTTGCGGTGCGAGACCGAATGAAAGATTGCTCACGCCGAGTGATGCCATCACGCCGGGTAGGTTTTGTTTGATGAGTCGAATGCCTTCGATGGTTTCAATCGCGGAGTTGATAAATTCTGCATCGCCGGTTGCCAGCGTGAACGTTAATGCATCATAGACTAAATCTTCAGGCTTCAACCCATGTTCATTGACAGCGATGTCATAGATGCGTTTGGCAACTTCGAGTTTTTTCTCGCGCGTCTTTGCCATGCCGCCTTCATCAATGGTCAACACGATGACGGCGGCGTTATGAGTTTTTGCAAGCGTGAAAATCTTATCAGCCTTTGCGCGCCCTGATTCGAGATGAGTCGAGTTAATCAAACACCGTCCGGGCGCGGTCTTCAATGCGACTTCGAGTACATCGAGTTCGGTCGTATCAATGACCAAAGGAACATCCACGCCCATCTCAAGTTTCTTGACAACATGGCGCATGAGTTCAACTTCATCGGGGCGTTCGGTGACGGCGCAGGAAATATCCAAGGCGTGCGCGCCGCCGTTGACTTGATCGCGCGCCAATTCCAAGATGCCATCGTAATCTTCCTCGAGCAGCATCTTCTTGAATTTGCGCGAGCCTTGCGCGTTGCAACGTTCGCCGAGCAGGGTTGGCGGAGGATTCTGTCGCATCAGAGTCGCTGACATGGCGGAAGCCAGCTTCGGGTCCGAATGATGCGGACGCGCCGGATGCGGATACGCGTTCAATTTATCCACCAGCAATTTCAAATGTTCGGGAGTCGTTCCGCAACATCCGCCGACAATCGAGATGTTGTGCTTGGTCACGAATTCATAAAGATCATTCGCGAACGGTTCAGGCTCAAGCGGATAAACGGCTTGCCCATCCACGTTGAGCGGAAGCCCGGCGTTGGGGATGCACGAAACGGGCAGCGTGGATTGTTCGCCGAGGATGCGGATGGGCTCGCGCATGTGCTCGGGTCCGGTGGAACAGTTGAGGCCGATGACATCAATGCCGAGACCTTCGAGGATGGCGAGCGCGGCCTCGACATTCGTGCCGAGCAACATGCGTCCGGTGGTGTCGAGCGTGACCTGAGCTTGGATCGGCAAATAGATTTGAGTCTCGTCGAAAGCTTTATGAATGCCGGTGATGGCGGCTTTGACTTCGAGAATATCCTGCGATGTTTCGATGAGGAGAAGATCAACGCCGCCGCGGATCAGACCAGTGGCCTGTTCGCGAAAAACATCGGCGAGTTCATCGAAGCTGACGTTGGAAAGTTCGGGATCGCTCGCAGAGGGAAGTTTGCCCGAGGGACCGATGGAACCCGCGACGAAGCGAGGTTGATTCGTTTTCGCGGCATATTCATCCGCGAGTCGACGCGCAAGACGCGCGGCAGTTTCATTGATCTCGATCACCCGGTCTTGAAGTTTATATTCCTTCATCGTGATTCGATTCGAACGGAAGGTGTTCGTCTCGATCACATCCACGCCAACCTCGAGGAACGAGCGATGGACTTTTTCCACGGCTTCGGGATATGAGATGACAAGGTAATCGTTGCAACCGTTATATTGTTCACCGCCGAAATGTTCGGCAGTGAGATGTTGATTTTGCAGGCTGGTTCCCATCGCGCCGTCGAAGACAAGGACTTTCTTTTCGAGGGCGTCGAGGTATTTTCGATTTGTATACTTTCGATTCATATTACTCCTAAATTATTTTAGCCACAGATTTTACGAATTTACACAGATTGGTTTTTTTTTCAAATAGATGCGGCGCATATTGTTTGATTTGTTGTCCAAGTTCAGAGTTCGCGCCAGTTTTCTGAAAAGGTTCCAATTGGAATAAAGCGCTTCTTGTTCATCCAAGATTTATCAAAAAGGGATGAGAATGAAAGTGACTTGCTCTTAAATTCGGGCTGAATAACAAAAAGACCATCTGTTTTAAAAAACCACCATGGGAATGGAGATATATTCTCAACATCTGACCAGTTTGCTTTTGTATTATTGATCGCTGTGTTATAAACAATTCCGCTTTCCGACAGAATAAGATATTCGGAATAAACTCTGTAAATTGTGCTGAATATTTCGCCACCTATAAACAATGTAGTCATCAACATCCAAGTAGTTAAAGGAAACAATGAATAGAATAATATGCACATCGGAACAATAAGTATGAGTGGAGTTAGCCATATACTTCCAAACAATAACTTATAATGATTTACAAGATAGTATTTTTTCATTTCCTGCTCCACAACCACAAGATGAAATCTTGTCAAAGGTCGGCGCGCTGAACTTGTTTATTTTACCTTTACATTACTAGCAGCAAAATCGCCTCTCGAAAAATGAGAGGCGACATAAAAGCATAGTCAGCTCTCATCTCTCAGACGTTGTTGTCTGCCGAAATTGGCACCTGCTCGTTCGAGCGGTTGCCGAGGCTTCATCGGGTCGGTCCCTCAGCCTCTCTGGATGAGTATACTTTACTCGATTGTTGCGAGCGAAGTTTGCGAAGTTTATCATGCCGAGAGGCGAATGTCAAATCGCAATACGAGAACGGAAAGCGATATAGTAAAATCAGATTCTCGAGATAGAGTCATGAATACGATTTGGAATCGATTGAAATTGTCTATCAAGCCGGATTATATCGGATGGTTGTTTATGGCGCTGGGAACCGTTCTGCAACTCCGGCAATATCTTGCCGACCGTTCCCTCTGGTATGACGAAGCTAATCTGGCGCTCAATCTGGTCAACCGTACATTCAGCGATCTGACCCGGCCCTTGGATTACGAGCAAGGCGCCCCTATTGTTTTTTTGTTCATCGAGAAATCCATTCTTGTCCTTCTGGGAAACAAAGATTATCTCCTGCGATTATTTCCGCTCCTCTCCGGCTTGCTGGCTCTATACTTGATCTATCTTATTGCCCGCCAATATTTCGGCACGACCGGTTTATTCGCCGTCCTTGTGTTTGCCATTTCGTGGCAGTTGATCTATTATTCCTCCGAACTCAAACAATATTCCAGCGACGCGATGATTGCTTTGTTGCTGATTTATCTGGCGCTTCGCTGCATCAAGGACAGTGTGCACGCCGCCGACTTTCTCCTGCTTGGCATCACCGGTTTGATCGCGATCTGGACATCGCATCCTTCGATATTCATCCTGGCCGGAATTGGGTTGACGCTAGCCCTTGATAAACTGAGTCGAAAAGCCTATACGCCTCTTGCCTGGACCTTGGGCTTGGGCGTCTTATGGATAGCTGCACTGGCGGCTGTTTACTTTGTTTCACTGCAATATCTGACTGCAGACACTGTCCTGCAGAATTATTGGCGGCGCGGCTTCATGCCATTACCACCATGGAGTAATCTCAACTGGTTTGGCAAAACGTATCTTTTGCTGTTGGATGCCAGCCTGGGCTTTGATCTTCGATACCTGACGATTATTAGTTCTGCTTTGGCCTTGATCGGTGGAGTGAGTTTGCTATATCGGAATCGCAACATCGCCTTGATCATTTTACTGCCCTTTGGCTGGACTTTGATCGCGTCCGCTTTGCAAAAATATCCTCTGGATGACAGGTTGATGCTCTTCCTCGCTCCATTATTCATATTGTTGATGTCCGAAGGACTCGGTTGGATCTACTTGTTTATTCGAAGATGGAATGGAACCATAGCCGTCCTGATTTTTGGATGTGTCGCCCTATTAACGCTTTGGGCTCTGGCCGATAACGCGCTTCAAAATTTTCTCGCGCCGTCCATGGGCGAGAATATTAAACCCGTGTTGCAGTACGTTGCAGAGAACAGATCTCCAAAGGATATAGTTTATGTTTTTCATGGAGCTAGACCGTCGTTTAATTACTACGCACCGTTCTATGGGCTAAATACAGGTAGTGTAATTACAGGCACTGACCCTCCCCGAGCTCAGGCTCTTCAACAATTCTATAATCAAGCGAATCAGCTGAAAGGACACGACAGAGTTTGGGTCGTATTCTCTCACATTGTTGATTGTGGTGGCTGCACCGGAAACAAGGAGGCTTTTTACGTTAAGTATCTTAACCAATTTGGTCAAGGTGAGAATCAGTTTCAAGCTCAAGGTGCGAATGTATATCTGTATGAATTAAATCCGTAACAGGAACATTTTTCATCAAACGGTTATAATTTTAAAGTCGATCAGTAGTTTGGCATATATGGCAGATAATCAATCCGTGGTTTCTCGTAGAGCTTCGATCCTCAGTAATTTATTACTGGCGGGTTTCATTGGATTGCTAACATTGATTGTGCTGTCTCAAGCAAATCCTGGTATTACCTTGCTAAATCGAGATGAGGGAGTTTATGAGTACATTGGTCAGCAAATTCTGTTGGGGAAGTTGCCATATAAGGATGCATGGGAGTCTAAACCCCCTGCCATTTTTTACGTAGACGCGCTCGGACTTTGGGCGGCGCATGGCCTGCGCTGGGGAATTTGGGCGATAGAATTTATTTGTTTAGCGGTGGCAATATGGTTATCGTATATCTTGATAAAAAAACTATGGGGCGTGTTTCCGGCTTTATGTGCGATCGCCATCTGGATCTTCGGACTCAATATCACACTCCAGGGCGGAAACATCACTGAAGAATTTCCGCTTCCGCTTCACTTCCTTGCCTTGATTATTTTTCTGAGACTTGCTGAATCTCCAGATAATTATATGGATGGTTTGATCATCGGGCTGGCTTTTTCCATTAGTTTTTTATTCCGCGCCAACAATGCCATGGTGGAAACCGCTATCGTACTGACTCTGTGGTTGATCTGGATCATCCAGCGAAACTTCCGTGTCCTTCTTCGACAACTCGTTTGGATGGGAATCGGTGCGTTAATACCCATCCTGATCATATCCATTTATTTCTGGTCGCTGGGGATCTTCAAAGCAATGTTTGACGCGTCCATTACCTACAATTTTACATACAGTGGAACAAAATTAAGCGGTACGCCCGCCATCGTAGCTGGCCTCCAAAATCTTGGACTTGCTGGATGGTGCGGGTTGGTCGGTTATGGGGTTGTATTGTCGCAATTGATCAATGGGCGATGGCGCGCTAATAAGATGAAGCCTTGGGCAATCCAACTTCTATTATTGATTGGCTGCCCTCTTGCAGTCGCGGTCAGTGACCCAGCGCAAAGAAACTACGGACACTATTTTGTCAACTGGTTGCCATTCATTGCCTTGTTGACTGGATTAACTTTCTACACCGTTCAAAATTTGATATCCAAATTCAAAGACTTAAAGTTTTCTGAGTCGTCTTACCTTGGTTTTGCATTGCTGGTTGCCTTGATCGTTTTTACTTTTGGCGGTCTGGCCGCTCAAAATTGGAACTCGTTTACAAACCTTCTGAACCGTTCCGATGTGGAACGCGATTCGGTCATATCCGTCTATGTTGAAAACAACACCAAGCCTGGTGATTTTGTTTTATTCTGGGGCGGATTTCCCGGTGAGGATCTAATGGCACATCGCACTTCGCCAATCGTCTACCTCACCTATCCTCAATTATTCGATACAAATTTGCCGGGTCAACTTAGCGATCAAACTCTTTTCGATCTCACTAAGAATCGCCCAGTCTTGATTGTGGACATGGATTACGCTAAGGACCTTTCGCTTGACCCGAAGAAGCGAGCGGTCCAACTTGAGGCTCATGAGGAGTGGCCTTATATGCCTGCTAATATTGATGAAGTATTAAGTTTCATAGATAACCATTACCATCTTGAGACCACTTTCAGAAACGCAACCGTGTATCGTTTAAACAGTACAACCGCCCCATAACCTTTCTCAAAAGCAATTGATAAGATTAACTCTTAAAGCGGGCATTTGACGTATTGAGAGCCTCGAGCAGTTCTGCCTTCATCTGTGATGCAATGACCGTCTCGTTTGTATACAAGTCATTCATCTCTTCGATGTCATTGTCGAGATTATACAACTCATAAGCATCGTCATATTTCTCCCCGTAACCCAAGTAATGGATTAATTTGTAGACTCCCTTCCTCATCGCAATGGTAGCGATCTTGAGAGGCGCAAATGCCGGATTAAGCTTTGCCTCTATCGAGAACGTGCTCCTTTGAGGATCATATGTTCCACCTAAGCCGGGCAGCAAGGTCCCTTCGCACCAATCTGGGATTGGCACATCGGATAAATGAAGGAGGGTCGGTAACACATCCACGCTGTTGGTCGGCTGATGGATATCGTTTCTGTTCTGTTGACCGGGTGTGGAGATGAGCAATGGAACACGAAGTACAGGATCGTAGAGCAAAGGCGTAAAATGACCTTGTTCGCCCCTCTCAAACATTTGACCGTGATCTGCAGTGACAATTATCACGCTGTTCTCAAGAAAGCCAGACTGCTCAAGAACATTTAATAAACGGCCAAATTGAGAATCCGCATCGGCGACATATTCATCATACCGTCTACGTTGTTTTAGTTCTTCTTGGGGACTCACTTGGTGCCCCAGAGAGTGTTGAGGTTTTTGGATGGGCTTATAGCTATCAAAGAATAAAGTAAAGAAGTCTTTACTGGGTCGGTATGGTTCATGGGGCGGGTAAACATGAAAATAGGCAAAGGTCGGCGTCTTGATATTTTTTATACTCGAAATCAAACCGTCGAAAACATTTTCGATGCGATAATAAATTGGATAATTATCTGTGTTGGGCAAGCCTATAGGATACTGTTGCGAGTATGTACTCTGTGCCAGGATGACCTGTCTCAGAAAATATAGCCTTTGAATGGTTCCAAAAATAAGCGATGCGGAAGCTGGATTGGAAGAATTGGTATCAAACTTAAAAAGAAAGTCGTCAAATGAGCGATAGCCACTTGATAGATCATTTTTGAACCACTCGCCGACAATGCCGTTTGCTAAATCGAAGGATGAAGGTGAAAGGCGAATATCAATATCCGATTGAAATTGGCTTATTATATAATTTGCGAATAAATTTTGAGTAAAGGCCAGGCGCTTATATTTTCCCGTAACTAGATTAAAGATGTTCCTGCTCGTCAGGTTCCTCACCATAAGTCCCGAGATGTTAATGGCCCGATGCGTCCAGGGATATAAGCCGGTTAGCAGGGAGGTCGTTCCGGGGGTTGTGAAGTTTCCTGCAGAGTAATGCGAGTGATAAACATTTGCCCGGCTGGCAAATCGAACTAAATTCGGTGTCGTGTTGCGCGGGTAACCATAAACGGATAGATTTCTAGCGCTCATCGCATCGAATAAAACAATGATGATATTGGTAGGAGAGTTAATTTGACCGATTCTTTTCGGAAAAACTAAGTTCTTGGCCCACGGGGGAAGGGCGGCACTGATAGGTATTAAAGCGGATAACTTCAAAAAATCACGTCTGCTGAAAAGATGCATACCATTAACTCCTAAAAATGTTCTTTGCAATAACAACCAGCAGCGAAATAAAACCCACAGGCAAAAAAATGTAGGCAAAAATAATTGCTCGGTCCGCAAGTTCTTCAAAGATCTTGCGCAAGAGGCTGATTCTTCCAGCCAGGAAACTCAATACGAGTATCAAGAGACCGATGACAGGAATCAGGCGAACGATATTTGTCGGGTAACTATCGTCATTGGAAGTGATGTGCAAAGAGATGTACATCATATATCCCAAGCCCAAGATTACCAGCGCGGAACCTCTCGATAGAAAAAAATCTTTGAACCATTTTGCAGGCAAGACCGCACAAAGGAATAATGGCATTAATAATACGGTCAGGCTTTCTAAGAAATTGGTCGCCATGGCATAAGCAAGTACAATGGCTATTTCCCCCGCGGTCATGAAATATTCCCAGCTTGGTAATTTCCAAAAGAACCATATTAAGGTCCAGCAATAAACAATCAGTGAAACCAATCCATAGATCGCTAGAATTTGCTGAACGGGGGGGAAACGATTTTTTAATATCGCAAGCATTTTTCTTCCATAACGTTCATCCAATGCATTCGCTTCAACAAGGATCGATAGGTCATTAAATTCAGTCGTTGCAAAATGGAGTAAGGATTGCCTGGTTTATATCATGCTGGTAGGTCGTTGTCAAACTTACGGATATTTTTATATTGTAATTATCAATGTTAAGGGAAACCTTATCTCAAGGATGATATTGAAACTCTGTGCGCTTTTGCCAGATCAAATTACTAGCCGACGCGCGTCGACTCGCCAGTGATTCGACCACATCGGCATATTCCACGCCTTTGTAATAGCGCGGGTGGCCACTGCGACGACAATGAGCCAGCCGCGCGGGGTAATCGAGGATCTCTTCATCGGGATAGCCTTCCGCGTAAATATTCTGGAAGGCAGAACCAAGCATTTCGCACACGGAGAGTGGAGCAATTGATTCAGATGGAATCAAAACCAACTTTTGGGCCTGGCGTTCCTGCTCTAATTGGGTTATTCAAAAACATCGTAGGTCAAGTTCGGTAAGTTTGCCGTGGAAAAGAAAATCAGTCATTGGATTCGTCCTTGACGGTCATGGAGCGAATGCGCTAATTGTCAGGTCAATTGAATTGCTAGACGGGAGGGAGAAGGGTCAAATGAGAAATGGCACCTCCATCCATAAAAACCCCTTTAAAATCGAAGATTTTTGAATACAAATAATGTTCGCACAGCAAGTTAATCATATCGTCACGTTGAAGGTATATCATCAACCTGAAGCAAAAAAATCTATGATAAAAGGATGTATCACAAAACTATGAATAAGAAACTATCAATAATTGTAGGAAGCGTGCTGACCGCGGCGGTGATGGTAGCCAGCATTGGGGCGATTGCCGTTTACGCGCAGAGTCCCACGCCTGCGGGGCCGCGGGGCGGATCAAGCAACGGCATGCGCGGATCTCACCTCGGGCCGACCGAACTGGCGGCGGCTGCGCAAGCCCTTGGCATCACGACCACAGATCTTTCCGCTGAATTGAAAAGCGGCAAGACTTTATCAGCCATCGCAACCGAGAAGAATGTCAATCTGCAAACGGTGCAGCAAGCGATCCAAACCGCACGGAATGCACAATTGACGGCGCAGATCAATCAGGCTGTCACCGCTGGCAAGATGACTCAAGCTAAGGCAACTTGGTTGCTTCAGGGCCTCAACGCAGGCTACCTGAATGGGCCAGGCTTCTTTGGACTTGGTTTTGGCGAATCTGGAGGCTCTCATACTCATACGGGTGGGTGGCAAGGACGACCCACACCACAACCGACCCCATAACGACCTTAAGTCGGAATCAGAAATAATAAAACAGGTGAAGCAATGAATTGCTTCACCTGTTTTATATGGATAGGCGCAACAAGAGCGTCGAAGCGAAGCGTAGATCCTCTCAGAGGAAACCCCTGACCGATGCAAATGAGAATCAAAAGTGGGCGCAAAGGGCCACACTCTTCTCGGAAGGAATTCTCATATAGAAATTATAGCGATTCGCGGTAATATCGGTATTGGCGTTTCACCTTGGAGTGTTTTCATTGACAATGAAAACAATTTATTGTATCATTTCATTATGAATGAAAACCCTTGGAAAGCCAGATGGTCAGAAGATCAGATCAAAGCCATGCTTCTGGAACAGTACGATTCGTTCTGGAAGCACGATATCGGCATTCCTCGTGCCCGGCTTGCAGACGTGGAACAAGCGGCTGGCCTGCCGCATGCCGTGATCGTCTCCGGCCTACGCCGGGTGGGAAAATCCACCCTGCTGGCTCAGATGGCTCATAAGCTTGGCGAGGATGCTTTCTATTATCTCAACTTCGAAGATGACCGTTTCATCGGGTTCCAGGCGGAAGACGCGAACAACCTGTACCAGTCTCTTGTCGAACTGTTCGGGGAACGCAAGGTCTTCGTCGTAGACGAGGTCCAGAACGTCAACGGGTGGGAACACTTTGTCCGCCGGTTCATGGAAATGGGTTTTAAATTCTATATCACCGGCTCGAACGCATCCCTGCTCAGCCGGGAATTGGGAACCCGCCTGACTGGTCGCTATGTGCCGATCGAATTGTTCCCGTTCTCCTTTCGCGAGTTCCTGGAGTTCCGCGACCAGCCAGTGCCGGACCTGCAGCGGATGACCACGGCCAACAAAGGGGCGGTGAAGTCGGCTCTGGGTGCCTACCTGCAAATGGGCGGGATTCCGGAGGCGCTCAAATACCCAGAAGTGCCTCTGCTACGGAGCTTGTACGATGATGTGCTCTACCGGGATATTGCCACCCGTTACCACCTGGAGGCGGTTACAGTACTCAAGGAATTGGCTTTCTATCTGATGAGCAACCCCGCTGGCCTGGTATCGTTCAATAAGCTGAAAGATCAATTCCACCTGGGAAGTGTGAACACGATCAAGAGCTACATCGATTATATGGAAAACAGTTGGCTCGTGTTCACCCTGAATCGGTATGATTTCTCGGTCAAGCGGCAACAGATCGCACCAAAGAAGATCTACTGCATCGATAGCGGTCTGTCCAACGCCGTGGGTTTCGGATTCGCCCCAAACACCGACAAATTGCTGGAGAACCTGGTTTTCCTGGCTTTACGCCAACACTCTCGGGAGATCTTCTACTACACCACTCCGAGCGGGTTCGAAGTCGATTTTTATCTTCCTGAAGAGCAGCAACTGGTCCAGGTGACCCAAAACCTCGATGCCCCGGCCACGCGTGAGCGCGAGCTGCGCGCCCTAGCAGAGGCTGTCCAGTCAGTCAATGTAAAGAGCGCCATGATCTTGGCAGACTCTAACGATGACACGCTCGAAGTGAACGGCATTCCGGTCAAAGTACGCTCAACAGCAGAATGGTTACTTAGCCAAGCAGGATGACCTTGAAGAGCCAAACCATGGCCTGATTGAATTGATAATTTCGGCGTGGTGGAGTTTGGAAGATAATAACATGGCTTGGGAATATTCTATGAGATGCGCGAAAGTCATTGTACAAGCTTAAATACAACAGCCTCCCAAACAGAAGGCTGTCTCATGGAGATCGCTTCTGTCTACTTGTCTAGGAAAAGTAGCACTGCGGAGGCCAGGGCAAAGATACCTGTCAGGATACCCCAGAGCGATCCCGATACGCCGAAGGCGGATAGGCCTGCAAATATGAAAAACAAAATCATAGCCCAGGTATAATATTTGGGAGGCATTTTCATTTTCATTTGACACTCTCCTTTAGTGGATTTTGACTGTCCACGCGGACAGTTCTGGTCATAGTAACCCTGTCTTAATTCGGTAGTTGTCGGAATGTGTCAATGATTTGAGACAACTAATTTCAAAGATTAGTGTAGATTGGTTGTGTATTTGTAGATAGAAAACGCTCCTTTCAAGTGAGAAGGTTGTGGAGAAGTGGACGGAACCATCACCGCCCACTTTTCCACAACCCCTACGATTACGAGGGGCTCAAAACCTCTGCCGGGATCACAGTTACCGGCGGGTTAATCCAAACAGCCGATGGTAATTGAGCGGGGATAGATATACCTTTTACAAAGCGCTCAGGATTCTTTTGATAAGCGCTCTGCAAAACTTGTTGACGTTGATCCAACACTTCGTGAGCTCTTCCGAAATGAACGTCTGCTGGGGTCAGCAATCCGATGCCAGCGTGGTGATGTTCGTAGTTATACCAGCGGAAAAATTCTCCCGCCCAACTGCGCGCATCGGCCAGGCAACCAAAATGTGTTGGATAATCCGGACGGTATTTCAAAGTTTTGAAACCCAATTCAGAAAACGGATTATCGTTCGATACGTGCGGACGGGAGTAAGTCTTAATCACGCCCAGATCCGACATGAGCAATGCCACCGGTTTGGAAGTCATCGAACTGCCGCGGTCTGCATGGATGGTTAGCTGCCCTGGCTGAATGCCTTGGCGGACACAAGTGGTAGCGATCAGGGTTTCAGCCAGACTGGCTGATTCGCGTTCAGCGATAAGCCAGCCCACGGAGTACCGACTGAACACATCCATGATATTGTAGAGATAATAATAGGTCCACTTGGTCGGTCCCAATAATTTCGTGATGTCCCAGCTCCACAATTGGTTCGGTTTTGTGGCTAATAGCTCAGGTTTCACGTAATTAGGGTGTCGCAGTTGGTTTCTGCGTTCCCGGACTTCTTGATTCTCATCCAGAATTCGATACATCGTCCGCCACGAGCACAGATAGGTTCCTTCATCTATCAAGGTGGCGAATACTTCGCGCGGCGCTTGATCCGCAAACCGCTCACTATTCAAGACCTGCCGGACCTCCGCTTTCTCTATCGGTGCTAAAGCACGCGGTGAGATCACTGGTTCAGCGCTTACAGTTGGTTCGGTGACTTGTCGTCGCCGGTAGACCATGCTTCGGGGAACCGCCAGCGCCTGACAAGCTTTCCACAGATTAACGCTTTTTGCCAATTGCTCGACTGAGGTGATCAACTCGGATCGTCCTGATTGGGTGTCTCGAGTGTCTCGCCAAACATCTGAGCGACTTTTTTTTGGACACTAATAATTAATTCTGCTTGGCGCAAGCGCTCCTGCAAGCGGGCATTTTCGCGCCGCAACTTGGCCAGCTCGATTGCTTCCGGGTTCGGCTTCGGTCCGCGTTTCTTCGGCGCCAATCCATCTAATTCTCTGTTCTCACGTTGCCTTTTCCAAGTTGTTAGATAGGATGAATAAATTCCTTCCCGTCTCAGCAAGGCGCCAATCTCCCCAGTCCCTCGGCACGCTTCCACTTCACGCAGAATGCGCTGTTTTTCTGCGCCGGTGAAATGTTTCCGTTTTGCTTTAACTACTACTTCTGTGTTGGGCACTTCTTCATTTACCTTATCGCCAGTATTTTGTACCATGTTTTCTCCACCGCCTTGCACTCTAAATTATTGGATGGAGTTGTCCCACTATTATAGACACAGAGGGTGTGCGCATGTTAGTCGCCCCAAATGAGTGGATAATTAGCGAGTAACCTTCCGAACTGGAGAGTGGGCGCAAAGGGCCCCACTCTTCTCGGAAGGAATTCTCATATAGAAATTATCGTGATTTGCGGTAATATCGTTATGATTTCCAAATTCTATTTTACTTTACCTAAATTACTCCAATGCAGAACGGAGGCAGTTTACATATAAGAAATGGTACACGGAATTGGGGTAGGTCAGTTTTTGCGCGACAAGCGAGAATTATGAAAAGGAACTCCAAAGCTTTAATCATCATTCTTGGGATTGTTGTCTCAATAATCTGCTCCGGCGCCATGGGCCTGTTTCTAACTCCTCCATGGTTTTTCAACATACTTGCACTATACAGGGGAGCCCCTCCAGTATTAATTCGGGTTTTCAAGTTTGAAACACCGGCTGGTAGCTCCGATCAACAAATAGTGCGATTCATGATTGAGAAGTATTTGAGGCAGTCTCTGGTTGGTCAGCTTGATCTGTACGATTGGACGGGGGTTTATAGGCTGAATATACCTTTTTTTGAGGACGATCGAATACGATCATATAGGATTGATGAAATTGAAGTCTATACTGATGTTGGGGATGGTAAACCCGTCTTCGTAAGATTTGAAGTGTTCCCGGTCGTTCGAGACAGTTGGTACATGATAAATTATGCAACAATCGGCGACGATGGATGGACTCGCATATGGTGGTATTTGAATTGCAAAGATAAAGGTCTCTATTATGAGTTGCAAGGCCCTTATTCAGGTGGATAATCCGATGATTAATAAGGAGAGTCTCGTCTAAATACCAGTGGGCGCAAAGGGCCACACTGTTCTCGGAAGGAATTTGCAAGCGGAAATAAGGTTTCCAAATCCTATTTTACTTTATCTGAACCGGTCCAATATCGAATATAGAAAGGATGCGGTAAGATAAAGGAACTTTCTCAAAATCTGTAAGGATGAGGCAAGTAGCCACCACAGCCTTTGACGGCCAATCAGGTAGCGCGGTATACTTGATGCAGGATTGGGCTGGGGCGGTTCGTGCTTCCCGAAGGACGTTCAAAGCGCTGGCCTTCATAGCCGAGGAAAAAGGACTCGACCCGCGCATTCTCAACTCGGTCATGAAGATCAACTATGATCGCCGTTCGGAGGTGGTTAAACATACCAGTGAAATGGTCGGCGGATTGAAAGGCAAAACGATCGGCTTGTTTGGTCTGGCGTTCAACCCTAACACAGATGACATGCGCGAAGCGCCATCCATTGATATCGTCCAGCATTTAACGGAAGCCGGCGCAAAGGTCCGCGCCTATAACCTCGTGGCGATGGAAGCGGCGCGTCCGCTTCTGCCCGATATCGAAATGTTTACTAATCCGCATGAGATGGCGTGATCGTCGTGACCGAATGGAATGAATTCAAGCAACTCGACCTCGATCAATTAAAGTCTTTGCTCAAGAATGCTTAATCCGGTCATCCTCGATGGACGCAAAGTTTATTATCCCGAGCGCATGAAAACGATAGGCTTTGTCAATCGTGGCATTGGGCATGCGGCGAACAATCATTAATTCTATGAGCGCACACAGAAGAAAATCTGTGTGCGCTCATAGAATTCGAGGTTTGCTATGATCTTGTTACTTGTAGTAGTTTTTGGAGGTATTGTTTTATCGTTGCTGTATGGGTGGGGATTAGAGTTTATTGCCATCAAATTCCTAAAGTTAAGAGAAGATTATGATATACATGTTTCGATTACAGTTCTTTTAGGAGTTGCGCTACTATCAGGTCTATTAGGAATATGGTCATTTTACCGAGGAAGTCGGCACACGAGCATTAATGTTTTTTCTTTTGATTGCATTGCTATTGGTTATTGGAATCAGGAAGTATGTCTTTGTTAGGTTGAAGATTATCTTTAATCAAATTCGTTCTATTCATGTTTTGTCTTGGCTCGTATTAAGCGTATTTCTGGTTTACGCGTTGTTTCTGGCAATTAATGCTCCTCCGCACTACGATACAGGTTTGTATCACGCCCAAGCTATCCATTGGATAGAAAATTATCGCATTGTGCCTGGATTGGCTAATTTGCATGTCAGATTGGGCTACAATTCAACGATATTCTTATTAGCAGCCTTTTGGGGATTTGCCGGCTTGGGTTGGCATTTATATCAAGTACCAAGTATGATCATTTTTCTTTGCTTGGTAGTTTATTGTCTGTTTTTAATAGAGAAACCAAGCAACGGTTTGAGTTTCAGCGGGATTATCGCCCTGGGTACTTTGATATGTCTTTCATACTTCAATATCATTGAGTTCGATTGGATCGCCAGAACCGGATGTACCCATCACGTTACTCTGTTGGACCATATTCCTCCTGACCATGGAAAAAATTGAGTTGGGCCATATTGAGCAAGTGGATTTGCGCATAATTGCTGTCATCATTTTGAGTTTTTTTGATGTAACAATCAAACTTTCTTCTCTTCCTATTCTTTTGATTGCTCTCTATTGGGCGTGGAAAGATCGCGCTGGCCTCTATTTCAAGCTAATTCTCACTCTTACCTTCTTGTCCTCCATTGTTTTTCTTCCCTGGATTATCAGAAACGTTGTGGAAACAGGATACCTCATTTTTCCATTTGCACAACTGGATGTATTTCGATTTGACTGGAAAGTTCCACCCGAGTTAGTGAAGGAAGCTGCAATTGCTATTACTGGATGGGCACGCGTCCCTGGGCAAGATGCAAATCTTGCAATATCTATGCCATTTGGGCAATGGTTTGCAATATGGTACCGGATGTTATACAGAAAGGAATTGATCTTATTCGCGGGGATATTGCTTGGCCTTGTTTTGACCATGATTTTGATTATTGTTAATAAACAAATTCGGAGCCAAGTTCATGCTTACAGGGTTGTTTACGTTATAAGTGCGATTGGTGCAATTTTCTGGTTTGTTCAAGCACCAGCGCCTCGATTCGGATATGGGTTTTTGGTTGCATTGTTGTTATTGTTTTATGCTCCTTTAATTTGTTTGCTATTTAGATTGAGAGAGCGTATAAGCAAATGGTTTATTCCGATCATTCAATTTGTGCTGGTGGTTTTTGTCCTATCAATGATAGCGATTGGGCAAATTCCACCAAAGGTGTGGAGAGGGCATCTCTACTCTGTTAAACCATATCCTCAAATTGAGACCACATCCTTTCGACTCGCAAATCAAACCTTGTTTGTGCCTGTATCTGGCGACCAATGCTGGTATGAGGCATTTCCCTGCGCTCCTTCGATAGCCTCTAACCTGAAAATGCGCGGTTCGAACTCTGCAAGACGGTTTTTACATTTCGGGAAAATAAGATGTCAAATCCTCCCGTTTGTGATGAGGAGTCGTTGAAAATAAGAGCACAGCTTAGAGCGCAAGTCGATCAACTTAATGTACCGATCATACAAGCTGCAAATAGGCTGTAGCTTTCGCTCTTTTTCCCAATCTAGCTTAAATTACAAGTGGGCGCAAAGGGCCACGCTGTTCTCGGAAGGAATCTGCAAGGGAAAATTATCGTGTATCGCGGCAATATAGTTTGCGGGTCTTATTTTACTTTATCTAAACCACTCCAATATAGAAGGAATGCGGTAACATAAGCACACCATCTCAAAACCCGTACGGATGATCTAAGTAGAAAAAGGGATCGGTATACTTTGGCTTCTCTGGCTACCAAGATCTGGAGCAGAACGTGAGCAGGTATTCCCCAAAGAATGCCTGGTTTCGGCTGCGTCGGATAGCTGTCGCTTTCTTGCCCTTCAAAAACGTGGCATAATGAGAACGACCTGTCAGGCAGATTTGCCTCATACAAACCATAAGCAGAAGATATCATTCGCAGGTGACTCGCTATGCCAAAAAATATGTTAAATCCCCTTCCTGTTATTTATAAACAACTCATCCAGCAAACCCAGGCATGGGCGCTATGCGATGGCTTCGATCCAGAGCGAACCGCAGAGCTGCGCCAAGCGGCCATCCTGTCCAATCATGGCCATTATTTGGAATGCGTCCCGGTCTATCGCCGCTTCGCTCAAGAGGAGGGGATTGGTCCAGAGCCAACCATCGAAATGATCCAGCACCACCTGATGCTACCAGATGAGATCTTCAAGAGTTATGATCAGGCCTGGTTGGATCAGGGCAATTTTAAGCGCATGAACACCTGGCTGGGAGAGGTTTTTCACCAACGCGTGGATGTGGATCTACAAGGCGTAGATTCCATCGATGCCTGGATTGATCGGCTAGGTCAGACTGGCATCCGCCTAGTGTATAGTTCAGGTTCCTCGGGTAACTTCTCTTTCATCCCACGTGACCGGGACAGTTGGAATTTGTTCACCATTACTAGCAGCTGTTACATTGCCCCTTTGCTGCTGCGCAAGGTCGGGACTTGGTGGCAGCGCCATCTCAACCGGCCTGCGATAAAGCTGCTACCGCCAGAGATTTTTTCCAGGGTTAGCCGGCGAATCGGTCTGCGAGGGTACGATGCGGTCTTCCTGGATTTCGCCCGCGGTAACACTGGCAACCAGACCCTTGAGCAGGAACTGGCCGGGCTCTTCCGCAAGAGATCCTTTTTGTATGAAACCAATCTGTCGCCCACCCTCCTGCGCCTGCTGGCACGCGGCCCGCAGAGCGGGCAGGATCAGAGCCAGCTGCGTCAGCTGCAGGAGCTGGTAGTGAACCGCAAGGTTGAGAATTATCTGCGGCTGATTGAGTGCATCCGCCAATCAACTTACCAGGGCCAGAAAACATTCATCTTTGGCACTCCTCAGCAATACAAGGAATTGTGCGAACTGGTTCTCGAAGTGAATCAACCCCTGGACTTGAAAGAGGACAGTCTGGTGCTCTTTGGCGGCGGCTGGAAGTCATTTAGTGGAGACAGGATCAGCCGGGAGGAACTGATGGGATTGATATCCAGGAGCTTCAACCTGCCCTCCGAGCGCATCCTGGAAGGGTATTCGATGACCGAGATCAGCGCTTTCATGTTGCGCTGCGATCATGGCCGCTTTCATATCCCACCGACCATCGAGCCAGTGATATTCAATGAAGAGCTTGAACCTGTCCGCGGAACGGATCTGCGGGGAGTGTTCGGCTTCCAGGACTCCCTGGCGCAGGCCTACCCAGGTTTTATCATCAGCGGAGACGAGGTCCACTTTGTGGATGGCGATTGCCCGTGCGGCTTGTCAGGGCCAGCTGTGACCGAGATCGGCCGGGCACACTCCCGGGAAATAAAGGGCTGCGGTGGGATCATGGCCTCGCTGAAGGCATGAAGACGGAAGGCATATCTTATGGAAACGCTTTGTCAGAAATATCATCTGCTCACTAGTGACGATGGAATAATTCGGGTCCCGTTCTTGATCAAAGGATGTCTGGTTGTGCCACCAGAGATCGACCGGGCGCAGGTGGAGGCGGCCTTTGCGAGTGCACAGCCTGAAGTTGGGTATGTTAAGCTGGCGCAAGCACAACTGTTGCGTGAGCCGGTGATTGACCCCAGCACGCTACGATACACCGGTTCGTATCAGTATCAGGTTCTTCCCTCATTGAACCCGGAAGAATTAATCGAAATGGATTTCGGGCGATTATTGGCGGGTCCCTATTCCCTGCGCGTGACCGACATCCTCGACTATTTGAATCGGATCGCCGGACAGTTGCAAGATAACTGGGTTACCGTCGAACGCGTGCATCAGTTGTGCGCCAACACAAGCCAACAACCCCGGCCGTATCTGGATGGGGCCTTTGCTGCTATGCTGGTTGGATTGGATCGGGAGGCTGCACGCAACACGATCGATAATGAACTGGCTGTTTGGGGTTTGCCGGGCAGCCAGTTTCTAGATGGCTGGGTGGAAGTGCCCGGGCATGTTATCCCGGGGCTGGTGCCGATCCTGGCACAGGCTCTGCCCGGCAGCGCGCTGGCAGCTGGTCCAGGAACAGTCCGAACATTGATCCGAGCTATGCCTACCCGCCAACTGCATATCACTGCCGGCAACGCCCCGGAGGTGCCGCTTATCTCAGCGCTTCGCCTGATCCTGACCAAATCAGCCGGGGCAGTCAAATTCCCGTTCGAGGCCACTCTGCCCGGTGCGCTGCTGGGACTGGCAGCCTACGCGGCGGCTCCCGACCATCCTATGACTCGAAATCTTTCGGCAATCTACTGGCAGGGTGGAGATGAAAGCGTGGAGAATATTCTGATGATGCCGAGAGCATTCGACCGGGTCGTGGTATGGGGAGCACCACAGGCGGTCGCTGCAGTACAGAGCCGGGCAGTCTCTACAAAACTGATCAGCTTCAACCCGCGCTATGGTGTCAGTTTGATCGGCCGGGAGGCGTTTGATGCTAACCTGGATTCTATAGCTTTTCGTGGTGCGATGGATGCCCTCATCTACAACCAGAAGGCCTGCAACGCCTCGCAGGTACAGTACCTGGAGGCCAGTTTTGAACAGGCCTGCGAATATGCCCACCGTTTGTGCGCAGTTCTGGCCGACTGGGATGCAGCTGCTCCACAGTTCGTACTGCCAGCACAGCGTGGAGCGCTCAAGCGGTTGCGCCGTGGCAAATACAGCCGATCCGAATGGATGATCAATACGAAAGATGGGGAGTTCGCTTCAGGCGTGGTCGTCATACCTGAAGAGTTTGACATGCTGGACCATCCTATGTGCCGACTGGTAGTGGTACGACCGGTGCCGCGCCTGGAAGATGCGCTCCCGTATCTGCATGCCGGCGTATCCATGGCGGGTGTATACCCGGAGAACCGT
The DNA here is from genome assembly GCA_963771375.1 of uncultured Chloroflexia bacterium. GTDB lineage: Bacteria > Chloroflexota > Anaerolineae > Anaerolineales > Villigracilaceae > Fen-1038. The sequence continues at coordinate 37,273 of CAVYTW010000013.1, forward strand.
CGTGAAGGCCTGAGGGATGCGATCGCTGCCCGGGGCGTATCGAGCGTTTTCCCGCTTGGCGAGTGCGAACGTGTTTTTCCTGGGATTCCTCAGGATGGGATGATGACGCTAAGCGAGTTGGTTGACTGGAAGAACGGTTAACACTTATTGCTGTAGTGGTTCCTTAGATCATCCGTTGCAATTACTTTCTTATGCGAGTTTGTTTTTTAACTTCAAGATCTGGGCGGATGGTTGAAGCGGCCAGCACAGGATTACAAATTATTCCAAAACGAATCTACTCTAGGTTTTGATCTATTTATTTGGCTTTCTAGCAATTAGATCTATGCCAATCATTCCAAAGGAATTTCGAGTTTGTGACCACCTTGTCGAAAACGAGAGTGGGCGCAAAGGGACTCGAACCCCTGACCTCTTCTGTGTAAGAGAAGCGCTCTAACCAACTGAGCTATGCGCCCGCACGGGATATTATAAGTTGAAGGTTGCAGGTTGGCAAGTTGAAGATTACACTTACAACCAAATCAACAATCGGAGAAACCATGCGCATCATACGTTATCAAAAACCAAATGAAGCCCCTAAATATGGATGGCTGTTGGAAGACAGGATCGGCGAGATCGAAGGCGACCCTTTCGGTGAGTACCGAAGGCTGGAGGCCCAAACGCCTCTCGCGGACGTGAAACTGCTGGCTCCTTGCGAGCCGAGCAAAATTGTCTGCGTGGGACGCAATTACGTGGAACATGCCAAAGAGCTGGGAAACGAAGTCCCCAAAATTCCACTGCTCTTTTTGAAGCCGCCATCTTCGATCATCAATCCAAATGAAACCATTGTTTTGCCGCCGCAGTCGAAGCAGGTGGAGCATGAAGGGGAGTTGGTGGTCGTGATCGGTAAACGCGCCCGCAACGTCACGGCGGAGGATGCGAAGAATTACATCTATGGTTATACCGTTGGCAATGACGTCACCGCCCGCGACTTGCAAAGAACGGATGACCAGTGGACGCGTGCTAAAGGCTTCGACACCTTCTGCCCGTTCGGGCCGTGGATCGACACCGACTTCGACATTTCTGACGCGATCATCACTTGCAAAGTCAACGGAGCGCCGCGCCAAATGGCTTCGACGCGCGATATGGTCTTTGGCGTGCCAACCTTGATCGCATATATCTCATCGGTGATGACGCTTGAACCGGGCGATATACTTTTCACTGGTACGCCTTCCGGCGTTGGCAAGTTGGAAGATGGCAACAACGTGGTCGTTGAGATCGAGGGCTTGGGAACGTTAAAGAATTTGGTGAAGGCTGAAAGATAAATCATAGATCATGGAGAATGGTTGGTGACGCATAATTTACGGAGGTGATATGCAAGCCTTTGAACTGCTCAATGTCATCAAACAGCAATCAAGAAGCGGGAAACCGTATTTTGAATTCCTGCACGTTCCCGATTTGAGCATGGGAGTCTATCAACTGCTGGTGGGTGATACGGACATCCAAGCGCCGCACACCGAGGATGAAGTGTATTACGTGGTGGAAGGCAAGGCGAAGATCAAAGTGGCGGACGAAGAGCGCGATGTACGGGCAGGCTCGGTAATTTATGTGCCGAAGAAAGTGCTGCATCGCTTCCATTCGATTGAGGAAGATTTGATCATGCTGGTGTTCTTCGCGCCAGCGGAGTATTCAAATAAGTAAGCTTTCATTTTAAATGTTCTTACATATAGACTTAATAATTTTTCTTTTTCAAAACTTTTGAGGAAATCTATGACCCAACAATGGTCAGTAACACAAAAGGACAGCCTTTTAAATGAATTGTTACAACATTTGTCTGCGCGCGGAATTGCTATCAAGTGGGCAACTTCAAAAACGCCTTACTCAGATATTCAACACGAATGTCGTTTGTTGATGAAGGATCACGATTTTAGCAAAGCTATTAAGAGATCTTAAACATAAATCCAATTATTCAGCAAACGGTTGAAACATTATTAGCGAACTTGGCTATGGCTTCTGGTATTAAGTGGCAAGATACCGCCCTTGCACTTCAACCTCTTTCTAGCACCTGAGTTTCTCAAATTAGTGTCCCGAATTTAGCTTTCCAAGCATGGCTTGTACCGATGAAGGTACCTCGGGCTCCGCGAGGACCTCATTTCCGTTGATGGTCACAATGCCGGATCGGATGGGACGCAGCAGTTTCACAAATTGCTTGATGCTGAGCTCAGTCTGCAACTCAATATTTCTGCTGATTGCTAAAGCAGCCAATACGATGGTCAGGTGAGCTTCAATGGCATCACGCTTGCGATGGTAGATCGGCCTGGCCTTCAAATCCGATTTCGCCATCCGAAAGGTAGCTTCTACCTGGAAAAGTTGGTGGTAGTAAGCGATCACCTCTTCATCGGGGATATCCAAGTTGGTCACGTATCCCTTGACCCCCGCCAGAGCATAAGCCTTGTCAATCAGCTTCTGATTGAGCTGTTTATTATTGGCTTTCATGCTCAAGAATTTTGTTTTGAAAGCTGGAACCTTCCCACTGATGACCTTGTTGGCTTTGGCCACCTGCTTTTCAATATTGCGGAGATCGAGGGCCGCCCGTTTGGCTCGATACTGGTAGATCACCCGGTACCCTTGCTGGGGACTGACGATAATTTGCTGGTCGCTGAGTTTCCCGGTTTTCTGGTAATCGGCAATGTCGTAGGGTACTTTGTGCAATCGGGAGCCAACGATGTAGGTGTAACCCGCTTCGGTCAGAGCTGCGAGGTTGGCCGCACTGAGCATAGCCGCATCAGCTACGATCGTGGTGCGGGTCAGACCGTGTTGGGCTTGAAAGGCTTCGAGCACGGGTAAGATGGTCTTGGTTTCAGCTGTATTGCCTTCAAAGCTGTGCAGCCCTAACGGGAAGCCATTTCGATCTACCAGCAAGCCCAGGATGATCTGCGGTTCTAATCGGCGTTCCTTGCTCATTCCTGGTTTACGGTAGGCATCCTCTTCTTGCACTTCAAAGTACAGGGTCGTGACATCGTACAGCACCAGACTAAGTCCCTGACTATGAACGTGTTCAAAACAGGCCTGGCTAATGGCTGTCCGGTAATCTTGCTCCCCCGCTTTTACCAAACTCCGATAAAGCTTGTTCCGGTCGAAGCGGGCCACACCCAATTCTGCTAAAACCCGCAGGCTGTCCAAATTCGAGACGGGTTCCACGATCCTGGCAATGCACAGCGCCTCAAATACTTCATCCTCCAACTCGTTGAAGCCCAATTGGAGGTATTGTTCCCGCAGAGTATTCCACAACAATCCAGAAAAGGATCGTTTGATCCCAACGCGTAGTGAAGATCCGGCTTCAGGTAATAATTCCAGTTGGTTGGCCTGTAACCTTTGACGCGCTAACCCAAGCAGGACCTGTAATTCTTCTTCGTTATGGGCACTTCCAATGTGGATGATCTTGACGATCTGGCCTTTTACTTTGTGTGCGATTTGAACGGCAGTGGCCCCACTGGCGGTTTTGACTTTCCGGATGAATGCCATGGATTCAATTTTAGCCTATCCCTACTCCCGTTAGTGTCCCGAAAATTCTATTTTTACTCGTAAATTACCAGAAATTTAGACCATGTGAGAAACTCAGGTGAAGGATCACGATTTTAGCAAAGCTATTAAGAAGTCTTAAACATAAATCCAATTATTCAGCAAACGGTTGAAACATTATTAGCGAACTTGGCTATGGCTTCTGGTATTAAGTGGCAAGATACCGCCCCTGCACTTCAACCTCTTTCTAGAAGAGGCTGGTATTTGGGGAGATGGGTTCCTACGTTTCTTATTATAGACGGACCATTGGGCCGAATTATAAAGAACCCAGAGTCGCCTTTAAATTCTATTCTTCGTCAACAGTATAAGATTTATCCTCCTCTTTGTCAGGTTCGCGATGTTTTCAACACCGATCTTTTCAGGCAAGTTCGAAATGGAGTTGGACATTGGTCATTTTTATGGGACGAGAAAGATTCCAAGCCCCGTATAGTTGTAATTGACTGGCAGTCAGGGGAACAAACTGCAGAGATAACTCTTATGGAAGGTGAGGCTCTTCATCTTGTAGCTTTTTCTGTAATAGAAGTTCTGGATACTGAGATATTTAAACACGTAATTCCAAAGTTTTATGACTATTAAAAGATATTCTTGTAAGATAGTGTTCTCAGTAGAAAAATTTATAAGAAGCTTATTTGTGTTTCAACTCACTCCCTTCCACAAACAGCCATCAAACCTGCGCAAAGCTTTACTTTTCCAAATACCAAATCAAACAGCCTCTATTCAGAAATCTCTTTTGCAAGTTAATCGAATATCCATGGTGTGCCAGGCTATGAGCCGTCGTATCAAACCATGCTCTCAGTCCATAGACTTTGGCGGAGACGGTCTCTGCCGCGGCGCGTTTCCACGCCGTGAAAAAATCATAGATTAATTCGCCCGGCAAAACATGATGGATATAGTTCTTGGGCAGGATGGTTTGAAATTCCTCTATATCGAATCCCGTACGAAAATTGGTACTGAAGACCAACGCCTCTATTTTCCATGCACCATTTCCTATTCCCCATTCCCCATCATCCATCTTCCTCACCACATTTGCAGACCAAATTCGTCCAAACGGATCCGATGTGCCTTCGATCATCAAGCCGCCCGGCAGAACATATTGTGCAAGTCTTTCATAAGCGGGAATGAAATCTTTTTCTTCGTATTGACGCAGGACATTGAAGGTGCGGATCAATCGGACCGTTTCACCATCCTTCAACGGCAAATTGAATCCGCCGAGACGAAAGAAAGTTATGTCATTAGAATAAGGAAGGGCGGCATCCACGCGTTCCTTATCAATTTCAACGCCCAAAATTTTCAATGAGGGATTCACGCGTCGAAAGCGCACCGCGGATTCAAGCGAGGTGCGCGGATCGAAACCATAGCCGAGATCAACGAACAGGGAATCGGCAAACAGGCCATCAGTCCGCGAAAGAAGCGACGGCTCATAAAGCAGGATGAAGTTATCGACGCGGCGGAGTCGATTTGATGCGGTCTTGCCGCGCGTCGGCTGACCTTCCGGTTTCTTTGGAACTGCACACGGATGAAGTCGCGATTTCATCGGCTTTGATTATATATAAAAAACAGAGACGCCGAACGGCGTCTCTGTGGTTGTTTGTTAGTCGGCAGATGCACTTTCGCCGATCTCCATCCATTGCGAGGAGGAGCCATCACTGGTTACATCTTTGAATCGATCAGGAACAAAGCCTGATCCGGCAGGGATCAGCTTACCGATGATGACGTTTTCCTTCAAACCGAAGAGCGGATCGGAGGTCGAACCGATGGCCGCGCCAGCCAACACTTTGATCGTGTGTTGGAAGGACGAAGCCGAGAGCCACGAGTCGGTGCTGAGGGAAGCCTTGGTCACACCGAGCAGAGTTTCGAGAAGCTTGGCGGGCTGTTTACCTTCCGTGAGCAACTGCTCGTTCAGCCTGCGCAATTCCTGACGATCCACCGCGTCGCCGGGCAGGAACTTGCTGTCGCCCGGTCGGCTGACCGCGACTTTACTCATCATCTTGCGGATGATGACCTCGAAATGTTTATCGTGGATGTTCTGTCCCTGCGAGCGATAGACTTTCTGGATCTCGCTCAGCAGATACATTTGAGCGGCCTCACGGCCCTGAATGCGGAGCACACGATGAGGATTGAGCGAACCTTCGGTCAACGCCTGGCCGGCCTCCACGTGATCGCTTTCTTTAACAAGCAGGCGGGACGTGGAAGGAATGTCATATGTTTTTTCTTCGCGCTGTTCGTACGACACGATGATCTTGTGATCTTTCTTTTCAACGGCTACCTTGCCGCCATGTTGGGCAACCGCGGTGGCTTTCTCTTTGGTCGCTAAAATATCGCCGGCCTTGACTTCTGTCGCATCCACAGCGAGATACTTCCAATCTTCGGGCACGGCATATTCATCGTGAACCATTTCCGCGTGTTCGACCCTGACTTCGCGCAAATCGACAAACTTTTCCGATTGGACGACGCGCACCACGCCTCCGATCTCGGCGACAACGGCCTCACCTTTCGGTTGCTTGCGCGCCTCGAACAATTCCTCTACGCGAGGCAGACCGGTTGTGATATCTGCGCCGCCGCCGGCCACACCGCCGGTATGGAAGGTGCGCAGCGTCAACTGCGTGCCCGGTTCGCCGATCGATTGAGCGGCGACAATTCCAACTGCCGCACCGAGGTCCACCATGTCACCGCGGCCCAGATCGAGTCCATAACATTTGGCACATATGCCATGCTGGAGTTCACACGTTAATGGCGAGCGGACTTTGACTTCTGCAATTCCGGAAGCGGCAATCTTTCGCGCCAGATCATGATCGATCACTTCATCGCGTTCGGCAAGCACTTCGCCGCTCGTTGGATCAATCACGGTCTCGGCGGGCAAGCGGCTATAGAGTCGGCTCGATAAAGATTGCCCGGCTACATCGTCCGAGCGGCGGATAAAGATGCCTTCTGGCGTGCCGCAATCATGTTCGTTGATGATGATATCCTGTGCGATATCCACGAGGCGGCGAGTGAGATAACCCGCGTCTGCAGTGCGGAGGGCGGTATCAGCCAAGCCTTTGCGCGCGCCGTGTGTTGAGATGAAGTATTCGAGCGCAGTCAGACCTTCGCGGAAGTTGGAGCGAATGGGTAACGGAATAATGCGTCCGGAAGGATCAGCCATTAGACCACGCATGCCAGCCAACTGTGAGACGGTGGAGAAACCACCTTTGGTTGCGCCGGATGCCGCCATGACGGAAAGGTTGCCATCGGGATCCATGTGTTTCTTAACGGCTTCCGCAACCTTGTCGGTGGTGAGTTGCCAGACTTCGATCACGCGTTCGTTCTCTTCCTGTTCGGTCAGCAGACCGCGGCGGAAATCACGTTCCACAACTTCGACTTGCTTTTGGGCATCGTCGAGAATACCGGTTCGTTCCGGCGGAATGGAAATATCGGCCACAGCCAGCGTGATGCCGGAGCGCATGGCAAACTCAAAGCCCAAGGTCTTGATCTTGTCGGCAACTTCGGTGGTTGGATCCCGTCCGCATAATTCATAGACATCGGCGATCAAATCTTTCACGCCGCCTTTATCCAGCTTTTCGTTGGTGAACTGAACTTCAAGAGGCAGAATTCGATTGAAGAGCACGCGCCCGACCGTTGTGTTGATGAGACGCGTTTCAGCCTCAGGTAGGCGGTCGCCCTTATCGTTGAACCAGGTGGTCGCCCGTAGTTTAATTTCAGTGTGAACCTCCACCTGCTCGAGCTGGAATGCAAGTTCCACTTCATCAAAATCGGCAAAGGCACGGCCATCGCCTTTATGAGCGGCTTTCTGCTCCATCGTCAGGTAATACACACCGAGCACCATATCTTTCGAAGGGGAAATGATCGGTTCGCCATCCGCAGGCTTGAGCAGGTTCTTGGAAGCGAGCATGAGATCGCGCGCTTCCTGTACAGCCTTTTGCGAAAGAGGCACATGCACAGCCATCTGGTCGCCATCGAAATCCGCATTGAAAGCGGTGGTGACAAGCGGATGAAGTTGAATGGCTGAACCTTCGATGAGGATCGGCTCAAAGGCCTGGATGCCGAGGCGATGCAGAGTCGGCGCGCGATTAAGCAGCACGGGACGATCTTTGATCACATCTTCGAGCGCTTCCCAGACCTCGGGGCGGTTCCGCTCGATCAAACGGCGTGCACCTTTGACGTTCGCGGCGTAACCGTTCTGGACGAGGCGCGCAATCACAAATGGGCGATAGAGTTCCAACGCCATGGCCTTCGGCAGACCGCATTGATAAAGTTTAAGCTGCGGGCCAACGACGATCACGGAACGGCCGGAATAATCAACACGCTTGCCAAGCAAATTTCGGCGGAAGCGTCCCTTCTTGCCTTTGAGCATATCGCTCAAAGATTTAAGTTCGCGGCGGCCGCGGCGGCTAAGCGCCTTGCCGCGCTGGGAATTATCTATAAGGCTATCTACTGCTTCCTGCAACATGCGCTTCTCATTGCGGATGATGACATCCGGGGCGCCCAGTTCGAGCAAACGCTTGAGACGATTGTTGCGGTTGATCACGCGGCGGTACAAATCGTTAAGGTCAGATGTGGCAAAGCGGCCGCCATCGAGTTGAACCATCGGGCGCAGGTCAGGCGGAATGACCGGCAGAACGGTCAGGATCATCCATTCGGGGCGATTGCCCGAGCGGCGGAACGCTTCCACAACTTTGAGTCGGGTCGTGGCTTTCTTGCGCTTCTGCTTCGACTTGGTGGTGCGGACTTCTTTCCAGAGTTCTACTGATAACTTGTCGAGGTCGAGGCGCTCCAGAATATCATAGAAGGCTTCGGCACCCATATCTGCGCGGAAGACTTGTCCCCAGCGCTGTTTGAGTTCACGATAACGCGCCTCGCTGATGAAGGTGAAAGGACGGAGTTCCATCAACTCGTCGCGTTGACGCGAGGATTGATTGGCCGACACCGAAGTTTGATCCTCCAACTGGGAGCGCAAAGCCTCCATCTTCATGTCGGCATCGGCCTTGACGCGGCCGGCTTCCATCTTGAGGTCTTCGAGCTCCTTGGCGCGCTTATCCTTCAATTCATTTTCGAGCGCTTCCAGTTTCTTCTGAACGATCTTCTGAACTTGGCTGATATGTTTGCTGGCGACCTTATCGGCTGCATCCAGAATCTTTTCGCCGGTTAATTCGAAGACAACTGCCTTCTTGGCGGGCTCGCCCATCTGATCCTGCAAAACCTTTTCCAGTTTTTGGCCTTCGCGGATAACCGGATCAAGCTGTTCGGCAATGTATTCGTCATACCCTTGTTCCAGAGTGGACCTTTTCTGATTGATTTCATTTAGCCGGTGATCGCGTTTGGTCTTGATCTCAGCGATCTTTGCATTGACGTCCGCGGCTTGCTCACGCTCGGAAACGGAGATTTCATCTTCGAGGCGCTGCAGAGCTTTCTTGCGGGCTTCCTCATCCACATAGGTAACAATGTATTGAGCAAAATAGAGCACGCGGTCCAGGTTGCGGCGCGAGATATCAAGCAACATTCCCAACTGCGATGGAATACGGCGCGTGTACCAAATATGCGCCACGGGCGTTGCCAGTGCGATGTGTCCCATGCGCTCACGGCGGACAGCAGCGCGCGTCACTTCAACGCCGCATTTTTCACAGATGATGCCTTTGTAGCGGGGATTTTTATATTTTCCGCAATAACACTGCCAATCGCGGGTCGGGCCAAAAATGGCCTCGCAGAATAACCCGTCTTTTTCCGGGCGAAGACGGCGATAGTTGATCGTTTCTGGCTTTAGTACCTCACCATATGACCACGATAGAATTGTTTGGGGGGATGCCAAGCTGATGCGAAGTGCGGTTAATCCTTTAGTTTCCACTGCTTCCTCTCCTCGTCGCGAAATACGAAGCTTATATTATTGTTTTTATTTAGCGTATAGTCGGCTGACCGAGAGACAAACAAAGGCAAGCGCTTCGAGGAATTTATCCTCAAGCGCTTGCGGGTTCTTAGTCAATTTTCACATTCAACAAGCGTAATTATACGCCGAATTGTCTTGAAGTCAAGCCGATAACCTTAAAGAAGTTTAAGATTTAGTGGCGCGGTTTCTATAAAGACGTTCATTGGGAACGGCCAGCATTTTGGAGACATCAACCGGGATGGCGATAAAATCTGCGATGGCCTGGCAATAATTCTCCGGCTTTGCGATCATTTTGTTGTAATCAATGTACATCAGATCCATGTTGGGCTGTCTTGCCAGCCAGTATTTGATCGCGGCCAGGTGTTTTTGGAATTGCTCCTGCATTTCAGTATCGCTAATCTCCGATTTCTCGTTCCGATTTGCGAGCATCTTTTGCTGGGAAGCCAATATCTCACGCGGCTCCCTTTCCATAAAAATTATTTTGTAACGATAACTCGTGGGAAGATGTTCGAGCAAAGCGGAAATGATTTTTACAACTTTATGATTCGCCTCAGCCAGCCATTGGTTCTGACCATCGGGTAGTTTTTTTACGAGCTCAAATTCATAATATCCATTGGGATTATCATTATCCGCCCCGCGAACGGCATCCGTTAAAATCGGGATGCCGCCCTCCTCAAGCATCTTCATCATCATCGAGGTTCCAGAGCGAGGCAGGCCTGAGACGACGATAATCTTTTTATCATCTTTTCTTTGAGTTGTTTTACCACCAAACATATTCTTTAACATTGCGACCCTTATAGCACAATCTAGCGGGCGGTTCTCTTAAAGATAGCCCAAGCCTTTTAATCTCTCTTCCAAATCTTTCTGTCCGTGAGAGCCGGTTTGAGAAGGCGGCTTGATATAGGATTGGTCGAGATGTTTGCCCAGTGCAAGGAACGGAATATCTCGAAAAGAAATTTCCGGCATGTTTCGGATATCGCGATTCGTAAAGATGACTCCCGGAACCATCAGCGAATCGATGCAGTGATCGGCGCCCCAATGACCTTGATTCGCCTCCATGGAAACAGGTGCAGATTTTCCGAGACCGGTTTCGGATGAGGCACGGAATCCGGGTGCGTAACCAATAACGAGGTCCGGGCCGAGACGCGTATATGGGCCATTGAAAGCTTCATGCTTCAACAACACTCGGCTGATGATCTGCTTGCCATCCGAAGTCTTCCAGTTCAATAGTTTGGTTTTGATCTCATCCAAAAGATTTTCGATTTCTTCCGGTTTGACAATTCCTTTGCCTTCGCGGCTTGCGATGTTGAGATAAAGGCTGTTGAGGCCCAAAGCATACGCTTTGGTTTTATCCCAATCCACATCGCTGAGCTCCGGGGTTTCGGTTTGACACGATAAAGTCATATATCCGTTCTCAACCAGCCAGCGGTTGATATGAACTTTCTGCTCGAAGGTGCGGAAGCCGTGATCTGAGAGAACGAGGAAACGATATTTTTGCAAGCCAAGCGTATCAATCTTAGATTGAATCTCACCCACGAATTGATCGAGCTTAAAATACCAGCTGTCCACAATCTCTTGATTGGTCCGCAGAAACATATGTTGGACGCGATCCAGATCATCGAAAATTCCAGCCAGCACGCCTTCTTTGAAATTATCCAATAAGCGGAAATAAATTTTCTTGCGGGATTCAAAAATCGATTCGCATAGGCTGAGGAATTGCTGGTCGGTAATGCAATCATCTTCGAGTGCATTTGTATCTTGAGGCCAGCCCAAAGTCAGGAACGGACCGATTTTTTTCCATAAATCCTTTACGAGCGACGACGGCGTGGCATACAGCCAGAGTGAATGTAATGGATGAATCTGTAAAGGCAGGGAATACAAACTAACTTTGTCTTTTACTTCGGTCAGGATGACTTGCGTGATGGCTTGAATATTGAATGCGAAGCCCGCCGCAAATTTGAGCTCAATAATGGAACTCCACTCGCCGAGCGATAATTGAATCTTTTGATTATCAATCGTCAAGGTTGCGGTTTTATCATCTAAAACTTCAATTGTCACTGGGAGCGTCGCGGGGCGCATCCCTTCTTTCGACTTGATGTTCGGCCCTTCAATCGTCGCGGTGAATTTTTTGTCGCCAGCCAATTCCAGTTTAACTACTTTAACCTTTTTCTTTTCAGTCGGTTCCGTGGTCAAATAAATGCCAACGCCCAATTGACCGCGAATATCCGGCGCACCTAGCCCGGGAATGGTCGCGACTGGAATATCAGGCCGCGCGGGGAATAAAGCGGGCCACCATAAGGCAGTCGCCGGATAGCCCATCGAGGTCGCTTCTTCAAAAAAAGTTTTGGTGGTGTAGGGCGGCTGGTATTGCTCGCCTAATGCGGTGATCTTAGTTGGCAGGATGGACACGTAGGGAATATATGTTTCCGGGTCGCGATGAACGAAATCGAAAATGCCATGCGAACCCGGGTCAACGCCCGTTGCAATGGATGTCCACGATACTTCAGTTTGAGGGGGCGAGCAAACCTCCAAACGGGAATATCCGCCCTGATCTACAAACTTGGTTAAGTTGGGCATTCGTCCAGCGCTTTGAAGCCGTTCAAAGGTCGCCGGATCGAACGAGTCGAAACCGAGGATAACCGTCTTCATCTATTCTTCGTCTTCAGTTTTATCTTTTCGCATTTTCCGGCGGAGCTGTGCAAAGAAGCCGCGGATTCTGCCTGAAAACACCAGCAAAACACCTGAAATCACAACTAAGGATGCCGCCAGAATCTGGAACAACATTCCACCGGTATTGGGATCAATATACATTTTTCCTCACAATCTTTTAGGGACGATATTATTGACAGCTTAGAATTGTAACAGCATTTTAAATTGTGCCAATCCATGATTATGAAATTCCTATGAGAATATCATTCGAACTTTTATTATTGCAAAATATCTTTGAGGCAGGCGGCAAAAAACTCGTGCAGGATGTCTGATCTTCATGCTGAAGATATTTTTCAACATCCATCCAGTTCAAATTTTCAAGGCGCATTTTGAACTCCAGGTTCGAAAACGAAATTTTTCATGGCGTTGGCGTATTGAACGGAGTATCTGTCGGCGCAGGTGTATTAGTGGGAAACGGAGGGATGGTTGGGGTTGGTGTATTCGTTGGAAGGATTGAAGCTACTGTATTCGTTGGCAGAGGCGTGAAGACCGGCCGGGGAGACGGAAACGGAAGTTGAACTCTAAAGTGAACGATCTTTTCAGCATAGCCGTTCGTACCAGTCACATGCAAACGCAAAGCAATTACGTTGCCGGATAGATTCGATACATTCCAATTATACAAAAGACCATTATCCACCGGCTGGTTTCCCTGCGCTAACGTAGTCCAGGTAAGCGGTTTATCAGTAAGACCGAAATCCAGCTTCCATGATTGAAAGTCCGCGGTCGCATTGGCGGTACCATTGACGGTCAGTATATTTTGTGAAATGATGTCGCCCTCATTGACACTTAAATTCAGATTCGGGGCGCGGATCGTTTTTCGTGCATTCGCGTTGTGGCGCATAAATCGGCGGAATCGGAAAATCGTTGGCGCTTAACCAACTCTTTCCATCCTTGGTGTCAAACCATTTCTGTGCCCACGGATCGGTCACATTCATCACGGTTTAAATCGACGTGGTGTAATCATTGCAATTGGGAGAAGATTCGAGTCCGGTCCAGGTATCGAGCGAAACGGAACGGCGCAAATCCTGACCCGCAGATAGAGGCAATTTGTCTGATTCAAAAATTTCGGTGCGCGTTCCGCCTTTGCACCATTGCGATGGCAACGCGCCGGATTCTGCACAAATGGTTTCTTCCACGATCCCGGCGGGACGCGTGAACCAGGATGGTTGTCCGTTCGTTTCATACGGGACCGCGTACTGCATGAACTGCGACCAGATCGGCGCGGCGCCGGTCACGCCCGTGGTGTTGACCATCGGCGTGTAATCCGCGTTGCCGACCCACACACCCGTCACGAGGTCCGGTGTATAACCGAGAGTCCAGTTGTCGCGAAAATCATTCGTGGTTCCGGTCTTCGCCGCCACCGGGAACGGGAGATTCAAAACTGAATTGGTTCCAAACATTGGTGCACGTGCTTGATTATCCGAAAGAATCGATGTGATGAGATAAGCATGTTCGGGGCTGATTGCTTGCTCGCCCTGCGGCGGCGTGTATTGATAAACCACGTTGCCTTGATAATCAACAATCTTCCAAATGGAAACCGGCGGAACTCGTACGCCGCTATTGGCAAAGACGGAAAACATGCCGGTCATTTCCAACACGCTGACATCGCCGCCGCCCAATGTTAAAGAAAGTCCATAATCGTTGCGCGTCAACGATGTGATGCCAAGTCGTTGTGCCATCGCAATCATGCCGTGATCGCCATACACACCAACAAATTGCAAAGTTTTGACCGCGGGGATGTTGTATGAATTCGCCAATGCGGTTCGGACGGTGACCGGTCCGTGAAATTTGTTGTCATAATTGTTTGGGATATACGGCGGATGCGTATCGTTCGGATCGCCGGACGGTGGAAACTGCGAAGGCACATCCCAGATCAATGTGGCTGGTGTCCAGCCTTTCTCAAAGGCCGCGACATAATTCACCGGTTTGATGGATGAACCTGGCTGGCGCGTTTCACTGACCGCCATGTTGACTTGTCCCGAGATTGCACTGTTGTTGAAATCCGCTGAGCCGACCATCGCCAGAATCTCGCCAGTGGATGGACGAATGGCAACCAGCGCGCCATCCGTGGCATTGTTGTTTGCCAGCGCCGCGACCTGATTGGTGACAAGTTGTTGGGCATAATCCTGAAGAGTCGGATCGATGGTCGTATAAATCGTAAAGCCCGAACGATAAATGGTTTGCGGATCGTAACTGGCTTCCAACTGCGAGCGGACATAATTGACCCAATGCGGATAGCGCATGTTGACGCTCGGCGGCTGAAACGTATAATTGCGCGTCTCCGCCGCGGCCGATGCAGCATCTGCCGGAGTCACACACACCGGTTGATTACTATTGCTGACATGGATGCAGTTTTGTTCATAGCTCACCTGCATCATTAAGTTCAACACCTCCTGTTGGCGTGCAAGAGTCGCATCACGGTTGGTATAAATATCGTAAACGGCGGGAGACTGCGGTAGTCCCGCGAGAAACGAAGCTTGAGATAAAGTCAATTGATTGGCGCTCGTCCCAAAGTAGGTTTCCGATGCGGCTTCGATTCCATAGGAAAGATTCCCATAATAAATCTCGTTGAGATAAATCTCCAGAATTTGATCCTTGGAATAACGGCGCGTGATCTCGGCGGCTAAAATAATTTCGCGCGCTTTGCGCAAGTAAGTTTGTTGGTGTTGCTCAGGGGAAAGCAAAAGTGAGCGAGCCAGTTGTTGCGTAATCGTGGACGCTCCTGACACGATCCCGCCGTTGGTGTAATTCTGCCAGATGGCGCGGATGATCGCCCACACGTCGTAACCGGGATGGCTGTAATAATCCTTGTCTTCGGTGGCAATTGTCGCCGCGACGAGCGCCGGAGAAATTTTATTAAGTGCCACATCTGTGCGGCGCCCTGCGTTGGGATCGAGAATCTCGTAAAGCAAATCACCGTTGCGGTCGAGAATGCGCGTGGTTTCAAATTGCGAAGTGTGCTGTTGCAAATCACTGACGGATGGAAGTGAGCTGGCGATGGAATAGTATTCGTATACGCCAAGCGAGACGGTACCCAAACTGATAATCACTAAAATAAATAGAAGCGCGATCAAGACGCGAATCGCACAGCCGATCGGTCTGAATCGAGAAAACCAATTCCCGCTTCGTCGCTGAACGTTTTGCCGGTTCGCGTTTCGACGGCTGGTCGTCGGCTCGAACGCCGCGAGTGTGACGCGTGTTTTCTCTTTGGATGAAAAGAATTTGCGGGTTCGTTCGCGATCTTGATCTTCGGTCATTCCATTTTGATTTTCTGGATTGGATTATTTCGGCTTCAACAAAACGAGAATATTCCAAACGCCTTTCATGCAAACATCATCCTTTTGGTTTTTCAATTCAACTTCCAGCATCACAGAGCCTCCGCCAATGCGCGGCAGGGCTTTCGTTTCAGTCACATTCAATTCAGCTTGAATTTGATCACCGATAAAAATGGGTTTGATGAATTTCCATTCGTTCACTTCACGAAACGCGATCACGGTGCCGTCGAGAATCCCGGTTTGCCACGCAAGGCCCGAAGCGAGTGACAAGCCCAAAAGTCCGTGTGCGATGCGCTGACCGAAAGGCGTGGTCTTGCTGAACTCGGCGTCCGTATGGATACGATTGTTGTCGCCGGTCAAATCCGCAAATTTCATGATGTCATCGGATGTGACGATTCGCTCTCCGGTCACGATCTTTTTTCCAACACTGAATTCCTCAAAATACATGCCCATGTTCGTCTCCTTATCATAAAGAATCTGACCAAATTATACCCTTTGACCATCCGCCCATCTGACCGTACAATAGAACTATGCGCGATTGGAATCTCCGACCCGGCGATCCGCTGTCCCTCACTCTGGCGGCCGACTTTCGTTTGTCAAAGCCGGATTACGTGAATGATCATATTTGGGAACTTGAAGTTGGCGCGGGTGAGCCTGCTGCGCTTGCCATGCGTACAACTTACGGATTGCGCGCCCGCGCCATGCGCCTCTTCAATCGCTTTGGGGAACTGGGCAAAACCATTACCAGCCCTGCTGAATTTTTCGCATCACCGTCCCTGCGGCGATTCTATCCAAACTTTCTCTGGCTGGAATGTTCTCCTTTTGAGGGTCTGGAAGTCACCGCTGAATATTGGGTTCCCGAATCTCATGTGTTAGCTGGACGACTAACTCTTAATAACCGCACTGCATTCGCACGCAAGATTACAGTGGACTTATGCGGGATGCTGACTCCGCTGGATGGACAGCCCCTGAAAGATTCTCAACAACAAATGGTCAACGTTCTCACAGGCGAGACCGCGGGACTCTTCCCGGTCATCTTTATGACCGGCGGCCCGCAGTTTGGTGCAGGTCCGCATCCGTCGTTGACTCTGGCGCTGGATTTTGATCCAGGCTCAAGCCGACAAGTAAGTTGGGCCGTTGGCTCATCTGATTCTGCGGAGGCTTCGTTTGATTTAGCGCGGCGCACCGTTGGCCGTTCATGGGAAGCGGAACGCGCTCACATCGAATTGCTGGACGCGGGCGACACGCTCGACATCCGCACGGGCGATCTGGATTGGGATGCGGCTTTCGCCTTCAGTCAGCGCGTCGCATTGGGACTGTTCTTTACTCCCGATAAGCAATTGCCGAATCCATCCTTCGCGCAGTCCCGACAACCTGATCAGGGTTTTTCTCACAAAGGCGACGGACGCGATTATCCGCCGGGCTGGAGCGGACAAACACCGCTGGAAAGTTATTATCTTTCAAATGTGATTCCAGCTATGCAGGAATTATCACGCGGACTGATCAATAATTTTCTTTTTACGCAAACCAAAGATGGCTCGATTGATCATAAACCCGGTATTGCCGGTCAACGCGGAAAATTATCGGCCGCGCCATTGCTTGCAAGTTTATCTTGGAAATATTTTCAACAAACGGAAGATGAGACTTTTCTAGGCGAAGCTTTTCCTAAACTGCTCGCCTTTTTCTGGGACTGGCTTTCGCCGCAGCATGATCGTGACCGCGATGGCTTACCCGCCTGGGATCACGTTCTTCAAACCGGCTTTGAAGATAACCCGCTTTTCGATGTCTGGCATCCATGGTCGCAAGGCGCGGATATCTCAGTGATGCACGATCCCGCCTTGGAAGCCATGCTATATAACGAAGCGCAAAGCCTGATCCAAATGGCAAAGCGATTAAACAAGAATAGTGAAATTGCATTGCTCGAAGCAGAGGCCGATAAACTTAGAGCCTCCGTGGATGCGGCTTGGGACGCGCGCGCGGCATTATATAGTTATCGGGACCGCGTCACCAAGATTTGTCAGGCCGGAAAATTGATCGCGAAACATAAAGGGCCGGGCAACATGCATCCCAAGTTGCAATTCGAGCAGCCGGTTCGTTTGTTGGTCGAGGTGCAGACGAAAAATCCGGCGGCGCAACGGCCAACCGTCGAGATCAGCGATTTGGTGACCAAAGGCCGGGGCGATGTCGAGGTGATTGAAGAAAATCAATTCCAGTGGCGAAGCGGCGGCCTCGTCGCGACCACGCAAAAGGTCTTTACAAAAATCGGACGTATCAGCATTAACGGCTTGGACAAACAAGATCGAGTGTTGATCAATATTTTAAATATGACAAGCGAAGACATCACGCTCTTCACTCCGTTGTGGGCGCATATTTCCGATCCACAGCGCGCTCAAGTGATGATCAGTCGTTCTCTTAATGATGCAGAATATTTTGGTCGACCATTTGGTATACCGGCTCTGCCGTCTATTCCGGACCCCGAAGCGGACGCGGTCGCAATGAGCATTCATCTGCCCTGGAACCTGTTGATCGGAGAAGGACTGCTGTCTTATGGATTTAGAAATGACGCTGCGCGGCTCACGGCACATCTCATGAACGCGGTCATCCAAAGCCTTAAGCAGAACCATGCTTTTTATCAACGCTATCATGCCGAGACGGGAAGCGGACTCGGTGAACGCGGTGCCTTGAACGGACTGGCTCCCCTTGGCTTCTTTTTACAAACATTGGGAGTAACCGTTTTGTCTCATGACCGCGTGCGACTCGAGGGCAAGAATCCATTTGCGTGGCCGGTGACGATTTTGTATAAAGACCTGAAGATCGTGCGCGGCTTGGAACGAACGGAAATCACTTTTCGAAACGGCAAAACCATCACGATCACGGATAACAATCCGTTAATAGTATCCATGACTTAAATGTGATATGCTAATATTAAATGATCGTTCATGAGGAGCAGATTATGAACAATCCGATTCGTCTCTTGATACTGGCGATTGTGCAGGAGCAAGACTTGGATGTCGCCACGCGCGCGGTAAGTTCTTTCGGCGCACCCGTTGTGTATCTGGCGAGCGCGGGCGGATTTCTCGGACGGCGCAACGCGACCATATTGATCGGCCTGCCGAAAGGCCGCGAGGAAGATGTGCTGAGGGAATTGCGCAAATCCTGCCGGCAGCGCGTTGAATATCTATCTATGCCTCTGGAAGGTGCGCCGTTGCCCATGCCGACCTCCATCCCTGTAACCGTAGGCGGTGCAACCGTATTTGCGTTGCCGGTTGAACGATTCGAGGAGATATAGCCATGAAGATGATTATCCTGATTGTCAAAGATAGCGAAGCCGATGCGCTTACGCGCTCCATGACCAGCGCGGAATATCGCGTCACGCGCATTGCCTCGACGGGCGGCTTTCTGCGGAGCGGCGTGGCGACCTTATTACTCGGTGTGGATGACCTGCAAGTGGATTCGGCCATCAAACTCATTCGCGAAACCGTTGCAATGGGTGCGCCTACTGAGAAACGTGTCTCACTCTTTGTTGTTCCGGTAGAGCGGTTCGAACAAGTTTGAGTTTCCCTATAATTTATTCCAACACAAAATTATCGATCAACCGGGTCTTCCCAAAAAATACCGCCATCGAAAGCAAAGTCTTTCCGGTTATTTTTTCCAATTCCTGCAAAGTATCGTAGTTCGCGCAAGAGACGTATTGCATTTGCGCCAAAGGCTCGGATGCAAGCGTCGCTTTCATGATTTGCCGCAGTTTCTCGGCGTTGCGTTCGCCTTTTTTGTAAGCGGCTTTGGCCGCGCTCAACGAACGATATAGAACCGTCGCGGCTTTGCGTTGATCGGGGTCAAGATAAACATTGCGGCTGGACATGGCCAATCCATCCGGCTCGCGCACGATTGGGCAAACCACAATCTCGATTGGGAAATTCAAATCATCCGTCATTCGGCGGATGACCGCGGCTTGTTGCGCATCCTTCTGGCCAAAATAGGCTTTCGACGGCTGAACGGCGTTGAACAGCTTCGTGACAACGGTTGTGACGCCGCGAAAATGGCCAGGACGCTGCGCGCCTTCCAGCGGGCGCGTCATTTCCTCGACTTCGACCCAGGTCTGAAAGCCGGGCGGATACATCACATCGGGCATTGGCGTCCAGACCAAGTCCACACCCGCATCTTCGAGCAGATGCAGATCGCGGTCCAAATCACGCGGATACTTGGCGAGATCTTCGTTGGGTCCAAACTGCGTCGGGTTGACGAAGATACTCACAGCAACATGGTCGCATTCGGCTTTGGCGCGGCGGGCAAGGGAGATATGCCCTTCGTGGAGATAACCCATCGTCGGGACAAGCCCCAGCCTCCCGTCCAGAAGGAGGCGGGCGGAGCGCAGTTCGTCGAGCGTGGAAACGATCATCATATGCTGCTTTATCCTTTCATAATGAGAAAAACGTGCTTTATCGTCCTCTCTGAAGAGAATAGGATATCTCTTGCAAATACCTACGCAGTACCATGTAGTACAAAACTCCTAGTTGACAGGAATAGAAAATCTGTGCTACACTTTTGGCATCCAAATCCAGAAAGGAGATCTAAATGGCTTACTCACATAGCAACTCGAAAGGCACAACGTATTACCTGCACACCAATGGCAAGATGTTCTACTTCTCAAAGGAAATCAAGGAAGGTGCGCTCGATGCGGTGCCTGACGGTTACCAGGTCGTGGAGATGAAAACGGGCATGCTCGTTTTGAAGCGGACGCAACCATCCACGGCGGCGCCTGCCGGAAGCTAGCAATGCACAAAGTATAACCCGTTCGAACCAACCACAATCGTTCTTTTAGAGAAAAGGAGACTCGATATGACACAAAACATTGCCTCTAAAAGTCTGAAGGAAAGGCGGGAAACATGCCAGCTCTAAACCGTGTTCAACTAATCGGACGTTTGGGCAAGGAACCGGAAAGCCGCTTCACGCCCAACGGCAAAAAAGTGGCTCACTTCAGCCTTGCGATTTCGCAACGCTGGAAGAGCGGAAACGAGACCAAGGAATATACCGAATGGGTGAACGTGGAAGCTTGGGGACGGTTGGGCGAGGTTGCCCAGCAGTATCTCAAGAAGGGAAGCCTGGTTTACATCGAAGGCCGGCTCAAGACGGACAAGTACGAGGACAAAGGCGGCGAGACCAAATATTTCAGCAAGGTGATCGCGCTGATGATGCAGTTCCTCGATAAGAAGTCCGCCGAGGAACCGGTGATAGCGGTGGATGAAGAGCAGGCAGAGTACGAGACGGCCTAAGTTGATAAATAGCGTACTGGATATAAAATCCAGTACGCTATTGTTTTTGCGACTCGTTGTAGCTTGTAGATGACATAATAAGAACCTCTAAGCGTTTGGGTTTCAATCTTTTTCCAAATAAATTCATGAATACAGAATCCAGAACACAGTTTCTCATAATAATAGATATCATTGGCGTTTTATTGATCAGCGCGCTATTAGCAAAAATTGCCTTTTGGGACGTTGTATTTCAAACTATATTAACTGTCGCTAGTATAGTTTTAGCGTTGTGGTATTCCGATCTCGGTAAACCAAGATTGAAATTAGAAATAATCTGACCTCAGAAAGTTGTTCTTACCCAGTTATTATACAAAAGTGAAACTCGATGGCTAAAACTCCGCCCTTATCAACTCGCCACCTCACAATTTGCCGTTTATTTCACGGAATACTGTATTCTCTTGTCACGGCATAATTATGTTTCAGGATATAGTTAACGGAAAAAAGCTTTTTGAATTGCCGATCACTTGGAGTTTTGATCCTCAACCGATTAACGATATTATTGAACATGGAGAAATTGATACCCTTACCGATTTGGGTCTTGTACAGTCTTCAAGTTATATCGATATTCCAGTAGATGAAAGGGAAGAATTGAATGTTTGTTATCGCGTTATAAATGATATAAGATCTATCGGATGTAGTCACAATAGCACATGGATATTTGGGGAAGAAGTTCCCGAGCGCACACTAACAACCGGTGAATACATAGTTATTGTGAATATTAAGCACAATGGTGGATCATTTCAATCAAAGTTTTTACTTCAAAACCCTGATGATATTAGTGGATATACATTACTCCCATATAGCGTAAAAGCTCAATTCCAAAAGAATCTTAACAGGATTTGAATTGATCGGCTATTGTATTAATAAATTCCTCAGCAACATTTCCCCCGCCAGCATATACACCAGTTTAGTCGGTGAGCTTACCGAGCTTGTCGGTGGCCTTACCAATTTAGTTGGTAAGCCTACCGGGCTTATCGGTGACTTTCCCGGTTTAGTCGGTGACCATACCGAGTTAGTCGGTGAGCCTACCGAGTTTGTGGGAAGGCTTTCCATCGTTCATCCCGCCCTGTCCATGCTTGTGGGAAAGCTTTCCATCGTTCATCCCACCCTGTCCATGCTTGTTGGAAGCCTTTCCATCGTTCATGGTAGGCTTATCATGCTTGTTGGAAGGCTATCCATCGTTCAAGGTAACCTTACCGGTTTAGTCGGTGAGCCTACCGAGCTTGTTGGGCCTGTGATGACGGTGAACGAAGAGCAGGTGAGTACGAGACGGCGTAAAGTTGATAAAATAGCGTACTGGAATCTTATCTCCAGTACGCTATTGTTTTTGCGAACTCATAATCGCTCGGTCGAAGGTTCGAATCCTTCCGGGCTCACCTTCAAAACAGGTTGGAATGTAAGATCAAAACTCGAGACCGTAATCTCCTAAAAAATAAGAATGAATTTGGGCGATCATGGATGCTAGAACGAGTTTAAAAAGACTATAAGGATCGATCGTCCGGATAATATTGCGTTGCAAGCAGCGAGCAGAGGGCGCCGCAAGCATCAAAAATCAGCGGTTATACCCATACCTCTGATTCCTAGGCTGTTGATATCCATACGCGCCCTGGCGATACCAACCTTGCTGCTGGTACTGCTGGTAATAACCGTTGTTGTAGTAGCTATTGTTGTAATAGCTATTGTTGGAGTAGCTATTGTTGGAGTAGCCATAGGAGGAACTGGGGAGGTAGATTACCTGACCGGCATACAGCCACGAACCCAAGCCCGGATTTGCGGCTCGAATCGCGTAGATCGAAGTGCCACATTGGCTGGCTAGACCTGATAGGGTATCACCCCATTGGACATAGTAGCGACCACCACAGCCACCGTTGCTGCCCCAGGCAAAGGCGCTACCCACATTCACAAAGGCAGCCGAGACTATCATAATGACGACAACTAACTGGACGAATTTTTTTGTATTCATGTTGATCTCCATCTCTCCATCTTGTTCAAGTGCTTGCTCAGAATGAAATTTACTGGTGCTCACTCTTAACTCTTACGCATTATCACCCAAAAGGTTTGATGGTCACACAACAATTGTATTGCAAGAGTTTATCCTTGGTTAACCTCCTTTCTATTTCCAAACTCGATATTCACTCCCGTTTCGGCGCCTCCCGCAGGGATATCCCCTGACCTGCGCCCCGAAAACCGATCCAACTTTTGAGTTAGGATTTGAACCTCGAACCGCTAGGTTTACAACTGCCCTTCTGTAGAATGTAAAATCATAGCCGAACTGGATTTGAGCCAGAATACGCTTGGTCGCTGACACAAAACGATCTTTAATTCTCATAAAATAGAAACGATATTTATTAAGCTGAGAAGAACATCTTGGATTTATAATCCAATCAAGTTCCTATCTCACGCTAATTTCAACTTCTCTGTTTATGTCCAAACTCAAAGATCATCCAAAATGGATATTCCCATTAGACGCGTTGTGGATACCCTTGGCAATCCTAGTTTGTTTGCTTATAGCAGGATATTCCCTCTGGTATACCTCGGTCGGTAAATTTCCAATTTTCCCGGTTATAGGTAAACACAATTACTATATAAATCTGGGCGAGTCGTTTCTGCATGGGCAATTGTCCCTGCTCGAAGAGCCTAATCCACAACTCATGGCACTTAAAAATCCATATAGCTATCGACAACGCGAACATGTGCCTTATCAATTTGATTATTCATATTACCAGGGAAAATATTACTTGTATTGGGGGCCGGTACCCGGGCTTGTGCTGGCTGGCATCGAAGCGTTGACACACACCCGGCCTCCCAACTCCTTAATGACAATCATTTCCTACATCGGTTTATCTTTTGTGATGCTGATAATTTTGATACAGCTTAAGAATCAATTTTTTCCCGCGGGGCCCGGCCCATCATTAATAATATTCATCCTGAGTGGGTTGGTTAATATACCTTTTCTCTTTCTTCTCGGGCGCACCGAAATATACGAAACATCGATTGTTGCGGGACAATTTTTCCTTTTCTTTGGATTATTGAGCTGGATGATATATACTAGAACAGCCAAGTCGATCTGGCTGACAATCGCAGGATTAGGTTGGGGATTGGCTCTGGGCTCGAGATATAACCTTGCGGTTTCCATCTTGTTCTTTGTTGGTTTTATAACAATTTGGATTTGGTACGAAGACAAGCGAAAGCATTTCTGGAATAAATTATGCCTACTCCTGGTTCCTTTGGCCGTGTGCGCTCTGGGTCTGGGGTTATACAATTTTGCCCGTTTTGGTAATCCCCTGGAAACCGGGTTAACCTATCAACTGACACAGCCTATAGAGCACTTTTATTTAGTGGCTTATATACCTTCCAATCTTTACTCATATTTTCTTTCTCCAATGACTGTGGTAGATAAATTTCCTTTTATTAAAGTGTCTCCCTTTTCGAATCAGTTCCTTCCAATTCAGCTTAGGCTTTCAGCGATATCGTCGGGCAAGCAGTTTGACTCAGTCATGATGGGACTTTTACCTTCCTCTCCAATCACATGGCTGTTGGCACTTGGTATTCCCTTAGCGGTATTATTAAGGCCATTATATTTTAGGCGTCGCCCCGCGTTTTCCAGAAGATTTGCTTTTTTCGCAATAATTCTTATTGCCACCGTGGCACAGATTATGTATCTTCTAATCTTTTTTTATGGAGCCATGCGGTACTTAGCCGATTTCTACTTACTGTTAATTCTGATAGTGGTTATGCTGGTTTGGCGAATGGATGAAATGCTTCAATCTAAGCCCAACCTTCGTATTTGTTTTTGGATAGGGGTTGCTGGATTGGGGATATGGACCGCTGCCATAGGTTTCTTTGGAGGCTTTGATATTCCTCCTCAATTATTACGAAATTACAACCCTGTCTTGTATTCCCACCTTGAATCTTTCTGGAATAATTATTATCAGGATCTTAAAGTCATCGTGGACGCTCTCTGGCTTCCTAAAATTCTACATTTTATATTGCATAGTGTTGGTTAGTCGGAAACAGCAAGATCACAGCCGAACTGGATTTGAGCCTGATACGCTTGATTATTAATTAGCCTAGCAAATCCTCGGCAGCATTTCCCCCGCCAGCATATCCACTACGCGCTGACTTCCGATGGCGGTCTTCATCAACACGCGTCCGCGCGGCTCGGCGGTCACTTCACCGATGATGACCGCGCCTTCTCCGTAACGTGTCTGACGCATGGCTTTCAGCACTGCGTCGGCGTCTTGGCGCGCGATCATTGCAATCAATTTGCCTTCGTTGGCAATATATAACGGATCAAATCCCAGCATCTCGCAGGCAGCGTTGACGTCCGAATGCACCGGAATAGTTTGCTCGTTCAATACGATGCCCACGTTCGATTGAGATGCGATTTCATTCAGCGTGGTTCCCAAGCCGCCCCGTGTCGGATCACGCAGCACATGAACGTTGTGGCTTGCATCCAACATGGCATCAATGAGATGATTGAGCGGAGCCACATCGCTTTGAATGCTGGACTGAAATCCCAATTCACCGCGCGCGCCCAGCACCGCAATGCCATGATCGCCGATTGAACCGGAGAGAATCACCACATCACCCGGCTTGGCTTGCGCGCCGCCGACCTTCAGCCCTGGTCGCACCAAACCCACGCCCGCGGTCGTGATATAAAGCCCATCCGCTTTGCCTCTTTGAACAACTTTCGTATCGCCCGCCACGATCTGAACATTCGCTTCCTGCGCGGCCACCTTCATCGAAGCGATTACGCGCTGGAGCGTTTCAATAGACAATCCTTCTTCAAGAATAAAACCTGCCGTCAAATAAAGCGGCGTTGCACCCAGCATCGCCACATCATTGACCGTGCCACAAACTGCCAGACGACCGATGTCGCCGCCCGGGAAAAATAAAGGCGAGACCACATGTGCGTCGGTGCTGATGGAAAGCTGCACGCCAGCCGCGGGTTCCAGCATCGCCGCATCATCTCCCGCACGCAATGCTGTGTTATCGAACGCGGGCAGGAATGCTTTTTGAATCAATTGATGCGTCATCCTTCCGCCCGCGCCGTGTCCCATCACGATCTGTTCGTTGTGCGGCAAGGGCGGCGCGCAGACCGCGCCTTCCATGTTCACCGTTTCGTTGCTCATGATGCAACCGAATCCTTAATCTCAATCCGACCATACTTATAATACGCCGCGCACGCGCCCTCGGAGGAAACCATCGTCGCGCCCAGCGGATGCTCGGGATTGCAGATCGTTCCAAACGCGGAACATTGATGCGGCTTCTTCAATCCTTGCAGAATCTGCCCGGCGATGCACAACGGCGACTCGTCCGCCGTGATCGTTTCCACATTGAAACGTTTTTCGGCATTGAATTCATCGAACTCCGGACGCAGACACCAGCCGCTCATCGGGATCATGCCGATGCCGCGCCACTTGCGGTCGCATTTCATAAAAACTTTTTGAATTGTTTTCTGCGCGGATCGATTGCCTTCCAACGTCACGACCCGCGAATATGCGTTACCGACTTCCACTTTATGTGCCTCGAGCAATTGAACGGTTTGCAATATTCCGTTGGCAATGTCAAGCGGCTCAAAGCCAGTGACCACCATCGGCACATTGAATTTTTTCGCCAGCGGAGGGTATTCCCAATATCCCATCACCGCGCAAACATGGCCCGCTAGTAAAAATCCCTGCACACGATTCTCAGGCGATGACAGAATGGCGTTGATGGCAGGTGGCACGCGCACATGCGAAACCAGAATGGAATAATTCGTCAGGCCAAGTCGCTGTGCTTGCAAGACGCTCATCACGTTCGGCGGCGCGGTTGTCTCGAAACCAATCGCAAAGAAGACAACTTGTTTCTCCGGATTCTGCTGGGCAATCTGCACTGCGTCGAGCGGCGAATAAACGACGCGCACATCTCCGCCTTGTGCCTTGACCGAAAACAAATCGCGTCCGGAACCGGGCACGCGCAGCATGTCACCGTAAGAGCAAAAGATCACATCTGGGCGCGCAGCGATGACAAGCGCTTTATCAATCAACTCAAGCGGAGTCACGCAAACGGGACAGCCCGGCCCGTGCACCAATTCAATTTCTTGCGGAAGCAGTTGATCGAGTCCGTGACGAACGATGGCGTAAGTTTGGCCGCCGCAGATTTCCATCATCGTCCACGGGCGCGTCACAGTGCTGCGAATCTCTTCGATCACGCCTTTCACTAAAACCGCATCGCGATACTCAGTAACGTACTTCATGTGGCTATTTCCGGCCCCAGTTCCGTTTCGATATTGGAGATTTCCTTGAGCAAATCGAGCGTCTCCATCGCTTCTTGCTCACTCAACAAACTGATCGCAAACCCAACATGGATCACACAATAATCATTGATCTTTGCTTCGGGAACATAATCCAAACAAGCCTCGCGGAAGATTCCGCCGAAGTCCACCTTCGCCATATGGAGTCCGCCCTTTTCGTAAATCTCAACAATCTTTCCTGGCACAGCCAGACACATCTTATCCTCGCAATCTGCTTGCGGCAATAATCGCCTGTCCAAGCGACAGACCGCCGTCATTCGTTGGCACCTGTCTATGTAGGTATACCGTGAATCCATCTGTGCGTAATAGTGACAAAGTTCGTCCAATTAAGGTGAAATTCTGCCACACTCCACCGGATAGCGCAACAGTGCGAATTCCCGTTTCCCGATTCATCTGATTAACCGTCATTCGAACCGTTTCAGCCAATCCGTTGTGAAAGCGCGCCGAAATCTTCGATACGGGGATTCCCGCCTTGAAATCTTTTATTAATTCTTCCATTCCGCTTCTTACTTCGACTTCATTCTGATTCAATCCAAATGAATAACTCCCGGCTTCATCCGGATCTGCCAATGCTTCGAATTCAATCGCGGCTTGTCCTTCGTAATTGACGATTTGCCGAACGCCCGCCAGCGCCGCAGCCGCGTCGAACAAACGGCCCATGCTGGAAGTCATCGGCGTATTGATTTTCTTTTCTAATTGAGCATGCAAAAGTTTCTGTTCTTCTTGATTGAATTGTGCAACCGGAACGAGGCGTCCATCCCATTCAAGTCCCAACGACCAAAGCAACGCCAACACGGTGCGCGCCGGTTTCTTGATCGATGCGTCACCGCCGGGCAGCGGAAAATACTGCAGATGAAACGGCCTTTGATATGATTTGTAATCTGCAATCAAAAACTCGCCGCCCCAGATCGCGCCATCTTCGCCATAACCGGTTCCATCGAAAGACACTCCGATGACTGGTTCAGAGCCATCCAATCCATGTTCGGCCATGCAAGCCGCAATGTGTGCGTGATGATGCTGGACCCCAATTGCTTGCAGGTTCTCGCGTTCGGCGCGTTCCAGCGCGTAGCGCGTGGCTAAATAATTCGGATGCAGATCATAAGCAATGGCTTCGGGCTTGACGCGGAACAACTGCTCGAAATGCTCCACGCCCTGCTCGAACGATTTCAACGTTTCATAATTTTCCATGTCACCAATATGCTGACTCAGAAACGCATAGTTCTTATTCGTAAAGCAAAATGTGTTTTTCAATTCAGAGCCAGCCGCCAGCAACGGCGGAACTTCCCAAGGCAACTTGACAGGAAACGGCGCATATCCGCGCGAGCGGCGGATGGGATAGATTTCCTTTTCGAAGACGCGCACAACCAAATCGTCACAACGAATGTATATATCGCGATTGTGCATCAGGAACGCGTCGGCCAGCGATGGTAATCTTTGGCGTGCTTCATCGTTATCCGTGGCAATTGGCTCTTCGCTTACGTTGCCGCTGGTCATTACGAGGGCCTGCGGAAAACCGTCCGCTTTTTCGAGGAGCAAATAATGCAAAGGTGTATACGGTAACATCACGCCGATGAAATCTTGCAACGGCGCAACTTCTTTACAGATATTTGATTCCGATTTGCGGCGCAACAAAACAATCGGTCGAGCAGTTGACTTTAGCAGCTCGCGTTCGGCTTCAGTGACAAAGCAATGTTCTTCAATCGCCTCAAGATCAGGCATCATCAAGGCAAAAGGTTTATCCACGCGCAATTTACGTTTGCGAAGTTCGGCTACTGAATCAGCGTTCGTCGCGTTGCAGGCGAGATGAAAACCGCCTAAGCCTTTAATGGCGACGATTTTTCCTTCGGCTATTAATCGCCGCGTTTTTTGAATCGCGTTGTCATCTCTTGCATTTTGCTCATTATGTATCTCCAACCAAACGTGCGGCCCGCACTTTGGACACGCTACCGGTTGTGCATGAAAACGCCGATTGGATGGGTCAGCATACTCGCGTTCGCAATCGGAACACAATTTAAATCCTGCCATGGTTGTTTTTGGACGGTCATAGGGAATATCTTTGATGATCGTGAAGCGCGGCCCGCAGTTGGTGCAGTTGATGAATGGATAACGATAGCGGCGATCCGATGGATCGAAGAGTTCGCGCAGGCAATCGTCACAGACGGCGACATCCGGCGAGATTGGCTGGAAGGCAGAGTCGATGGATTCAGAGTGGACAATGTCGAATGAAGGGAAGCCGTTGGCGGGTCCGAACGAGGCGGTTAGTTCGTCAATGTGGGAAAGCGTTGGGGCTTCGTCGCGCAAGGCTTTAACAAATGTATTCAACACATCGCGTTCGCCATCCACTTCAATATCTACACCCGCGGATGTGTTACGCACCCAGCCTTTGAGACTCAAACGAGTGGCAAGATTATAGACAAATGGCCGGAAGCCGACGCCTTGAACGATACCGCTAATATGGATGCGTGCGCTTTGATTTGACATAAATAAATGTAATTAACGACTTGCGTATTCGATGGACTCAACCTTCGAAGGTTAAGTAGATAAAGTATACATCATGCTGGAAAAGCCATCTGCAAAGATCAATCTTCTTTCGGCGGCGCGGCGGGACCGTAGTTCAGGACTTGTCTGACCTGCGTATTTCCCTCCGGCGGGCCGACAATGCCGCGTTCTTCCATCACATCCATCAAGCGCGCCGCGCGCGTATAACCGATTCGCATCCTGCGCTGCAACATCGAAACCGAGGCGCGGCCTTCGCGTCGGATGATGTCAATCGCATCGTTGAGAAGCGGATCACCATCAGTTGATTGTTCTTCCTCCCATAATGGCTTTTGCTTAAGCGGAACATTCTCCGGCAAGGCATCCACGGGCGCACCAGTCACGGTGTACGGAGTGGAAGCCGCGACCTGCGCCTTCCAATATTCAACTAATTTTTGAATCTCATGATCGGAAACAAACACGCCCTGCAAACGAACCGGCGCAGGAGCATCCGGCGCCTGATATAACATGTCGCCGCGTCCCAGCAATCGTTCTGCACCAGGTTGATCGAGAATCACGCGACTGTCCACGCCTGAAGCGACCGCAAACGCAATGCGCGCCGGAAAGTTGGCTTTGATCAAACCGGTCACCACATCCACCGACGGACGCTGGGTTGCCAAAATCATATGAATGCCTGTAGCGTGTGCCAATTGTGCAAGGCGCGTGATCGCGCTCTCGGTTTCATTCGGCGCGATCATCATCAAATCGGCTAACTCATCAATCACGATCAGCAGGAACGGAAGTTTCTTTCTACCTTCCGCTTTCATGCGCGCATTGTAATCGGTGATGTTGCGCGAACCGACTTTGGCAAACTCATGATAACGCTTGTCCATCTCGCGCGTCATCCATTGCAATGCGCCCACCACACGTTCCACCTCGACCACCACTGGCGACAGCAAATGCGGAATGCCGTTATAACCGGTCAGTTCCACGCGCTTGGGATCCACCAGCACCAGGCGCAAATCGTCCGGCGTGTTGTTCAACAGAAAACAGGAAAGGATCGAGTTCACACACACCGACTTGCCCGAACCGGTTGTGCCTGCGATCAACACATGCGGCATGGCTTCCAAATTGGCGGCGATTGGATGCCCGGCCACATCCTGTCCGAGTGCGAAACGCAACAACGTTTTATTTCGCTGGAAGGCTTCATTTTCCAGAACATCGCGCAAAGCAACCAGCGTCATTTCCTCATTGGGAACTTCGATACCCACATAGCTGTGTCCCGGAACGGGCGCTTGAATGCGGATG
The DNA here is from genome assembly GCA_963771375.1 of uncultured Chloroflexia bacterium. GTDB lineage: Bacteria > Chloroflexota > Anaerolineae > Anaerolineales > Villigracilaceae > Fen-1038. Next base: position 68,083 of record CAVYTW010000013.1, read on the forward strand.
CGCGGCGCGGCGAGCGCCAATGCGAGATCATCGGCGAGCGATGCGATCTTGCTGACGCGCACGCGCGTTCGCCCGCCTCGCGTCTCGACGAAAAGCGGCTCGACGCCAAATTGCGTGATTGTCGGCCCGCGGCTGATCTCAACCACCTGTGCAGGCGCGCCGAAGGATGCCAATGTTTCTTCGATCAAATGTCCCCGCTGGTTGATGAATTCCTCGTTGACCGCTGGGGCGTTGCCCGCGTCGAGGATGTCATTGATCTGCGGCAAAACCCATTGAATAACCGGCGGGCTGACGGTTGTGGTCACCGTTGGAAAGTTGGGCGGTGGGATCGATGGCGCGGCAGGAGTCTCTTTCAGAGGAGTATAACCATTGGTTTGTGCAATCACTTCAGTTGGCGCGGGAGCCGCAGATGGTTTGATCACCAAAGATTTTAGTCGCGCGAACACGATTCCAATCCAGCTGAATAAATCCTGGATCGTTATATCCAATATCATGGTCAATGCGATTAAGAACCAGGCCATCAGAATGATCACTGCACCCCAAAAACCAAAACCAAAAAATAGCAGGCGTTCGAAGAGGCCACCAATGTAGCCTCCGCCTGCGCCGTCCAGGGCTGCCGCGTCCGCCATCACGGGCTGGGCGATGATGCTGTGCATGGTGGTCAGCAGCCAGACAAAAAGCAAAATACTTCCAACGGTTCGTTCCAGCGACAATGCCGGAAGCCGTTCATTGCGGCGCAGGATTAGCCAAACGCCAAAGATGAATAATGCAATGGGCAGAACATAAATCCCCCAGCCAAAGATCTGAGCGAGAAAGCGCATCAGGTCCGCTGTTAATACCGAGCGCGAGGAAGCAAAAAGCGTGAGTAGAATCAGAATGCCGACGACCGCGAGAATAATGCCGGTGAGATCAAGCTTGCGTTCCGAAGAAAACCTATCCCAAAGCGATGGCGCGGGAGGTAAAAACTCTGGCTCTGGCGATTTTGATTGGATGAATGGTTTGGCGCGCGCCTGTACCTTCGCCTTCGGAGGACTCTTCCGTTGAGGCTTGCGTTTCTTGGATTTGGATGGGGAAAAGATTTTAAAGAAAGACATGCTTACCGCACAACATGTAAACGGACAAATAAAAATTATAGCACAAATGGTCTGTTTTCTTTAAGGTACAATTGGGCAACCATTGAAAATATTACGCGAACAAAGTTTCTTTTTTTTACGATTTATGTCTTGGCGTTTTGTTTATTCCATTTTTACAAGGACTTCTAGTTGTTTGAAATTTTATTCCTCGGTACCTCTGCTTCCGCACCGTCGGCAAAACGCGGGCTTTCGGCTCAAATCGTAACGCACAACGAATATCGTTTTCTCATTGACTGTGGTGAAGGCACGCAGCGTCAGATTTTGCAGGCGGGTGTCGGCTTCAGACATTTAACGCGCATCCTGCTTACGCATGGTCACCTCGATCATATCCTCGGACTTGGCGGCTTGGTCAGTACGTTCATGCGCTGGGAGGCGATTGACCAGCTTGAAATCTTCGGCGGACGCGGCACATTGGATCGCGTTCGTACTTTGATTGATGATGTTGTCCTGCGCGGCAACCAAACGCCCATGCCGCTTCATTTTCGGGAAATCAAGCCGGGGATGTTCTTCGATGCGGAAGACTTTACGATCACGGCTTTTCCTGTGACGCACCGCGGCCCGGATTGTCTCGGCTATGTTTTCGAAGGAAAGGAACGGCGGCCATTTTTATCAGCGAAGGCGGATGAGCTGGGCGTCCCGTTCGGACCGGAACGACGCGACTTGGTGGCGGGCAAAGCGATTACTTTACCGAATGGCAAACGCGTCATGCCGGATGATGTGCTGGGGCCGGTTGAAAAAGGAGTCAAACTCGTTGTGGTGGGTGATTCCGGTAGAACGGATAACCTGCTCGAGACCTGCAAAGACGCGGACGCGCTCGTGATCGAATCCACGTATCTTGAAGAAGAAGCGGAAATGGCGCATCAATTTTCGCATCTCACTGCAAAACAAGGCGCCGAGCTGGCCGTTCAAGCCAATGTTAAAAAATTGATCCTGACGCATATTTCGCGCCGCTATCGCGGGAGGGATGTTTTGAAGGAGGCCCAATCCATTCATCCGAATGCGGTGGTGGCGCGCGATTTTGATGTTTATCAAATCAAGAGGGATGAATAAACTTTCGGTATGGTAATGAATTAATCCTATCGCGACGCGATGAGGGAGGCAAGGTGGAGATCAATCTGGTATACTAAAAAACCAGCAAAGGAATTATGCCTCCTCGTCTTGAAATCGATATCGATCCCTGCGATCACATCACCAGCGATGCCATCGGTAAACCGGGTCAGCGCGTTTTTTACATTCAAGCCTTTCGTGCTGAAAAGACTTACACGGTCATCATTGAAAAGACCCAATTGCTTTCAATGGCCGTCGGTGTCGAAAAATTTTTGGTGGAAGTGGCGCGGCAGAATCCCAACCTCGAGGAAGCCTCGTCCGATTACGTTGAAGAACAGATGCACATCAATCCGCCCGTTGATCCGATGTTCCGCGTTGGCGAGATCGGACTCGGCTATGATCAGGTTCGCGACCGAGTCGTATTGTTGGTGCGAGAACTGCTGACAGAGGATCAAGATCCCGAATCGGGTGCGGTCATCCGCTTTTGGTGCACGCGTGAACAGATCCACAAAATGGCGCGTTGGGGCGCGGAAGTTTCACAGCGTGGACGCCCGCTTTGCCCGCAATGCGGACAGCCGATGGAACCCGAAGGCCACTTCTGCCCGAAGAAGAATGGGCATTTGCATTAAGTATCTAATCATTTATGAATACAACCATTGAGGTTATTGGTATTTATCCCATCGAAGCGGACGAGTCCATACATTTGGTAGAAATCTTAGTAAGAAACTCAGAGGGCATATTTGATTTATCCGAATTTACTCAGGAAGTTAATGGGCAGCCAAAACAAAATTGGCAAGTTCCTTGGGATGAAAGAATATTAAATAGTACAGGTGAAAAAGTAATTGCAGATTCTTTTTCTGCAAAGAATAAGCCTGAATTGTGGAATGGAAATGTGCGATTGACCTTCTTCTTTCATTATCTCGATTTCTCAAAGCCTTTAATAACTCCATGCGGCGTGGTGACTTTAATAAATCAAAATTCAAAGCCTGATTGTCTTTCTGAAATTAAAATATGAGTCACCTGATTAATTGCCATTTGTAAATGTCCAATTCTCCTGAAATAGATCTTCTCAGAACTGTCTTCCAATACGGCAAAATTAAACTCAAGGGCCAGTTCGTGCTCGGCTCGAATTACACATTCCTGGTTGATATTCATTATGAAAATAAAACATATCCAGCCGTATACAAACCTTCGCGCGGCGAGCAACCGCTTTGGGATTTTCCCGAGAGCACGCTTGCTTTACGCGAGGTCGCCGCATATATCGTCAGCGAGACGCTGGGCTTTCACTTCGTCCCGTTCACCACGCTGCGCGCCGACGGTCCGCACGGCTCCGGTTCGCTCCAGCAATACATCGAATACGATCCCGAATATCATTACTTCAATTTCAGCGACGAAGACAAAGCCAAATTGAAGCCGGTCGTTTTATTCGACCTGCTCGTCAACAACGCCGACCGCAAAGGCAGTCATGTTTTCTTCGATACCGACTCACATAAACTTTGGGCGATTGATCACGGGATTTGTTTCCATGAATATGATAAACTACGGACGGTGATTTGGGATTTTGCAGGTGAGCCGATCCCTGACGAATTATTATCGTGCATCTCGCATCTCTCCTCAAACCAAAGCCTGCTGACTGACCTTCAGCCTTATCTCAGCTCGCGCGAGATCGCCGCGCTCAAGTCGCGTGCCAAAGCATTGATAACATCGAAAGTTTTTCCGCGTCCACCGCAGGGACGAAGATCGTTTCCATATCCGCCGGTTTGATATCATTGTGAGGAACGAAGTCCTGAGCTTGTCGAAGGACAAATTGACGAAACAATCCCCGATCTGAAAAAAACGAGATTGCTCACCTGCACTTGCAGCGCAGGTACAAGTGTCGCTTCGCTCGCAATGACATTATAAAATTTGATCATGGAGGAACAATGAATTACAAACTCGCTTTCATCGGTTTCGGCAACGTTGCCCAAGCATTGATCCATTTGCTAGAACGCAAGCGCGCAACCTTAAAGAATCAATACGACATCACATTTTCCGTGACCGGCATCGCCACCGGCAAACACGGATTCGCAGTCAATCCAAATGGACTCGATATCGAGAAAGCATTGTCGCTTGTAAAATCAGGTCAATCGGTTGCGAGTTTTTCGTCAATGCCCGTGAACGATTCGTTGTCGGTCATCAAACAATCCAAAGCCGATGTGATGTTTGAGAACTCCCCGGTGAATGTTGCGACAGGTCAGCCCGCCATTGACCACGTCCGCGCGGCGTTGAATGCAAATATGCACGCCATCACTGCCAACAAAGGCACAGTGGTACATGGCTATCGCGAGTTGACCGCGCTGGCAAAATCCAAAAACAAAAAATTCTATTTCGAGTCGACGGTGTTGGGCGGCACGCCGGTCTTCTCTGTGTTCCGTGAAGCGATGCCTGCTGCGGATTTGATGTCCTTCAAAGGCATCATCAATGCAACCACCAATATCATTTTGACGCGCATGGAAAATGGCGAGACGTTCGATCAAGCCGTGAAATATTGTCAGAGCATTGGCGTGGCGGAGACCGATCCATCCAACGATGTGGATGGCTGGGACGCGGCGATCAAGGTTGCGGCGCTGATCACTGTCTTGATGGATGCGCCGTTCACGCCGCTGGAAGTGAATCGAACCGGTGTCCGCGGCATCACGCCGGAAATGATTCGAAGCGCAAAAGAAAAAGGTCAGCGTTGGAAACTGGTCGCGTCCGCGGAACGAAACGAGAATCAAATCAAGGCGCGCGTCGCACCGGAGTTGGTCCCGGCTTCATCAAGTTTGTATGGAATGGTCGGTGCAACCACCGGGCTTGAATTCCGCACCGATGTGATGGGCGACCTGGCGATCATCCAATCCGAACGCCCCGGCATGGGCGCCGGGCCCGAAGAAACAGCCTACGGTCTTTTCGCGGATTTCATTAACGCAGTGAAATAAAACAACGAGTCGATGGATTTCCATCGGCTCATTGTTTTATTATAAGACATTACCTGCGCTTGTCATCAGATGAGGCCATTATTGAGCCTTACGTTCGAAGTTTTCTAATTTCCTTCGCTACATAGTCAGAATTGATAGGATTCAAAGCATCATTTCTAACGACCGCTACATTGTTTGATCTTGAGATTATAAAATAAAGAAACGGTGGGCCAACTTGAGGTGTAATTTCTGATGAGAACCTGAGGGTTAGATCTGCTAACAAGAACTCGATCAAGTAGATTTCGAAGATTAAGTTTTGTATCGCCACCATTTGATATTTCACGGAGAAGTGTATTTATTACCATAGAAGCGAGGTCATTTCGGCCATTGTACAAAAAATACATTCCCTGTTGTTGCGGTGAGTGATCGCATATCTTATATTCTCTGGTTATTTGATTTGCAGGACGAGGTCGGTCGAAGCCCCAGAAAATATGAAATAGTCTTGGATTTGAATTGCGGTCAAATCCAGAGACGTGATAGTCAATATCGTCCAGTCCAAGTGTATCGGGTTTGTATTCTGTCTTTAAATACTTTTGAGTAAGGTCTACTAAATCTTCTATAGATGGATGATTTAGTTCGACAATCTTTCGCTCGAGAAAATTGCCAATCTGATTGCCATCCCGCGAGCCCCAAGTTGTAACGCAACCTACGCCTGGAAATTTAAATGATTTTCTTCCTTGCTCGTATTCCCGTGAATCGCCAAAGTCGCGGGTGACCGCGCTGTCTACGGCTGTAATCATCATATCTGAAGCTGCTATTGATAATACAACAGTCATATTCATCTCCCTGGGTTTCTAACTTTATTTGGTATTTACTTTCTAGCTTTCAAATGAATCATATATTGTATTTTCATCCAATCCGAGATCAAGCCAATCATTCGGGTTTTCAAATTTATATCCTTATGTTTGAAGTAGTAATAGATTTTCAGTATCTCAAAGCGACTGTCCCAAGACAAAATATCATTGGTGTTTTTCAATCCCCACTTTAGATATGATTTCTCGTCCAAGCCGCTGCTGTATAATACTTCATATACAGATTATAGATTCCTTTCACAGAAAAGGCAATAAATGTGATGTCCGATACCGATGTCTTCATCATTTCCATTGTTCAACGCGCGAATCTTTCCGAATCTATAAAGGAAGCAATCGCTAATGCAGAAATCAATTCCATTCGCGTGCAGGATGTCATCTTTGGCGTGGATGAATTATTTGCGATCAATGCAGACAACATCTTAAGCGCTTCGGGCTTGACCTGTTCGGCGGTTACCGTTTCATCGAGTCTGCGCGTGGCTTTTTTTGCAGCGCAATCCATCTTGAGCTTCGACGCGGATGTAGTGATTGTCGTTGGCATGGAATCCAATGCTTCGACCGCGCTATTGCTGGCTTCACCCGACGCAGTCGGCAGATGGAATCTTCTGCCGCGTGCGCGTCTCGCGGCGCGTTCGTTGAATGGAATTGAGTCAGCGTTGCGCGCGGCAGAGCTTGAATCCAAAGATGTAACAATCGTCAAAGATGGAAAATATGGCGCGGCGCTTGTAAAAGAAACGATAGATGAATTGGAACAAAAATCCGCGCGTTGGGGAATGATCACGGTGAATGAGCTGGCTTTGTTGATTGAAAAAATCTAACATGCCATTATGAACCAGATTGTTTATCTTGCACTTGGCACGAACCTTGGTGATCGTCTCGCCAAGCTGCGCGCGGCAATCAAAGCATTATCGCCAGAAATCAATGTCATCGCTAAATCAAAAGTCTATGAGACGCCGCCATGGGGCTATGAGAATCAACCAGCGTTCCTCAATATGGCAGTTAAGTGCGAAACAAATCTCGAGCCAGAGTCGCTGCTGAAGCGCCTCAAACAGCTTGAAGTGCAGCTTGGACGCGAGCAATCTTTCCGTTGGGGTCCGCGGCTCATTGATATCGATATCCTCTTCTATGACAACCTCATTCTCAAATCCGAATCATTGACGATTCCCCATCCGCGTTTGCACGAACGCGCTTTTGTGCTGGTGCCGCTCACAGATATTGCTTCTGATTTCATTCATCCAGTTTTTAAAAAAACGATCAAAGAATTATTAGCGAGCGTGGATATCAATGATATTCATCCTTGCAAATAGTATATAATCGCGGTAAAGATGGAGGCACTCATGACTGATCTCAAACCTCTCAACTGGAAAGCCAAACCTGGCGTGGGACTGAACATAGTCCGCCGCGCGGATGGCGGGATGACGCTCACCTTCAGCGATCTATCCGAGGCCACCATCCGCGAATGGCACGATTTTGCGCTGGAGCATCTGCTTGGCTCGGATCGTTTGACACGCAATCTTTACGATATACGCGCAGTCAAGAACATTTCAGAAAAAGCGATTCGTGCAGCCGTCGAAGTGGATAGCGATCCATCCGCGCGCAACATTCGTCTGGCCGTGGTGGTGGCGGATGAAAAGATTGCAACCGCGATTCGGACGATTGCATCCCTCGCTTTGCCTGAAACTGCCGCAGCCATGAAAATCTTTACTGATATCAACGAAGCCGAGTCGTGGCTTGCCCGCCCACTTGACCAAATTGCATGAAGCCATTGCAAATCGGCAATCATATTTTTGATTGGGGAAGCCGCACGTATGTGATGGGCATCCTCAACATTACTCCCGATAGCTTTTCAGGGGACGGGATCATTGCGAAAGGCGATCCGGTTCAAGTTTCCCTTGAACAGGCAAAAAGATTTGTCAGCGCGGGGGTCACAATATTGGATGTCGGCGGGGAATCAACGCGCCCGGGCTCAAAGCTGGTTGAAGTCGAGGAAGAGAGGCGGCGCGTCATCCCCGTCATCAAAGTCATTGTTAAAGAATTCCCTGATACATTGATTTCAATTGACACCTATAAGGCAGCCATCGTGGAAGAGGCGCTGAACGAAGGCGCACAGATTGTCAACGATGTCTGGGCCTTGCGCGCTGATCCCCAATTAAAACATGTTGTTGCGAAATCCAAATGTCCCGTGATCCTGATGCACAATCGAAGCAACCCCGCCAGTGTGGAAATGCGCACTCAATTGGGCAAGGCCTACATCGGCGCGGAATATGAAAACTTAATTGAAGATGTGAAGCGCGAATTGATGGATAGTGTGAAGCTGGCGCGTGAAGCGGGTATTTCGGATGAGCGCATCATTCTCGACCCAGGAATTGGATTCGGCAAAAGAGTGGAACATAATATCGAGCTGATCAACCGACTTGATGAAATCCGCGCGTTAGGTTTTCCGGTTTTGCTTGGACTCTCGCGCAAGTCATTCATTGGTTACACTTTGGACTTACCTCCCGACCAGCGATTGGAAGGCACCGCCGCCGCAATTGCCATTGGCATTGCGCGCGGCGCGGACATTGTCCGCGTGCATGATGTGGAATATATGGTGCGTGTCGCAAAGATGGCCGACGCAATTGTGAGAAATAAAAAACAATGAGCATAAATTACGGTCAGGTTTTGTTCGACGATAGTATTGCCGATGATTACGGCAAGGAACTTTTGAAAAGCGGCATCATCGAAGCCAAGGCGGGAAATAAAGATTCGGCCCGCCGTTACTTCGACCGTGCCACTTACATGAGCAGCGATCACGCGGTAATGGCGGAAGCCTGGTATTGGCTGAGTCAGGTCACGGATGATTCGGATGAGAAGCGCAAGGCATTGGAGAATTGTTTATCCAACGATTTGCAACATGCCCGCGCTCGCCGCGCGCTGGCCATCCTCGATGGCAAAATCAAACCGGATGAGATCATTGATCCCGATGCGTTGCCTGCCGCGCCCGCACATTTGTCGCAGACCGACGCGCAAAGATTCATGTGTCCCAAATGCGGCGGGCGCATGATATTTGCTCCCGACGGTCAATCATTGGTCTGCGAGTATTGTGCGCGCAACCAATCGCTCCATACACAGGCTCCTGCCAAGCAGGAAGATTTCATCGTTGCGATGGCGACTGCGCGCGGACATGACAAGCCGCTGGCGGAACAAGTCTTTCAATGTCAGGGATGTGGCGCTCAATTCATCTTGCCACCGAATCAACTCTCAGCTGTCTGTGTTTATTGTGGTTCGCCGCACGTTGTCAACCTGGAAAAATCAAAAGACCTGATTGCGCCGGATGGAATCATCCCATTTGTGTTTGATCAAAAGCATGCCGTTCAACTGTTGATCAAGTGGGTGGAAGAAAACAAGATCAAACCGGAGAAGCAAGTGGAGCAACCGCGCGGACTCTATCTTCCGCTCTGGACGTTTGATCTCGGCGGTGTGATTGATTACACGGGCGAGATGGTTGATCAGGACGATATTGGTTTTGGACGCAGGCAGCCCAAAATGATACAAGTCAACGACCGCTATCCATTGTTGATCCATGACTGTCCGATTCCAGCCAGCCGAAAATGTTCAGCTCCGTTCATGCGGCTCATCCCGACCTTTGATTTGAAAGCCGTTCAACCTTATGACCCGCGTTATCTCGCGGACTGGCCCGCAGAACTTTATGATATTCCAATGGCGGACGCGTCGCTGGATGCACGCGGTCAAACCGTAAACATCGTCAAACGAGACCTGCCTAGCAAAGCCGGCCTCGTGAAATTGACCTCCACTTCCTCTGCAAATATGACCGTCGATTCATTCCGGCTCAATTTGCTTCCGGTTTGGATGACCGAAATTTGGGTGGAGAATAGAAGTCATCTTGTTTTGATCAACGGACAAAATGATACCGTGCAAAGCGACAACTCAATCAAGTCCGATAAACCAAATATAAAAGACTGGCTTGGAGATTTATTGAGGGACTGATTTATCTTAAATAGTTCACCACAGAGATCACGGAGTTCGCAGAGAGGAATTTATGAAGAGACTCTGCGTTCTCGGTGCGCTCCGTAGTGAATTTGCTTAAATCCCCCACGTTTCCCCTTTCGTGGTTTAATTCCCTTATGCCGCAAACCCAATCCGTTGTCCAACGCCGCCGCGCCCGCCGCGCCGATGAACGCCGCGCCCGCGCTACGCGTCTTCAGATGAGCGGCATTGGGATCGGAATAATCATTTCGTTCCTATTGGTATTGCTGATTTTATTGACCGCGCTGGCGTATGCGAATCTAACCAGCAATCTTCCGAACGTTGCGCTTCTTCCCGTTCTGCTCAATCCGCCCGATGGACTCTTGCTTCAGCCCACGCACATTTATGATCGCACCGGCCAGCATCTCTTGACGTCATTTGTGCCCGGCAATGCCAGTGATTCACCGCGCCGTTATCTTCCACTCAATCTGCAAAGCCCGCAGCATCTTCCCGACTTTCTCGCGCAAGCCACGGTGGCAATCGCCCAACCTGATTTTTGGACAAGCCCCGGTTACACACTCGATGGCTGGCACGACCCAAATCTTCATGCGACCATTGCACAAAAGCTTGTCTCCGACTTGCTGCTCTACGACGAACCACCGACAATTCAACGCGCCATCCGCGAACGGATCCTCGCGGCACAGATCACGGCCGAATATGGACGAAGTCAAATCCTGGAGTGGTATCTCAATTCAGCGGATTACGGTCATTACGCCTTTGGTGTGGACGCGGCCGCGCAGTTTTATTTCGGCACCTCTGCTTTTGCGTTAACTCCTGCGGAAGGCGCAGTACTAGCCGCCGTGAGTCAAGCGCCGAGTTTGAATCCATTCGATGCGCGCGACATTGCATTGCAACGCGGTGAAGAAATCATCAAAGCAATGCAGGCTCTTAAGCTGATATCGGACCAGGATGCAGCCAGGATTCTCAATCCATTCTCAATTCCTGATTTACCGATTCCTGCCTCGAAGGATGTGGTTGCTCCGGCATTCCTCAATCTCGCAATCAATGAGTTAAATCAACAATTTACCAGCGAACGAATCGAACGCGGCGGCTTGAACGTTATCACAACACTCGATTACGATTTGCAAAATCAGGCATCGTGCGTTACGCTGGTTTATGCTCATCGTCTGGCGAACACACCCGATCCAGGCACGCCGTGTACCGCGACGCAACTGCTTCCATCCTTGCCGCCGGGGACGAACCTTTCCGAGCCTTCTGCCAGCGCGCTCATTACCGATCCAGAGTCGGGTCAAATCCTCGCGGCGGTGGGTGAAACGCTTCGAGGCGAAGAGACAGCTAATATAACGGAGCACGATCCCGGGTCCCTGATGGAACCGTTTGTTTATTTAACCGCGTTCACACGCGGTATGAGTCCGGCTTCTCTGGTCTGGGACATTCCGTCAACCAGCAATGCACAAAATCCCGATGGACAATTTCACGGTCCCGCACGGGCGCGCATTGCATTGGTCAATGATTATCTCGTTCCCGAAACAGCCGTCGCAAATCAAATGGGAAGCGATGCCATTCATCGCACCGAAACTTCTTTTGGACTCAACGGCGATAACTTTGATTTGTTGGACATGGCTTCAGCGTATGGCATCTTCGCCGCACAAGGCGTGCGTTACGGTCAACCCGGCCTGATAACGGTGTTGCGCGTCGAAGCGCAGGATCATTCCACTTGGCTGGATCAAAGCAACCCGCAAGCCCAACCGGTGACCACGCCGCAGTTGGCTTATCTCATCAACAATATTTTGAGCGATGAGGTTGCGCGCTGGCCCAGCTTGGGACACCCGAATTCGTCGGAGATCGGAAAAACCGCGGCCATGAAATATGGTCAAACCGACGATGGCCGCGATCTTTGGACGATTGGTTACACTCCTGCGCGGTTGGTCGCCGTGTGGACCGCAACTCATGCATCAAATTCACCGCGCCTTTCACCACAGCTTTCCATCGGCCTGTGGAGCGCGTTGATGCAAACTGCATCGCAATCACTTCCATCACAGGGTTGGTCAATGCCGGCGGGAATCACTGCTATGGATGTATGCGATCCATCGGGTTTACTGCCCACGAAAGAATGTCCCTCCATCGTCAGCGAAGTTTTCTTGAATGGCAATGAGCCGGTTCAATTGGATAATCTGTATCAAACCTTTACTGTGAATCGCGAGACCGGATATCTTGCCACGGTATTCACGCCGCCGGAATTGATTGAGAACAAAGTGTTCATGATGTTTCCGCCGGAGGCACAAGACTGGGCAAAATCCGCCAACGTGCCGATGGCTCCCACCGCGTATGATGCCATCCAGCCATCACAAGTCAATCCCGATGTCAATATCACCGCGCCCGTATTATTTGCTGAAGTGAATGGCAAAGTGCAAATCAAAGGTACGGTTGCCGGCGCAGACTTTGATCGTTACCGCGTGTTGGTCGGTCAGGGAATTGACCCGCAAGCTTGGATTCAAGTTGGGAGCGATGCAACCACGCCAATCAATGATAACGTCCTCGCAACATGGGATACCACCGGTTTGAGCGGATTGTATGCTGTGCAATTGCAAGTCGTTCGCACTGACCAGCGTGTGGACATTGCAACGATTCAAGTGACGATAAAATAATTCCATGCCCTCGCTTGCAGATAAACTTAAGTCGCTCGGCGTCAAGGTCGGCACACGCGAGATTCCAACGCCGAAACCGGACGCGCGTTTTTCCATTGATTCGGTTGTGCCTGGCGCGTTCGCATCAACATCGTTGGGAGAAACATTTATCCATGAAGAACGTTTCGCCGCGGATTATCATCATGGACTTGCGCCGATCAAACTTCAAGCTCCTTTAAATATAATGTCTGCTTGGGCAGCGGACGCGCGCTTGAGAGATTTGCCGATTGAATCCTTTGCTTTTCTCGATACCGAAACATCCGGCCTTTCGGGCGGCACCGGTACTTATGCATTTCTCGTTGGCGTTGGCAAGTTTGTCAACGATGAATTCGTATTGCAGCAATTCTTTATGCGTGATCCATCGGAGGAATCCGCGTTATTAGAAGGACTTGGAGAATTTCTCGCGTCAACACAAGCATTGGTCACATTTAATGGCAAAGCCTTCGACGCGCCTCTGCTCGTGACTCGTTATACGTTACATCGCATTCCCGTTCCATTCAAAGAGTTCGCTCATCTGGATTTACTTCCTCTCGCAAGAAGATTATGGCGCGACCGCTTGGAATCGCGCGCTTTGAAATTTCTCGAAGAAAACATTCTGTTTGCACCGCGCACCGTGGAAGAAGTGCCGGGCTATGAAATTCCCTATCTTTATTTCGATTATCTGCGCGACGGGGATGCGCGCCCCTTGAAGGGTGTGTTCTATCACAATGCCATGGATGTGGTCGCGATGGCGGCTTTGTTGAGTCATACTGCGAAGATGCTGGAAGATCCATTCCATGAAGGAATTGAACACGGCTTGGATGTGGTGGCGCTTGCAAAACTTTATGAGGACCTCGGCCAATGGGATACCGCGGCGCGCCTCTTCGAGCGCGGACTAGAAAAAGGCATCAGCGAAGAAAATTTTGTGGAGACAGTGCGCCGCCTCTCGGTCCTGCAAAAGAGGCGAGGCGATTTCGATGAAGCAATTCGTTTATGGGAAGAAGCCGCGAGCAACGGTCATATCTATGCTTTTATCGAGCTAGCCAAATATTATGAACACAAGCAGCGCGATACGAAGTCTGCGTTGAAATGGACAAAGTCCGCACAAAAGCAAATTGAAAAATCTGATCTACCGGTTTATGTCCAAAAGCATTGGATGGAGGAATTAACTCATCGCCGTCAGAGGCTGGAAACGAAGCTGAGAAAATAAAAGGCAAGCAGTATAATGGAATAACCCAACAGAGGTTTTGCAATGTATATTTCTCATTTTCATCGCGAAGAAGATTTGAATAAGATCGCGGACTTTGTGCGCGAACACGATTTTGCGACGTTGGTGCTGGCCGAGAACGATGTCCCCATTGCATCGCATCTTCTCGTGGACTTTCAAACGGACACCAACGGAACCTGGCTTCTCAGCGGACATATGGCGCGCTCCAATTTGCTGTGGCAAAAGTTTGATTCCGAAAGAGAAGTGTTATTGATGTTCGGCGGACCGAACACGTACATCTCGCCGACGTGGTACAACCATCTCAACGTCCCAACGTGGAATTACATCGCGGTTCATCTTTACGGCCTCCCGCGCGTGATTGATGGCGGAGACGAACTACGAAATATTCTCACGCGTCTCATCCAGCGATACGAAACAAACAGCGATTATCGAATGGAGTCTCTGCCCCCCGATTTTGCAGAGAAACAAATGCAAGGCGTAATGGGTTTTCAAGTCCAAGTAACGCGTGTGGAAGCCAGTTTCAAACTGAGCCAGAATCGCGACGATGAAGATTATGCCAATGTCATTCAGCACCTCAAAGAACGCGGCGATGAACAATCGGTTGCCATCGCCGAGCAAATGATGAAGAACAGAAAAGTCTAATGTAAAGTGAATGGTTTGGTCAAAACCATTTCTGATTGATAGGGTTCTATTGTTTGAAATGAGGTTGCGATTTAGCTTTTTAACAATCTGTGTCTATTCCGGGCCAAGGCATAGATTGTAAGCATCCTTTCGTTCAAAATCAATTAAGTATATTTTCAACAAGGAGAATAAACATGAAGCTTTCAGCACCCAAAATGGTCACATGGTGGATCGCGGTCGTTCTCGGTTTGCTCGGGGTTCTTGGGAAGTTTGTTCCCACCCTGCCCCTGGTCAGCCACTATCTCTGGTTTATGACCGCTGGCTGGCTGCTCTTTGCAGTCGCGACGATGGTCGACAGCCTATAAACTGTTTTCAAGGTTGAAGAGAAACGGCCCACCCTCCCGGCCTTCATACAAAGCTCCTGCAATTTGTGCAGGAGCTTTGTTATTTCCATTTCTCTGAATCAATCTGCTTGACCGTGCTCTATCACATCGCCTGTTTCAGGACCCAGCAGGGGACGCCATCGTCCAAATCGTTCCTGATAGAGAATAATTACAGTTGCCAAAACAGTGGAAATGGGAACAGCCGCGATTAGCCCCAGCGAGCCGACCAGTGTTCGTACGATTTCTTCCGCCAGAAATTCAGAGTTAATGAAATAGCTGTAGCTTCCATTGCCGAGCGTAAAGATCAGCAACAGCGGTAATGCGGCGCCGGTGTAGGCCAACACCAATGTATTAACGGTAGCCGCTACGTGGTCCTGACCGATGCGCATAGCTTTTTGAAGCGTGCGCCGGAATCCCAGCGAGGGATTGGCGTCATGAATCTCCACCACCGCCGCCGATTGCGATGTGACTAGATCATCCAATACGCCCAACGAGCCGATAATCATCCCGCCGAGCAAAAGGCCACGCGGGTCAATCGGCACCGACGAAAACTGCATGAGGTAGGTTGCGTTTTCATCTCCATAACCTGTGAGACGCGTCAGAGATACAAAGAATAATGAGAGCGCGCCGGTGATCAACAAAGAAACCATGATGCTCACAACCGATGCATGCGTTTTAAGATTCCAGCCATAAGTCAGATATAACGTTGCTGCTAAAAGAATCACAGATCCGATCAGACTGACCCTGACCGGATCTTCTCCCGCCAGAATGTGCGGAATCACGTAACCGATAATCATCACCATGCTGACGCCCAAGGACACCAAACTTCCCAGCCCTTTCCAGCGTCCCATGATCAACATGGAAATGATGAAGGCAATCAGCAGAATCAAAAGCGGCTGGGAGCGTACATAATCAACGTAATATGCCTGAAGCACATTATTGGGTGTCTTATCCACTTCCACGTAAACTTCATCGCCCGGTGCAAAACGGAAATTATCGTTGCGTACCTGCCGCTTTCCATAATCAATCTGGAAGGGAATGCCTTTGTAATCCCCTTCCAGAACTTCTATCTGCATCACTTGATAAAGCTGGTTTCTGCCATTGAGATTGATCTGTCCCTCGTCAACAATCTGCGTTATTCTCGCCAGCACGGTCTGCGAACCGAGCGTCGCCCCGGCGCTGCCCGAAAATTGCGGCGGCTCGAAAAAATACGGAATGCCCACCATCAGCAGAACGGCGAACAACAAAATGATGACTGCACCTGCGATAATAAAAGAAACCGGAACTTTTTTCATTTTTCCTCTTTATCAGCCTGCGAGTATAACGGCCTGACAAAGAAAGTGAAAGGCGGCTTCTCATATTCGGCTAAGGCTTGCCAGAGCGGTTTATGGATATAATCCTTTCAATGGAAATACCGACTCAGCGATATAGTTTGTCGCGCATTTTGATCTGGATCATTCTTTTTGGCGTTATTACAATCATTCTTTATACCAGTCTGCCTGCTTCCACGTGGCCGTGGCTGGGACAGCGGCTTTCTGTTTTTGCCACCGTGTTTTTGGGAATATTCATCGAAGCTCTTCCATTTTTATTGATGGGGACGCTTTCCTCAGGATTGGTCGAAGTCTTTCTCTCAGACGATTGGCTGGCGCGTTCCGCCCCGCGCCTGCTTTGCCCTCCGCTTTGGTCGGAGCGTCGCTCGGATTGATCTTCCCCATTTGTGAATGTGGAACGGTTCCATTGGCGCGCCGCCTCTTCCGGAAAGGACTTCCGCTTCCGGCCGGCATTTCTTTTTTATTGGCCGCGCCGGTTCTCAATCCCATCGTGATATTGAGCACTGCGACCGCATTCGGCTGGGGACGAATGTTATTTTGGCGGCTTGGCCTCAGCTTGTTGATGGCGGTCTCGGTCGGATTGGCGTTTTCCATCGAAAAAGATTCAGCCAACATTCTGCGGGCGCCGATATTTAAAATGGAATTACCTGTTCTGGATCATCATCCTGCTCATGAAACTTTTATACAAAAAATTCAGCGGGCCCTGGTCATCAGTGCAGATGAATTTTTTGAAATGGGACGTTATTTGGTTTTGGGTGCGTCGCTGGCTGCGATTTTGCAGACGTTCATTTCGCAAAGCTCTTTGCTGGCCGTTGGAAGCGGCCCCATTCTTTCCGTGTTGATCATGCTGGCATTGGCGGTTCTATTATCCATCTGTTCCACCGTTGACTCATTCATCGCGCTCGGCTTCCTGGGAACCTTTAGCTTCGGCTCGGTGCTTTCTTTTCTGGTCTTTGGCCCGATGGTGGACATCAAAAGCATTCTGATGTTCCTGCAGGTCTTTCGCCGCAAGACGGTATTTTATCTCGTCCTCCTTCCACTCCTGATGAGTCTCTTAGCAGGATTGGCATTCAATTATTTTTACGCTTGAAAATTATGTCTATTCGCCTCTATCGTTTTTTAGAAGCCTCTATCTTGCTCGCGCTGGTCGTGTTCATTGGATTCAAGATAATCAGCGGTACGTTGTCGCTGTATATCAATATGCAATACATGCCCCTGACCGTTTTTGGAATCGTGATCCTTGCCATCATGACGTTCGTTGTTCTTCGACATTCGAAGGCCGACGAACATGAGCATTACGACTCAAGTCATCAGCACAAAATTTCTCCAAGCGCCTTGATGATCTTGATCATTCCATTATTGATCGGAGTACTGATTCCGGTGCATCCTCTCGACGCCATAGCGGCATCCACGCGCGGCATGAACGTCTCAGCGCCGTTAGTCGGGACCTCGCAAACTCGCGAGTTTCAATCCGCGGCGGACACGCGCAACATTCTGGATTGGATCGTTATATTCAATTCAATCAACGATCTCTCACCTTATGTCGGCCAGATGGCGAGGGTGACAGGTTTTGTTTATCATGATCCACGCCTGCCAGCGAATCAATTCATCGTGAGTCGTTTTGTCATCACCTGCTGCACCGCGGACGCTTCGGCGATCGGCATGATCGTTAATTGGAATCAAAGTGCGGACTTGAAAGAAAGTTCCTGGGTGGAGGTTAAGGGGCCGGTACAAGCTTCCAAGTTGGGCGGCCAACCCATCCCGTTGATCGAAGCGAGTTACGTTCAGTCCACGCCTCAGCCGGATCAGCCCTATCTTTATCCATGAAGTTCCGCATCCTTAAACCGCTTGATTTCGCCGCCGGAGGGCTGGCTTTCGCGCTGATTGTCATCATCAGTGTCGTGATTTTGGTAGGCACTTGGGAAGGCGTTCAAGTCAATATCGTCACTACAGATGCCAGTGGGGAGATTGGTCCGCGATCAAACATCCTGCTGAAATTTTCAGAGCCGGTCAATCAAACCATTATCCAATCGAAATTTTCGATTCAACCAGAATCGCCTGGCAAACTGGATTGGGTAGATACGAAGACTTTTCGCTTCACGCCGCTGAAGCCGTTGCAACCCGGCATTGATTACCATATACACGTAAATGCCGGAACCTTGGGAAATAAGAATTTGTTCCTGCGCTTTGGTCATCTCTGGACACTTCACGTGCGTCAACCTCAAATCGCTTATCTTGCTTCATTCAATAACAACCTCCAGCTTTGGGCAGTGGATGCAGATGGAAAATATCCGCACCGGATTGGAAATTTTGATAAAACAATCTTTGATTTTGATGCAGCGCCCAATGGCGAATTTTTGGTTTTTTCAGCACTCAATGACAAACAAGGCACGGATTTATGGTATGTAGATCGCAATGGGAATTCGTTGCGGCTGCTTGTTCTCTGCGACGCGGACCGTTGTACTTCGCCTACCATTTCACCGGACAGCCAGCAGGTTGCTTATACGCGCGAGACCGCTCCGATTACTCCGAGCATGCCCACCGGCGCTCCGCGCACATGGGTGCTCAATATTCAAAGTGAAGAAAACCGTCCTCTATATTCTGATCCTCAAATCATCGGCTTTGGCCCCGTCTGGTCGCCGGATGGGAAATATATTACTTCTTATGACGGCGTTCAGGCAGTGATCCGAGTCGTATCCATTGCGACGGGCGAACAATTTACTTTGCCAAGCGCCACTGGAGGCGAGACGCCCACTTGGTCGTCGGACAGCCAAAATATATTATTCACCGATGAGGCTGCTTCGCCGGATGGTTCAAGTTCGTGGACAGAAATCAAAATGGCGAATGTAACCACCGGCGATATCTCAGTTTGGATCGGAAAAAATGATCCGCAGGATTTTCAGTACGGGGAATTGGCCTGGGCGCCAAATCCTGATGAGATTATTATCGGCTTGCGGCTTCCACCTGATTTCACTTCGCGAGGATTATTATTGGTGCAACCGAATGACCTGGGTGGGCCAGTGGTTGCGCATGACCCTCAATTCTTTTATCAAACACCGATATGGGATCCTTGGGGAAACGAAGTATTGTTTCAGGAAGAAATGATTAGCGGACAACACACCACCAATGTCGCAATTTGGGAAGAAGGGATGACGCAGCCGCGTGTCGTGGCGCAAGGCACCTGGGCGCATTGGCTTCCATGATCAGCCTTGACTTTTTTATCCTTCTGACTATAATTGAAAATGATTTTCAATATCATTTATGGCGATCAAAAGCTGGCTCACTCAATTGCAGGATAACGGTTATCGGCTGACGGGCGCGCGTCGCGCGGTCGTGGATATCGTTGCTGATAGTCGCCGCGCCCTGACTCCGGTCGAGGTGTATGATGCGGCGCGCGATCAATATCCCGCCCTCGGGCTGGTCACCGTCTATCGCACGTTGGAAAAGTTGGAAGAACTCGGTTTGATCCAGCGCGTTCATCAGCCGCAGGGATGTCAGGCATTCATTACTGCAGGCAAAGGTCATCAACATCTTTTGCTTTGTAGTAAGTGTGGACGAACGACTTTGTTCGATGGAGACGATCTTGATCAATTCATCAAGTCCGTTGCACGCAAGACGGGCTATCGGATCAATGAACATTGGCTCCAGCTTTTTGGCTTATGTGAAAATTGCAAGTAACCAAAGGAGAAACTTATGTGTATGTTTTGTGCAGCAATTCCCGTTGCAGCTACCACCGGCATCACCCTTAACGGTAAACAAATCGAAGCGAAAAAGAAAGCCGAGTCCGCAGGCGCGGAAAAACCGGCGACCAAGCCCATTATGCAAATCACCGCTGGTGTGGTGATCGTGCTGATGATCGGTTCGGTGACGTATCACACCCTAACATATCTTCCCTGACCTCAAGCGGCAAGCCGCGTAATTAAATTTTTCCTCCCTTATCAGCGGACTTCACTTAGTCCAGCTAGGTATTGCTTTGCCATTCAACATCCATATCTATTTACTAATATTTTTAATCGGAGGCTAAAATGAACAAAAATGAACGCAACAATTTCTGGACGTTAGCTGCGGCGCTGCTATCTTTAGCGTTAGCGCTCAACGCCTGTTCGGGAGCAAGTGCTTCATCTGGAAATAATGCTGGAAAGGTTTCAGTCGTGGCGGCGGAAAATTTCTATGGGGATATCGTTCAACAACTGGGAGCTGGTCACGTGTCGGTGGTCAGCATTCTTTCGGATCCGAATGCGGATCCGCATGAATATGAATCCAGCGTGCAAGATGGTGTGGCAGTCAGCAAGGCTCAACTGGTGATCGAGAACGGAGCCGATTATGATACGTGGATGGATAAGCTTCTCGCTGCTTCGCCCAATCTCAATCAAATCGTTCTGACCGCGGCGGATGTCGCCAGTAATCCGTTACCGGATAACCCTCACCTTTGGTACGGCATTGATAACATTCAAACCATCGCGGAGAATATAACCGCTGATTTGAACAAGATCGATAGCGCCCACAAAGCCGATTACGATGCCGCGCTGACCAAATTTCAATCATCACTTATACCTGTTCAGCAGAAGATCACTGAAATAAAAAATAAATATAATGGGACGCCTGTTGGCCTAACGGAAACCATCTTCTTATATCAAACTCAGCCCATTGGCTTGAAAGTGATGACGCCCTTTGAGTTTGAGAAAGCCGTCGCAGAAGGGAATGATCCGCCCGCGGATACCGTAGTGACCGCCAATGATCAGGTTACGAATCACCAAATAAAAGTTTTGATCTATAACGTGCAAACCGTGACTCCGATTACAACGAATCTGCAAAACGAAGCCAAACAGAATAATATTCCCATTGTGCCAGTATCCGAGACGATGCCTGCTGGAAAAACATATCAGAGCTGGATGCTGGATCAACTCAACGATCTAGAACAAGCGCTCGGTGGATAAAAAATAATGAGCACAGAAATACAAGAACCGATCATTCAACTGGAACGAGTGGATGTTCAACTGGGTGGAAGGATCATCTTACAAGATATTAATTTATCCATTCAGCCCGGTGAGTTTGTGGTTATCCTCGGTCCGAATGGCGCTGGCAAAACCACGTTTCTTAAACTCCTGCTTGGGTTGATCCAGCCTGCTTCCGGATCAGTGCGAGTGCTGGGTCAGACGCCGCGAGTCGGATCGCACCTGATCGGCTATGCTCCGCAACATCGCGTTTTTGATTCTGAGTTGCCTCTGCGCGGCCGCGACCTGGTCGGCTTTGGATTGGATGGTCATCGCTGGGGAATCGGATTGCCGAGCCGCTCTCGGCGGGAAAAGATCGACCAAGTGTTGAAAGAAGTGGACGGATTGGAATTAGCGGATGCGCCGTTCGGACAATTATCCGGCGGGGAACAAAAGCGCTTGCTTATTGCTCAAGCATTGCTCACCAATCCGCGTTTGCTCATCCTGGATGAACCGCTTGCGAATCTGGATTTGGCTTTTCAGCAGGATGTGGTGGCGCTGATTGACAAGGTCTGCCGGACTCGCGGCGTGACCATTTTGCTGGTCGCACATGATATCAATCCGTTATTGCAAGTCGCGGACCGGGTTCTTTACATGGCTCGTGGTCACAGTGCCATCGGCTCGCCGGATGAAGTGATTACCGAATCCAATCTCACCAAACTTTACGGATCACCCGTTCAAGTGGTGCGCACGCTGGGACGTTACTTTGTCGTAGGCGCTGAGATCTAGCAGCAAAGCCAAAGGATTATATTGTTCGCAATCTTTCAATATCCTTTTATTCAAAACGCCTTTATTGCCGGATCGATTGTCGCGATTGTTGCGGCAGTGCTCGGATATTTCCTGATCGTGCGCGGATTAAGTTTCGCCGGTCATGCATTATCCAGCATCGGTTTTGCGGGCGCGGCTGGAGCAGTTTTGCTCGGCGTGTCACCAATTTACGGCTTGATGGTTTTCACTGTCACTGCCAGCATTGCCATTTCCATCCTTGGAAGAGAAGTCCGCGAACGGGATGTCGCCACCGGCGTGATCATGACTTTCGCATTGGGGTTGGGGATCTTATTTTTGTCGCTGTATCATGGTTATGCTGAACAAGCCTACAGCATTCTGTTTGGGACGATTGTCGGTGTGAGCCGGAACGATGTAGTTTTCACTTTGTTATTAGGCATAATTCTATTGATCGTGATTGCCGTTATAGGCAGACCTTTGCTTTTCAGCACTTTCGATGCAGAGCTCGCTGATACGCGCGGCGTTCCAGTACGCGCGCTTGGGAGCATCTTCCTGATTCTTATTGCATTGACGATATCCATTACAACTCAAGTAGTTGGGATATTACTCGTTTTTGCATTACTGATCGGGCCGCCCGCAACTGCCATTCAACTCGTTCATCAGCCATTGCGCGCGATCGCTCTAGCCATCATTTTAGGACTCGCTTATACGTGGCTGGGAATTCTGCTTGGCGGGAATAGTCCGTGGCCGGTAAGTTTTTTTATCACCGCTTTATCCTTCGGAGTTTACCTGCCCATTCGTTTGCTATCGAAGGGAATCGATTCAAAAAGATCAGCTAAAGAGCTTGAAAAATTATCAGTTGTGGATTCCGCTTTGGCGTCGCAGAAAGATCGCAATGATTGACATCTTGCGTCATGATTTCGTTCAAAACGCTTTTCTAGCTGGTGCGATCGTCGCGGTCATCTCCGGCTTCGTCGGTTACTTTGTTGTCCTGCGCGGGCAGGCATTCGCGTGCGAAGCGTTATCGCATATTGGCTTTGCCGGTGCACTCGGAGCTGCCTTGGTCGGAGCCAGTTCGTTGGAAGGCATGTTCATCTTCACTTTGTTGGCGGCAGTTGGCATGGGCGCGCTCGGCAAGCGATTGAGCGGCCGGGATATTGAAGTGGGAATGGTATTATCGTTCGTGCTGGGACTTGGAGTTTTATTTCTGAGTATCTACACTAAAAACGCAACCGGAGCAGTGGGAGTGTTATTCGGATCCATCCTCAGTGTGACGATCAACGATGTGCAGGTGATATTGGCAAGCGGCGTATTCATTATTATTCTGATGGTTGTTCTGTTTCGTCCATTATTGTTCGCGTCCATCGAACCGGAAGTGGCGGAGGCGCGCGGCGTTCCGGTACAACGACTCTCGATCCTATTCTTGATCTTGCTCGCGCTCAGCGTATCAGTCGCGGTGAAAGTGGTCGGTGTGTTATTGGTCTTTGCGCTTTTGGTTGTTCCCGCCGCGGCGGCTGAGCATTTAACTCATCGTCCATGGCTTGCGATCACCATATCCATATCGATCAGCTTGGTGGCTATCATAGCAGGACTGACGTTTGCATTTATCGGACACTGGCCGGCGAGTTTTTATATCGTAAGCCTGACGTCATTGTTTTATTTCATTGCATTAATCGTTCACGCTGTGCGTTCTCCGCGGCGTTACCGGGAATTGCCTCACCCAAGCCGGGAAGTGCTTCCGCCTTCCATATAAGCCTACGTCACTCATTCCTTATTTAGATTCCATAGTTAAAATATAAAACGCTCAAACAAGTTGCGCGCAACAATTAACATTGCCTATTACACTATTCTTATCGTTATCAGGTAAACATGTCGCGAACAATTGTGTTACCCAAATTCAATTTTGGCTTTACTTGGCTGATCGTCATTCCTGCAGGCATATGGGCCATCGCCGGATATTACTTGCCGCTGTTCAGCGAAAACCTGACTCAGCTTCAAACATGGATCGTGACTCTGCTGATCGCGTTGGTGATCGGCGTTTCTCTTTTTTGTCATATCCTGGCGCATCTTTGGATAGCCAAGGCGATGCATCAGGAAATTCCAACGAAGCTAACGCTTCTGATTTTTGGAGATGCGTCTCAATCTTGGCTGGAAGCGGATTCGTCCCTGCAGGAAATCGTGATTGCAGGCGCGGGACCAATTGCAAATCTCCTGCTTGCTGGGCTGGCTTATCTTTTATGGAACGCGCAGATCAACTATTTTGTTAGTTTGATTGCGCTCTGTATATCCGGATTCAACGCTTGGATATTTGTAATTAATCTTTTACCCACGTTCCCAATGGATGGCGGACGATTTATCAGAGCTTTGCTGCAAGGGTCGATGAAATTACCGACGATATCGCGCTCGATAAAATATTTTGGATTCATCATCGCCTTAGCTGTGAACGATTGGGGAATCTTCTTGTTCGCTCAACATGCTCGCTTCAGCATAGAGACTGGATTAATCACATTCATGTTTGTGCTTCTATTATTGGATGGATTTAGAATACCAACCGCGTCAAAAGATGACGGTAAGCCTATGGAGCATCATGCAAAAAATCGAATCATGCGTTCCATCGTTTCGGGAATCCTCGTGCTGATTCTGCTGGGAGCCAGTTCTAGTTTCTTATTGACAAACAACGGCCTCGACGCTCCTGGAGTCGCGCTCCCAGTTGAATCCATGGTGAATGTACCAGCTCAATATCGTCATTTGCACAAAGGCACATTTATTTTGACCACGGTCATTTCTCACGCGCCCATTCTCGCCGGGGAATGGGTCGTCGCGCAAATCGATCCGGCGATGGTGATCCTTCCGCCTGAGGCCGTTGTGCCTCAAAATACAACGCCGCAGGAACAAGCCAAACAGGATTATCAAATGCTGGATGACAGCGAAGCCACTGCCATCACGGTCGGTCTGCGGCTGGCGGGTTATCAAACTCAGATGATTGGTAAGGGCGCTCGCGTCGTCAGCATTTTGCCGGGCAGTCACGCCAATGGAATCTTGAACGTCGGCGACATCATCACCGCCTTGAACGGAACGCCGATACAAACCACGTCAGATTTGATTGAGCAGGTGCAAGCGCAATCCGCTTCGGGTTCGGTTCGAACTCCAAGTGGAGCGGAATCAAACTCAAATGGAAGTGACGATTTGGCTGATGGCTCCCACGTCACCCAGTGATTCTCCGAAGATCGGAATTTCCATTACATCCGCAGGCTTTGATTACAAGACGCCTTTTCCGGTTTCGATCGTGACTCAGAAGATCAATGGCGGACCTTCTGCGGGCTTGATGTTTACGCTGACAGTTTATAACATGCTCTCGCCTGACGATTTGACGCGCGGCTTACGAATCGCGGGCACTGGCACGATCAATTTGGATGGAACGGTGGGACCGATTGGAGGCGTTCAACAAAAAGTTGCCGCGGCGGAACAAGTAGGCGCGGTTTATTTCCTGTGTCCCGCGGATAATTATGCAGATGCTGTCTCGGTTGCGCGGAGCATCAAGGTGATCAAGATTGCCACAGCCGAACAAGCCGTTCAATTTCTGAAGAGCTTGCCTTCACAATGATTCAATCACAAACGTTTTCCGACCCACGACCTTCTTCCTATTGGCTTTTTTCAACAAATGGTTACAATCATCTCCATCACAAAGGAGATGAATTATGCTTATAGAAACCAGCATCAGTATTAACAAGCCTGTTGAACAAGTATTTGCGTTTGTTACCAATCCTCTCAACCTGAAGTCCCTCAACCCGGCTACGACCGGCGTCATCTTCGATGGCAAAGTAGCTGTCGGCTCACGCTACACAGTACAGTCAAAGTATGGAGCACGGGAGTTCAATTCCGTGAGCGAGATCGTTTTGGTCGAACCGAATAAAAAATTTGCCGTAAAGGCCATTGCCACACCGCCCGCCACAGACGTGGTCAGCACATACACCTTCGAGTCAGAGGGCAGCGGCACGAAACTGCATATTTCCATGGATGCGCCCGTGATGCCCGGCACAGAAGGCATGGTGGTGCCGCAACTCAGGGCCAGCTTGGATACCTCACTGGCCTCCATTAAAAAATTACTTGGGGGTTAGAATTCAGCCCTCCTGCAAACAAGCAGGAGGGCTTTTATTTCAGCTCTACGATATTAGGCGTAATATGTTCTCACGATTAATTAATAAGTTTTCGCTTACAATATGATTCGTGAAACGATATATAATTCTTCTGAATCTTTCATTTTGTGCAGCGCTGATTCTTTTATCTGCATCTTGTTCCCCCCCGACATCGACAACTGCAAACATAGCTTCGCTTTCAACTGAAGCATCCACCCCAACTCCCGTACCGATAACAACTTCAACGCCTCAACTAACTGCTACCGCGCCATCTGCCACCGCATCGACGCGCCCTCAATACACAATAAATGTTCTGATGGATTACAAGGCGAAATCCCTCAGCGTGGATGAAACCATCCTTTATCCAAACCATACGGGGCAAACGTTGAACGATCTGGTGTTGGCGGCGGAGCCTAATTATTGGCAAAACTGTTTTACGCTCAAAAGTCTGGCGATAAACGATACGGCATTGACGAATTACACGCTCGTTGACCACACGTTAACGCTTCAGCTCCCACAAGCGCTCGCCCCGGAAGCGGTGATAAAGATTTAAATCACATTTACTCTCAATCTCCCATTGATCGTGCCGACAAATCCCACCGTGACCCGGCCGCGCATTTTTGGATACGACTCGAGGCAGATCAATCTCACCAATTGGTATCCGTTTGTGGTCCCGTTTATTGGCGGACAATGGACTCTTCATCCTGTCTGGTATTATGGTGAGGAGCTCGCCTATGACGCAGCAGATTTTAAAGTCAATCTCAAATTTTCTGACAGCACACCTCCGCCTGTGGTTGCGTCGAGCGGCGAATTAGTTGAAACCAGTGCCGATGGCACAGCCACGTATACGCTCACTGCCGGGCGCGCATTTGTGTTTTCGATGAGTCCCGATTTTCAAGTGGATAGCGTAAAAGTTGGGGATGTAACGGTTTATAGTTATTATTATGATTATTCATCCTTCGATATACCGGGCAGACTTTCGTTGACGACCACCGTGCAGGCTTTGCAAATCTACAGCCAGCGTTATGGTCCTTACCCTCACAAGACTCTTTCAGTTATTCAAGGAAATTTTAATGATGGGATGGAATTTTCAGCATCCTATTTTACGTCACTTGCCTATTACAATCTTCTTGCTGGAAGTCCCACAAATTCTATATTCCAGCTTTCTGTAGTCTATCTGGCTGCGCATGAAACCGCGCACCAGTGGTGGTTCGAACAGGTTGCCAACGACCAGGCGCTTGAACCCTGGCTGGATGAAGCCATGGCGACCTATAGCGAACATGTCTTTTTTGAAACCTATTACCCTGCCGAACTTAA
Source organism: uncultured Chloroflexia bacterium (assembly GCA_963771375.1). Taxonomy (GTDB): domain Bacteria; phylum Chloroflexota; class Anaerolineae; order Anaerolineales; family Villigracilaceae; genus Fen-1038. The sequence goes on from CAVYTW010000013.1 coordinate 95,457, forward strand.
ATTATGGTGGTATGTGCGGAGCGATCAATATGATCCAAAGGGCTGGGTGGATATTCCGATCTATGATGGCGGCGGCTTCCGGCCATACACCAATTCGGTTTATTTCGAAGGCGCTCATTTTCTCGACGATCTGCGCACTCGTATCGGCGATCAGGCTTTCTTCGCCTTCCTTCAGGATTATCTTAATCAGGAGAACGGCAAGATTTCTACGTCTGCCGATTTCTTCCGCATTCTGCGCACCCACACTTCAATAGATTTCTCTGATTTGATAAAAAAATATTTCAAGAATTCTCATTGATGACCAAACGCCTTAGTGTACTTTGTGTCCTTTGTGTTTTGATGTTGACATCTTGCGCGCCAGTTCAAGCCGCGCTCACGCCTCGCGCCCTCGACTTCAAATTGGTCACCGTTGCCCCAAACTCAACCTCCACCCCGACTCCTTTTCAACCCTCCACGCCGACCAATACATCAATGCCATCCACAACTTCGCTTCCAGTCAATACAATTGTTCCGATAGATACGGCAACCTCGACTGCTTTACTGCCGACCAACACACTCGCCGTTTCAAATTCACCTTCGCCGACACCCGCGCCTGCAAACACGCGGACACAATACACTTTTTTTGTAAATCTAAAATATTCGGCGCATACCCTTCATACCGATGAAACGATTAAATATACGAATACAACCGGTCAAACTCTGTCGAATGTTGTTCTGGCCGTCGTGCCCAACTTATCAAGCAATTGCTTTTCTCTCGACAGCGTTACCCAAGATGGGCAAGGCGTCACCAATTACACTCTCAATGGTCAGCGGTTAACCTTCAATCTCTCCCGGCCGCTTGCACCGAACGCTGTGACAACGTTTATATTGAGTTTTGATTTATCCCTTCCTCCAAGAAGTGGAGAAAAACCATTTGGCTACTTGGATAATCAAATCAATTTAAGCGATTGGTATCCCTTCATCGTTCCATATGAAAATGGGTGGGTGCTTCACGATCCGTGGCCGTTTGGCGAATGGCTTGTTTATGATGCAGCGGACTACGACGTGAATCTCAAAGTGGATGATTCCAGCGTCATTATCGCGGCTAGCGCGCCGGAACAATTGAACGGCAATTGGATGGAATATCGAGTCGAGGCTGCGCGCACCTTTGTGTTGTCAGCCAGCAACCATTTCAAGATCGATGATTCCGCGGTCGGGCCTGTTAAGATTGACTCGTATTATTTTCCCGGCGATGAAAATGCCAGCGGCGAAGTCCTTTGGATGGCGACACAGGCGATAGGGTTGTATGAAGCAAAGTTCGCACCATATCCGCATCAAACCATCAGCATCGTGGAAACCGATGTTCCCGATGGAATGGAATACGATGGGTTGATCTTCATCTCTTCGAATTTTTATGCAAAATACAATGGCACGGCGAAAAGTGATCTAGTGACGATTGGAGCGCACGAGCTGGCGCATCAATGGTGGTTTGGGTTGGTCGGTAGTGATCAAGCCGAAGAGCCGTGGCTGGATGAAGCCATGGCGGTATATACTGAAAAAATTTTTTACGAATACAATTATCCGAACTATGGTAATTGGTGGTGGAATTTCCGCAGTTATAATTTCGCCCCGAGCGGTTACGTGGATGGAAGAATCTATGATTACCCGTCGTTTACTGCTTATATCAGTGCCGTGTATATCAATGGCGCAAAATTCCTCGACACGTTGCGGACGCGCGTCGGCGACGATGCTTATTTTGCTTTCTTAAAAGATTACGCCTCGCGTTACGCACATAAGCATGCCACCGCTGACGATTTCTTTGCAACCCTGCGCCTGCACACCAGCACGAATTTTTCTGATATCGTTCAACAATATTTTCAACAATCTCATTGATTGAAATTTGGAGGAATTATGGCGCCGGAATCAAATTCAAAAAGCGGGGACTATTGGAAGCAACATGTGATGAGCTGGGAAGCCAGTGCAGATTTTAAAGACAGCGGCAAACAACCGACGTTCTGGGACCGCATGTCGACTCTGTTTCGAGGACAGGGTATGTACGTGCGCATGGACGCCGCGCTGAAAATGATCGCGCCGTTTGTCAAAGATAAAGTCATTCTCGACATTGGCTGTGCCTCGGGACGTTTCGCTTTTCAATTGATGGAAGCGGGCGCGCAGAAGGTCATCGGTATTGATGTTTCGCCCGCCGCGATCGAAGCCGCGAATCAAAAGCGGCTTGCCAGTCCGTATGTGGATCGCATGGAATTCAAAACGATGGATCTCACTCAGCCGGATGTTGCGCTTCTACAAGTTGATCTTGTCACCGCGCTGGGCGTGATTGAATATTTCGATGCGCCCACACTCTCAACGCTCTTAAGCAAATTTAAAACGCAATATTTCTTCCTTGATTTTCCGGATGCAGAAGGCCGTACACGCAACTGGCTGATCTGGAATTTGCGGCAGGTGTATCTGCGGCTCAATCATTGTCCGGGCGTTTATCTTTTCACGCAGGATCAGTTTCGAAAGATGGCCGCGCAGTTTGGATATACAGACTTGTGGTTCACGCGCTATTCGCTCTTTGATTACGTCAGCAACTTGCCGCGTAGCTAATGCGTAAGATCGCTTGCATCACGCTGGATACTGAAGCGGACTTCCTCGACCCGACGGGGCGCATCCGGCTATTCGATGACGATGCACTGTTCAATCGTTATGTGAGTATCATCAGAAAATATGATGTCAAAGTCACCTCGTTTCTGGTCACTTCACTGATAGCAAAGCATGGCGATTCCTATCGGCGATTGCAGGGACAAATTCCGGTTGAGTTTGCAATTCATTCCCATACGCACGATATGCAAAATCCCTGCTCACGCACCGACATTGAAGAATCCGTTCGCACATTTCGCACATTCACTGGACATAATCCAAGCGGGTACCGCGCGCCCGTCGGGCAGATCACGCGCGAAGGCATGGAGACTTTGCTTGACCTCGGCTTGCGCTACGATTCGAGCATCTACCCATCGTTTCGTCCGGGGCACATGGGGTACAACAATCTTCATTTGCCGGTCGAGCCGTTCCGGGTCCTGCACGAGGCGCAGTCCATCATCGAAATTCCGTTTGCAACTTTGCATAGATTGCGTCTGGTCTTTTCTTTGAGCTACGTCAAGCTGTTTGGTTGGACTACCTATGATTGGCTGATGAAAATTTGCCCCCCGCCGAATCAAATGGCAGTTCTAGCTCATCCGCATGATTATTATTTCCATTTGTTGGCAGATCAAGTCACGGCCGGCGAAAAGCCATTGTTGTTACGCAATTCAAAGAACGCTTTTGATCTCTTCGAAAAACTGATAATTTTCTTACGCAAGGCGGGGTATGAATTTGAATTCATGAGCGGTCTGTGTGATTATCTTGAAACCGAACAATTGCCTGTTTATGAAATGAACAAGGTAATTCGTTGACCAGCCGAGGATAAAGGTATGTCAGAAAAAATGCCAGTTCTATTTATTGGGCATGGCAACCCGATGAACGTGATGGAAGACAACGAATTTTCGCGTGCCTGGGAGGCGGCCGGAAGAGCCTTGCCAAAACCCAAAGCGGTCATTTGTATCTCTGCACATTGGGTCACGCGCGGCACCATGGTCACTGCCATGGACAAGCCGCGCACCATTTATGATTTCTACGGCTTCCCGCCGGAGATGTATGAGATCCGTTACGACGCGCCGGGCGCGCCCGATTTGGCCGAACAGATCCGACGCATTATCAAGAACACCGAAGTCAAACCGGACTTGAATTGGGGGCTTGACCATGGAACCTGGACCGTGCTCAAGCGCATGTTTCCGCAAGCGGATGTGCCTGTAATTCAAATGTCGCTCGATGCGAATATCGAAGGGCAGAAGCATTATGAAATCAGCCGTCAATTAAAGGAATTGCGCGAGGAAGGTGTTCTTATCATTGGTAGCGGCAACATCGTTCACAACCTGCGCATGGCGCGCTTTGATGACTCTGCCTATAGTTGGGCGATAGATTTTGATCAACGTATCGCCAATTGGATTAAGCAAAACGATCACGATCCGATCATCCATTATGATAAGGGTGATCAGACCGCGGCGCTTGCCATCAACTCCGCCGAACACTATGTGCCTTTGCTTTATACGCTGGCATTGAAAGATGAAAACGAACCTGTTTCATTCTTTGCGGATAAGGTGACAGGTGGTTCGCTTTCGATGAGGTCGGTGCGCATCGGATAGTTTTGGTGTAGGAGCATGGTGACGCTGTGCTCCTAAAGAGAATAAATGGATCGTCCTTTTGTTACCATCAACGTCGCCGCAACAGCCGACGGAAAAATAGACACGTTTGAAAGACGCGGCGCGGCGATTTCTTCGCAACACGATAAAGAACGCGTCGATCAATTGCGCGCTGAAGCCGATGCGGTCATGGTCGGCGGACACACACTCCATGATGAAGACCCAAAACTGACCGTCAAATCCGAATCTCTGCGCACCGAACGCCTCGCACGCGGACTTTCAGCGAATCCCGCCAAAGTGGGAATCTCTTCGCGCTTGCATCTCAAACCCGATTCGGATTTTCTTAATGCTGGCGCCGCGCGAGTGTTTTTATTCACTACCGCGCAAACTGATGAAGCACAATTAAGCTTGCTTCGTTCCTGCGGCGCAGAAATCTTTATCCATGATGGCGAACGCGTAAATCCAATTTTGATGCTGGAAACGTTAAAGAAAAAAAGCGTCCAACGTTTGATGGTCGAAGGCGGCGCGACGCTCAATTTCGAGTTGATGAGATTGGGTCTAGTGGACGAACTGACGATTTATATCGCGCCGATGATCTTCGGCGGAGAGTTGGCTCCGGGGACGGTGGCCGGTTCAGGTCTGGTAAGAAGCGACGCGATTCCGCTAAAGCTAGTAGAATCCCAAGCATGGGATGACGGCGGGATTTTGTTAAGATATCAATTTGAAAAGAGGTCGAAATGACTACAACCATGCACGAAAAAATGAATATGCTTTTGGAAGAAAACAAGGATCATGATTGCGAGGGAGTTGGCAGGGACAACATTTGTGTGAGAATCGTGGCGATGGCAGAACTGCCGTCGCGCTTCGGCGATTTCCATATTGTGGCTTTTGAAAATAATCGCGACGGTAAGGAGCATGTGGCCATTACCAAGGGCGACGTGATCGGCGCGCGCGAGGTGCCGGTGCGTTTGCATTCCGAATGTTTGACCGGCGATGTGATGGGCTCATTGCGCTGTGATTGCCGCGATCAACTCGAAGCCGCGTTGAAGATGATCGGAAAAATGGATCGCGGCATGTTGCTCTATTTGCGGCAGGAGGGTCGCGGCATTGGGCTTGCCAACAAGATCCGCGCCTATAGTTTGCAGGATCAAGGTTTGGATACGGTCGAAGCGAATCTGGCGCTGGGCTTTCGCGATGATGAACGTGATTACGCCGTTGCCGCACACATGCTCATGTCATTAAAAATTCAATCGGTGCGATTGATCACCAATAATCCAAAGAAGATTCAACAGCTCATCGATTATGGCATCAATGTCACGGATCGCATTCCGCACGTGATGGAGCCGAACGATCACAATCTTTTCTATTTGCAAACCAAAGCCGCCAAATCGGGACATCTGATGGATTTCAGCGGCAAGGTGCATTTCAAGGAACAGGATGACCGCGCCATCATCACCGGCATGAGCGAAGAACAGATGAAGGTCATCAATGAATGATCGCGTATTCGCGATCACCGGTGTAACGGGCGCAACCGGAAAAGCCGCGGCGCGCGCATTCGCTGAGCGCGGCGCGTCATTGGTTTTGATTGGAACCGATCCATCGAAGCTGGATGCTTTGGCTCGCGATTTGAATCTGCCCGCCGCGCGTTTTCTCACACTGACAGTTGATCTTCGCAACGCAGATGCGGTTCATTCCGCCGCCGAAGCGATCACCGTTAAATTTGGTCGCGTCGATGGGCTGATTCATCTCGTCGGCGGCTGGGCCGGAGGCAAGACACTTTCCGAGATGCCAGTCAATGACTTTGAATCCATGCTGGGTCAGCACGCATGGACAACATTTTATTTGTTCAAAGAATTTTCGCCGCTTCTCGCGAAAAATAAATGGGGACGCGTGATCATTGTCTCCGCGCCAACTGCCGTAACTCCATCAGGAAAAACCAGCGCGTATACCGCCGCCAAAGCAGCACAGGAAAATTTGGTTTTGAATTTAGCGGTGGAGCTCAAAGAATCAAACGTGACGGCCAATATCATTCAAGTAAAATCCATTGATGTTAATCGCGAAGGCAAAGGTACAACGCCGGATGAAATTGTCGCTTCGATGATTTATCTATGTTCCGATGAAGCCAATAAAGTTACCGGAGCGCGCATTCCGCTGTTCAAATAAAAGATTGCAATATAATAGGGCGGGTATGGCAAATCAACTCTTCCCTGAACCCACTGTTAGGATTCTGATCTTCAACCTGCGCGGCGAAATGCTCCTGACGAAATCGCATAAGTGGAACGGCAAATATGTGATCCCTGGCGGACACATCGAGCTGGGCGAGTCAACCATCGATGCCGCGCAACGTGAAATCCGGGAAGAAACGAACCTCGAGATTCACAACATTGAATACCTATGCGGGCAGGAATTTATCTATGACGAACAATTTTGGAAGCCGCGCCACTTTATGTTCCTCAATTTCACGGCTAGGACAGATCAGGGGAATATAGTTTTGAACGATGAGGCGGAGGAGTTCATTTGGATTGATCCCCAAAAAGCATTGAAAGAATTGGATATTGATTCTTACACTATGTTTTCGATTCGAGAATTTTTAGATCGAACGAGAATCGTCTGATGTCGCTGTTTGCAATTGGATTATTGCTGGCCGCTGCCGTTCTTCATACAACGTGGAATTTGTTATTGAAGCAGGCCGGAGAAAAATATATCGCCACATGGTGGAGCGCGATCATTGGTTTTCTGGTGTTTACACCGGCGATTTATTTTCTTGGCTTTCCATCACAAACGGTTTGGCATATCCTGATCATCAGTGCGTTGCTCGAAATCGCGTACTATATTGTGCTAGGAGAAGCGTATAAAGATTCGGATTTTTCGCTCATCTATCCGATGGGACGCGGCGCGGCACCGGCGCTGATCGCGGTGTGGGCCGCGATCTTTCTCGGTGAACGATTCACTCTCGGCGGCGTGATCGGCATCATTGTCATTATCATCGGTCTATTGATCGTCGGGGGAAGCGGCCTTCTTCAAACTCATAGCGAGCCGCATATGCGTGGTATTCTGCTTGCGCTTTTGCTGGCTTTGATTATTTCGATTTATTCCATCCTCGATGGCATCGCCGTCAAGCAGACTAACGCCTTGCCGTATGTGATTATTCTATTTCTGTGTGTCCCCACCTTCACTTCGCCCTTGATCTTTAAATTATATGGATGGAATAAATTAAGAGATGAATTTTCGGCTCACGCCTGGACTTTGACCGTCATCGGCGTTCTGACGATTGGCGCATATTCCCTAGCGCTTTGGGCATACAGCATCTCACCGCTCGGATACGCTGGCTCGATCCGTGAAGTTAGCGTGGTGATTGCGGCTTATGCAGGCTGGCAGTTTCTCGGGGAAAAATTCGGCGGCCTGCGCATCCTCGGCGCGGTGATCATCTTTGCCGGGATCATGGTGATTGCACTGTTGGGGTGAGCGAAAAGAATGTCGCGTTCGACATATCGTTGCCCACGCTCGTTCGATAAGCCAACAACGGTTTGGGATCATTGATATAAGCCATGCGCGCGATCCAGCCATCGGTTGATGAATCGAGCGTGGATAAATCTGCGCGGAATATCTGGTAACCGACATTGGTCATACAGCAAACAGGCGAAGAAAACGAATCAGACAGATTCCCGTTGCTATCCACGATAAAGTCATAATCGCTTAAACTCAAATTACCTGAATCCAAAGTAGCCGTGACCTCGATCAAAATATATTCCATGCCTTGCGGCGGATTAAGGTTTTTTGTGCTGGCTTGCCGAATCAAGTAAAGCGCCTCTGGTCCACGCACCACTTTTTGAACTTGAAGATCAAAAGTCCCGCCGCTCAATGGATCGGTTAGCGTGCCCTTTGCGTTGTACGGAACTGGAGAATCCAGTGATCCAATTTTCGGAATCGGAGACGATGTCGCCGTATCTGATGGCGGCGGAGTCAGGGTCGCAAGCATCGGAGTGGCAAAAGATGTATTTGCAATACTGGATGTAGGCGTATATGCGCTTTGGGTTTGCGCGATGGCCGTTTGAATGGCAGCCTGAGATGGCGCGCACGCTGAAAGCATGACTGCTGCGATAAAGAATGCGGTCAGCACTTTCTGCGTATTAAAAGACTGTTGCATTTAATTTCCTTTTGCAAAGGCTATAAAATAGTTGTAGAAAAACCGCCTTCGATTGCTCGAAGGCGATTTTTACAGCCACATGATAAAACCAGTGACCCACCAGGGACTTGAACCCTGAACCAATTGATTAAAAGTCAACTGCTCTGCCATTGAGCTAGTGGGCCATTTTTGGTGTCACTGTCTCTCAAAAACACGAGTCAGTTGCACTACTTTTTGAACGTCCTATGATGGGAGCCTCGCGAATCAGTTGCTCCCTTTTTCCATTAAGGTTCTGAAAAACTTCCTTGACGCGGGGGTTATTATACCGCAACGGAGAGGCCTGTCAAATTGGTGACTGTTTCAAAATTGGTAAACTGCATATGAAGCGGCGAGTGGATAGAAACCCCTGAGACACAGTGCGATCAAGTGACGAAGGTGGCCAAGTTCAAGCCCAGCGCAAGAAGATTGCCGCAATAGGCAATCAATCAACCGACTGACATTCAGAGCCGAATGCTCGCGTTTATATCCGCGCATCGTTCGATAGCGTTCTTTGACCCACCATCCAATGGTTCGTTCGGTAGAGTTATTGGTGCCATCTAAAATAGGCTTGCCATCTTGGTCTTTCCACGTGTGGTAGAAAGTCAACCGCGGCCAAAGGTTCCAGCGATCCAAAAAGAGATTGCGTATACGGTAAGCAATACTGGCGGTCTGGCCTTTCTTGGAATGAGGCGCGGCCGCGTAGCGTTCATACAAGGCTTGCACCTTCGCTTGTTGCTCAGGTTGCCGGGAATGAATTAGTTCTCCCAAACGACGTAGATCGGCCAGAGCTTGAGCCGGTTCGATTTGCAATTCGGCCAAGGAAGAATCCTGACCGGCTTCGATCGCTAAACTCAAACTCTCGATCAATTCTTCAGTGTTGCGTCCCACGTGGCTTTTGCACTCTTGGTGATCCAAGTCGCTACGATCAGCTACTTCTTTAAACGCATCGGCGTCATCCGTCACCAGCGTATGTGCTCCGACCTGCTCTGCAATCGGGTCCACCCAGTCCTGCAAGGCTCGGGCATCTTCTCCATCCAAGTGATTAATACACAACACCAGTCCGTTGATCGAATCAACGATCACTCCGATTGGCAACCATTGCCCATTGCATTTCACGCTCGTCAAATCCCCTCCAATCGCTTTCGTGCGATAGCCCTGCAAGAGTTCCGTGCGCTTCATCCCCGGCACGGCTTCGGCGGTCGCTTGCACCGTCCGATACACACTAAATAGAAACAGAAAAGTCATTCGGTAGAGCTGGGTGACCTTGCGACGCAGGTGTTTCAAAGGAGCTCGAAAGGCTCTTCATCTTCATAGTGCACCTCGAATTAGTGGGAAGATCGAACAATTTCGGATTTGTCTAAAAATAACTTGAAAACTGTCTGCTGATGATAAGATTGTTGGCATGATCGAGCGCAGCGAGTTGCGCCCTCACAAAATCGTCGTCCGAATGAAAGAGAGCGATATCTCATGAAACGTATGCTTTCCTGGATCGTTGTTGGGGTATTCCTGCTTTCCTGTGGAATCATGATGCCGTCCAACGGCGCGGGAAGTAAGTCGATCAGCATTGTGATCTCGTCCGGCGCAACGCCGCTTCCAACACCTGCGCCCATCAGTCTGTCCCCTATCAGCGCAACGAACGCTGATCAAATCCAGGTGATTTACTCCTTCCATGTATCCGATACCGTGCGCATAGAGGATTTGCTGGCCATCAGCCCGGACAAGAACTGGGTCGCCCTTACGCCCAAAGACGGCTCCCCGCTTCATGTTCAGCGCTTGAAATGGACCCCCGTCGGTTCCTTTGTGCCGATGGGCAATGGCTTTACCTCGTTTTACCTGTATCGAACGGCCGCCCTGGCATTTAGTCCGGATTCAGCTCACCTGGCGGTTGCTAATGAAGCGGACAATTCGGTGCTTGTCTTCGGCCTGAACGACCTGCCGAGCGAAGCCAACAAAACCCTGCTCCCGATCGGGGATCGTCCGGAAGCCGTGACATTTACAAAAGACAGCCAGAATCTCATCATCGGCACGCCGGGCGGAGCCAACGGTTCGCTGCAATTCTGGGATTTGGGAACGAGCTCCCTCGAACGGGAAATTCCTGCGCAGGTGCCTGGGGCAGTGTGCAGTGCTGGGATCAGCCCGGACGGCAAAATCTTGGCGGCAGGTAACTGCACGGAACCCTTCGCAATTTCGACCTGGGACTTGCAGGGCGGCTATACAGCGCTCGCCCAATTGGCCAGGTCGGACCAGGCAGGCGCTTGCGGCGCAGATCCCTGCCCGGGCCAACGCAATGTTTTTGCATTCAACCCGGAAAGCGGAGAGATTGCCTCTGGCCTCGATTTTCCAGTTATTTCCGTCCATGACCCTCGCACGGGGAAGCTCAGTACCAGCGTAACCACACCTCCGGCGGGTGAGTCGTCGAACAGCGGCGAGTTTATCAGCGCGCTGGCTTACACATCCGATGGCGCCGTCTTGGTAATGGTCGCGAACGGGGAGCTTCAGTTGATCGATACGAAGGAAGGCAAATTGCTCTGGCATCCCGAGGAATCGAGGCCGGTCACGGGGGTCGCCATCAGCGCCGATTCAAAGCTCATGGTTTCTCTGAATGCAGGCGGCGATATATTCTTCTGGGGCGTACCGGCGAAATAGGTCTTTTGCCGGCAATGGGGTCCATATATCCCAATGCAGTGCAGGGCTTGGCCTGTACATCACTGGACCCAGGGGTTCCATCCCGGCGCAAGGGATAAGGAGATCTGCAATGAGCGAGAGTCAGAAAGTTGTCATGCCTGTCCGATACAGATTCTTCATCCGCATGTTTTTGGCCACTTTTTTTGCCTGGGCCATACCGCATATTGCCTATCGCCTGGTGCAATTGTCCCTAGGACCCATCAGCATAACATTTGATTTGAAAAGCCTCCTGCCTTTAGTCTTTGGGCTGGCCATAGTTTCAGGATTTGGAGTCGGTTTCGTAATGTCCATCATGCAATGGATCGCATTGCGGCCATACATAAAATCCTTCTGGTTGTGGATGATCAGTCTGGAACTCGTTTGGATTGCGGGCGATGTTCTGGGTAATATCATTATTGTGATCCGGTCCATCACCATACCTTATTCGCTATATGATGCGGAGTACACCCATTCCACACTGCTGAGGTTGGTAAGCGTTGGTTTATTTACTGGTCTCCTCATTGGGATCCTCCAGCAGATATTCCTTCAAAAGCTCACCGGAATACGATTTTGGTGGGGAGCAGCCGGAATGTTTGCAGTTTTTGGCGGCACTTTCCTGGACAGAGCCAACGCCGCGGCTTCTTCGCATTATGTGACCATTGACCCTATCTACTCCAGTATTCTGGCCGGCCTCGTGTTCGCAAGCATTGCCAGCCTGCCAACATTATTACTGAAGAACCAGGAAGCACCCAACCAGAAAGCTTTGGTCGGTCAGACCGGTCAATAAGTACAAAGCAATCCTATTCCTTATTTTGGAGATTGCTTCTCATCATTCGCATGCCGGTACAATTTTCGCAATGCTTTCTGCTTTACCTACGACAAGCTGCGAACAAACCTCGCTTCTGGCCTAGGATCCACACTTCGACCGTGCCCGGATTCTATGAATCATAAAGCAATTACTAAGAATTAGAAGATATAATCAATTACGCGGAATCCGTCAACCGAGTTTCTAGTTAGCCCCTTCAACACAATCTAAAAGGTCGCGCCGAAGAAGGAGTGCCATTCCGCGATATCGCCGAGGTCATCGGTAAGCACCGGAACCTTCCAATGGTCAGCATTGCACGTGAAGAAGCAGACGCCCATTTTGGCTTTCTCGGCGCTCGATATCCCGAGTATGATTCCAGGGTCGAGTGCAAAGACCCGGGAACTCTTGGGATGGCAGCCAGTTCACCCCACACTGATCGCGGATCTCGAACAGGGACACTATTTCAAAAATTGAACAACTCGTGTCAGACCCTCAAGCACCTAAAGAGCGAACACAGCAAAGTGGATCTCAAAAAGTTCTTTCAATCGCGCCTCAGTTACAAGTGGTCTTACAACTTTTACATTCTATAAACCCGAAAAAGTACAGGCAAAACAAAAGACCGGAGATGTACCGTGTCAGAACCTGTGAGACAGTTTAGGGAAAAAACCAAGGTGCATATTGCGACTGAACCATAAATTGATGAGTATATTTGATTTGAACGTAAAGGAAAAGTTTACCTCTCCAGTACCCCGTACGCCAGGATACAACCTTATTGTTAAAACTATCGTTCGAAACACCTTGGATCGGCTTAAATGCGAAAAAAATAGCATTGTTAAAAAGAATTTTTCAGGATACAACCCCATTGTTATTACCCACTGACATCAAAAGGCTGTTCCGCGAATTGGGCCCCTTCGCCGTCGTGGCGGGACGATTCATCACTTCACGCCCAATTTCTGCCTTGCAAATGTTCGCACTGCCCCAGCCGAGGCATAAGCAGACTGGGCCTCGTCCTTTTCTGCAAAAATACCAGGGTATCTAAATCGCACCGCATGATTTTCGAGAACTTCCAAATCGGCCTTAAGGAATTCATAGCTTCCGTCGAATTTCAAAATCATTGCCAGCAATTCTAATAGGAAGTGGATCTTGGGAATCCGCTTGTTGTTTGCCTGCAACACGGCTTTGAGATATTTCTCGGCACATTGTTGAGCATGAAAACACACGGCATCGTAATTCGGTAACTTACGTGCTCGCAGTTCGCGTCCCGCCGTGAGAAAATCGCCTTCCGCTTTTGATATCCATTCAGCGACGGCGGGATTCATACAAAACCTTGCCCTCTTTGAGAATGTCCCTCAGAAACCAATCGCCCATTTCCACGCGATCTTTTAAGTGTTGTGGTTTGTAAACGATCAAATCCAAGCCAAACATTACGCCCAGATTACGACGGATTTCCAAAGACAATTTACCCTCTTTGAGTGGAGTGTCTATGATCACCAGCAAATCCAGATCACTTTCTGGATGCGGATTTCCGCGCGCATACGAACCGAACAGGATGATCTTTTGCGGCTTGAAATTTTCCACAATTTGTTCTACCACCTGATTAACGGCTTTTTGTGGAATGCGCTTGCGTTTGTCAATCGTCGGGACTTTTATGACAACCATCTTGCGATTATTATACAGCGTCTTATGACGATAATCAAAAACAGACGGGACGGCGCCATCCTCCGACATTCACTTTCAACTTCGGGAACCTGCTCACCACTCGATGTTTTTTTATTTTCAGGCAGCCCGTGAACACTCCAAAAGGCTGTTTCCTTATCATACGATTTAAGGTTGGCGTCCTTCGGACTTTGGTAATATGCCGTTATGCGGCTTGCGCTTATCCTTCTCTTGATGACCATCCTGGTCTCGATCTATGATTACGGGTATCGGAAAATTCCGAATTGGGTAACCTGGCCTCTGCTCCTTGCCGGGCTTGTGGCTCACGCACCCGGAACACCGGCTGTCCTCATGTCCAGCCTGTTGCTGCTGTCCTTCTGGTTCTTCTTCCATGGGAGGGTGATTGGCGCAGGAGATGTCAAGCTTTTGCTGGCGCTGCTTTGGGCTTTCCCACCGTCCGTCGGAGATGAAGGTTGGCTAGTGATGTTCAGGCGCATGGTCTCGATACGCCTTTCTTTGGGATTCCGGAACGATTACTACTCGTTCCGGTGATCCTTTTTTATACACCCCTTCAACCAATTTTGAAACAATCACTCAAATTGTGTTTCTATCTTCTTAACTCCTGGATAGGCGTCTAAGTTATACTAAGCAACGTACTCTTGCAAACGCCTTACCCCTGTCCATTTTGACATCGAAAATTAGCGGGAAGGCACCCGGGTATGGAATACATCATCGCCCTTGAATGGGTCAGTAAGATACACTCTTTCCGATAGGTTAATTGGCCAAGCTTCTGACAAGCGATACCTCCAAGGAAAAAACGCGCATTTTTCTGATCTCTGCCAGCAACAAATCAAAAATAGCGGTTCAACATGTTCATTCTCACTTCCAAACTTCTCGATAATTTTTCCCTCTCCCAATACGCTGATCCAAGGTCCATTCAGCGTGGACGAGCATATTATGATGGGGGCCGCGTATTCGATATCGATCTTAAAGGAGACCAGAGTAAGGCTGTCTGCCTGGTGGATGGGGATTTGGGTGAGTACACGGTTGAGATCGGGGTGGATTCAAAATCGGGCCAACTGGAATTTGTTTGCGATTGTCCTTATGCTGAGGAGCATTTCTGTAAACATATGGTCGCCGCCATTCTTGAATTGAAAGAGTATCTCAGAGAGGAAGAAGATGAAGATGCTGATGCTGATGAAGAGTATTTTGTGCCACAGCACAATCCCAATTGGCAATCGAAGCTCGATCAGGTTCTGGCCCAGCTCCCTCGTTCATCATCGCAAACCGGAGCGAATATTCAGCGTTATGCCGCTGTGCTCCTAATTTCAAAAGAAGAATATTACGCCTACGGCTCATTTTCTTTAACGGCTTATATCATCAAAGCCAGGAACTGGAATATCCTGCTGGAAATGACGCAGGCGGATAAGCAAAGCATAAACGATCTGCTTGACAAGGACCACGAGTGGATCAAGTATGGCGAAATCCAATTCTCACAGGTCAACCCTGCAGGATGCTTGAATCTCACCTCCGAAGCCATTACGTTTTTTAATTTCATCCAGCAATATACGCATGTTTTTGGTGGGGCATCCTCCTTTGCCGGTTATCTTCCCGTGATCGCCCAAATGCAGATTCCTGTTTTTGCTGCCAACCAATACAAAAAAAACGTAAAAAACCGCATACAGATCTTGCCGAATCCCGTAGACGTTCAGGTGACATTTACACAGGGTCAGGGAAAGCTCACCTTGCAAGCGAATGTGATATCAGATAGCCCCCTGCCTGTTGAAGGAAAAGCCGAGGTCATCTCGTATAATCCGCCCTGGATCATGGCGGGCAATACCGTTTTTACTCTCCGCAATCCTGGACATCTAGCTCTCTTTTCATCTTTCCCCATTGTAATTCCAGAGAAGCAGGCTGATCTCTTCCGCGAAAAATATCTCCGTCACGTTGCCGAACGGTTCCCTATTCAAAGCGAACTCATCCATTGGCACGAAATCCAAACCAATCCAACTCCTCGTTTGTACCTCCATGATGATAAAGATGATATATTGCGCGCTAGTTTGCGATTCGGTTATGCTGAACAAGAGGTACCTGCAAGTAAGTCCAACGAACCCATTACAGTGGAGACAATTCCGGATGGCTGGGACCTGATCCGCGTTCATAGAAAACTGACTGATGAACAGGCTTTTTATCAGCTCCTCATAGATCCCATATACGGTATTAAACGCTCTGCTTCGTACCAGCCTTTTGGCACCTTTGAACTTCGTTCCCGCACCCATCCTTTTGATTTCCTTATGCACTCTGTTCCCCGTCTCACACAAGCGGGTTTTGAGATCTATGGCGAGGAAAATTTAAAGCTTGGCAAGGTCAATCGCTCCACTCCCACTTTGCGGGTCAACATCACCTCCGGCATCGATTGGTTTGATCTCAAAGCTTTTATTGAATACGGGGATCAGCAAGTTTCCTTACAAGATGTTCGTAAGGCGCTTAAGCGCGGTGAACATTATGTTAAGTTGGCAGATGGATCAGCGGGGCAAATCCCCCAAGAGTGGCTTGAAAAATATAAACACCTGTGGAATCTGGCCGAGGAAACCGAATCCGGATTCCGGGTTAGCGACTTTCACCTGCCCTTGATCAACTCCTTATTGGAAGGCAACCCGGCACTTCAAATTCCTGCAGACTTACAACAGCGCAGGCAGCGTTTATATGCCTTCGAACACATAGTGTCACAGCCGCTTCCCAGCGGATTAACCGGTGAACTCCGCCCCTACCAAAAACATGGTTTCGATTGGCTTCACTTCTTATTCGAGTATAAGTTTGGCGGTATTCTCGCCGATGATATGGGGTTGGGAAAAACGATTCAAGTGTTGGCTTATCTCCTATCCTTGCGCGAGCAGTCCAAAGTCCAGAATGCTGCGCTGCTGGTTGTCCCCAAAAGCTTGATCGCAAACTGGCAGCGCGAGTCTGAAAAATTTACACCTGATCTGCGCTTTCTTGAATATATGGGCAATCTTCGCCCCAAAGACACAACTGTCTTCGATCATTATGATATCGTCCTGACCACGTATGGCACGATGCTGCACGATATCGAAATCCTGAGGGGATATAAATTTCATCACGTGATCCTGGATGAATCGCAGGCGATTAAAAACCCGCTCGCGAAAAGTTCAAAAGCTGCTCGTCTATTGAGCGCCGATCATCGTCTTGTGATGACTGGTACCCCAGTGGAAAATAATACCTTTGAGCTCTGGTCACAGTTTGCTTTTCTAAACCCCGGCCTCTTGGGCGGTATGGATTATTTTAGGAGGGAATTTGCCAATCCCATCGAAAGCGGAGGGGATGAAAGTGCAACAACGTTGCTGCGGAAATTGGTCTATCCATTTATCTTGCGTCGCACCAAGGAACAAGTTGCGCCTGAACTACCTTCTCGTACAGAACGCATTGTGTATACCGACATGGAACCTGCCCAGAAAAAGTTCTATGCCCAAACACGCGAGCGTTACCGTGCGGAATTGCTGGGCCTGATCGAAAGCGATGGGATCGCCGATGCCCGCTTCAAGATACTCGAAGGGCTGCTGCGTCTTCGGCAGATCGCTATTCATCCTGGACTGGTCGAGAAAAACTATAAAGGGGATGCACCCAAGTTTGATGTTCTACTTGAAACCCTGGAGACTTTACAATCAGAGGGGCATAAGGCGCTGGTTTTTTCGCAATTTGTGGAAACGCTTAAGCTTGTGCGCCGCGTCCTGGATGAGCGTAAGATCAAATATGTTTACTTGGATGGTAAGACCAAGGACCGGCAAAAGATCGTCGATATATTCCAGAATGACGCTTCTTTTCCATTTTTTCTCATCAGCCTGAAGGCGGGCGGTGTGGGCTTGAACCTGACTGCCGCTGATTACGTAATCCATATTGATCCTTGGTGGAATCCTGCTGTTGAAATGCAGGCCAGTGATCGCGCTCACCGCATTGGTCAGGATAAACCGGTATTTATTTACAAGATTATTACTCGCGATACAGTTGAGGAAAAGATTCTACAATTGCAAGAACGCAAACGTGCCCTTGTTCAAAGTATTATTGCCAGTGAAGCCAGTTTCTTTAAGTCCCTCACAAAAGATGATGTGAAGGTGTTATTTAGTTAATCCTGAAATTGAAAATCTTTGAAACCGCTAATAATTATGAAAATCCAATCGTTCATTTCACTACCTGCCTGATAAGCGCGCAGGTCATGTTAACCGTTCACCAAGCCCGTGATAGATGACTAACTCTCAAGCACGCCAACGAATGGTTAAGGCATTAAACGGGATCGTGGTAACCAGGTTGCGTGAACGAGGTTTCCAGGGATCATTCCCTCACTTTCGCCGCCCCAGCGAAAAGAAGATAGATTTGGTTACTTTCCAATTTGAGCGGCACGGCGGAGGATTTGTCATCGAAATTTCGAAGTGCCCGCCGGATGGAATTTCGACGCCTTGGGGCCAACATCTTTCGCCAAAGAAGGTTAGGGCTTGGGATATGCATCCCTCCGACAGGATCAGGCTTCAGCCTAGTCCTGGCAGCGGCACTTCTAATTGGTTTCGTTACGACAAGCTCAGCCGACAGGGCGAGGTATTCGAAAAGACGGCGAGAGAGACACTTCCATTCCTTGACACAGCAGAAAAATTTTGGGGCATATAGCACAAAGTGCCTTCGATGGAAGTGAATATATTAAGGAGCAAAACACAAAGCTATCTTTGAAGCAAAAAGGCTGAGCAGTTACAATAAAACGGAATAAGTAACAAAAAAGACCCCTGACAATTAGAAAGAACTTGTCAGAGGTTATCTTTTTTTTTAATCCTCTACCCTTTTGGGAACCTGCTCATTACCTTCGCCGGTGTGGCGGGACAGTCCATGATACCACTCTTACTGCCTTGCGCCCTGCCGCGTTTTATCCTGCACCTTATTTAACTTCATCACCAGCCGCAACGCCTCATTCACTGCTTTCTCATTCGGGAAGGCTTTGGCAACATCCGGCTCGAGCAAAATAAGATTTGTCCCCGCGCGGTATTTCTTTGCATACTTGCCGCGCACGCCACCCTTGAGCATGGACTTTAAATCATATTCGGGACGCAGTTCGTCATTCAGTTCAGTTGTTTTCTTCTTCATAGGCTTTTTGCTCTCTTCGAGTCAGCTCACGGGCACTGATAATACGGATACGGTTTCCACGGTCGGCATGTGCGACCATCAACAACCTACGGTGGCTTGACCATCCAACAGTGATAAAACGGTCTTCTTCAGTTGAATGATCGGGGCAGGAATAGTGATGGCAAGCTCGTCACCAAAAACTATGCTTGCTTCCGCAAATGACACTCCGTGTTTACTTAAGTTTTTGTCAGCTTTTTGCGGATCCCATTCAAAATTCATGCACTTGTTCCCTTAAGATAAATATAATACGGTTCAATTTATTGCGCAAGTAGCCAACGACGCGTCCGGAGAATGAATTTTGCGTTAAGAATCTTCCTGCGATTGGATCCAAACCGGGAGTACAAGAAAAATAGCCCTTACTGGTCTCTTCTCAAACGAGCGCGATCAACTCCACTGGCTGTACGACCGAAATCAGTGCAGGCTGAAAGTCTTTTACATTGCGCGTGACCAGGTAACCGGCTCTGCATTGTACCGCCGCGATCATTTGCACCGCATCTTCGAAATCGCGATATGGCAGGTTGAGGGCTTGTTCGATGGTGGATTGGTCAACCGCTGCAACCGAAAGAATTTGAAGCAGGCTGGTCAGTGTCACACGCGCTTTGGCAGAAGATTGATCTTTTGCGACTAAATAGAACAATGTGGTTAGCGAATGCGATGCAACAAACCCATGAATGCGGCCTGTCTCTGCATAACCCAGTAGATGCGACGAAGTCTCATAGAATGGCTCGCGCTTTTGCAAAACATCCAGAATTACGTTCAGGTCAAAGAGAGCCTTAATTCTTGCGGCCATATTTCGCGTCAAGATGCTTTTTATAAGCGGCAGTTGTAACGTTGTGCGAAAGTGTACCCGAAAGCCTGCGCACCGTTGGTGCATTCTCAAGAGCTTTGGCCGACTCGGGAATATGACGCAGATACTCGCCGATCAATTTGGTAAGTGTTGTGTTTTGCAGGCGTGCGTAGCGCTTGGCGTTTTCCAATATCGTGCGCGGCAGGCGGATCGTTAATTTAGTATCTTCCATATTTGGCTTCCTATGCCGTACAGAATAACATAACTATGTACGGCTGTCAAACGCCTCGCTCATCTCAATAAAGCTGTAAATATTTAAGAAACCCTCAACAATCGCAACAGATTGTCTTTTGTCAGTGGGATCAAATCCTCTTGAGGGCTAATGAATGGACGCACATCATCCAGCGCTTGTTCAAAAGAAACTCTCTCGATTTTTGAACGTACAACCTCACGCCAGTTCTCAACGGCGAGGCTTGGACCTACCCATTCGGTTTGACGCAGCGCATTATTGAGAAGCGTTAAATTGGGGTCCGGCCAGTCTCTGTCACTCAAATACCAAATCAGATCATACAGGTCGCGTCCTTTAAGATAAGGACGCTGTAAGATTGCGTGAAGTTTACCGGCCAATAATGAGGCACGATCATGATGTTGTAAATTAAGTAAAACGTGGTGACGAACCAGAGATGTGGCCAACACTGCCCCCGGCAGGTGGGTTGGTGTCCACTTCAAGTTTGACTGCCAACGTTTCATCCTGATGCGGCGTAAGTTCCAATTCGTAAAGCAACCCTGAAAAACGAATGAAAGCACTGTGAACTGTTTTTTGATCATTCACCTTAACCGTAATTTTATAGCCCTGTGCTTCCAGGTCTTTTCGAATGGCTTGAAGGTATGAACGGAAATCATACAACTCAGAATTTCTTTCGAGAGCAAAATCAAGGTCTTCAGAATAACGCGGTAGTGAATACAAGAATCTTAATGCAGTGCCGCCATGAAAAGCAATCGCAGTCATTGCGCCCATGCGTTGTAAACTTTGCAAGATCAATGCCTGTAAGTATTCCCGTGACCAATTGCGCGCTTCCCTAGGTGATGATGAAGACTGAATCAGTGTCTTTAAATCTTCTTTCATGGTAAGGCCTCATATTCACCTTTTTCCTGAAGGGTAAGGTCTTTAATTTGAGCAGCAATACGCCGCCATTTTGGCTTCCTCAGCGCGCTCTGCAAATTCGATCAAACGGTTGAGATCCAAATGCTCCATGTTTTGCAAACGGAGTTGGCTAAGGTAATTTGGCGAGTCGCGAATAATCTCTTCCCGGATTGACCAGTTGAAAAACGCGGAGAGGCTGATGTAATAGCCAAGGATGGAACGCGGGGATAGCGGTCGTGCTTCTGCCGGGTGAAAAGGATGTTTTTTGTAGGCTATTTCATCGGTTCGCAATTCTGTGAAATATCTGCGAACATGGTCAACTGTTACTTCCTCGATCATTAGGGGATGACCGAGATCTTTCTGTACCCATTTATGGAATTGTAGAAGATTCTGGTGATACCATACGACCGTTTTGTTGGATAGTCCTTTGGCTTCGTTGCTCAAGCGAAATCCAAGAATAGTTCTCTCAAGATCAGTGTTCATATTCGGCTCCTTCTAATTGATATATCGTAGAAATACATCCTCAATTTTTGAAAATTATTGACGAAACAGTTGCACGGGTTAAAAACGAAAACGCCCAAAACACATTAATTTGGACGTTCAAAGAAGGAAAACTGACTCGATTTTAGCCGGATCAGTTATGCTTTTTGGAAAAACTTTAGTAGCACTGACTCGGCGGTGAGATGGTCTGATTAAGAGTCAACTGCTCTGCCATTGAGCTAGTGGGCCAGCGGGCGAATAATACCCTAAAGAAAAACGCGTGTCAATGCAGGTATAATGGGCGTGATGATCGAGATCAGAATCCCCGGACGCGGCACATTGCAATTGGAACATCTCGTCAGCGATGTCAACGGTACGCTGGCACTGGATGGCGTATTAATGGATGGAGTCGCCCAACAAATCGCATCCATCCGTAATCGAGTCGCGGTTCATATGCTCACCGCTGATACGCACGGAAAGCAAGCCGCTATTGATCAGCAGCTCAACCTCACCGCGACTCAACTCACAGGTGGCAAGGAGCAGGAACAAAAACGCGCTTATATAAAAAAACTGGGATCAGAAAAAGTGATTGCCATTGGCCAGGGTGCCAATGACGCTGCCATGTTAAAAGAAGCCGCGCTGGGAATTTGTGTCATGTCATCTGAAGGCGCGGCAACGGAAACGCTTCTTTCCGCCGACATTGTTGTTCCGAATATTTTTGTTGCATTCGACCTGCTTGATAAACCACTTCAAATCACCGCCACTCTCCGTAAGTAACACCCACGAAAATGACTCTAGACGAATCTTCCATCCCTCCCGAACCCGTTGTCCCACCGCGTGCCCGCCGTCGCCGTCGCGGTCAGCTCGTTGTCCCGCACGATGCGGAAGGCCGCGCCGAGCTTCTTCATTCGCTGGCACATCGCGCCTATCCATCCTATGAATTATTTGTCTTTTCTCTCTTGTGCGGAGCAATTCTCGGCCTCGGATATTTCTTTGATTCGCAGGCCGTTCTCATCTTCGGGATTTTGCTCGCGCCCCTGCTGACGCCGTGGATCGGTCTTCTGCTTTCAGCGCTCACCGGCTCGATCCGCTTTTTCTTTGAGACATTGGCAGCATTGCTCATCAGTTCCGCACTGATCTTCTTGAGCGGCTTGATCGCAGGTTTCGCGGTGCGCGCAGTTCTGCCGCGCACACTGAACGAGGCGTTTCTTCACAGCCATTTGTGGTGGCTCGATCTGATCGTGCTGGCCATTGCTGCGGTCATCTTGACGGTTTCATTCGTGCGTTCGGAAGGCAGGCCCTATCTGCCCAGCATCATGATGGCCTATGAACTTTTCCTTCCGCTCAGCGCGGGTGGCTTCGGCTTGGGCAGTGGCGTTGCGGGCATCTGGCCGAATGGAGTGATGGTCTTCCTGGTTCACTTTGCATGGGCCAGCTTGTTTGGCATTCTCACTTTGATCGCGTTGCGCTTTTTGCCGACGAGCCTGAACGGTTTTGTGTTGAGCGCAGGCAGTTTGCTGATCTTCATTGTAGTCCTTGTTCTTTTGATGACCGGCGGCAATTTGAAATTCCCTTCGCTGTTGCAATCCCTCGCGCCGACTCCCATTTCCACTTCTGTGCCTCCCACTTTGACTTTGACCTTGCCTGCTGCTTCGACCGCGACCTCTTCGCCCGAAGCGCTGCTATTAGCATCGTCCACGCCGATGATCGAAACCTCCACTGCGGTGAGTGTGAGTGATACGCCGGCCATCACGCCGGTTCCCCTCACGCTTCAAGTGACTTTGTCTCCAGCGGATACTCCTACCATTACGCTCACCATCGAGTCAACGCCGGTTTATGCGCGCGTCAACGCCTCACAAGGAAATGGCGCAAACCTGCGTAAAGATCCGGATGGAAAGTTTATCATTGAACTGGATAATGGCACCATTGTGGAAGTCCTGCCGGATACGCAGGATGTCGGCGGCGAAGTGTGGGCGCACGTGATTGCCAACCGCAGTAACCAACGCTATGATGGCTGGGTTTTGCAATCCGCCCTGGACATGGCTACATTGAATCCGTCTTCCGCACCGATGTTGACACCGGCAGGAATAGGTACGCCAACAATTACATCTACACCATAAAATCATTTTTACCCATCCTGTCCTCACCTGTACTTGCATTCAGGTGCAAGTGTCGGACACTATTCCCAATCCATAGGATTGGGAATGGCTGGGGTGGGATTAGGAGAATGCATGCCCATTCATTTTGGCACCGACGGCTGGCGCGCCGTCATTTCAGATAGTTTCACATTCGATAATCTTCGCATCGTGGCGCAAGCCGTTGCGGACGCGGTCGCTTCGGAGGGTTGGGACAAATCCGGAAACGTTGGCCTGAAACCGGACCCGAAAAAGATCGTGGTCGGATTCGATACGCGCTTTCTCTCGGATCGTTTCGCGGGCGAAGTCGCGCGCGTGCTCGCCGCCAACGGATTTACCGTCCTGCTTAGTCAGTCCGATGCGCCGACGCCCGCCATTTCCCATGCGGTGAAACATCAACATGCCATCGCGGGTGTGATGATTACGGCCTCGCACAATGCGCCGCGCTACAACGGCGTCAAACTTAAAGGTGCGTTTGGCGGGTCGGCGCTGCCGGAGCAATGCCGACGCGTCGAAGTCTATATCAACGATAACGAAGAACGGGCGCGCGGCCCGAACTTGATGGATTTCCAAAAGGCGCGCGATGCCGGATTGATCCAGAAGTTTAACCCGTTGCCCGCTTACTTCGAGCATCTTAATACGCTCATCAACACGGACATCATCGCGGATAATTGTCAGCGCTTCGTCGTTGATTCAATGTACGGCGCGGGACGCGGTGTGATCAAATCCTTTTTGCAGGGAACCGGCTGTGATATCGCAGAGATCCGCTCGGAGATAAATCCCGGCTTTGGCGGAATCCATCCCGAACCGATCGCGAAGAATCTGGGCGCGCTCGCCTCCGCAATCAGTTCCGGGATGGGTAACTTCGGCCTCGTCACCGACGGCGACGCGGACCGCATCGGCGCCATGGATGAGCGCGGCACGTTCGTTGATCCGCATAAGATATTTGCCTTGTCGCTAAAATATCTAGTAGAGCAACGCGGCATGAGCGGCGCGGTCGTGCGGACGGTCTCCACCACGCGCATGATTGACCGGCTGGCAAAGAAATATGGATTGAAACTTTACGAAACGCCGGTGGGCTTCAATCACATCGCAGATTACATGATGCAGGAAGATGTGTTGATTGGCGGCGAGGAATCGGGAGGCATCTCATTCAAGGGACATATCCCCGAAGGCGACGGCCCAATCATGGGATTGCTGTTGGTGGAAATGATCGCGGTTTGGAAGAAGCCGCTGGGTGAAATGGTTAATGACTTGTTGGATGAGGTCGGCCCCGCCTTTTACGAGCGCGTGGACTTGCGTTTGAGTCGACCCGTCGCGAAAGCCGAGATGACGGAATTCCTCACCAAGCAAGCGCCAAAGGAAATCGGCGGTGAGAAAGTGGATGAAGTCAGTCAGCGCGATGGCGTGAAATATATCATGGCCGATGATTCATGGCTTTTGATTCGTCCATCGGGAACAGAGCCAGTGTTGCGCGTGTATGCCGAAGGCAGAACGAATGAGATGGTCAAAGCCTTGATGGGTTATGGCAAGAAAGTCGCCGAGAGCGTGGTGTAGCATTACGAGACCTCCGAGTTCTCAAAGAACTCGGAGGTCTCGTAATGCTACGGAGAGTGTAGTGCCATTAGAGAGGGTAGTATAATTGATCTGTGGATATAAATTCCGCTATGTTTCGAGTGGATAAAACTATTTTCTCCATCGTGTCACTCCATGATGAGTCGGATGAGAAAGATTATTGGCGTTCCAAAACCTGCTATGAACGTCTTCAAGCCATTGAACTTCAACGACAAGTGATCTATGGGTACAAGCCTGCTTCCGTCCGATTTCAAAGACTTCTTGAGATTGCTGAACTTAAAACAAGTTGAGTATCTCCTTATCGGAGGGTACGCGGTTGGATATTACGGCTTTCCGCGCGCAACTGCCGATATAGATATATGGGTGGCTATTAATCAAGCCAATGCAGGGAAAGTCGCGGAAGTTATTCAAGAGTTTTTTGGTTTCGACGCGGATGGCATTTCCCCCGAAATATTTCTTCAAGAGAATAAAATTCTTCGGATGGGCGTTCCTCCTTTTCGGATCGAAGTCCTGACCAGCATTGATGGCGTTGATTTTGAAACGTGCTATGCCGAACAAGTCAAGGATGTACTGGACGATATAGAAATCAATATTATCAGTCTGAAGCATCTCAAGATGAATAAGAAAGCCAGCGGCCGACTTAAAGACTTAACCGATCTTTCAAACCTGGACTAAGTTCATCAAGTTGTTTTTGGAAGATGAGGCGTTGATAGGTTATGGCAAGAAAGTAACGGAGAGCGTGGTGTAGTTTGACGGAGGTTACACGTGTACAGTTTGTTGGTTACAGATGAGGCTGCCACTTGGGATGCATCTCATTACAAATATGAGATCGGCAGACTGTTCGAATACACTGTTGATAGTGTTCGCGAACGATTTCAAGATCTCAACCAAACAATAATAAACGAACTAATATCTTTTCCTTCATTATTTGCTTATGAGGAACATCAGGGGGACTTTGTTTATATTGGCTGGATAAAGCACATCAGTGTTCGTGGCAATTGGGTGACAATTGAATACGAATTAGATCCTACATTTCCTCAAATCCCTGCAATCGCTTTGTCTGAATTGAAATTTAAATTAGATATTGATAACTTTCGGTTCGCTCATGATTATGGCGGATTTGCAAATTCTACATCAAGTCGGGTGTAGATGCTTGCAGGCAAGTCCAGCAAGTTGAGAATCTTCCGCTGCAATTTTGAAAGAGGTGTTAGGTGCTGGTAGGTCCGGCCGTCCACGGTGACGAAGTTCAGGTAAATATTCTTGAAGGCCCGCAGCATGGCTTCAGTGGTCGGGTGGTCGGTGGCCCGCGTCGGATTCCCGGCATACAAGCCGGGCAGTTTTTCGCCGAGTTCGGCGAGATGAGTGCGAGCGACATGCTCGAGCAAGGTCAAAAGACGGATGCCAATCGTGAGCAAGCGCGTCAAGCCGGTGGCGTGGCAATCATCTTCCAGATACATGGGCGTCAAACTCAAAGGCTTGCCTTTCAATCTGCCGAAGCAGTGTTCCACCAAGTATTCCTCGCGGTATGCCAGGACGGCCTGCTGCAGCGAGAGTTGGCTTTTCGAACAGTTGGTGCCGTACACCCGCCAGCCCAGACGGCGAATGGTTTTGCGAATTGCCGTCTCATCCCGTTGAACGGTCAGGGTCAGCTGCTGGGCGAGGCGAGTCTCCGCCGGATGGTCTCCATACTTGCGGACAGTTCGTTGCCGCACGTGTTCCTTGATATCGACTTTCAACAGCCCCTGAACGTCATAGTGGTCGAGCAGCTTGTCCGCGGCCTGACGCAAGGTTTCTGCCTCGGTGAGGGGTTCCTTGCCCTGTCTACGCACCGTCAAGGCTTCGAGAGCACTTTGCGCTTTCTGCAAACGGTTGCCCAAGGCCGCTTCGGCAGCTTTAGCATGTGCCAGGGAGTGGATGACAAGCCGTCGTTCCAGCCACCGGATTTTCTGCTCTCCCACGATCGCGGTGACATCCTCGCTAAGCTCGAACCCTTCAGCGACCTTTTCCAGTTGGCCGTCCGCCCCGCGACGTTTCACACTCTTCAAGGATTGCTTCCCTGTCCACACCCCTCTCAGGTAGCCATCCAGCGTCGCCTCCGATACCTGCGTCAGGGCAAACGGTCCCAGGTAATCGTCGCCCCCCGCCTCCACATGGGTGCGCGTCTCCAACGACATCATTTTGCAATCGCCGATGTACAACAGACCTCTCTCGCCGATCCCCTGCCGCACCTCGTCAATCGCCGGGATATACAACGGGTCGTCCGCCAGGTTTCCCCCGACCACCTGCGTCGCCACAGGCATCCCCATCGGGTCCAGTGTCGCCAAAACAACCTTCAATTGCGGCAAGTCCGGCCGGTGATCCTTCGAGTGCCCCAGCTGAAACAAGCCCTCCTCCGTCACCTGCCAATAGCCGCTCCCCGTCGTCGTATCTATTCTCACCCGCTCCGGTTTCAGCTTATAGACCCGCAGGCAGCGTTGGTTCAGCGCCGCCTCAAAGTTTTTCCATTGCTCGTTATCACTCAGCAGCTCCAGTCCCCGTGCCAGACGATCATCACTAAAATCCAAAGCCTGGACTTCGGCTCCCAAGCAGCCCCCCAACGTTTCCAGCCGCTGCTCCGCCCACCCTTCCACTTGGTTCAGCCGATGGTCCGACTCCGACAGAATATGGCTCAGCCAGCCCTCCAGCATTTTCCCCAAACTCAGCCCTTGCCACTTGCTGTCCACTACAAAATGCTTGTCCAGCAGGTCCGCTACTCCCATCCGCTCCGCCGATCCCACCAGGATCGGAATGTCATCCACCGCTTCTGTCGTTACCCTAAGCTCTTTGGTCATCCCCAGAGCTTACCCCAATTCTTAAATCAGGTCAAAACATGAGCGAACCGAAAGTGATAATGGTGAGATGTTCAGAACACATTGGGCAGTAAAAAATAAAAACCTATTGGATGTGTTATCTGAGGCAAGTCTAATTAAACAAAAGCATTTGACATCAAAATCTAAACGTCGGTCAAAGAAAACCGAATATGATGTTGCATTATCCTATGCAGGTGAGGATCGTGCGTATGTTGAAAAAGTCGCTACTTTGCTAAAGGAAAAAGATGTCAAAGTGTTTTATGATAAGTATGAGACGGTAAGTATGTGGGAAAAAAACCTATACGATCACTTAAGCAGTGTTTATGGAGAGAAGTCTAAATACACTGTGATGTTTATCTCTAAACATTATAGGAAAAAGAATTGGACAAACTTGGAAAGAGAAGCTGCACAGGCACGCGCTTTTACAGATAATCAGGAATATATACTTCCGGTACGGTTTGATGACACATAGGTACCAGGAATGCCCAGCACAACAACGTATGTGTCGGCCAATGAGTTAAAGCCTGAAGAACTTGCGAATTTGATTATAGAAAAGCTAAAATCTTGACAAAACCAAAATGGAACAGCAATCGCTGTCCCATTTAATTTATATAGCAACCTTCATAGGCTACTCACTCAAACTCAATTGATTTATACTTACAATACCTTCGCCAAAAATAGTGTGAAAAAGTAGGGCTTTTCGGGTAAAGTAGTGTTTGCGAAGACACCCACAAACCCGAGAAGCCCATGACCGAGATTCTAGCACTTTTACAAAGCATTGCGTTGATTGTTTCGCCAACGGTGTTGAAACAGATGAGCCAGGTCATCTATGGTCTGTTGATCAGCAATGGTCGGCTGACGATGCTGGAAATTTCCCGCTGGACAGAGCAGGGTGGGAGTTATCGGACGATCCAGCGTTGGTATCACCATTCAATAGATTGGTTGCAAATGCGGTGGGACTTTTTCAGGAGACAACTATGGAAAGCGGATCATGAATACATCGTAGCCGGAGATGAAGTGGTGCTGGGTAAAGCAGGCAAAGAGACCTATGGCTTGGGGAGATTCTTTTCCAGTCTGCAAAACCGGGTCATTCCGGGCTTATCGTTTTTTGTATTTTCGCTGGTGGATGTGAAAGAGCGGCAATCCTATCCCATTCAGGTGGCGCAAATCGTAAGGCCGGAAGGCGAGCGCGTCAAGCAGAAAAAGGAGAGGTTGCAAAAAGTAGAAAAGCGTGCCAAAGGTCGCCCGAAAGGTAGCCGGAATAAGAAGAGCGAAAAGCCGACGATGAGCCCTGAATTATTGTGGATCCAGACTGTTTTGCAGGCGTTTTTGCAAGTTTTGATGGGTGTTTTGCCGGTGCAGTACCTGGTGATGGACGGTCATTTTGGGAATTACCCGAGTGCTTGGATGGTATTGCAAAGCGGCTTGCAGTTCATTTCCAAATTACGCTGGGATGCGGCTCTGTATGAACCCTTCACAGGAAAATATCGTGGCCGCGGGCCGCACCCCAAATATGGAGACCGAGTCAATGTGTACCGCATGAAGAAGAAATATTTGAAGAGTGACAAAACGGAAGATGGCGTTCGTACTCAAATCTATCAAGCCGCGCTGCTCAACAAAGAATTCGCCTTTCCACTTCAAGTTGTGGTCATCCTGAAAACCAACTTGGCTACGCATGCGCAAGCTCATGTCATTTTGTTCAGCACAGATTTGGAATTGGATTACGAAAAAATGATCGATTATTATTCGCTACGTTTTCAGATCGAGTTCAATTTCCGAGATGCCAAACAGTTTTGGGGTCTCGATGATTTCATGAATGTCCAGGAAACCGCAGTTACCAATGCCGCCAATCTATCCTTCTTCATGGTGAACTTCAGTTCCATCTTGTTACAACGTTTTCGTGAAACCAACCCCGAGTTCAGCATCTTGGACTTGAAGTCTCATTACCGCGGTTGCCGATATGTTTCCGAGACAATAAAATTGCTTCCGCAAAAGCCTGATGGCATTTTATTGGCTGAGATTTTCGAGCAAATTACCCGTTTGGGAATGGTTCACCCCACTTTTGAGCCGGTTTCTACTTCATGATTGGCGAAGGTATTGTACTTAACCCCGAGTTTTTTCTGCGGGGATATGGGAATTCCTCAACTTGTTTAATGATCTCGAAAGGAAATAACTTATGGATCAATTATTGATAGCAATTGCAATAGTGGGGATTATATTTTCGGTTATATACACAATGAACATTGACCGAAAGAACCGCAATAATATTAAAGATGCATTGAGCGCAAAGAATCAGAAAATCATCAGCATTAAGAGAACATCCAACAATATTATATTCATTGATTTCCGCTATAAACTGGAAATAGAGGATAAGAATGGAAATCGAAGATGGAGGGAATGCATGATCGGTTCAAATAAAAAAATAGAATGGATCAACGAAAAATAATTTTGTCGGTTTAGCGATGAGATCGCGTATGAGTCTTGCGTTCCATGAGTGCGCCTGACAGAGCGCGCACCCAACAGCAGGCCGAAGTAAAGATGGGGTGGCAATGGTTTGCTTTCCCTCGCGAAGTCCAAAACAGGCAACGGTTATTCAATACACGTGCCAATGTAAGGCATAATCTCAGAATATTATGACATTGCGTATATGTGCAATAGCGTTGCGCTACTATACAATAGTATTGTATTTCTATGCAGTGATATAATCTTTCTGTATTACGTCATTGTATCATAATGCAATGGCGTTGCATCGCCATACTATGGTATTATCTGCCAATATTAGGCACATAGGAGAATGAAAACGGCTAAAAACCAAACCAGACGTTTGCGTCCCATCCAATTGCAGGCCGATCAGAATGCCCTGACTGCCATCCAGGCCCTGAGCGATTACCAGCCCGCCAACCCGGCTTATCGAGCGGAGAAACTTGGGGCGGCCCTCTCGTCCATGCAGGCCGCGCAACAGGCCGAGATCAACGCCGCCAACGCGCTGGCTTCCGCACGCGATGCCGCCGTCGCCGCCGAATGGAGCTTTCACAACGCCATGCTGGGCACCAAGACGCAGGTCGTAGCCCAGTACGGCGATGATTCAGATCAGGCGCAGGCCCTGGGCTTGAAGAAGAAATCCGAACGCAAAGCGCCTGTCCGCAGGGCAAAGGCCAAAGCCTGAGGTTTGGCGCAAACCATCAGAATCAAAATGGGACAGCAATCGCTGCCTAACAATGTAGGGGCGACTCTCCAGAGTCGCCCCTACAAATTATTTATGCCGGAATGCTGACTTTCGGCAGCTCAGCCATCGCGGTCTGAACCGCCTCAGCCGGATATTCGTAGTCTTCCAGTTTCCCGTTCAGGAATGCTTCGTAGGCGCTCAAGTCGAAGTGGCCGTGACCCGACAGGTTGAACAGGATCACGCGCTTCTCGCCTTTCTTTTTCGCATCCAGGGCTTCATCGATTGCGGCACGGATGGCGTGCGCCGAATTCAGGGGCCGGGATGATGCCTTCGGTGCGTGCAAATTGAATGGCAGCTTCGAACGTCGGCTTTTGTTTGACCGCCACTGCATCGATCAGCCCCGCGTTAAAGAATGCGCTCAGGCTGGGCGCCATGCCGTGATAACGTAATCCTCCGGCGTGAATGGATGGCGGGACGAAGCCATGTCCCAGGGTGTGCATCTTGACAATCGGCGCCATCTTAGCTGTATCGCCGTAATCGAAGGCATACACGCCTTTGGTCAGGGAAGGCGTGGCGGTCGGTTCGACGGCTACGAGGCGTGTGCGTTTTCCGTTCTTCAAGTTCTCGCGCAGGAACGGATAAGCGAGCCCCGCAAAATTCGATCCACCTCCCACACATCCGATCACCACATCGGGATATTCGTCCGCCAGGTCCATTTGCTTCAACGCCTCTTCGCCGATCACGGTTTGATGCATCAACACATGATTGAGCACCGAGCCGAGGCTGTATTTCTTTTTGCCTCCCGACGTGGCCGCGACTTCGACTGCTTCCGAAATGGCGATGCCGAGCGAGCCCGGGCTGTTTGGATCGGCTTTCAAAACCGAGCGTCCATAATTGGTGCGGTCCGTGGGACTGGCAAAGACCTGTGAGCCATAGGTTTCCATCATGATGCGGCGATACGGCTTTTGCTGATAGGAGACCTTGACCATATATACTTCCAGATCAAGGTCGAAGAAGCTGCAAGCCAGCGCCAGCGCTGATCCCCATTGTCCCGCGCCGGTTTCGGTAGTGAGCGCCTTTGTCCCTGCCTTCTTGTTATAGTATGCCTGCGGAATAGCTGTGTTTGGCTTATGACTTCCAGCAGGTGAAGCGCCCTCGTATTTGTAATAAATATGTGCGGGCGTATCCAATGCTTTTTCCAATCGGTGCGCACGGATCAATGGCGTGGGACGATATAGCTTGTAGATCTCGCGCACCTCTTCCGGAATTTCGATATATCGTTCCGTCGAGATTTCCTGCATGATCAATTCCATCGGGAACAGCACCGATAGAAAGTCCGGCGTGACCGGCTCGAGCGTATCCGGACGAAGGACCGGCGTCGGTGGAAGCGGGCTGTCGGCCATCACGTTGTACCAGGACTTCGGCAGGTCTGATTCATTCAATAGAAAACGAGTTTGAGTTTGGTTCGACATTTTTCTCCTTTGGTTTGATTGATTTGATAAATTAATTCTCGGTTGACAGTTATTGACTCAGTCAGGGTGGATGAAAAATAAACGGGAGCATCGTGGCCTCACGGGACGTAAAGCGGAGCGCGTTCATTTGAATCGCGCGCCGCTGTCTGTTCGACCAGCACCTGCGCGGCAGGAAGCGATCTGTCTTGAAGTCCATCGCCGAACTGTTCCTGCAAATTAACGATTTCTGTCTGACCTTGTTCTTTCGAAATATCATCTTGCGGATTCATGGTTTCTCCTTTCAAATTGTTAAACAAACAGCGTTCATCTCAAGTGGTAGTCTCTTGCCCTACCAAAATGGGACGAACGCTATGTCCGTGGTGCCACCCAAGTTAGGCTGTATTAACAAAAAATCCCGTTGTGATGCAACGGGAGAAAAGCCAGCCTCACTCTATTTAGTCAGCAGTCGGTTCGACTAATTGACCTAGCCTTGATAACGGTGGCGTTCCGTCAGAGATTACTTGGGCATTGCCCGTTCGTCTTGAAGCTCGGAGATCCATTCGGCGCTGTCGTCTCGGGCAGGCTTTCACCACTTCGCCTGCTCTCTAATGCCGTCGTCCAGCGCGTACTTGTCCTTGTCACAGCTTTTTGATTATTGGGCTGAATTATATGCGCGATGTGTTGAATGTCAAGGCTAATTCGATTTGTTATGGTTGAGTAAAATGTATTAAATCTGTCATCATCTTCCCATTTGTGAACTTACTCTCCTTATTGGCGAAGTTGCAGGAAATCAAGAAGTTCGCACAAGTAACAAATGTCATGCGTCGGATGTGAGTTTCTCTTGTGCGCTAGAGGGATTGGCTGTAGTATGCTTATCGAATAAAATGAAGCAGGGCTATGAGCGGAGCCAATACTTGTTGCACCTTCGTTTTACCAAGACCGAAACCTGCTGACTGGGAGAATGAGTACATCGTGAAGCCGATGATATTTATTGTTCAACAGCATAAGGTTTTTCCCGAGGCTTATATATGTACCCTATTCTTCGAAAACAAATCCTGAGTCCTACTGTTAAGCTGATCGTTATTCAGGCGCCGTTGGTGGCTGGCAAGGCCAAAGCCGGTCAATTTGTCATCGTGCGCATGGACGAGTACGGCGAGCGCATCCCGCTGACGATTGCCGATTTCAACTCGACTGCCGGGACCATCACCCTGATCTTCCAGGAAGTTGGCAAGTC
Source organism: uncultured Chloroflexia bacterium (assembly GCA_963771375.1). Taxonomy (GTDB): domain Bacteria; phylum Chloroflexota; class Anaerolineae; order Anaerolineales; family Villigracilaceae; genus Fen-1038. The sequence goes on from CAVYTW010000013.1 coordinate 128,966, forward strand.
CACCATGCAGATGGGGACCCTGGAAGTAGGTGACGGTTTCTTGAATGTGGCCGGTCCGTTAGGACATCCCTCTGAAATAGAGAATTATGGCACAGTGGTAATGGTCGGCGGCGGTGTGGGTATTGCGCCCCTGTTCCCGATCACGCGCGCCTTGAAACAGGCCGGCAATAAAGTCATCTCGGTGATTGGTGTACGCAATCAATCTTTACTGTTCTGGGAAGAACGTATGCGCGCTGTTTCGGATGAGCTCATCGTCTGCACCGACGATGGTTCGTACGGGCGCAAGGCACTAATTACCGGGCCGCTTCAGGAAATTTTGACAGAACGCAAAGTTGACTGCGTCTGGGCGATTGGCCCGGCGGTGATGATGAAATTTGCAGCTGCAACCACCAGACCGTTTAATGTGCCAACCATTGTCAGCCTGAACACCATCATGATTGATGGAACAGGCATGTGCGGCGGCTGTCGCGTGGTGCTGGATAATGGCGGCGCACAGTTCGTTTGCGTGGACGGGCCGGAGTTCGATGCCCATCATGTGGACTGGGATAGCCTGCTAGCGCGCCTATCATTTTATCGGGAAGAGGAACTTGAGGCGATAAATCGCTATAAAGATCACGCCTGCCGCCTAGTCCCGGAAATTGCTGCGACCGAAGAGGGTTGATTCCATGCCGAAGAAAGTCGTCATCCCCACACGCACCCCGATGCCGGAACTACCGCCCGAAGTGCGTGCACATAATTACGAAGAAGTCACACTTGGGTATACACCTGAACAGGCCATGGCGGAGGCCATGCGTTGCCTGCAATGCGTCAAGCCGGTTTGTATCCAGGGCTGCCCGGTAAATATCAATATTCCAGGTTTTCTGCAACTAGTGGCCGATGGAGATTTCCGCGGCGCCGTCTCTTTGATTAAAGAGACGAACGTCCTCCCAGCCATGACGGGCCGCGTCTGCCCGCAGGAAGCGCAGTGCGAGGGTGTTTGCGTGCTATGCAAAAAATTCGAGCCTGTTGCGATTGGCCGTGTCGAACGTTTTGTGGCAGATTGGGAAGCCATGCAAGGTCCCCTACCCGTGCCGCAACTGGCTTCCTGGACCGGGAAAAAGGTGGCCGTTGTCGGGTCCGGTCCTGCCGGCTTGACAGTTGCGGCTGACTTGGCGCGTCTTGGACATTCCATCACTATTTTCGAAGCTCTGCATGAATCCGGCGGCGTTTTGGTGTACGGCATCCCGGAGTTTCGCCTGCCGAAGGCCATTGTCAAGCGCGAAGTGGATTATGTTTGCAGCTTGGGCGTTCATATCCGCAATGATTTTATTGTCGGCAGTTCGGCTACGGTGGATGAATTGCTGGAGGAGTATGATGCGGTTTTCCTGGGGACGGGCGCTGGCCTGCCTTGGTTTTTGGAAATCCCCGGTGAAAACCTGGGCGGCGTGTATTCGGCCAACGAGTATCTGACGCGCGCCAATCTGATGAAAGCCTATCGCTTTCCTGAATACGACACGCCGATTGCGCGTGGTCAGCGGGTGATCACCATCGGCGGCGGGAACACCGCCATGGACGCGGCTCGAACCGCCCTGCGGCTTGGGGCGCAGGAATCCATAATCGTTTATCGGCGCTCGCAGGCGGAGATGCCAGCCCGGCGCGAAGAAATCCACCACGCCGAGCAGGAGGGCGTGAAATTCCATTTGTTGACCACCCCGATCGCGTTTCATGGTAAAAACGGGCGCGTTGCATCGCTGGAATGTATCAAAAACGAACTGGGCGAACCGGACTCTTCAGGACGACGCAAGCCGGTGCCGGTTGAAGGCTCCAATTTCCATATCGCGGCAGATGTGATGGTGATTGCCATCGGGCAAAGCCCCAGCCCACTGGTTTCCAGAACGACCCCGGACTTGGAAACGGTGAAAAGCGGCATTGTGGTGGTGAACAAGGAAACGATGAAAACATCCAAGAAGGGCGTCTTTGCCGGTGGGGACATCGTGACCGGCGGTGCGACAGTCATTTTGGCGATGGGGCAGGGCAAGATAGCGGCTGCGGCCATCGACGAATATCTTAATACAGGCAACTGGTAAACCAGACTGGCGGCGTGAGTCGCCGGTCTCGCTATAAATTTAAATCGGTTGTGCGCTCGTGACATTGACTTATCCGGCCACATCCGGGGTATTAATTTTTCCAAAGATACGCAATGGCTCATGATATGATTTGGTTGATTGGCTAAAAACAGCTCAAGAAAAGAGAAAATTATGCGTAAATATATCTACCCTGTGGCTTTGGCTATATTATGTGTTGTTGTGGTTACAAGCGGATGTACATTCCTGTTATCCCGCAACCCCGCATCTCTTCCAACTCCGACTGTCCTGCCCACTTCAACATTGACTTCTCCTCCAACTTTAGTTGCCATGGATACGGTTGTTGCCACCCTTATTCCCACAACTTCAGTACCGATCATTTCTACAACGCAAGTCTCGCCTGACGATTTCTGCGCTGATCTTCAACCCCAAGTGTTGATCAACAACTTCAAGAGCGCCCTGCAAACATCCAATGGATCTTTGCTGGCTTCGCTGGTCAGTCCGCTTCACGGCATGGACGCGCGCTTATATCGCAATCAGCGCGTCGTCAACTACGATCAACAAGAAGCTCAATTGCTCTTTGATTCAACGGACCAGATTGATTGGGGCGCGGCGCCTAGCGGATTGGAAACGAAAGGTTCATTCAATGATGTAATCGTTCCGGCATTGCTGAAAGTCTTCAACAAGGATTACCTATTGGATTGCGATCAAGTTCAGGTCGGCGGTGCAACCTATAAAGCAACTTGGCCGTATGCGGGAATCAATTTCTATTCCGTTTACTTCACAGGCACTCCAAACAGTAACAACTTGGATTGGCGTACATGGCTGATCGGCATGGAATATGTCAAAGGCCAACCATATCTTTATGCCATCATGCAATTCTTCTGGGAGCCGTGAACCGTATTTCTAGAGCAAGGCCAGCGGACTACATGTCCGCTGGCTTTTATTTTTAAGGTAAGAATTGCATGGGTGCCATAGACTATAAAACGCCGGTTGTTTTATTGTAACAAGTTGCAATAAGGAGTATACTGCTAATATGTTAATGCAAAAACTTGCAATAAGGATTTTGAATGACTTGTGGTTCTGAGTATGCTCCGGAGCTGCGAGCACGCGGCTTCCGCATGACTCCACAACGGATGGCGATCTTGCATGTGCTTCATCAATCCGGCGCGCATCTTTCGCCAACTGAAATCTATAAGAAAGCCCACCGCGACGCGCCCAGCCTGACGGAACCGACCGTCTATCGCACGCTGGAATTTTTGGAAAAGAATGGATTGGCGATTTCTTCTCAGGTGGATAATCGAAAGCTTGTTTATGAGATTGCCGGAAGAAATCATCATCATTTGAGCTGCCAATCATGCGGAGCAAGCTTCGAGGTCCAGCCCGAAGCGCTGGATGGCATGATTCGTCGATTGGAGAAATCGAGCGGATATCGTTTTATCAACAGTCATGTGACGTTCTTTGGCATATGTCCGAAGTGTCAAAAAAACAAGTCCAAGAAAGGAGACTGATAAGATGGCTACCCAATCTAAAAGAGTCAAACTTCTTGCAGTTTATTATGGTGCACTGATGTTGTGGTGGAGCACAACCGCCATGCATATCCCGGATGGTTATCTCAGCCCGGTGACATGCATCATCATGTTCCTGATCGCTTTACCATTTTGGATTATCGGCATTCGCAAAATTCGGGAGAAGTTGAGCGCACGAAGTGTGCCGCTGATCGCTTTGCTCTCAGCGTTCTCGTTCGTGATTATGATGTTCAATTTCCCGATCCCCGGTGGGACGACGGCTCATGCGATTGGTGCAACCATCGCCGCCATCATTCTCGGACCGGAGCCGGCCACGATTGTCGTATCCATTGCGCTGCTCATTCAGGCTCTTTTCTTTGGCGATGGAGGCATTACTGCCTATGGCGCCAACTGTTTCAATATGGCGATCACCGTTCCTTATATTGCTTATGCTATTTACAGTGCTTTCTCGAAAAATCAAGCTTTGACTTCCAAACGGCGCTTGGTTGGGGCCTTTGTCGGCGGCTGGACGGGCGTGACCGTCGCAGCTTTCTTTGCTGGTGTTGAATTTGGAATCCAACCGCTTCTATTCAAAACCGCAAACGGAACGCCGTTATATGCGCCTTATCCTCTATCGATTTCGATTCCAGCGATGGTCATTCCCCATGCATTAATCGCGTCGGTGGCGGAAGGAATATTGGCTGCGTTGGTGATGGCTTATTTGCAGCGCTCAAATATTTCTGTATTGGAAGCGGCTGAAAAGCCTGCCGCTCTGACAGAAGCAGGTGGCTTTCAGAAACTGCGCGTACTTTGGGTAGTCTTAGGAGTACTGATCATTGCATCTCCGCTCGGTCTGCTCGCGCCGGGAACGGCTTGGGGCGAATGGGGAAAACAAGAACTGGCGAGCCGAGGCATAACATCCATCCCTGTTGGATTGCAGACGTTATCCGGTTTGTGGGGCGCTCCGTTTGCCAACTATAACCTGCCTGCGCTGGGCAACGTGAATTTGGGATATGTGTTCTCCGCAGTTATGGGCATCGTCATTATCTCGGTTGTGGCCTGGCTGTTCACGATGCTGCTGACTGCGGGTTCTGGATCGAAAAAGAATAATAGCTGATCGAAAACATTTCAATCTTCTTATGGAAACAACCGCCACCTCTTCCCGATCCTCACGTCGCAGTAATGTTTTGGAGCATTCTCTGCATGGCATCACGGAAACTCTTGAGCATGCGTTGTTTGCTGAAGAGATCAGCACGCGCGCGGGATTGTTTCAATCCTTGGATGCGCGCGTAAAAGTCATCTCGACGCTGGCATTACTGATTAGCGTGAGCTTTTCACACAGTTTATGGGTCATTGCTTCCATCTATCTTTTGACTCTGCTCTTTGCCTGGACTTCGGCCATTCCCGCTGATTACTTGATCAAGCGCGTCTGGCTGGCGCTTCCGTTCTTTACCGGTTTGATTGTCGTTCCGGCTTTGTTCATTACTCCGGGCCCTGTGCTTTTTCATCTGCCTTTAGGACTGGTCATCACGGAGACCGGCGTAAACACCGTACTATTTTTGTTATTGCGCGTCAGCACCTCGGTTTCACTAACACTTTTACTAATCTTAACAACATCGTGGAACACGGTCCTAAGCGCGCTAAGTGTTTTGCGCTTGCCGGATGTCTTGATTTTGATTCTGGGAATGACCTATCGCTATATTTATTTATTGCTTCATGTTGCCAATGATATGTTCCTCTCGCGTAAGAGCCGGATGGTGGGTCGTCTAAGCACTGCCGAGAATCAACGCGTGCTGGCGGCGATTAGTGGTGCGTTGCTGAGTAAGTCATTAAATCTAAGCAGTGAAGTTTACCTTGCGATGGAATCGCGCGGCTTTCGAGGTTCCATCATTACTTTAAAACCATTCAAGATGAAATCCAAGGATTGGCTTTGGCTTTTCATTTTTCTGGCGGTCGCGGCCCTTGCCATTCTTCTTGGACGATAAAGGAAGATTGTTGTGAACGCAATGAATGAACAAATTGTTTTTGATGTTTGTGACATATCCTATGCTTACGAGGAAAAGCAAGCCGCACTCGAGCATGTCAACCTTAAAGTGCTTGCTGGCGAATCGCTTGTTGTCCTCGGCGCGAATGGGAGCGGCAAAAGTACTTTGTTGAATTTGCTCGACGGTCTTTACTTTCCTACAAGCGGCAGTATCTGTGCATTTGGCAAACCGCTTACCGAAGAAGCCTTGCGCGACGATGAATTCAACTTTGCATTTCGCCGCCGCGTCGGATTGGTCTTCCAGGATTCGGATGTCCAGCTTTTCTCCGCATCTGTGCTGGATGAAGTTGCCTTTGCGCCTCTTCAGCTTGGACTGGCGCGGGATGAGGTCAACCGGCGAGTCAACTCAGCGCTCGAGGCGCTTCGCATCGAAAAACTTCGGGATCGCGCACCACATCGTCTTTCGGGCGGAGAGAAGCGCCGCGTCGCGCTGGCTTCCTTGTTAACTCTTCAGCCGGATGTTTGGTTGATGGACGAACCCACCACTGGTCTTGATCCGCGTAGTCAATCCTGGCTGATTGATTTTGTTTTGGAACAACGCAAGCAAGGCAAGACAATGATCGTTGCTACTCACGATTTGTCCGTTGCGGAAGCAATCGCCAGCGCTATCTGTGTCTTTTCTGAGGAGCATCAAATTGTCGCATCTGGAAAGCCCTCTGACATTTTGAACGATCATGAATTATTACATCGTTGCAATCTTACCCATTATCATGCTCGTGTGATTGAATGATTATAAAAAGCGCATCCATTGGATGCGCTTTTGTTTGTTCTAAAGTCCTGCGGCTTTTCTCAATGCATCAGCCTTATCTGTCTTTTCCCAGGGGAATTCAATATCGTCGCGGCCAAAATGACCGTACGCGGCGGTCTTGCGATAGATGGGCCGGCGCAGATTCAAGTCGCGGATGATCGCGCCGGGACGCAGATCAAATTGTTCGCTGATCAGTTGTGCGATTTTATCATCCGAAATTTTCGCGGTGCCGAACGTTTCCACATTGACCGAGAGCGGGTGCGACACGCCGATTGCGTAAGCCACCTGAACTTCGACGCGGTCCGCCAAACCAGCGGCCACGACATTCTTTGCAGCGTAGCGCGCCGCATACGCCGCGGAGCGATCCACCTTGGTCGGATCCTTGCCGCTGAAGGCGCCGCCTCCGTGTCGCCCCATGCCGCCGTACGAGTCGACGATGATCTTGCGTCCTGTTACACCGGCATCACCCATCGGACCGCCAATCACAAATCGTCCGGTTGGGTTAACAAAAATTTTGAGGTCCTTATCCACCATGTCTTTGGGCATGGATGGATGAATCACGTTTTCGATCACTTGCTCGGTAATCTCTGCATGGGAAATATCCGGCGCATGTTGTGTGGAAATCAAAACGGTGTCAATGCGTTTGGGCTTGCCTTGTGCATATTGGATCGTGACTTAACTCTTGCCATCGGGACGAAGCCAGGGCATCGTGCCGTTCTTGCGCATCTCTGCCAGACGGCGAGTGAGTTTGTGCGCGAGATAAATCGGCATCGGCATGAGAGTCGGAGTTTCATTACAGGCGAAGCCGAACATCATGCCTTGATCGCCTGCACCGATCTTGTCGATTTCTACATCGTCTCCGCCTTTGGCTTCCAGTGATTTGCTGACGCCCATATCAATATCCGGGCTTTGGCTGGCAATCGCTGAGAGGACCGCACAGGTATTTCCGTCGAAACCTTTCTCGCTGCTATCATAACCAATTTCCTTGACGACCCGACGAACAAGTTCATCAAAGTTGACGTATGCGTGCGTGGTGATTTCACCCAGCAGCATCACAACTCCCGTTTTGGTGGCCGTCTCACAGGCAACGCGCGACATCGGATCCTGCTCAAGGCAGGCATCAAGGACGGCGTCGCTGACTTGGTCGCACAGTTTATCGGGATGTCCCTCTGTTACTGATTCGGACGTGAACATCAGTTTAGGCGAGACCATAAAAGTTGTGCTCATTATTTTTTGTAGTTCCTTTCAAAAAAGAAATTGCCCTCCGGTCTCGAAAGGGCAATTTGCGCACGAAGCACGGCTGCCCTCTCATCTTCCAGAACATCCTTCTGTCGGAATTGGCACCGTGTTCGGCGTAGGCCGTTCGGTTGTCGAGGCATCGCAGGGCCGTTCCCTCCGCCTCTCTGGATAAGAGTGCCGATTGGGTTATTGATTTATGGCGGCATAATACCACAGGTAAGAAGTTAAGTCAATTAAAAATCAACCGCCGAACTAGCGGCGGCTGATTAATGAATTACTCGTTAGTTATCTGATGCGCAACGGAAGCCGATCTTTGGAGAGAATGTTCCGAGGTAGGCGTCTGATCCGACTGGAGCGTCCGGATTGGAACCGAGGACCTTCAGCGCGCAGCGAAACACGAATGCTCGTGGCATCGTCCTGCCATGAACCGCCGCGTACGACCCGGTTAAAGTCATTGGTGCGTGCTCCGGGCCCAGGCGGGTTGATGTTTATGCCCTTGCCGTAGTAGGTCGGATCGAAATAGTCATTGACCCATTGGGCCACATTGCCGGCCATATCCAGAACGCCAAATGGGCTGGCACCTGCTGAATAGCTGCCCACCTTACTCGTATCACCGACCTGGTAATTGAAATTCGCGAGGGTGCTATCGGGTGTCTGGTTGCCCCATGGGTAGGTATTGACGGTGTTGCCGCGTCCCGCATACTCCCACTCCGCCTCGCTGGGCAGATGACGGCCTGCCCATTTGCAGTAAGCGTCTGCCTGGCTCCAAGTTACTTCAACTACAGGATAATCGTTGTAATTTGGATCGTTGAAATAGCTATTGCGGGTCTTGGAGGTTGTTGCCTGCGGGGGAGTACAAACGCCTTTGTTGAGGCATCCCAGATACATGGCATTGGTGACATCAAATTTGTCGATCCAGAAGGAAGGCATCGTGACCTTATGCACCGGCTTTTCTACCTCCATGGCATTTGGATCAACTCCCCCCATCTGGAAGGTGCCCGCCGGAATGTAGACTTCGGTCATTCCGTCAACCGAGGTGTGTGTAGAACCTGCGGTCTGATTCCCTGAAGGTGCCGCGGTTGCATTCAAAGGAATAGGTGTATTGGTTGGAGCGGCAGATGCAACGGCGATCGGTGTGGGCTGCGCTTGACCGCCGCCTAGCTGGCAAGCAGTACAGATTAATACGAGCACGGCGAGTACGGGAAATAATTTTTTCATCGTAAGCCTCCTTTGCTTCGATTGCTATTTATGAGTATACAGAAATAGTACTAAATTCCTATCCCCCAAAAGTCATATTTTGGTGAAAAATTGAGATTCTGTATTACCAAGCGGGTGGTTTTGGCATATAATTCCAAAGAGAAAGGTAAAATCTTATGCTATCTTCCCCATCACTTGAGGTGGTAGGCGCCTTACGTGTATTTGTAGTTTGTGACCAAGATGCGACGGCGCCTATTTGGGGATATATCATTCGAGAAAAAGGTTTGGTTGCCGTTTTGGAAACATCTGTTCAAAAGGCGATGGAACGTTCCATGGAGGAGATTCCGGATTTGATTGTAATTGATGTTAATGCCTCGCATCCGCAACGGATGGAACTGTGCAGGAAATTCCGTGCTTTAAGTACCAGCCCAATTCTTCTTTTCTCACCAACAAACAACGAAGCAGAAATTCTTGAAGCGTATCATAACGGTGTAGATGAATGTGTTGTAAAACCCATTAGCCCGGCAATCTTTTTAGCTAAGATTATGGCTTGGGCGCGTCGGAGTTGGACGGTTCCAATGAGTCCGATGCAGGCCGGAAAATTGAAACTAGATCCGGCTCGACGGTCGGCAGTTGAACCGAAAGGGAATGAGATTAAGCTAACGAATCTGGAATTTCGTCTGATGCATTTGTTGATGAGTCGTCCCGGATATGTTTTTAAGAACGATGAGATCATGCAGGCTGTTTGGGGCACGGCTGGAGACCTGGCGGTGTTAAAAAATGTCGTTTATCGTTTAAGAAAAAAGTTGGAGCCAGAGTCCAGTAAATCATCTTATCTCATCCAAACATGGCCGGGCGGATACAGCTTTCAGGAAACATAAAGGTTTTTAAGGACTGCAAGGCGGGTTGGTTAAGTTGTAAGTCGGTTGAATATAAGTATTGATGGCTTTCTCTGCATCGCAATAATTGGGATGAACTTTAAGTGCTTTGTTCCAGTCTGCCAGCGCGCCTGTCCCGTCCCCATTGCTCAGAAGCCCATAGCCATGCCAGAGCAAGGCTTCCTCTGAGTATTCACCGCTGATCGACTTGTAAGTGTTTTCTGTTATCTGAAGCAGATAATCTATACGGCCTGCATTGTAGTAAGCGTAGAAAGGCCAGAATTGATAGCGCGTCATGCGTTGAGGCAGGCCGATGGTAAAGGCTTTATCAAAGGCTTGAGCTGCTTCGTTGTATCTTTCAAAATAGACTAGGCTACTGCCAAGGTTGAACCAGGCGAAGGCATCATTGGGATTTGCTGTAATCGCGGCTTGAGAAATGGCTAAAGCGTTTTGTCTGTTTTGATCCGGATCCCAGTTTGCCCCGAGAATGGTTTGGACTTCGGATTCATTTTTAGGCAGATAAATGATAATATACAAATAATTAAATGGTTTCCAATCTGTTATTAACTTATTATACGGGATTTTTTGATCGGGTCCGAGGAGCGGATCTTGGGCAGTAAAAACTTTGGCTGTGTCATCATAACCGGTGATGAGCACATAATGCGCGTCCCATAAATCATCGCTGGGGCCATTTGCGTCTTGGGGAGCAAGCTTTGATGCTTCCTCGATAACGACCGGATAATTGGCGGCCAGAAGTTGTTTTAGTAAATTTTGGTCTCCTGCTACGCGGAACTCGGCGCGCAGCCAACCGGCTTGCGTCAGGACGAAATAGCGAAGTTCATCCGGGTTGACATTGCGATCCTGGGGAACCGGTTTAATGATTTTGGCAATATCATCTTGAGTTCCCTGCCAGCCATACATTCGAAGAGCCATTGTCAGGGTGGCGGGACCGCAATTATTTATTCCTTGTTGTTCGTATTTTGGATCCTGCAAGGAAACCTGTGATGGAAGAGTTTGAGATGTTGCACTTGGCGTAATTGCGATAGGTGTGATTGCCATCGAAGTTGGAGTAAAAGGAACAGGAGTAAAAGTCGCAAAGGGAGTAGATGGCAAAGGTGTGGGCATTTTGCCAACAGGATCTATTGTATTGCGAACGTAGGTACTCCAAACGATCAGCCGCCATTCGAGACGGTTTTTTATCGCTGGGATTTGATAAATTGCCACGGCAAGCCCAATCAATATCATGAAGCCCGCGAAAGCAAAAAGCGTTTTCTTCTTAAGCATGGAGAAAAGTGTACCAGATTTGAATAAGCAGTTTCTTAAATAAAAAAATGCCGTTGTAAATCAACGGCATTTCAATATAGATTTTGGGCTAGTGATGAAACAATAATCGAAAGGCCACTGCGCCGCAGGCGAATACTGCACAACACAAAACGAAACAACCGATGCCGATGGTCCACATCACGCCTTCAATTGCCTCGCCGATTTCCCAGCCAACCATGCGGGCACCGCGGCGGACGATGTTTTGCAGAGAATACATTGGATTATTCACGAATGCCTCCGATGATGAAATTTTATGGATTATATGATGTTGTCATTCATTATCAATGACTCTTACGTCCCATTCACTTTTACCCGCGTACACGCTCGAACAACTTGCTCATCGGCGTTAAGTCCGAGACCGACACGGCCAGATTTTTTGTGCGTGTTTGGTTGTATTGAAATACGCGGCTTCCTTCATGAATCAAACCGGCGCGGCGGCGGAATTCTTCACGGCTAATCCAGCCTGCTAGATATATATCCAGGCCATAAACCCAGATGTTGCTCCAGGCAATCGGCTCGATGAGATACGATTCCTTTCGCGACGGAGAATAAATTCCAAGCCGCGCCCTGGTTTTGGATTCGATGTGAATATAAACCAGCGAATAAAAATCCCCATCCACTTCCACGCGTGTGCGTGGCGGGAGTTCGAGTTGGCGCGTCATAAAATCCCGACCTGAATCCTGCCCGCCGATTTCGAGCCTTAGCGTTTCATCCGATTCGGATTTCAATGCCAGCGGCCCGAGCGGAATCCATAGCTGTGGACGCATCCATAATTTTGGCATGGTGTGAATGAGATAGGTCGGTTGGTTTGCATCCACGGCCTTTTGTAAATCGTCTAGCGAGGCGGCCACGAGTCCGGTGAGAAACGCAAAGAGATATAGATCGTTATCCGAATGGCCGTCCGCGGAATACTGATCGAGCGGCACCAAAGCTGGGGCTTGGAGAATCAACCCCGGGTCCGCGCGAAGCGAAGTGATTTGAGTCCGATGCGAGATGAGAAACGATTTAATGTCACAACGATGGCCGCCGAGCGAAACATCATAACGATCCGGATCCGTGAATGGCGTCGCGCCTTTGATATCAAATGGAATATTCTGTTGAGCAAGATAACGACGAAACGCCAGTTCCACGGCCACGCCCGCGACGATTCGACGAAGGCGGTCGAATGGCGAACCGCCCATGCGATCATACGTGTGCGGCAGTGAACGGTTGGCATAAGCGATGCCGCCTTCGGTTAGATCGGATGTGTAAGGAATGCGAAGCAAATCGGAAGCGGCGATCATACGAGGCCTGAACAAGATATTTCTATGTTGACGATTCTCCCGTCAAGATTTGTGGTGGCATTTTTTGCGTGAGTATTTGGGCTTGTTTCCAAATCAAAAAGCCAATGGTTAGCGTGTTTAAGACAGCGGCAATTTGCGTCAATAGCGGCGGCGCATTGAAGAGATATACACTATATGCTAACGAGGAAATGATTTGATAAAGGATCGGCAAAAACCATAACTCCGGCATATAAAACGCCGCGAGCAGTGAAAAAATGTCCGCAGGATAAAAATAGCGATCATGCATCTTCGGTAACACAAAAGGAACAAGCGCTACCGAGGCCACGCTCATCAGGATGATCATGCTTTGATTAAGATCGGTTTTTGCCAGAGCATTGAACCAAATCCAATTACCGACGATAAGTACTGCGACAATTAAACCGACGATGGTTCCCAGATTGGACGGAACGGCTGACATGAAGACGTATAAATTGGGAGCGTTCATCGATAGTTCTTGGAATATGTTTGCCTGAGATGAATAAATTGTAAAAATTCCCAGCAACGGCCGCCCCAGCAGGAAGGCAGGCAAATCCAGCAGGATGTAGATTAGTGGAACCATAAGAAAATATTGCCATGCAATGCGCTTCTTGAAAAACAGAATTGCAAGTAGAGGCGCGATGAAAATTGCTTGTGCTTTGATCGTGATGGCTATTCCGAATGCGATGACTCCCAGCAATGGTTTATCAGTCAAAAGACAATACAGGCATATCACCAGGAACAGAGTATATAACGCGTCCGCTTGACCCCATAGGCTGCTGTTCATCATGACCGTTGGCAGTATCCAAAAGAGAATGCTGGCCAATAAAGGTTTTGAGCCTGTCGGATATTTGAGCGCCACAATCCGATAGACCAAAACCACATTAATGACATCTGCGATAATGGAGATAAATTTGATGGCTGCCACACTGGGCAGGTAATTCGAAGTAAAGGTTGAAAGCCATAGAAGATAAAGATAGGGCGGTGTGTAATCTGAAAAGTTCGTGCCGATGGCTTGCAGACCATGAGTTTTGAGGAACTCATACCAAGGGATATAGGACCAATACATATCTCCAGAGATGGCTGGCAGGGCTATGCCGCGAAATACAATCCCAATGATGAAAAGTAGAACGATGCCGCTGAATTTTACAGGAGAAGGAAGTTTTTTCATCTCATCCCTTTTATCCTTCGTTTCTAAATTGCAGGCAATAATGATGGAACGTATTGCTGACCCACGCACTTCCCAATCCGAACGGCGCGAGCGGCTGATTATCCTGACACCAAATCTTTTCGTCCTTGAGCGTATAAATTTTGCTGAGTTCGCGTGCCAAATCCCATGCCAGTGGATAAATCTTTCCGCCCTTCTTTATATTCTTGACGATGATAGTGAGATACGCTTTCTCACGCAATAAAGGTTTTAATCCCAGATAAATTGAAATCAGTTTTTCGAGAAACATTTCGTAATCGTGTATATTGCCCACATCCTTAGGATCATCGGAATAAAAGACATCCAATTCAGAGGAGACGCGGCGCTTCTTTTGAGTTGAAGAACCTTTGGCGTGAAGCATGTCCCAATAGGGCGGCGAGGTCAAAATATAATTGATGGCTGGCAGCCCAAAGCCAACGGCAAGAGCCGCATCGCCCTTGATGATTTTGGATTTTAGATTCTTGATTGAATCGCCTAGCGCAGTGCGTTCATCTTCGATGATCTGTTCTGCGATCTTAGCATATTTTGGATTCAATTCGATGCCATAGGAATTGCGTCCGGCGCGCAAAGCCGCTACCAGCGTGGACCCTGTTCCGGCCATCGGATCTAAAACCGTTTCTCCCTTTTTGGTGAAGAACTCGATAAATTCCTGCGCCATCGTCTCAGGAAATTTGGCGGGATGAACCAACACACCTTTTCGGCGCGGCGGCGGATTATGGATGAACCACGATTTTTGGAATTTAAGCCACGTCTTCGGGTCGAGATCGTTGAGTTTGTTTGGCATGATCTTTTCGAGGAGAGTTTATAAAGATTAGGGGCGAGGCGTTTTTGTCGGCGGTGAATAGTTTACATCATAAATCGTTAAATTGGAAAAGGTAACCGCGACAGGCGTATCCGCCACGGAGTGAGCGAAGGCTCCAATCGTTCCGCGGGAATAATTTCTATCATTCATGCTGAATTGATAGTGGTCATTCAGAAAGAATCGCAAATCCGAGCCGACAGCCCATACGCCCATGCGTACATCCGCGGGTGCACCCGTTGGAACATCGCTGCTGGGAATGGCGGACTGAAGGATTTGACGCGAATTGCCGCTGACGCGATCGAGTCGAAGTGTGCCATTGCAGATCAGCACAAGGCGATAATATGCCGCTGCTGATGCGCGTACAAGAAGCCCATACTCATCTTCTCCTCTGCATAGGCTTGGGCTTGCCGTCAATTCGGCGTAGAAATCACTTACCACTAAACCTTCGCGGATCCTGAATATGGAAGAGCCGGGCGGAACCGCCAACGTTAAGCGATTATCGCTAATGATTGCACTACCCTCATTGGAAGAGGCTGGATTCCATAAATCAGGCGAAGAGAAATCATCGGTGATAGTGATGGCGCCAATGCCGGGCTTTTGTTCGGGCGTGGGAATTTGAGTCGCCAGTGTTTGAGGCGAAGGGGTGGTCGATGGCGGGAACCAGACAATGGTCGGCGAAGGAAGCGGCGTTTCCGTTGCGGTTGAATCGATGAGGAGCGAATCGTTTGCCGCACTGGCACAACCGGTTAACATTAATACAGACAAAAAAATAAGCAAGATTCGATTCATATCAAAACTCACAAGCTGTTGTACAATAAATCAGCGTTCCCATTCTAGCATACAAGGAGCTAAGATGACTCTTAAAACAGTGCTCGTGACCGGCGCTTGCGGTGAAATTGGTCAGGCATTGGCGCAGGAATTATCGAAGCGCGGGGACTATCGCATCGTGACATCGGATCTCATGTCTCTGCCTGAGACCATCAAGAATTTATCGGCTGAACATGTGCAGGGAGATTTGGTTTACAAGATCAAGACCTTTTACGATTATGACTTCGACATTATCTTTCACTTGGCGGCTTCGTTATCGTCGAAAGCCGAAGTAGCGACGGAAGAAGCGCATCGCATCAACGTCGAAGGGACCATGCAGCTGCTGATGCTGGCGGCGTATCGTTCCGAAAAATATGGAAAGCCGGTCAAGTTTTTATTTCCCAGTTCCATCGCGGCATACGGAATGCCAAGCCTCGCGAGTAAAAAAGCGGCGGGATACATCAAAGAGGATGAGCATAATACGCCGCATACCATGTATGGATGCAACAAACTTTATTGTGAAAAACTGGGAATGTATTACAGTCGTTATTATGGGCAGCGCCATTTGGATCCAAACCCGCCAGTCATGCTCGATTTTCGCGCGCTCCGCTTCCCCGGCTTGATCTCCGCCTTTACGCTTCCCAGCGGCGGGACAAGCGATTACGGTCCCGAGATGCTTCATGCCGCGGCGCAGGGGAAACCGTATTCGTGTTTCGTGCGCGAAGATACGAAGATTTCCTTTATGGCCATGCCCGACGCGATCAAGTCGCTGTTGATGCTGACCGACGCGCCGCGCCAAAATTTAAGCCACATGATTTATAACGTCGCAGCCTTCGCTTTGACGGCAGGCGAGTTCCGCGACCGCGCTCTGAAAGTCTTTCCCAATGCACAGATCATCTTTGATCCGAATCCGAGGCGGCAGGGCATCGTCAACTCGTGGCCAGAAGACGTAGACGATTCTCTGGCTCGCAAAGATTGGGGCTGGAAACCGGATTACGATGAGGATGCGTTCTTCGATCAATATTTTCTGCCGCAAATCCGCAAGCGATATGGAAAATCTGGAAGTGTATCGTTGTGAGGAGTGGCATATTATGCCTTTAGAATATGTCGAGGCATGTCAATCTGCTCCTTTCCGATAGTGGATCGCCTGCCCATACTTACTCGCAGGCTGGTATTCCTGCCCGAACGGGGCGTAGTCACTCCTTCCCTCAGATGACGTGCTGTATCCAAGCTAAGGTATTTCTGTGTATAGCTGATCCACTGCTGCTACCCTTGACATTTATAATATACATGTATATAATAATCGTAATTATAATAACAAAGGAGAGTAGAGATGTGGAATTGTCAGTACACGGTAATAACGGATGTGTCTAAGGAATCCATTTGGAAGATTTGGTCGGACGTAAACCACTGGCCAATCTGGGATAAAGGATTGGAGTGGTGTCGCCTAGAAGGCGAGTTTAAAGTTGGCGCGACCTATACCCTCAAACCAGTCGGTGGTCCGGAAACAAAATCCATTATTATGGATTGCCAGCCAACGAGGCGTTTCGCAGATGTGACGAAGTTGCCCTTAGCGAAAATGGAATTCATCCATGAATTGACAGAAGAAAAGGACGGACTGCATGTGACGCATCGCGTCAACATTACCGGACCTTTGAGTTTTTTCTTTGCAAATATCATTGGAAAGGACACTGAGAAGGCCCTGCCCGACACGATGGGAAATATTATTCGCCTTGCACAGGAATCGAAATGAACGAGACGCGTTACTGGGTCATTGTTGCGTGCAAGGATCATGTGCAAAATGGCGTGCGAGCAGGGGCCGCACAAGCCAATCATGGAAAATCTACATCGCTCAGACGGATGAAACCGGGCGATGGTATCCTTTATTATTCGCCCAAAGTCACGTTTGATGGAAACGAGAAGCTTCAGGTCTTCACCGCCATTGGAAGTGTAGCCGACGATAAAATTTACCAGTTTGACATGGGTGGCGGATTTGTTCCATATCGTTGTAATATAAATTATTTTGAGTGCATTGAGGCTCCGATCCAGCAGCTGATTCCCGCCCTGACTTTTATACAAAATAAAAAAAGTTGGGGTTATCTATTTCGTTTCGGTTTCTTCGAAATTCCAAAAGTGGATTTTGATTTGATCGCCAGCCATATGCTGGCTGAAAGGATTGCCGATGCCTAACCAGAAACACGCATTTCAATTTGAAAGCTCGGAGGATAGTCCGGGCTTTTTGCTGTGGCAAGTTTCGTGCATCTGGCAAAGACGCATCAATGCTGGACTGAAACAATATGATTTAACTCATGCCCAATTTGTTTTACTGGCTTCACTCATGTGGCTGGCGGATGAAGATAAGCCGCTCACTCAGGTCGACCTGGCGTTGCACGCCAAGACTGATATTATGATGACCTCCAATGTTTTGCGGACATTGGAAAGCAAAGGCTTGATCGTGCGTAATCCACATCCAACCGATACACGTGCGAAATCACTATCTCTTACGAAACAGGGCCATGCCCTGGCTATTCAGGCGATCCGTGTTGTGGAAAATATCGATCATGATTTTTTTGCCAGCTTGGGCAGAAATGCTAAAGCTTTTAATGAAAACCTAGTGAGGTTGATTGCTGCCAGCCAGGGAGAATGATCTTGAAAAGGCGATATATGGCTTTAAGAGATTGAGGGGAAGGTTTTGATTCTGTTATAATCCTCGGCGATGAAACTCCGCCTCATAATCATTGCCAGCATCCTGATCGCTCTTCTGGTATTTGTGTTGTCGCTTTCCGCACAGGCCGCACCTGTCTCACAAAGCGCGCAGCCCACCAACACACCGAATCCGAACGGAAACATTTACTACAAAGTTCAGTCTGGCGATACCTGTCTTCATGTCGAATATCTTTACGGGATCAGCGAAGTCCAACTGCGTCAGCTCAACACCAAGCTGGATGCCAATTGCACATTAACCGTCGGCGATCTGCTCCTGATGGGAATTGGCGCATCCACCAACCCAACGCCGACGCTTGGCGCATTGCCCACGCCTCTGCCTCCCACCATTACGCCCACACTATTGGCCGGGACCACACAGATTTGTGTTTTGCTCTTCAACGATCTGAATGGCAATGGATTACACGACGACACGGAGCCGACGATTCCCGGCGGCGCAATCAGCGTGACCGAAAAGAGCGGGAAGTATTCCAAGACGCTTCCCACCCTGGCCGGAACGGATCCCATTTGTTTTACGGATCTACCCGAAGGCGACTATAACATTAGTACTGCCATCCCGGATAATTACAATCCGACCATGGCTTTGACCTACACTTTGCATCTCGACGCAGGACAGAGTGCGTCCGTGGATTTCGGCGCGCAATCCAAAGAGACGACCATTGCTCAACCGGAAAATAAACCGAGCACGTCACCGATTTTGGGAATCTTTGGAGGTCTCCTCTTGCTCGCCGGTCTTGGACTTGGATGGTATGCGCTTCGTTTGCGCCGGCCTGCAAGCAAGTTTAAAGACAGTGGATTGTCGAAAAGATAAATCAGACGGGACATCCAATCGGATGTCCCGTTTATTGTTTAACCTATCGGATGCCTCATTCTTTGTCCGCCAATGAGATGCAGGTGCATATGAAATACGGTTTGTCCGCCATGAGAACCGGTATTGACGATGATGCGATAACCGCCTTGATGGATATTTTCCTGCGCCGCGATCTGGCGGCCGACCAAAAACATGTGACCGATCAATGGCTCATCCTCAACCTGTAATTGATTGACGGATTCGATGTGTTTGTTCGGAATGATCAAGATATGGATCGGCGCGACCGGATGAATGTCGCGGAACGCCGTTACTTGTTTATCCCGATAAACAATGGACGCCTTGACTTCATCGTTAACGATTTTGCAGAATAAACAATCGGTCATGGCATCGGCCCGTCTTTCGGTGCACAGACAATGTTGTAGTATTGCATCTCGACCGCTTTATTCTGCTGGGCATAGGCCGCGGCGGCATTTCCGATAGCAACGAACGCTCCGAGATGTTGTTGCGCATCCACGTCCCAGGTGCGCGGCAGGGTCATAAGCGGATCACTGGAAGGACCTTCAGGAATCAAGAGCGGACGCTGCGGGTCAACCTGATCGGCAAGCGGCACCCAATTGAACATTACCGGTCCGCGCGGATTGATCGTGAATCCAAGCTTATATCCAACCTGGCGCGCAAGTTGAACTCCTTTTGGAGTGAATCCGCCGCCCGGCCAGATATAGGCGATGGGCGCTGTTCCAAAATATTTTTGAATGTTGTTAATCGAGCCTTGTAATTCGCTCAGCATGAACTCATTGGTAGAGTTGGGACCGATGACGATGTTGTGAATCACGCCGTGAGCCTGATAGCTAATCCAGCCTTGCTGGGCCAGGGCAACGTTTTCTGCCAAAACCGGATCCGTTCCACCGAATGCGCTGATCCAGCCATTGATTACCGGCCAGCCCCACTGTTTATAAAAAGGCAAAAAGTGATCCGTAAAGTTTTGGGCCGGATGGCGATCATCTTGAATCAGCAGAATGGAACGCGCGGGAATCTTGGCGTTGTTATACATGAAGCCCATCATTTGTTGCATGCTGATGGCGGTAAAGTTCTGATTATGCAAACTATTCATCAACTGATTGAAGTCGTGAACACTGATTTGGTTTGGATCAGTGACTCCGCTTTTCTCAATTCCGTGGAACATGATTGGAATGACTATCGTGCCCGGCGCGGCATTGGTGGATGTCCACTTTGCTTTGAGATACTGACATGCATCGTTGATGTATGTATGAGGCGTATCCAATGGATTGAGCGCGCTGGTGGTAAACAAAGACGGTAAGGCTGGCGGCGTTTGCGGAACAGCTGGAGTTGGAATGGCAGTCTTGGTTGGAATTGGAGTGGACATCGCTTTGGTTTGTTGAATCAACACCATCGCGGTTTGCACTACCTGTGTCATGACCGTATTCGAATCAACAGTCGGAGTTTGAGGCTGGCACGCGCTCATTAGAACGGCGAATAAACTCAAGGTCAAGAGGAAGAAGCGTGCATAGAGTGGTAAAAAGTTTGGTCGTTTCATAGCTGTTCAATAATAACAGAAAAGGCGCATCGTCTCGACGCGCCTTTTTGAAATCACGCGACGGTAGCTTCTTTAATCTTTCGCATCGCCTTTGATATAGGCTTCGACCATGTCTTTGCAAATGCTGTCGCGGAATTGCTTGGGCGGCGTCTTAAAGAAATAAGACGATGGGCCGACGATGGGTCCGCTGAGGCCGCGATCCAGCGCGATCTTTGCACAGCGAATCGCGTCGATCATCACGCCCGCCGAATTGGGGCTGTCCCACACTTCAAGTTTCGCCTCGAGATTGAGCGGCACTTCGCCGAATGTGGTGCCTTCCATTTTGATGTAGCAGAACTTGCGATCAGTCAGCCACGGCACATAATCGGACGGGCCTACGTGAATATTGTTCTTGCCGATGTCGTACGGGATCATGCTGGTGACCGCGCCAGTCTTTGAAATCTTCTTGCTTTCGAGCCGCTCGCGCTCGAGCATGTTCAGGAAATCGGTGTTGCCGCCGAAGTTGAGTTGATAGGTTCGGTCAATACGGACGCCGCGATCCACAAACAGCGTGGTAAGGACGCGATGTAGAATCGTCGCGCCCACCTGCGACTTGATGTCGTCGCCGAGCACAGGCAGATTGGCCTCGCGGAAACGTTTTCCCCAATAATCCTGCGAAGCAATGAAAACCGGAATGCCGTTGACGAATGCACATCCGGCCGCAATGATCTGTTCCACGTACCATTTGGTGGCTTCCTCCGAACCGACAGGCAGGAAGTTAACCACCACATCGGTTTTGGTTTCCTTGAGCAGGCCGGCGATGTCCGCCGTTGGGCCGGGCGCTTTCTCAATGACTTCTGAAAGATATTTGCCGAGGCCGTCGTGGGTCATGCCGCGCACCACGGGCACATTCAACTTCGGCACGTTGCAAAACTTGTAGGTATTGTTCGGCTCGGCAAAGATTGCGTCGGCAAGGTCCTCCTCTACTTTGGTTATATTGATGTCAATCCCCATTGTGAATTCGATATCGCGAACATGGTAGCCCCCGAGATTGACGTGCATCAATCCCGGTACCGTTGCGTCATCAGGCGTGTCCTTGTAGAACTGCACACCCTGCACCAGCGATGACGCGCAATTACCAATACCGATGAGCGCGACACGTACTTTTTTGTTAGCCATACATTGTCTCCTTTAAAATATTTATTGCGAAGTATAATCTCATTGCCTATGGACAGCGAACGAATCATCCGCCTCGAACAGCTTCTTGAAGTCACGCGCAACCTAAGTACCGCGCTTGATCTGGATCCATTTCTTAAATCTATCATCTCCGAGGCCTGCGGACTGACCGACAGCGAATCTGCATCCATTTTGGAATACGACGAAACCAGCAATGGACTTAGATTTCTTGCCGCGCCCTGGCATTATCAGGACGCGTTGCACGGTGCGAGTGTTCCGATGAAGGGAAGCGCGGCGGGCTGGGTGTACCGCGAGGCGAAACCGCTTCACGTTCCGGATTCCAAAGCGGACCCCGAACATTTTAGCGCATTGGATTTCGCTTCGGCTTTTGAGACGCGTTCCATTTTAGCCGTTCCGCTGATGGTCAAAGCCCAGCCGCTGGGCGTGCTGGAAGTCGTCAATAAAATAGGCGATGTCCATTATACCGAGGATGACCTCACAATTCTAGAGACGCTGGCCGCTCCGGCTGCGCTGGCAATCCATAATGCCGACTTGCAACGCCGCATCGAAGCGGGTTATTCTGAAATGGCAGAGCTAGATCGACTCAAGAGTGACTTTATTGCCATCACATCGCATGAACTGCGCACGCCGCTTGGCTTGATCCTTGGCCATGCGACATTTCTGCGCGAACTACTTGCCGAGGAATATCACGAGCAGATTGATATTATCATTAAGAATGCCTCAAGGCTGAAAGAGATTATCGAGAGTCTCTCCAACGTGGATAATTTTCAAAGCGGCGCAGCCCGCATTCGTCAACGCGCGGTTTCGATGGCGCGCATCATCGAGGATGTTGTCTCTTCTTTTTCCGATATGGCTGCCCAGCGGCATATTACCTTGAAAGTCGATCTGGGCCGTGATGATTTATTGGTCGAAGCGGACGGCGGCAAAACTGCGATTGCCTTAAGCAACCTGGTGAAGAATGCCATTATGTTCACGGACGAGAATGGGCATGTTTTTGTGACCGGCGAGCTCGTGCCCGGGTATGTTAAAGTTTCCGTGATTGATGATGGTGTCGGGATCCCGGCCAAGGATTTGCCGCATATCTTTGACCGTTTCTTTCAAGTGGAGTTGCATTTGACGCGGCGGCATGGCGGCATGGGGCTGGGACTCTCAGTTGCCAAGGCGATGATCGAGATGCATGGCGGGCGCATCTGGGCCGAAAGCATGGAAGGAAAGGGCAGTAACTTTACATTCTTATTACCAGTCAATCCCGCGCAAGCCGAAGCTGGTTCACGCGTCTTCTTGCCTTGATTCTCATCACGGAAAATACACTGTTCGCACCGCTATAGGTGGCCTGTGTGCCACAAACAACGACGGCAAAGAACGCGGAGTTATATTTTCTTTCTCTATGATCTCGGTGTGCTCGGCGGTGAATTGATTTTATGCATTCAACTTTTGTGATCATTGGACGAATCGCACGTGAATTTATATTGCCTGCTGCAGGTCAGCCGCTGTTGGATAACCCAGGCGGCAATGCTCTTTACGCGGCTGGTGGATTGATGGTGTGGGAAAAGGAGATCGGTTTGCTGACGCGCATTGGCGAGGATTATCCGCGCACATGGTTGAAAGATTTGGAAGCGCGCGGCATGGACGTTCAAGGCGTCCTCATTTTGCCGCAGAGCATGGACCTTCGCAGTTTCATTGCATATGATGAAAAATTTTCAATCACGCACAGTAATCCCGTTTTGCAATTTGCGCGCCGCGAACTTCCCTTCCCGAAGAGTCTGCTTGGATATCAAAGTTCGCCCGAAGTGCAGCAGGATGCGAAGAAGCCCGATCCGCTTGTGCCGCTTCCGGTTGAGATTCCGCGGGATTATCTTGAAGCAGGGGCGGTTCATCTTTGTCCGCTCGATTTCATGAGTCACAACCAACTGGCTCAGGTCTTCAAAGCCGCCTCGGTCAATACGGTCACACTCGATCCTTCGCCGGGATATATGAGCCCGCCGTTTTATAAGGCATTGCGCGTCGTTCTTTCGGGGCTGACGGCCTTTCTACCGTCCGAGGAAGAATTGCGCGCCCTCTTCTGGGGCGAGACGCATGACCTGTGGGAAATGGCCGCGGCGCTTGGCGATTACGGATGCGAGGTCATTGTAGTGAAGCGCGGTGCACGCGGACAATTGGTGTACGATGTGCAAGGTAAACACAAATGGGAAGTGCCTGCGTATTCAGCCCGCATGACCGATCCGACTGGCGCCGGCGATTCGTTCTGCGGTGGGTTTCTCGCGGGCTATAAAAAAACGTACGATCCATTACAGGCCGCGTTATATGGAAATGTTTCGGCTTCGTTGAAAATCGAGGGAAGCGGCGCGTTCTACCCATTGGATGTTCTGCCCGGCTTGGCCGAAGCGCGTTTGCATGCGTTGAAAGATTTGGTGAGAAAGGTGTGAGGGATAAGACATCATGATTGATTTTGTTAACCGTCTTCTTGAGCTTTCGATTCAAATCCAGCAAATCTCCGCGCCGACCTTCGAGGAGAAACAGCGCGCCGAGTTTGTGCGCGAAAGATTCGTCCAAGAGGGTTTGAAAGATGTTTCGATGGATTCGGTGAACAATGTGTATGCGCGCTTGGCTGGCAAAAGAAATACAAAGCCGCTGATTGTCAGTGCGCACTTGGACACGGTCTTTCCATCCGATACGAGTTTGCATATGACGCGCGAAGAAGATCGAATTTACGGACCGGGCATCGGCGATAATTCGGTGGGTGTGGCGGCGCTGTTCGGATTGGCATGGATGTTGCGTGAACGCAAGATTCAATTGCAAAATGATGTTTGGTTGGTTGCCAACGTCTGCGAGGAAGGACTCGGTGACTTGCGCGGGATGAAAGCGGTCGTGGATCGATTCGGCAAAAGCATCCAAGCGTATCTTGTGATCGAGGGTTTATCGTTTGGAAATATCTATCATCGCGCTATCGGTGTGAGACGTTATCGGGTCACAGCAAAAACCGCAGGCGGACACTCGTGGTCGGATTATGGTCAGCCGTCGGCGGTGCATGAAGCAGCGAAGCTCGTCACGCAGATCGCATCATTATCGGTCTCGATGATTCCCCGCACCACATTGAACGTCGGCAAAATTTGTGGCGGGACGGGAATCAATGTGCTGGCTTCCGAAGCGACGTTCGAATTGGACTTGCGCTCTGAAAGCATGGATACGTTGAATGGTTTGGTGCATCAAGTGGAGGCGATGATTCGCTCTTCGAACAAGGAAGGCGTGAAGATCGAATATGAATTGATCGGCCAGCGGCCCGCAGGCGAGATCGCGCCGACTCATCCATTGATTAAACTTGCTGAAGAATGTTTGCGCGAGCAAGGCATCAAAGCGGAATTAACATCCGGTTCGACGGACGCAAATATTCCATTGAGCCGCGGCTATCCGTCTGTTGTGTTGGGAGTCACAACCGGCGGCGGCGCGCATACCGTGCATGAATATATTGAGGTGGGACCGGTGGAAAAAGGGATGGAGCAGTTGGTGAGATTTGTAAGCAGAATTTAGGCATAGGTTGGAACTCCCGGGTTCCCTCCGTCACCCGCGCAGGATGCCTGCCCGCTGGTATCTGACCAGCTGACTCTGGCGCTCGTTGGCGACGTTTTCACTACGGTTACCCCCGTTATGTCATACATCCCGCACCCGTTTGCAGTATTGCACCCGTTGCACGCTTGGCACCCGCCGCCGGCCGCCCCGATGGCATGGCAACCTGTCTGTGTAGTACAAGATTGATTACCCGAAGGATCAGTACTACAAGTGCAACCGCAGTACGTTATAACCACTATCATCACACTGTTGCCCGTAATCGCTTGCAGGGCCGCAAGTGCAACCTACCCTTGTAACGCCTGCCAAAACCACGTCCTGAGGCCTGATAATTAAAAACAGAAGAAACAAAAATAGAAGAAATATCAGCTTCTTTGTGCTTATCATCAATAATCAGTATAGAAGAAAATTAGGAAAAAATACAATAAAACAAAATATTCTATTACGTTACTGGTTTTATGACAGTAAAGCTCAAACTCCAAAGATATTGGCTGAAATCAGGAGTAATTTCAAATTTTGAAGAAGCTTCAAAATTATCAATAACATTGTTCATCTCTGATTTGTGACTATTCCAATAATCCTGAAGATAATCTTTACCCACACCAGAACTAAAAGCTAGGTTAGGTTTATCCGGAATATATAGCGGAGCCGGTATCCCTCTACTCAAACCTTGTATCCAAAAGTCAGGAGAATCTTTTAAACCACTAAAATGCTCTATATATATAATTCGCCCTGTAGTTCCGTCCTGGTTCAAATATTTTACTGGTATAACAGCATAATCTACACCCTGAATTTTTGTCTACAGGACGCATTCGGTTACGGCAGGAATCCTGGACGGATCATTAAATGTCCCTTCCGTTAGATCTTTATCTGATATATAAAAGATTACTTTCACTATTCCTGATTTATAGGCATCTATTTCTGATTCCGGAGGTTTTTGGAATCTATTTGGTCCAAAGCCGTAATTGGAATCTGCAGATGTTGAAATTATAAGCTCTTTGTTTGGAAAATCTTTAAGCTTGCCAGCGGCATCCATTTGGTCGAGCCATGCATTGAAGGCAGGCGAAACTTTGCCGTCCGGCGTAGTCAAAACATCAAAGGGAATATTGGGCAGACTTTCCAATTTTGCAGGATCAAGCTCCAAAGCGTGGGAAATTTTTGCGAAGGTCGAAAAATCAGGCGTGGCTATGGCTACGTCTGTTGCAGTTGCTGTAGGATTGGGGGTGGAAGTGAATATAGGCTGAAGGGCGGAAGTGATTGTGGCAGCAGCTGTGGAGGTTTCTGTGGACGTTGGCTGACTGATTGTTGGCGCGCAAGCGATCAGGAGCGCTATCATCAACGCGAAAAGCAATACTCTAACGAGCTTTTGTTTTGTGTACATCCATTCCTCTACATCAATCGGTTGGGTCTTGCCTTTTTGTTTCTAAACAAACGCCGCGGGTGAGACTTTGAATCTCTTTGCCAATGCGCGGATTTGGCGGACATTTAATTCGCGTTTGCCATTCAATATTTCGGATACAACCCCCTGTGATCCGACTTCAGATAAATCCGATTGCGCCAGTCCATGCTCTTCCATGAGGAAGCGCAGTACATCCGTGCCTGTAGATGACGGAACATGAAAATGTTCTTCCTCGTAAGCATGAATGAGCGTACCAAGCGTATCGAGGAGACTATAAAGCGGATGCTTTTCGTTTGTGCCGATTTCGTCGAGCAATTCATTCATTCTTTTAACAGCCGCGTTATATTCGCGCTCGTTGCGAATAGTCAGTAAAGGAGCGATGGTTGTCCAGTGACTTTGGATTTGATTATTTACAAGGTTCATTTCTTCCAATCTCCCCGGTCATATTCTGCGTGTGTTAGAACATGCCGGATATAAACTCTGCCGCGATTAAAGTGGACTGATGCAATCAGGCGAATTTTATTCCCGCCGATGTTGAAAACAATCCAATCCTGAATTTTATCCACCGAAGGAAAAACCGCCCGCAATTCTGCAAAGCTATGGAAGTTGGTCTTGTCCACAACCTTGAACCATCTTGCGAGGCTTGTTTGGCTATCAGGATGTTTGTCCCAGAACTGAATCAATGCTTTGCGGGAGATGATGTGCACGCTCATAGTCTATCTCATTTTGAGATATTTAACAAGGTCCCAGTTTGGTGACAGCGCCATGGGAACTGTCGCATCAATCCACTTCTAAATCGATCTCTCTTACTTTTCTTTACTTCAATCCCATCACCTCAAACACTTCAATCGGTTGTGTTTTGCAAACGACTGGGCATTGATTTGATTCTTCGAACTATGCGGAGAATCCATGCCACTTACAAACTTTCTCAATCATCTCGCTTGCATCAGTCTCTTTGCGCGGCGAGGCATCACCGGGATCAATAAAGTTGTTATTCATTAACGCGGCGAAGACCGCAGCTGAACCATTGGCAAGATTGGTCGCGTTATATCCGCCTTCGAGCACAAAGACAATTTTTCCGTCGCAATGTTCTTCCGCTAAGTCAACTAATTTCTTCGACAACATATAAAAGCCCGCCGTAGAGAGTCCCAACGATGTAATCGGGTCATTCCAATGCGCGTCGAAACCGGCGGATACAAGAATCAATTCAGGTTTGAAGGATTGAATGAATGGCGCAAAGATTTCATTGGCAATGCGTTCATAAATTTTATCGCCTGAGCTAGCAGGCAACGGTACATTGACAATTCTCTTTTTGGCATGTGGCGCTTCTTCATACCAGCCTGTGCCAGGATAGATTCCCCATTGATGTGTTGAACAATACGCCGCGCGTTCATCGTCGGTGAACGCGGCTTGAGTCCCGTTGCCGTGATGGGCATCGTAGTCCACGATAGCGACGCGATTGATTCCGCGTTCCAACGCGTCACGCGCCGCAATAGCAATGTTATTGAAGATGCAAAATCCCATCGAGTGAGTCGGCTCGGCGTGATGTCCCGGCGGGCGGACGATGGCAAAAGCATTTCGGATTGATCCGCTTAATACCGCGCGCGTACAGCTCAAAGTCCCGCCCGAGGCGAGAAGTGCATCATCGAATGAAGATTGAGTCACGAAAGTCGGCGCAGAATCAATGATGGCAGGAGCTTGCTTGCATATATCTTCCAATGAATTAATCAGAGTGGGATGATGTACGTGCGCGACTTCTTCGCGCGTTGCAGGTTTTGCATCCATTTTTTGCGCGCCAAAGGAATCCAGCCGCGGCCTCAATAAATCAAAGCGGCTGGGATGTTCGGGATGATCGGGATAAATATGCGAAGGAGATGGGACAAACGTATAAGCGGTTGTCATCGTGATGGATTATATGCTTAAACGATTGTCAGGCGTGTCATTGACACGCCTGACAATCTTGAGGGGGACCACCGTCGGCGAGCATGGGGGGGACATGCGAACCGATTATCGGTGGTTGACACCTTATTTATACCAATAAGAGGGAGGGCAGGTGTCGTAAGGCAAATATACATCCGAATTATTCGTTCGACATTAAATGGGGATTAGAATTTGGATTTTAATTGTCTCATTTTTCACTCTCTCCGGCCAAATAACTTCAGCCACTCATCCACTTCTTCCGAAGATAACTTACTTTCAGTGTCTGACTTTGGTTTGAGGGGCGATGATTTCTTGAGCAGGTCTGCGAATTTTTCGGATGAGATCACATCGGCGTGAACGGTGCGCGCTGAAGTCTGAACCGCATGATCGGAACTGACCACCAGCCAATTACGCGCGGCGCGTCCCATTTTTTCTAGCCTGACGTTTATGGCGGCATCGGCCGTCGCTCCGAGACGGACAAAATGTGCGGTCACGATTTCGAATTTTTTTGTGCCCGCCTGGCCAACCGGCGCGCCGTCAAAATAGACTTCCGCATTGCGACGTTCCAAACGGCAGAATTCCTGCAAGAGGCCGATGAGTTCCATCTCGTCATCAGGCGAATCCAGCCGCAGGCCAAGTTTTGGAATCAGGTTATGGCCGTCAATCAAGTATGGCATGGCGTCTATTTTACTCTCTCGAACGGTTCAAAAGATTTCGCAGGTATAATTGAATCATTAGAAGTAAAGATGATAATCAAAATTAAGCGAGCTGGATTCATTTTACTGGTGACGTTTCTTATTTTGGCTTGCGGATCAGTGAGCACGCCTTCGCCAAGCACCCCTCTGGGGCTTCTTCCGGCGCCGACCATTGCTCCCGTTATACCAACTTCGCCGCCTCCGACAAATACAGCCAATTCGGCGACCGCAACAAATGTTCCTCCCACTACAGTTCCATCGAACGGAACATCTTTCCCTGATCCATCCGCTTATAAATGGACGCCGGTTGTATCCGGTTTGGCCTCGCCCATTGCTATTGAATTTCCTGATGATGGTTCCGGGCGCATGTTCATCATCGAGCAGGATGGAAGAATCCGTATTATCGAAAATGGACAGATGCTTGATCCTCCTTTCCTCGATATCATCTCAAAAGTGGAAAGTCTGGGCAACGAGCAGGGCTTGTTAGGCCTGGCTTTTCATCCGAACTTCAAACAGAATCCATACTTCTTTGTCAATTATATAGATATCAATGGGAATACGGTGATTGCCCGTTTCACAGCCAATGGCAATCTTGCTGACCCTGCCAGCGAAAAAGATTTGCTTCATATACAACGATCATTTTCCAATCACAATGGCGGCCAGATGGCTTTTGGTCCCGATGGTTATCTTTATATGGGACTCGGCGATGGCGGCTCTGAGGGTGATCCAAATCGAAACGGACAGAATACAAATGTTTTGCTTGGCAAGATTCTGCGGATTGACGTGGATCATGGCAATCCATATGCAATTCCTGCGGACAATCCTTTTGTCAAGGGCGGTGGCAAAGCAGAGATTTGGGCTTATGGCTTGCGCAATCCATGGCGGTTTTCATTTGACAAAGCAACGGGCGATCTCTACATCGGAGATGTCGGTCAGGATACTTGGGAAGAGGTGGATGTTGTTCCATCCAGCGCGGGAGGTTTGAACTTCGGCTGGAATTATTATGAGGGGATGCATCCTTACGCTGGGAATCCACCTGCGGGAGTCAACTTTACATTTCCAGTGATGGAATACAGCCATGCGGTTGGAGGCTGTGCCATTATCGGTGGATATGTTTATCGCGGTGCAATAACAGAATTGCAAGGTGTCTATTTTTATGGCGATGATTGCAGTGGAAAAATCTGGGGGTCGATCCACTCCAATAACGGCTGGCAGTCTCAAGTCTTGTTCGAGACCGGAGCAAATATCACAACGTTCGGTCAGGACCCAGCAGGTGAAATCTACTTTGCCGATCGACGCGGCACGATTTATAAGCTCAGCAAGTAATCAAAATATTAGGTATAGATTTGGCCTTTTGGGTCTCGAAATTTGGCCGTTTGTCATGGGTAGATGTGACGCGTGTCACTGGCAATCATGTCTGACATCTCGTACACTAACAATATATTATTGTTAGGAGCAAAAATGGCTCATCAGACTTGGAAGGTAGAAAAGATTAAATATTGCGAATTGGCCGGACGTGAGGTTACGCTGGAAGATGAAGTAATCTACCCCGCCGAATCTCTGCCGGATCAGCCAGCGCGCATCAAGGCTCATCGTTGCTCCTATGCTAGTGTATGTAATCAGATGGATATCCCCGGATGCATTTGGTCCGGCAAAAATCCTGATCGTCAATCTTTGTGATCATAGCAGGTTTTTC
The DNA here is from genome assembly GCA_963771375.1 of uncultured Chloroflexia bacterium. Taxonomy (GTDB): domain Bacteria; phylum Chloroflexota; class Anaerolineae; order Anaerolineales; family Villigracilaceae; genus Fen-1038. Next base: position 159,620 of record CAVYTW010000013.1, read on the forward strand.
GGAACCTGCTTGACAAACTCTCTCTCCTCCCTCTAAGTTGGTCCTTGGCTACCCCGCGATCGCTCGCGGGGTAAGCCGTTAAATAGGTTAATGATTAGCCCGGCGGCTGTACCAGCCGATTTGCACATTCTCAACAACTGTTGAACGAGCTGATTGTATTGGAGCCTCAGTTGGATCGGTAAACGGAGAGCGAATGACGCCGACTGAAATGATGGTTATATCCATGTGTTCTCCTAAGGAGACTAACTAGGCTCCTCAAGTTTTCTTAGGAAAGCCAGGAATACCAGCGAGACAACCAACAGCATTACTGATAATACCAAAGCAATTTTGATGTTTTCTTCAAAGCCGATGTAAATCGCCAAGGGCATTGTTTGCGTTTTGCCTTCCAAATTCCCCGCGAAAGAATCGTTGCCCCAAATTCTCCCAAGGCACGAGTCCAAGCGAGGATGATCCCGGTGAGTATGGCGCGGCCGGCCAAAGGGAACATGACGAATCGAAAAACCTGCCATTCATTCGCTCCTTCGAGGCGGGCTGCTTCCTGCTGCTGCAGATCGATGGCGGCAAAACCGACCTTGGCAGAACGGACTAAAAATGGCGCTGAGACAAAGGTCTGCGCTATTACTACTGCCGCAGTTGTGAAGGGAATGGTAATACCGATCGCGTTCAGCCACATACCGAAAATCCCCATTCTTCCAAAAGCCATTAATCGGGCAATCCCGGCAACCGCGGGCGGCAGCACAACCGGCAAGTCCACTAACATATCAACCAGCGTGCGACCGGGAAACTTCCAATGAGCTAAGAGATAGGCTAAAGGCGTACCAGTAAGCAATGTCAACCCAATACTGATACTACTAGTTACTAGGCTGAGTTTAAGGGCGCTGAGCGCGTTCTCAGAAAGTACATAAGTAAAAAAATCCTTGCCAATGGAGCGCCAAATCAGCGCGAAGAGTGGCAAGCCGATCAGGCCAATCAATACCAGGCTGGGGAGAATAAATACCCAGCCTGGCGAATTTTTTGTTTGACGTTGATGATATAAACGATGCACGGAATTCGCTAGTTGTTTATTGGGCGGGAGAGAAACCCCATTTCTTCATCACCGCTTGCCCGTCAGCGGAAAGAACGTAAGCAACGAAAGTTGCAGCCAGATTTGGATTGGGCGCTTTCTCCAACGCGGCGATCGGATACTGGGCAATCACATTGTAGTTTGCTGGAATGGAAATGGATTTTAAATCCGGTGCAGCAAGTGCATCTGTAACATAAACAATACCGGCGTCTGCCTCGCCCTGATCCACTTTGGCAACCACCTGCTTGACATCGGTTTCATTGGAAACAACATTGGCCAGCACCTTCGTGCTGAAATCGGTTCCGTAGGTTGGATCCTTGCTCATGTTGGTCAAGATCTGGCGCGTATAATTTCCTGCCGGAACGGAGGGATCTTCTAGAACAAGCTTCAGTCCGGGCTTGGCCAAATCCTGAAGGGTCTGAACATTGGCCGGATTGCCCGGAGGCAGAATGACTTGCAGCAGGTTGGTTGCGAAATCCTTATAGCCTGAAGCAGCCAGGTTTGCCGTAACCATTGCATCCATATTCTTGTGGTCAGCCGACGCGAACACGTCAGCCGGAGCTCCCTGCTCAATCTGCGTGACCAGTATCTGAGAGCCTGCAAAACTAAAGTTGACGGTCACGCCGGGATGAGCGGCTTCAAAGGCTTTTCCGATATCACCAAACGCGCCAGTCAATGACGCGGCGGCAAAGACGGTCAATGTTTGCGGCGTAGAAGTAGCCGTCGGTGCAGCGGTTGGAACAGAGGTAGCAACTGGTGCAGAAGTCGCAGGAGCCGCGGTCGGCGTGGCGGCTGGCGCGCATGCGGAAAATAGCATCGCAAGTGCAATCATCAAACCAAACAATAAAGTAAAGCGTTTCATCTTTTTTCTCCTAGAGAAGAATTTGCTCACCGCTGCGAGCAGTGTTATAGCCCGTCAGCGAATTGAGTTCGGCGCGAAAGGCCGCGGTCTGCAAATAATCCAGCAGGGGCGAAATGAATTCTTCGTTTTCGCGCGGCAGGACGAGATCGTATCGTTCTTCGAATAACGGAATGAAATCGAGATGATGCTGATGCGCGGCGGCCTGGATGCCCAAGGTGACATCGGCCTGACCCGCTTCGATTATCGACGCGGAGTGGCTGTGTGTTTGAGCGATTCGATCATAGCCCTGGATTTGCTTTGCATCCATCTTCAAGCGTTTGAGTTCCGCGTCGAACCACAGACGTGTGCCTGATCCAGCCTCCCGATTTACAAAGCGCATCCCATTGCGGGCAATGTCTTGAATCTTTTTGATTGATTTTGGGTTTCCCGGTCTCACCAGCAAACCCTGTGTGCGATAAGCGAGAGTAACCAATTCCACCGCGCGATCCCGAAAGAGATGGCGAACAGTCGAGGCGTTGTATTCGCCGTCCTCGTCGAGAATATGCGAACCGGAAAACTGGCACAATCCCTGGCGCAGATTGACGAGACCATCCAATGAGCCAACGGGAAAATTCAATAAATGAAAATGTCTTTCCAGATGATGTCTAATGGATTCCAACGCGAGGTCATTACTGCTGGAGATCATCAGCGCAGATTTTTTTGTTTTCGGCAAAACCATTTGTTGAAGTAAAAAAGCGCCCGCTTTGGCTCGATAATATTTTTCGGTCATTTTTCCCGTTTTGCGGACTTCGGCCATCTCAATAAGGCCCGCGGCTTGAAGTGCCAGGATGTGGTGTCGGACTCGGGCCGGAGATTGCTTGAGGGTCCGCGCCAAGTGCGTGAGGGTAGCAGGGGATACCATCAGCAGGCGGAGGATTTTCATGCGGCGCGCGTCGGCCAATAATTTGATCTGGCTAAAAGCTTGCAGAGTCTCAATGTTATCCATACGATTAAGTTTTTCCTTAATTGTTGGCAATTATAACAGAAAAATATCCTCAAGTTTAACAACGACCTATCGGCATGATATAAAGCAGGCAATCCTTACCCCATTTGCGATGACTGGATTTAAGGTCCTATCAATCCTTGTTAAAGCGAATACGTTGGACGAACCTCACGGGAGAAAAATGCTTGCAGTATTGAAAAACCGTTTTTTCCTTTTCAGCAAATTCTAGCGATCTATGGATTGATTTTGTTCAGGAATTTATGTTTTCGAGATAGAATACTTCCTTAAAACTGATGTCCACTTATTCTGATACCGATTGGCTTTCCCTTAGTGAAGCCGCTGAACTGCTCGGCGTGCATCCTAGCACAGTGCGCTTGTGGTCGGACAAGGGCGCGTTGCCATCTCATCGCACACAGGGCGGGCATCGCCGCTATAAACGAAGCGAGGTCGAACTGTGGGCGCAGACCGCACGCACTCAGCCGATGATCGAACCGATCGACGTGATCCAAACCGCGTTTCGTCATATCCGAATGCAAATTGCAGAAGGACATCTCGAAGCCCAGGCTTGGTATCAAAAACTGGATCAGGAGGCGCGCGATCAATATCGTCAAAGCGCGCGCACGCTCTTTCAAGGACTGATCAATTATCTCGCCTCCGAAAGCGGCGATGCAACCTCCGAGGCGCATTCTATCGGATACGAATACGCTTCGCGTGCCCATCGTTTTGGCCTCAACAGCCCGGATGCGGCGCGCGCCTTTTTGTTTTTCCGCGATGCCCTGCTTCAATCCGTCATTCAAGCCTATCAGGAAGCCAACGTCCCATCGGGGCAGGCCTGGGGAGAAGTTTTGCGCAAGGTCAATGCTTTCACCGATTTGATTTTGCTTCATCTGCTCGAGACGTTTAAATCATTGGATCATGGTTCCTCGCGATAATACCATTGCGTCGAAGAGTATAATTATTGCATGTCGAATTCCATTTTGGATCTTCCCTTCATTCTCGAAACGCGGCGTAATCACGCCCTCGAACATGCCACGCTTCATGTGCTGGCGGAGACACATCCAACTCAATCCATGGCTGGACATTCCAACCCAACTGGCTTCTTCATCCTTGGGGATCTTCCCACCGATGATGTTCAATCGGCCGCGGCTCAAGCGTTGACGCGTCTGCGCGCTGGCGAAAGCGAACTCGCCATCCATCCCGGATGCGGGACCAACATCGCCACCACTGCGCTTCTCGCTGGGACTTTGGCTTGGCTCACGATGCGAGGTGCGAAATCCGCACTCGGGCGGATCATCCGCCTTCCATTTGCGATTGTCTTTGCTTTGCTTGGCGCTTTGATCAGCCGTCCGCTTGGACCGATCATCCAGCAACGAATCACCACCGATGCCGACATGGGCAATCTGCAAATCGTGGACGTGCGTCCATCTTTGCGCGGACGTCTCACCGCGCATCGCGTAATTACAAAATAATTCACCACGGAGTTCACTGAGCGCACAGAGTTTTTTCTCTGTGTTCTCCGTGATCTTTGTGGTGAAAAACATTATGCCAACCTCCAATATTGTTTTTCTCTTCGGCAACGACGAATTCGCCATCACGCGCCGCCTGGCGGAATTTGGTTCGATCTTCGCCGATCCCACCAGCGCGGATATGAATACGGCGCGCCTCGATGCGCGTACGATGAGCGAAGATGAATTGAACAACGCGGTCAATTCCATGCCGTTCTTGGCAAAGCAGAGATTGGTTCTGTTGGCAAATCCCTCCACGAGATATAACAAAGCGGACTCACGCAAAAAATTTTTGGAGTTCATCGAGAAGATTCCGGATAGCACGCGGTTGGTGCTGTATGAATCCGTTGAGCCACGCGAGGCAGAGAAACATTGGCTAAATAAGTGGGCGGAAAAGACCAAGCTGGCACAGACACAAGCGTATATGCTTCCGCACGTCAGAGAGATGAGTGGATGGATTGTTAACGAAACTAAAAATCAAAATGGTCAGATTGAAAAAGCCGCGGCGGATAGATTGGTCGAGATGGTTGGCGCGGATTCGCGTCAGGCCGCGCAGGAAATCTCAAAGTTGCTGGCCTATGTCAATTGGGCGCGGCCGATCAAAGTCGCGGATGTGGAAGCGGTCAGCATCCTCACCGCCGAGCCGGATATCTTTGCTATGGTCGATGCGCTGGCATCCGGCAATGGTAAATCGGCGCAAAAATTATTGCATCGTTTGTTGGAATCGGATGACCCGTTTAGTGTGTGGGGCATGGTGGTGCGGCAATTCCGTTTGTTGCTGCTGGCGCGTGAAGTGATTGACAATCGCGGCGGACAGCGTGAAGTGGAACAAGCCTTGGGCGTTCACAGCTTTGTGGCCGAAAAAGTTTTTTCGCAAGCCAAACGTTTTTCGCTTCCCGCTTTGGAAAAGATTTATCACAAACTTTTGGAAATTGATGAGGCCGCAAAAACGAGCCAGGTCACATTGGACCTGGCGATGGAAACGCTGGTGGTTGAACTGACCGCGTGATTATTTTGCTGGTCAGATCATTTCCGCAGATAAGATATTCTTTGTGCTGACGAGCGCGTCCAGATTATCCCTGATGTAATAATAGATAACATATTGAGCGCCCAGCGTCATGGCTTCAGCCAGGCTGGGTTCTGCGTTGAAGCGCTTGCCACCGACGACGAGTGTATGCTCCATGCTGCCATCATAGATTTGTCTGCTATTGATACCAGCTACACCTTGTACTTTAGCCACAGTGAACCGATGTGTCGAAGAAGAAGACGAACCAAGCAGAGACCGAACCCCGATGCCGCCCCAAGCCAGCGGCCAGATGCAGCCAAAGCCGAGGCCGAAACTGATTCGAAAGGTCCAATCCGGAACTGAGATTCCTGCGACAATGGCAATGACAAACCCGATGAGGCCGATGAACAGAAAAAGAAGAGCAAACGGATTTCCAAAGATCCCACCTGATTTTAAATCCTTGATCATGCGCGCTTTTTGTTTTTCCGTGACTTGACCGTTTCGATTCGCCTGTAAATCGGCTTCATCGAACTTGAAATAGTTCATCAGTTTTTGATCCTGCATTTCAGCCTCCTATGGTTTTAATTTGCCTTTGAGATCAATTCCGCGGAGAGAATATCGTTCTCACTGCCTTCCGTAAAATACAAGGCATAGGTATTTCCCTGCATTATGATATTTGCCAGATCGCCCGTGACATCGAAGGATTTTCCGCCGATGTGAAGTTCGTATACAAAATAGTGAGAGGTGTGGCTGAAGCCATCTGAATCAGTGTGCGTCGATGTCCGCTCTGCCTTGATGATGTTGACCGGTCCTTCCGCCCGTTCGAGTTGAACCTGGAATTTGGCAAAGGCGCGGCTGAGAATGAGGTAGCCAATCCCGCCCCAGACGAGCGGCCAGATACAGCCAAAACCGAGTCCGAAGCCAATTCGGAATCCCCAATCCGGATCCGCGATCCCCGCCGCGATGGCGATGACCAAACCAATCAAGGCGATCAGAATTAAGAGTCCCCTCCAATGATGCTTCCTGTTCGATCGCGTTTGTCTTCTTTGACAAGCCGCCCTTTTTGCTTATCGGTGAACTGTCCATTTCAATTCGCCTGCAAATCGCTTTCATCGAACTTGAAATAGTCCATGAGTTTTTGGTCTTGCATTTTAGTCTCCACTGGCCTTATTTTGCTTTTGAAATCAATTCGACGGAGTAGATATCGGCGCCTTCGGTAAAATACACCGCATAGGTATCGCCCTGCCTCATGATGTTGGTCAGCTCCTCGGTAACGTCAAAAGACTTGTCGCCCACCTGCAATTCCTCCACGATATGTTGGTGGTGATGAACCATGCCATCGGAAGTGGTGACGGAAGTCCGCTCAACTTTGACGAAATTGACCGGTCCCTGCACCTTCAGCAATCGGATTTGACGAGACTGGGCAAAGGCCTGGCTAAGCGCGCGAAATCCAAGCACACCCCAGATCAGCGGCCAAATCACGCCAAACATGAGGCCAAGACCGATCCGGGCGCCGAGGTCTGTGAAAGCGATTACTGCCGCGATGGCCGCGGCCAAGCCGATCAAGCCAATCACGATCAGGCATCCGCCGCCGAAAAAGTCCCATTTGCGATCCGACCGATCCTCTTGGAGCAACGATTGCTTCTGGGCATCGGACAGCTGCCCTATGCGGTTCGCTTGCAGATCAGTTTCATTGAATTTGAAATAACTCATCAACTGTGGGTCACTCATGGTTTGCTCCAGTAGCCTATTAGAATGTTTTTGCTATTGAGAGCGACAGTATAAATAGTATCCCCGCGAATTGGAATGACACCTTGGTACTGTTCTAAAAAAGTTTTTCCTGTTTCGGCTCATCGGCTTCATCGAGTCCATGCCAGCCGTATTTCTTCAAGTCCACTTTATCTTTGACGAATTCAATTCCTTCCGCTTCCAATAATTGACGTTGCTTCTCCGCGCCGGGGCGTTCACTGATCTTGCCCTGCGAATTGATCACACGCTGCCACGGCACATCCTCGGGGCAGGCCGCCATCGCGCCCTCCCACCCAGCGCGGACCGTAGGTCTTATAAGTTTCAAGATCAACACCATTGGGCGCAGGCAGCATCAACACGATCTGTCCATAGGTTGCGACTTTGCCGCGCGGCACCTGACGAACCAGTTGCCAGACGCGTTCGTTGAATTGTTGTGGATTCGGTGGCGATGTGAATTGCATTAATGACCTTCTACAAATTGTCCGCCGATAGAATTTTTCTCCAACAGTTTCCTGTCGAAGTTGAATTTCAACTCGACTTCGATCTGCTGGAAGCATTGACCGTTTGAACTCATCAATACTTTTCGTCCAAAATACACCGCGTTGCTTCCCTCATACTCCACGCTGAGATCATTGTTCAAATCTACGCGGCCTTCGATGATCTCTTCACATCGGTTGCATTTTAACTTCAAAAACATAATATCGTTTTCCTTGCATAGTCGGCACGTTGCCAAGAAATTTTTTCAGGAAATCCATACAAACATCCTTCATGTCACATCTGAGCGAAGCGAAGAGTCTCGTTTAGTGAGCATGAGATCCTTCGTTCTGTTCAGGATGACGTAATCTTATTCTTTCAAAATCGATTCTATGTGGTTCAACTCCTCATCGCTAAACTTCAAATTGTTCAACGCGGCGAGATTGTCTTCCAATTGTTTGACACTGCTCGCGCCGATCAAAGCCGATGTGACTGCGGGTTTGCGAAGCACCCAGGCGAGCGCCATCTGCGCCAGCGATTGCCCGCGCTGCTTGGCGAGTTCGTTCAGTTTTTGAGTCTTGGGCAGGTTCTTCTTTACATTGTCAGGTGTCAACCACACGCGTTCGGTTTTGGTGGCGCGCGCACCAATTGGGATTCCGTTCAGGTAACGGTCAGTCAGTTGTCCCTGCGCAAGAGGCGAGAAGACGATACAGCCAATTCCCTCCTCAGTCAGCACATCCAATAATCCATCTTCGACCCAGCGATCCAACATGCTATAACGGGGCTGATGGATCAAACACGGTGTCCCAAAATTCTTTAAGATTTGCGCCGCGCGCCGCGTCATTTCGGGACTATAGTTGGAGATGCCGACATACAAAGCTTTGCCCTGTCTGATGGCGGAATCCAGCGCACCCATCGTCTCTTCGAGCGGCGTGTCGGGGTCGGGACGATGACTATAGAAAATATCAACGTAATCGAGTCCCATGCGCTTGAGCGATTGATCGAGACTCGCTAACAAGTTTTTGCGCGAACCCCATTCGCCGTACGGACCGGGCCACATATCGTAACCGGCTTTGGTGGAGATGATGAGTTCATCGCGATACGGATAAAAATCCTGTTTGAAGAGTGTTCCGAAATTTTCTTCTGCCGATCCGGGCGGTGGCCCATAGTTGTTGGCGAGATCAAAATGTGTGATGCCGAGATCGAAGGCGCGGCGTGCGATGGCGCGTCCGTTCTCGAATACGTCAAGGCCGCCGAAGTTGTACCACCAGCCAAGTGAAATGGCTGGAAGCTTCAGTCCGCTTCGACCAACGCGGTTGTAGAGCATGGAGTCGTAACGCGTCTTTGCCGGAAGATATGGATTAAGTTGATTCATTCTATACTCCTGATTTGACTATAGACGATAGAGCATGAATACATGGTCTATCGTCTATCTGAATTTCCACTTCTTCAACACATCCATTGCCTTGTAATTCGTCAAATCCAATTGCAAGGGCGTGATGGACACATAACCAGCGGTCAGCGCACCGAAGTCGGTGCCGGGTTCATCCACGCCGGTGGGTGCTTCGCCGCCGATCCAATAATACGGACGACCGCGCGGATCAATGCGTTCATCGAGTGCGTCGCGGTAGACGCGCAATCCCTGGCGCGTGATCATAGTTCCTTTGAGTTCGTTTTCTTTAAGATAGGGTACGTTGACGTTCAACACCACGCCTTCCGGTAAACCATCAAACATTACTTTCTCTGCCACGCGGCGAGCGACAAGTGCCGCCGTCGAATAATCGAGCTGACCTTTGAATCCTTCAGGCGAGTGGAGCGAAACGGCGATGCCTTTCACTCCGTCGATGACGGCTTCCATCGCGGCAGTGACCGTACCGGAATAGGTCACATCGTGGCCGATGTTGGCATTGGGATTGATACCCGATACGACGATATCAATCGGATCAGTCAGACCGAGCATTGGCAGTGCGACGCAATCGGATGGCGCGCCATCCGACATGAACGCGGCAGAGCCGTCAGCCAGAGTTGTCTCACGCACGCGCAGAGGCCGGTCCATCGTCTTGACATGACCCGAGGCGGACCAGTTGTGATCGGGCGCAAAGACCGTCACGCGTCCAAGCTTACGCATTTCCTGCGCCAAAGCTAGCAGGCCGGGAGCTTGAACGCCGTCGTCGTTTGTCACAAGAATGTGCATGAGAAACCCTTTGCGAATAGATGAAAATAGGCTTAACTTTGATTATATTCCAATTGGATTACGATTTTGTCATTCCCCCAAGAGTATGGCTTGCCCCTCAGCGGATGCCGTGATACACTATAGAAAATGGCCGCAAACCTGCTTGTTGTGACTCCCAGCCCGAGCTTTGGGGAAACCATGCGCCGCGCCCTCGAAGAGAGCGGAGATTATCACGTTTTGATTGTCAATAATAAGGCCGCTGCGGTGGTACGTGCAGATGAGGAAAATTGCGGCGCCGCGTTCCTTGATTTGAATTTGAGTGCCCCATGGGTGGAGGATATCGGCCGGTCACTGCGCACCGTTTCACCGGAAATTAAATTGCTGGTCCTGGCGGATAATGAGACTCCTCCTTTGCTCGATTTTATTCGTCCATGGACGCTTGTCCATAAACCGTTTAGATTCGAAGATTTGCGCCGCGTTCTTGAAGCATCGGCTGCAGATTTAGCTTCCCCACCGACTCCCACTGCCTCGTCGGATGAAACAGATCTTCCCTGGTTGAGTGATGTCGCAAAAGCCGCCCAGCATTTGACGCGCTTAAGCCTCGGAAGTTCATCACAAGCCGCGCTGATCACGCGTAATACCGCATTATGGGCATATGCTGGGCAGTTATCTCAAAGCGCTGCCAATGAAATTGCCAGCACATTAGCCCACAACTGGAGCGGAGGAAAAGGCAGCGACCTTCTGCGCTTTATCCGCCTCGAAAGCACCAAAGCGGAACATATGCTTTATGCCACTCAGCTGGCTGAAGGCGTTTTGCTTGCCATGGTCTTCGATGCCGAGACGCCGTTCAGCACCATTCGCTCGCAAGCAGGCCAACTGGTCACATCGCTGGGTGAAGACGAAACCAAACAAGACAAGCCCGTCTGGCCCAATTTGAAGAAGCGCGAAGAGATCATTGCCAGTGAAGTCTTTGACGATGAGGACGGGGATGATATTGATATCCCATCCATCTCTGAAATTATTGTTGACATTCCATCACCAGACCCGAAGGTTAACCAATCGGCAAAGGTTTCTACGCCCGAAATGCAACGGCCGCGTCCGCCTGAATTTGTTATTAATCCCGATCAAACTCATCGTTCCATCTTTAGCCGAGAGTCATCGCCGCCGATTCCGCTAAAGGAATTGCTGGTTGCCCAACAGTCCACTGATTTGGGGCAGACTATTCCTTCGCAGGCGAAAACTGCAGAAGAATTGGATGTCACTGCGCCGTCCAAGCCCCGACCACGGCCGTTAACCCCGGTACATCATCAATCCGGTGAATTGGATGAAACCCGTCCGCACTCCATGGATGAAGTCGTAGAAAGCATCGTCCTTGAACCGGCCAGCGCGGGCGTCTATAATTTGACGTACGCTTGTTTATTGGTACCGCGCTTCTCCTCCCATTATTTGACCGGAGATATTGCGGATCGTGTCTCGGAATGGCTTCCGAATATCTGTGTGGCCTTTGGCTGGCGGCTGGAATATCTGACCGTCCGCCCCGAATATCTGCAATGGGTTGTGAATGTTCCGCCCGCCACCTCGCCTGGCTATTTGATGCGCATCATGCGCCAGCAGACTTCGGAAAAAGTATTTGCCGAGTTTCCGCGTTTGAAGAAGGAAAATCCTTCCGGTGATTTCTGGGCGCCCGGTTATCTCATCATGGGCGGAACGAAACCGCATCCGCCGCAGCTCGTCAAGGATTACATCAAGCAGATCCGCCAGCGGCAAGGAATTGAAAAGCAGCACCAATAATTTGACTTAACTCGTTAACTCACCACGGAGACCACTGAGCACACAGAGAATTACAAAACTCCGTGCTCTTAGCGAAGCACGCAAAGCGCATGTGAACTCGGTGGTGAATTTTTTTAAAGACTATGCCTCCTACTCTTTATCTCATTGACGGTCACGCACTTGCTTATCGCATGTACTTCGCGTTGACCGCCGGTTCGAATACACAGCGCTGGCAAACTTCGAAGGGCGAACCGACTGCGGGTATTTATGGTTTCGCGCGCGAGCTCATGCGAATCCTTGAGCAGGAAAACCCCGAATATATCGCGGTTGCTTTTGATACAGGCAAAACTTTCCGCGACAAACTCTTCCCTGAATACAAAGCTACGCGCGCTAAAATGCCCGAGGACCTGCGTCCGCAGATCGAACGCATTCGTCAACTGGTGGATGCCTTTAACATTCCGCGCCTTGAAATCGAAGGCTATGAGGCCGACGATGTGCTTGGCTCGGTGGCGCGTCTCGTCACGGGACAAGGCCTGGGCGTTAAGATCATCACCGGCGACCGCGACCTCCTGCAACTCGTCAATCAACGAACCGCTGTGTATCTCGCGGGTGACGATCAAAATTACATCACCGATGAAGACGTCATTCACAAACTCGGCGTACGACCGGATCAAGTGGTGGATTACAAAGCCATCGTCGGCGATAAGTCGGATAACATCCCTGGCGTGGCTGGCGTCGGCGAAAAGACTGCCGTTGCCCTGCTTGAAAAATTCGGTACGCTCGATGCCATTTATGAACATATAGATCAAGTTGAAAATCGTTGGAAGACAAAACTGGAAGCCGCCAAAGATACGGCGTATCTCAGCCGCGACCTTGCGCAAATTCATACTGACTTGGAAATCAAATTGAATCTCGATGATGCCAAAGCGCACGAATTTGATTCAGCAAAGGTCGAAGAATTCTTTAAGGAATTGGAATTTCGCACGCTCATCAAAACCCTCGAGCGGCTGACTGGCAAGGAAACTTCTCCCTCACCATCCAAACCATCCAGCGGACAGCTTTCGATGTTTGAAACAGAAGCGAAAATTGTTTCCGTAAAACCGCCGACATCCTCTATTGAGGTCAAGATCGTTGACACGAACGAAAAGCTTAATGATCTTGCCAAACAGCTTGCATCTGCAAAAGTGATTGCCTTCGATACCGAAACAACTTCGACGGAAGAAATGCAAGCACACATCGTCGGTATTTCATTGGCGGTCAAAGAAGGCGAAGGCTATTACATTCCCGTAGGACATTTGACCGGGAACAATCTTCCATTAGAACAAGTGGTTTCTATTCTCCATGATTCATTGACCAATCCTCGAATCCAAAAAGTCGCCCACAACGCCAAATACGATTACATTATTTTGGCTCGTCATGGACTCGTGGTGACGCCAATTACTTTCGATACAATGATCGCGGAGTTTGTGACCGATCCTTCCTCGCACAACCTCGGACTTAAGAATTTGGCTTTTGCGCGTTTAGGCGATGAAATGACTCACATCGAAGAGTTGATCGGCAAAGGCAAAAAACAGATCAGTATGGCGGAAGTGGCAATTGAATCAGTCGCTCCTTATGCGGCTGCCGATGCCGAAACCACTTTGCGTCTGTTACCGCTTATGCAAGCTGAAGTCAAGCGCGTGAATGCTGAAAAGTTTAATGGCCGAAATCGAAATGCCGCTCATCCCGGTGCTGGCCGACATGGAAATGACCGGCGTTCTACTTGATCTTCCGTTCTTTAAAAAATTGGCAGAAGAATTAACGCGACGAATGGCTGACATAGAGAAGCAAGTCTTTGATGCAGTTGGCAAACCATTCAACCTCAACTCGACCCAACAACTTTCGGACGTGCTGTTCAATCGTCTGCGCCTCGAGCCGCCGGACCGCGGACGCAAAACAGTCAGCGGACATTACTCCACTTCGGGCGATGTTCTCGATGCGCTGAGCGGCAAACATCCAGTTGTGGATTGGGTGATCGAACATCGCGAATTATCGAAACTTAAATCAACTTATATCGATGCTTTGCCCGAGGCCGTAGACTCGACGACCGGCCGCGTTCATACGTCTTACAGTCAAACCGGCGCGGTGACCGGACGTTTATCTTCATCGAATCCAAATCTGCAAAACATTCCGATCCGCACCGAAGAAGGTCGCCGCGTCCGCAATGGATTCATTGCCGCAAAAGGCAATGTCCTTCTGTCAGTGGATTATTCACAGATCGAGCTTCGCATTGTGGCGCATATGGCGCAGGATCAAGCCATGCTGGATGCCTTCCGCGCCGGACAAGATATCCACGCCACGACCGCCGCTGCAATCTATAACATTCCGCTCGAACAAGTGACCAAGGAAATGCGTCGCCACGCCAAAGCGATCAATTTCGGACTCATCTACGGCATGTCGGCATTCGGATTGACTCGTTCCACTGAATTGACGCTGGCTGAAGCCGATGAATTTGTCAAAGCCTATTTCACTCGATTCCCCGGCATCAAAAAATATTTGGACGGGATTCGCAAACAAGCCGCTCAAGATGGTTATGTGGAAACCTTATTGGGACGCCGCCGGTATTTTCCAGCATTGCAAAGCAAACAAAATGTGCAAATGAAAAACCGCGAAGAACGTGAAGCCATCAACGCGCCCATCCAGGGTACCGCAGCGGACATTATGAAAATTGCCATGCTCCATATTCCATCGGCGCTGAAACAGGCGGGCCTAGGCGCTCAAATGTTATTACAGGTGCACGACGAACTCGTGCTGGAAGTTCCAAAAGCGGAATTGGAGAAAACCGCCAGGCTCGTGCAGGAGGTAATGGGATCGGCTTATAAGCTGGACATCCCTCTTTTAACGGAAGCCCGTTCCGGTCCGAATTGGGGCGAGATGAAGGTTCTTTATTAATTCCACGATTCGATTCGGTTATCATTTTGTAATGTCACTGCGAAGAGAAAAACTTCGCAATCCGTTATAATCACGGTAGTATGCCCGGACAACAGGACGTTTTCCAGAAAGCAATGAATGATGGCCATTCCGCGGCTTGGGATCAGGATTGGAAAAAGGCTACTGCGGCGTATCGCAAAGCCCTCCAGGAATTTCCCGATCAACCCAAAGCGCTCAACAGCCTGGGGCTGGCATTGTATCAATTGGGCGAATTTGATGAAGCACTTCAGATGTATCAGCGCGTTGCCGAGCTTTCACCGGATGATCCCGCGCCTTTTGAGAAAGTCGCGCAAATTTCAGAACGCCTCGGCAATTTGGATATGGCCGTGGAATCATCCACCAAAGCCGCTGAAAAGTTTTTCAACCAGCGCGAAGTAGATAAAGCCCTTGAAAACTGGGCGCGTATTACCACCCTGCGACCCGATCACTTGACCGCACACTCGCAGCTCGCCATGGTTCATGAACGGCTCGGTCATGCTCCACAAGCAGTCATTGAGTATCTTGCAATTGCCAGCATTCTCCAACGTTCGGGCAATACAGAGAAAGCGCAAGAGTTTGTGTCGAGATCCCTGCAACTCCTGCCGCAAAGTGCTGAAGCCAAACAGGCGCAAACACTATTAAAATCAGGACAGCTTCTGCCCAAACCGATCCGACCCAAGGGCGGGACAGGGCCGATTACGATGGCAAAGCTTAAACAGTTGGAGTCAACTCAAGTTGGACAGCCATCCGCTTCCGGCTTGGACCCGGTTGCGGAGGCGCGCCAAAAATCCTTGACCAAGCTGGCAGAGGTGCTCTTCGATTACACCGACGAAAGTCCGTCCGCACAGGAGCGACGCGGCCTTTCCGCCATCATGAAGGGCACGGGACAACTTTCGCTTCAACAGGCTGAACAAAACAAAGTTGTCTTGCATCTGGGTCAGGCGATTGACGCCCAGACAAAAAAACAAGAGAGCCTTGCGGCGGACGAACTGGAGCACGCGCTGGATGCGGGCTTCACACACCCCGCGCTATATTTCGATCTGGGTTATCTGCGTGCGAAGAGCGATCGTTTGGAAAGCGCGGTTCGCCATTTGACTCATTCAGTCAAACATAAGGATTATGCCCTTGGCTCGCGCTTGTTGTTGGGGGATGTTTTTTTCAAAAAGGGACAAGTCAAAGAGGCCGCATTGGAATATTTCGAGGCGTTGAAACTGGCCGATTCGACGACAGTCCCTGCGGAGGAATCCGACGCGATCAATCAATTGTATGAACCGCTGATTGAATCCCAGCAGAATCAAAACGACGATACGGTCAACCGACGCTTATGCGACAATGTCAGCAAGATGTTGATGCGCGCGGATTGGCGCGACCAGATTCATAAAACGCGCGAACAAATGCACAGAACGCAGGAAGGCGATTCGCCCATCCCGCTGGCGGAAGTTGTATTGCAGGCCCAGAGTAGTACCGTCATCGAATCGATCAACCGTATTCATCAATTGGCGCGCAAGGGAACTCTGCGCTCCGCCATGGATGAGGCTTATGATGCAGTTCAACATGCGCCTACGTATTTACCGCTTCATACGTTGATGGGTGATTTGTTGATCCAAGACGGCCGCTTGCAGGATGCGATAGCTAAGTTTTCGGTGGTTGCACATGCCTACAGCGTGCGCGGCGAGGTGGCACAGGCCACCAAATTACTTCGCCGAGTCATCCAGATTGCGCCGATGGATTTATCCGCCCGCACGCGCCTCATTGATCAACTGGTAGCGCGCGGTCAGGTGGACGAAGCCATCAACGAATATCTAGAGTTGGCCGAAATCTATTATCACCTCGCCGAACTCGATATGGCGCGCAAAACCTACACCACGGCTTTGCGGCTCGTCCAGCAGGCCAATGCGGATCGCCAATGGAATGTTCGCATCCTTCAGCGCATGGCTGATATTGACATGCAGAGGCTCGACTGGAAACAGGGGGTGCGCGTCTTCGAGCAGATCCGCACCTTGCGCCCGGATGATCAGGGAGCGCGCAAGCAATTAATAGAACTTTACATGAACATGGGTCAACAGCCTCAAGCCATGGCTGAACTGGAAAGTTTCATTGCCTATTTGGATTCCAATTCGAAGAGCAGTGATGCCCTGCCTTTCCTTGAAGATTTGATCAAAGAGCATGAAGACCTGCTGATCTTCCGCCGGGTGCTGGCCGAACAACTTCATCGCCTCGGACGCACTGATGAGGCGGTCTCCCAGCTTGATGCGCTTGGCGAATCCCTGCTGACGACTGGCAAGAAAAAAGAAGCGGTGGAAATCATCAACCAGATCCTATCAATGAGTCCGAGCAATGCCGAGGATTATCGCCAGCTTCTGGCACAGATTGGGACATGAAAGCATGAGCAACGTGCTACACGGCGCGTTGTTTGTCTAATGGGTCGGGGTTTACTCCAGCGAACCAACGCTTATTTCTGAAAAAAGTAGATTTGCAAGAAGATTAGGTACATGTGATGAAAACAGAATCTTCTAATACTCAAACCTCACTAGGCAAACTTACCACCACTCTCATAGTTACTGCATTATGCAGCCAAGCGTTACCTGTCGGTGTTTTCTTCTTTTTATTGGGAGGTATGGGGGGAAATAGCGGAGGTGATATTGCCTTATATCTCTCCCCATTTTTTATACTCGGTGGCCCATTTCTGCTGGGTTTATATCTCAAGCCCGGCTGGCGCAGTATAGGCATTGGTTTGCTGGGATTGCTCGGCGAGGTCGGAGGATTTTTATTGTTTTGGGTGGTGCTATCTCCAGTTACTCCTGGGAGTTGGTTCTCCAACTTTGGAGGTTGCCTAGATTTCGCTCTACCCGCCGCGGGAGGAATAGTGGTTATCTTATTGGTTGCGGGAAGGATGGAGTCAACGCAAGAAATAATGGGGATTGGCCTAGCTATCTTTATCGGGTTAGGCCTATCAGCCGGTTTAGCTATCCTAGTTATAAATTCAACAGGAAACGACCAAAATACAGCTGCGTTTTTGCCTTTCTTTCTTCCTTTTCTATGGACTTGGCTCAGTGCGGTCTTCTTCCCGGAATCACTCAGTCACCGGACGGATCGTCGAGGGTTGTTGATTTGGATTGCGGTTATGCTTATATTTACTATTGTGATTGCTGCAATTGTCTTAAGTGTGTTTATAACCAAAACGGCTTAGATTTTAACTATTCTTTTTAGACTGATTGTGGCATAGCGGAATGTGTCAATGATTTGAGACAACTGGTTTGAAAGATTAGTGTAGATTGGTTGTGTATTTGTAGATAGATCACACTCCTTTCAAGTGGCGGAAGGTTGTGGAAAAGTGGACAGAAAATCATCGCCCACTTTTCCACAGCCTCGACGATTACGAGGGGCTCAAGACTTCTGCCGGGACCGCAGTTACCGGCGGGTTGATCCAGACCGCCGATGGTAATGGGGCAGGGATGGATATGCCTTTTACAAAGCGCTCAGGGTTCTTTTGATAAGCGGCGTACAAAACCTGTTGACGTTGATTTAACACTTCATGAGCTCTCCCGAAATGAACATCAGCAGGTGTTAGCAATCCAATGCCAGTATGGTGATGTTCGCAGTTGTACCAGCGGAAAAATTCTCCCGCCCAGCTGCGGGCATCGGCCAGGCAACCAAAACGTGTTGGATAATCCGGGCGATACTTCATCGTTTTGAAACCGGATTCAGAAAACGGATTATCGTTGGAGACATGCGGACGAGAGTGCGTCTTCGTTACCCCTAGATCCGACATGAGCAGAGCCACCGGTTTGGAAGTCATCGAACTCCCGCGATCTGCATGGATGGTCAGCTGCCCCGGCTGGATGTTCTGGCGAACACAAGTGGCGGCAATCAGGGTTTCAGCCAGACTGGCTGATTCACGTTCGGCGATCATCCAACCCACGGAATACCGGCTGAACACATCCAGGATGTTATAGAGATAATAATAGGTCCACTTCGTCGGTCCCAACAATTTCGTGATGTCCCAGCTCCACAATTGGTTCGATTGGGTGGCCAATAGCTCAGGTTTCGTGTAATTGGGGTGTCGCAGCTGGTTGCGGCGTTCCCGGACTTCTTGATTTTCATTTAAGATGCGATACATCGTCCGCCAAGAGCACAGGTACTTCCCTTCATCCATCAAGGTGGCGAATACTTCGCGCGGCGCTTGATCGGAAAAACGCTCACTGTTCAATGCCTGGCGCACAATTTCTTTCTCTGCCCGTGGAAGCGCGCGTGGCGAAGGAAGTCGCTCCGGTTTTATCCGGATGAGAGCCTTGGGCCGCTTGCGATACAAGCTGCTTCTCGCAGTGGTCAACGCCTGACACGCCGCCGATACTCCAATGGTTTTGGCCAATTGCTCGGTGGTGGTAATCAATTCGGATCGTCCACCTGTACCTGCGGTACTGGCGCAGGCAGGTCGGGCGCGTCCAGGGTTGCCCCAAGCATCCGAGCAACTTTTTTTTGGACATCAATAATTAACTCCGCCTGTCGCATGCGTTCCTGCAGACGGGCATACTCGCGACGTAGTTTTGCCAACTCGATCGCTTCCGGATTGGGCTTCGGTCCGCGTTTACCTGCACTGTGTTCTTCAGTGTTCGGCGCCAATCCATCTAATTCTCTACTCTCACGCTGCTTGCGCCAAGTCGTTAAATAGGAAGAATAGATTCCTTCTCGACGTAGCAAAGCTCCGATCTCCCCGGTCCCTTGGCAAGCGTCCACTTCCCGCAGAATACGTATTTTTTCTGCGGCGGTGAAATGCCTTCGTTTTGCCCTTGCTACTACTTCAGTGTTGGGCACTTCTTCATTTACCTTATCGCTAGAATTTTGTACCATGTTTTCTCCACCGCCTTGCACTCTAAATTATTAGATGGAGTTGTCTCACTATTATGGTTCTCCCGCACATTGTGTGAAAGTTCCGGAACCCGCTCACGACAGGAGGCAAGAATCACCTATTTCGTGCTTGCTTTCGTCTTTTTGGCTCGGAAAATCAATGCCCTGGGCTGTTGGAAATACCTATCACGGAAAGTGCGGGAGAGCCACTATTATAGTCACAGAGGGATAGCTACTGTCTTGGTTGTAGTTTTCGTTTTTGAGAACGGTGGGCCTGAACTTTATTTTGGTGAAAAGCTTGTCTTTGTCTTCAGTGCGATTACTGTTGTATTGACAGCAACATTGTTCAGAGCAGAAACTGATTCAACGACATTGGCGGCTACAATTGGACTAGCGGCGTTACTTGCAGTCGGAGTTTTTCCTGATAATCCTTTTGCTAATTTCGCTGTACCAATTTTGGCTTGGCTATTGCTTCCCGCGGTTGCAGGACTATTTCAACGAACGTAATCCCAGTCCAAATAAGGGGATGCATTTTATATATGACAATTGAATCAAATAATCAGCGTGCCCTATGGTGCGTTGCTTCTTTAAAATCGGTTATACTTTCGGCGCTTCTATGACCACGCACATTCGAAACTTCTGCATCATCGCGCATGTGGATCACGGCAAATCCACGCTGGCTGATCGCTTGTTGCATTTAACCGGCACGATTTCCGATCGCGATACCACCGAACAAATTTTGGATACGATGGACCTCGAGCGCGAAAAAGGCGTGACCATCAAAGCCTCCGCGGTACGGATGAATTACACTGCGAAAGACGGCAACGCGTATGAACTCAACTTGATTGATACGCCCGGCCACGTGGACTTTGGTTATGAAGTCAGCCGCGCGCTCAAGGCATGTGAAGGCGCAGTCTTGGTGGTGGACGCCACGCAAGGCATTGAAGCGCAAACGCTTGCCAATCTTTATCAGGCGCTGGATGCCGATCTTGTGATCATTCCCGTCATCAATAAAATTGACCTGCCCTCGGCGCATCCCGATGAAGTGGCGGAAGATATTGCATCGTTGCTCAGTGTCGAGGCCGATGATGTGATCCGCATCTCCGCCAAAGATGGATTGAATGTAGATCAAGTGCTTGAATCCATTGTCCAGCGCGTGCCGCCGCCGAAAGATGAATCGGATAAAGCCTTGCGCGCTTTGATCTTTGATTCTCATTACGACTCTTATAAAGGCGTGATTGCCTACATCCGCGTGATCGAGGGCTCGATCAAACCGACCGATACATTGCATATGTTCGCCACACAGGCCGATATGAAACCGGTCGAGATTGGCATCTTTGCCCCGGTCATGACGCCCACACAAAGTTTGATGGCGGGCGAAGTCGGTTATATCGCGACGGAACTCAAGAGCGTTCATGATTGCCGCGTCGGCGATACCATCACGCTTACAGCGCATCCCGCCGCGGAACCGTTGCCGGGTTACCGTCATCCCAAGCCGATGGTCTTTGCTGGTATCTATCCCGTCGAAGCCGACGATTATCCTGAGCTGCGCGAGTCGCTCGATAAACTTCAACTCAATGATGCTTCTCTAACATTTCAACCTGAAACTTCGCAGGCTTTGGGCTTTGGATTTCGCGCTGGCTTTCTTGGATTATTTCATATGGAAATTATTCAGGAACGCATCGAGCGCGAATATGACCTCGATGTGCTTTTCACTGCGCCCTCGGTTGAATATGAAGTGCTGATGATAGGTGACGAAGTTATCACGGTGGATTCGCCCGCCGAATTGCCGGAGGATGAATCAAAGATTGTTGAAATCCGCGAACCGTGGATGACCATCGAGATCATCACGCCGACAGATTATTATGGCCCGATCATGGATTTGGTCACGAAGCGGCGCGGCATCTATAGGAGTCAGGAATATCCCGCGCCGCATCGAGTGCAGCTCAACTTCGAAATCCCGCTCTCCGAAATCATCGTGGATTTCTTCGATGAATTGAAATCTCGTACCAAAGGTTACGCCTCGCTGGATTATCAATTACTCGAATATCGCCCTGATGAATTGCAGAAGTTGGAAATCCTCGTGAACGGCGATCCGGTGGATGCGTTGGCGGCCATTGTCCATAAGAAAGACGCGTTCTACAAGGGCCAGCGGATGATTACCAAGTTAAAGGGAATCATCCCGCGCCAATTGTTTGATGTCGCGATCCAAGCCTCGGCAGGTGGGCGAGTCATCAGCCGCGCCAATGTCAAAGCCACGCGCAAGGATGTGCTGGCAAAATGTTATGGCGGCGACATTTCGCGCAAGAAGAAATTGCTGGAAAAACAAAAGCGCGGCAAGAAGCGCCTCAAGATGGTTGGGAATGTGGAAATCCCGCAAGAGGCGTTCATGGCTGTGCTTAAATTGGAAGAGGAATAATCAACATCTTCATGGTTAAGAAAAGATGAAAGATATCAAACGCTGGATCCCCGGCGCGCTGATCAGTATCATCCTGATTGCCGCCATTTTGTATTTTGTCAACCTGCCCAAAATGTTTGCCGCCATTCGCTCGGCGGATTATCGCTTCATTGCGGTCGCGGCGGTGTTGGTGTTCGGATGGTTATATGTGCGCGCCATCGTATGGCGAACCTTATTGCGTGAACGCGCACCATATTGGGACGTATTCCATAGCTTAAACATCGGTTATCTGCTCAATGCCATTTTGCCGTTCCGCCTCGGCGAACTGGGACGCGCATACTCGCTCAGCCTGAAATCGAATATGTCGTTCGTTGAAATTCTGCCGACCATTGTCATCGAGCGTTCGGTGGATTTAGCAATCACCGCTGCAATCTTCCTCAGCTCGTTGCCATTCGTGGTCGGCGCAAAAGGCGCGGATCGCATTGCGATCATTCTAGGCGTGGTGGTGGTTGCCGGATTGCTGTTCTTATATATCCTTGCCAGGAACGATCAATGGGCGCTTGATATATTTCATAAGGCCAGCGCGCGCTGGCCTTCCATTCAGCGCTTCGGCGGCAGCCTCCTCGAATCATTTCTCACCGGTCTCGGCGCCTTGACCGATGGCTGGCTTTTCGCCCGCTTCATGTTTTGGATGCTGTTGAATTGGGGCATGTCCATTGTTAGTTTTTATTTGATCGCCCGCGCCTTCTTTCCGCAGGCGCAATGGATATGGGCTTTGTTTGAACTCGGCGCGGGCGCATTTGGCAACGCAGTTCCTTCATTGCCCGGCGCGGTCGGGACATATGAAGGCGCCCTCGGTGGTGCCATGACTTTGCTTACAGGCGATCCATCCACTTCACTTGCGATGGCTTTGACTAGCCATCTGTTCAATTATCTGACCGCCATTATTTTGGGCGGCTATGCCCTCATCCATGAAGGGCAATCGCTCTCTGGAATCTATCAGCAGTTGACCGCGCTTCGATCAAAGAAGGAATAATATGGCAAAGAATTACCTTGTCACAGGTGGGGCTGGATTCATCGGCTCGAATTATGTATATCGTTTGCTGGGGCGCGGCGAGAATGTAACCGTTTACGATAATCTCAGCCGCGCCGGAGCGCCGCGCAATCTCGATTGGCTGAAAAAGAATTTCGGCGAGAAATCCTTTAAGGTGATCGTTGCGGATGTGCGCGAATCCACTTCGATCGCGGAAGCCGCTCGCGGCGCGGATGTGATCGTTCATCTCGCGGGACAAGTAGCGGTCACCACTTCTGTAACGAATCCGCGCGATGACTTCGAAGCCAATGCCATTGGAACATTCAACACGCTGGAGGCCGCGCGTCTTTCTGAAAGCAATCCGATTTTTATTTTTGCGTCCACCAATAAAGTGTATGGCGGCATGGACGATGTGGAGGTTGTGGAGGACGCAACGCGTTGGCGCTATGCGGATTTGGTCAATGGCTGTCCCGAATCCCAGCCGCTCGATTTTCATTCACCGTATGGTTGTTCAAAGGGAACCGGCGATCAATATGTCCGTGATTATGCGCGCATCTATGGGCTACGGTCTGTTGTCTTTCGCCAATCCTGTATTTATGGCCCGCGCCAATTTGGGATTGAAGATCAAGGCTGGCTGGCGTGGATGACGATTGCGGCGGTGACCGGACGCAAGATCACGATTTATGGCGATGGCAAGCAGGTGCGCGATGTTCTGCATGTGGACGACTTACTGAATGCATATGATACAGCCATCGAAAAAAACGAGATTGCCAAGGGCCAGGTTTATAATGTCGGTGGCGGACCTAACAACGTGCTCGCGGTTTGGGCCGAGTTTGGGCCGCTGCTTGAAAAATTATTGGGGAAGAAGATCGAAGTTGCCCGTGACGATTGGCGCCCCGGTGATCAACGCGTCTTTTATGCAGACTTTAGCAAAGCCAGGAATGAATTGGGATGGAGTTCCCAAGATCGGTTTGCAGGAGGGCATTGAACGATTATTCCGTTGGGTAAAAGAAAACCAGGATTTGTTTTAAACCAGGAACCGCCGGTACTCCGGCGGTTCTTTCATGGTTGATTGGATTACATCATGCTGCTGAAGTATTTCTTCCAAAAGTACATGACAAGCAACGTCAGGCCGACCGGCATAAGGAAGCTGAACACGCCTCCAAAAAAGCCTGAGAAATATGGACCGACGGCGGGAATCATATCCAGTGCTTTGGCAGTCGCGCCTAGCAAAAGAAAGCGAATGGCAAAGTTCACGACATCGTTTGAGTCTAGGAAGAAAACCCCAGACAAAATTCCGGCGAGAAGCAGGAGCCAATTGAGATATGGCTGAACCGGACTGATGAGGGATGCAAATGCTCCGGCCAATCCTGCAATGATCACGCCGATCAGGTAGACCCATTTTGCCCAATCATTTGAACTGAACCTAGCTGGTGCTGATTTCTTTGCTGGCATAAGTTTTTCTCCTTTTATAAAAAGATTTGAATGCTGACTTCATATTAATAAACACTTTTAATTCACAAAGTTGCGGGGAAATAAGTTCAACAGAATTTCTAGTTTTCCAATTTCAGTAGGGTATAATCCTTGCGCTTTATGAAAATTCTGACTGTCCTCACCTATTATCGTCCGCATACCTCCGGTCTGACCATTTATGCGGAACGACTGGCATGTGCCTTTGTCCAGCGCGGACATCAAGTGACGGTGATGACCACGCAATATGACCCGTCTTTGCCGCGCGAAGAAAACATGGATGGCGTGAAGATCATTCGAGTGCCGGTGATGTTCCGGTTGAGCAAGGGCGTCATCGCACCGACCTTTGGCTGGGCCGCAACCAAACTGGTCGCCGACCATGATGTAGTGCAACTGCATCTGCCGCAATTCGATGCGCCTGGTGTTGCGTTGCGTAGCCGGTTGTTCGGCAAGCCCGCGGTTCTCACCTATCACTGCGATTTGCTTTTGCCACCTGGCCTGTTCAATCGCTTTGTCAATCTCGTGGTTCAGTGGCAGAACAATATGGCAGCGCTTCTCTCGAATCAAATCGTGACCTACACACAGGATTACGCCGACTACTCATCGTATCTATCCCGTTATAAATTTAAATTGCAGACGATTCTTCCACCGGTTGAATTGCCAACCGCCGATAAGGATGCGATCCAATCCTTTGCGGAAACGCATCATCGCGCCGACCGGAAACCGGTCATTGGAATGGCGGCCCGCTTCGCCGCTGAAAAAGGAGTCGAAGTCCTGCTCGATGCTTTGCCCGTTATCTTAAAGAAATATCTGAATGCGCAGGTTCTGTTTGCGGGACAATATCAAAACGTGATGGGCGAGCAGGCTTACTTTGATCGCCTGATGCCGCGCATCCGCGAATACGAGAACGCTGGTCATTGGACTTTTCTCGGCAATCTCAATCCGACTCAGATGTCGGCCTTTTATCCGAACCTGGATGTGCTGGTTGTCCCATCGCTCAACTCGACCGAGGCGTTTGGCCTCGTTCAGATCGAAGCGATGATGAACGGCGTGCCATGTGTTCCCTCCGCGTTGCCCGGCGTGCGGATGCCCGTTCAAATGCATGGAACGGGATGCGTATCCAAGATTGGTGATTCGGATTCTTTGGCGGAGTCCGTGCTCGAAGTCCTGAATGAACCGGATAAATTCCGCGGCAATATCGAATCCCTCAAGAAGACGTACGATCCGGATACGGTCGTGACGGAATACGAAAAATTATTTGAAAGGCTGATGAAAAAATAAACGTCATTGACATGGCGCCTATGAAAGATTTTCTTTTCCTCCAACTGCGTGACCTTCCATACTTCCGCGCTTTCCTGCGCGCGGTTGAATCATCCTATTATCAGGATTTACCTTTGCCCGCGCCGATATATGATGTCGGTTGCGGCGACGGTCATTTCGCTTCCTTGACCTTCGATAAAAAAATTGATGTGGGTCTCGATCCCTGGCATGGCCCAATTCACGAGGCGAAGAGGCATGGTGCCTATCGGTCTTTGGTCGAGGCGGATGGTGCGCGTTCGCCTTTTCCAAATCATTATTTTGCGAGCGGTTTCAGCAACTCGGTGCTGGAACACATCCCGCACATTGATGCGGTGTTAGCCGAGACTGCGCGCGTGATGAAGCCAGGCGCGCCGTTTTATTTCTGTGTGCCAAACACGCGCTATTTTTCGGAGCTTTCGATCTCACGCGTGCTGGGCAAAGGATATACCGAATGGTTCCGCAAAATTTCGCGCGTCTCACATGCGGACGAAGCAAATATTTGGCAGACGCGTTTGGGGAAGGCCGGCTTTGAGTTGGTGCGCTGGTGGAATTATTTTTCTCCGCCTGCGATGCGCGTGTTAGAATGGGGACATTATTTTGGCGTTCCATCCGTGGTTGCGCGTGTCCTGACGGGCCGCTGGATCATCGCTCCAACAAAATGGAATCTTTGGCTGACGGAGCGATATGTAAAGAAATACGCGTCACCCGAACCCATTGAGAATGGAACGTTTACTTTTTATATTGCGAAGAGGAAATAATCGCAGAACACAGCTTGCGTTTTGCGATTTACTTTTTTAAAATCTTATGTCCTTCGACGAAAAGTATTTTTCGACCCACACCTATGCCAGTGTTTCGTTCGCCAAATACAGCCAATATTGGTGGTCGAATCAATTCTTTGCTGCGCTGGCGCGCCGTTATGGACGGCGCGGTTCACGTCTATTGGAGATTGGTTCTGGACTGGGTCATCTCGTCAGCCAGTTGGAAGGCGGCTTCGAAACCTTCGGCTTGGATTTAAATCATTGGGCGGTCGCCCGCTCCAAGTCTGAAGCGAAGCAGACCCAACTTCAGACAGCCAGCGCTCAGGATCTGCCGTTTGCAGATTCGACTTTCGGCGTGATCATCATCAAACACATCGTCGAGCATCTGCCCGATCCGGCGCGGGCCATCCGAGAAATTGGCCGCGTGCTCGAGCCGAACGGAATCCTAATCCTCGCTACGCCGAATCTCAATTCGCTTCTCAAGCCGTGGAAGGGCGAACAATGGATTGGCTATCTCGATCCGACTCACATTTCGCTCAAGCCGCCCGCTGAATGGTTTGAATTGATTCGGGATGGAAGATTGAATATCGTTCACGCGTTTGCCGACGGTTTTTGGAACACTCCTTATATTCCATTGATTCCGAATTCGATTCAAAAATTATTCTTCGGCTCGCTCGGTGGATTTCAGGCCATCAGCACTTTGGCTTTTCTTCCCGTGCGCTGGGGCGAAAGCGTGATTGTGATTGCAAGAAAAAATAATCGGTGAGTAATGAATGGTATGAACGAACATCATCCTAAATTCAACGAACCCTCTGTATTGGACTATGTCAAATCCAAATTATCATTTGGACGCAGACCCAAGATCGAGATTCCGGAATCACTGCTTGCAAAAAGCGAGACTGAAAATGTTGCACCGAAAGTGGTCGAGGCCGAAGCCGCCCAACCATTAACCATTAGCCATCCATCCACACCATTTCCGTGGTTATCGTTGGTGGCGCTCGGGCTGGCTCTTCTGGCCCAACAGATGTTCGAGCCGCCAGCTTCCGCGGTCACCGGTATTGCTCTTTATTTGATGGCGCTGGCATTTCTATTGTGGGCTGTTTTGCGCGGAGAATGGAGACTTCTTTCGCACGCTAAATCATCAAGCGGAAATGATCCGCTCACGTTTCATCGCAGCGCCTTTTTGATTTGCATTCCGTTTGCAGTTCTGGCTTTCTTTTTCTTCTCCGGTAATTTATTTACCATCTTCAATCTTACGCTTTGGTTGATTGTGCTCGTCGTGTTCGTTTGGTCGCTGTGGCTGCGCGATCTGAACCAGCCTTCGCTTTGGCAGCGGCTCGTCGAAATCGTTTCGCGCCGCGAATGGCAAATCCGTATCACGCGCTGGACGCTTTTGATCCTCGCCTTGAGCGGGATCGTGATCTTCTTTCGTGTTTATCACATCCAGCAAACTCCCGCCGAACCGTTCAGCGATCACGCTGAGAAACTTCTGGATGTCTATGATGTGACCCAGGGACTCACGCACATTTTCTTTCCACGCAACACCGGACGCGAAGCCATCCAATTTTATTGGACGGTCCTGATGAATTGGATCTTTGGCACCGGCCTGTCATTCTTGACCCTGAAGATTGATACGGTTGGGTTTGGTCTGTTCGTTCTGCCATTTATGTATTTGCTCGGCAAAGAGATCGGCGGTCGGCGCGTTGGGCTTCTGACTTTTTTTATCACCGGAATTGCTTACTGGCCGAATATGATTTCCCGCATCGGATTGCGCTTTCCGCTTTATCCGCTTTTTGTCGCGCCGACCATGTTGTATCTCATCCGCGGCATGCGGACTCGCAACCGCAACGATTTCATTCTTTCTGGAATCTTTCTCGGATTGGGATTGAATGGTTATAGTCCGGCACGCATTGTGCCGTTCCTGGTTGCGGCTGCGATCATTTTATATATCATTCACGCACAATCGAAAGGCGCCCGCCGCGATGCGCTGATTTGGTTTGTCATCGTTGGCCTGACTTCGTTGATGATCTTTATTCCGCTCCTTCGCTATGTGACCGAGAATCCTGCAATGTTTTCCTATCGCGCGCTGACACGCGTTGGAACGCTCGAACAACCCTTGCCGGGGCCGTGGTATCAGATCTTTGTAGCCAACGTCTGGAATGGATTGAAGATGTTCAACTGGGACGACGGCAGCATTTGGGTCGCGTCCGTGCCGAATCGTCCCGCGCTGGATGTTGTTTCGGGTGCATTGTTCCTGATTGGAATTGTGCTCCTCCTTGCGCGATATTTTCAAAAGCGCCACTGGCTCGACCTGTTTTTGCTTCTCTCTGTTCTTATTCTTCAACTTCCCTCGACTCTCTCTCTGGCGTTCCCTGATGAAAACCCGGCATTGAACCGCGCTGGAGGGTCATACGTTCCGGTATTTATTATCGTGGCGCTGGCGCTCGATGGTTTGATCACCGCTTTCGGGTCCGAAAAGAAGCGACAGGTTATAGCCTGGATT
The DNA here is from genome assembly GCA_963771375.1 of uncultured Chloroflexia bacterium. GTDB lineage: Bacteria > Chloroflexota > Anaerolineae > Anaerolineales > Villigracilaceae > Fen-1038. The sequence continues at coordinate 188,462 of CAVYTW010000013.1, forward strand.
TTGACAGGCATATTATTGTTTTGTTCCGCCGCACAGAATTATGATCTGGTCTTCAATCAATTCGATCAACAGTTCCGCCTCAATTCATGGAATTCGTCCGAGATGGGCGCGGTCATCAAACAATTTAGTTTGGTCTATGGCGAGACGGATACGGTTTGGATCGTGCCGTTTCCATATTGGGTGGATACGCGCCTGCCCGGAGTCTGGGCTGGGATTCCGAATCGCGACTTTGCCATGTTCCCCGATCACTTATCTGATACTTTACAAATCTCGGGTCCCAAGTTGTTCATGGTGAAGGCCAGCTCGCAGGACCCGACTGCGAATGACCAGAAATCGCTGAATACTCTCAAGCAGTTATATCCGCAAGGATCATTGAGCCTGCATCATTCGTCTGTTCCCGGACATGATTTTTGGATTTACTTTGTACCGGCGCAATAAACTTCTCAGTGCAGATTAAGTTTTCAATGATAAATTACGAGCTATGATGTCTAACGAAAAGCGTGCCTGGATCTTTGATGTTCTCCTAATCCTTGTGCTGGGGATCGGGACCTATTTTCGCGTGATTGGTTTGAACTGGGATCAGAACCAGCATCTGCATCCCGATGAACGTTTCCTGACGATGGTGGAAAGCGCCCTTGCACCGGTGAACCAGTCGCAGGATCAATTGGGCCCGCCGCCGACCGCCGCAGATCAGCAATGGCGTCAGGCTTATGCCAATGCGATGCCAGATTGTTCCAAATGGGGCGGATATTTCGACACTTATTGTTCGTCGTTGAACCCGCAGAACCGCGGATATAGTTTTTTTGTTTATGGCGATTTGCCGATTGTCGTTGTTCGATATGTGGCAGAGTGGATGGGCCAGACCGGCTACGATCAAGTTAACCTGATTGGCAGACAAGTCTCCGCGCTCGGAGATCTGCTGACGATTCTATTGATCTATCTAATCGCGGCGCGTTTATATAACCGCCGTGTGGCCTTGCTGGGCGCGGCATTTTCCACATTTGCAGTTTTGCAAATTCAACAATCGCATTTCTTCACCGTGGATACTTTCGCCAACCTGTTTATGTTCCTGGCGATTTATTTTGCGGTGGAGATCGTGGTTAGAAGAAAATCGGAAATCGCGAATTGGGAATCGGGTTCACCGCCAAATTCCGAATCTCGAATTGCATTTTACATTTTAAGTTTCATCAAAGATCCGCTTTTCCTCCTTAGCCTTGGCTTCGGCGTTTCATTTGGAATGGCCACCGCATCCAAACTGGACGCGGCCCCGCTTGCGATTCTTCTGCCAGGCGCATTCGTCCTACGTTATTTGATTGTAGACCGTAAATCAATGACCGACGATACAGTCCATTCACCATCCATTGAATATTGGACAATGCTCGCGGTTTACTTGATCGCCGGCGCGGTGGTTTCGATCCTCTCGTTCCGCATCTTCATGCCGTATGCCTTCCATGGACTGGGTCTAAATCCTGCATGGGTTGCCAACATGAAAGAATTGTTGGGCCAATCCAGCGGTGATGTGGATGTGCCATTCGCGTTGCAATGGGCGCGGCGCTCGCATCTTTTCTCATTCGACAATTTGACACTCTGGGGGCTTGGCCTGCCGCTTGGCATCCTGGCATGGATCGGTTTCCTCGTCATGCTTTGGAGAATCATCAAAGGTGAACTTCGGCATCTTTTGCTGTGGGGCTGGACCGCGATTTTCTTCACGTGGCAATCCATGGCCTTCAATCCGACCATGCGTTATCAATTGCCGATTTATCCCTTGTTGTGCATGATGGCGGGATGGTTCGTGATTTATTTATGGGACCAGGCTCAAACGGCGGATCGTAAATCATTGAAGTTGATTCTTCATCTATCGTCGGTAGTCATTGGCATCACGGTTCTCGTCCTGACTTTCGCATGGGCGTATGCTTTTACGCGTATCTATACCCGGCCTGTGACGCGTGTCGCTGCCACGACCTGGATTTATCAAAACGTCCCAGGCCCGATCAATTTGCACATCAAACAATCGAACGGCACCGTCTATCAACAGCCTTTGCCGTTTCCGTCCGGCAGTTTGATTGAAGCTACCTCACCTGATATCTCTTCATTTATAGCCAATGCAAGCGGCACATTGATCGAAGTTTATTTTCCGCATATCGCAGCATTGACGCCTTCGAGTATACAGCCTTCTACTTCTGCTTTAACCGCAACGCAGGCTATCACTCCGAATCCGATTCTGCCGGGGGGCTGGTTGCTGGATTCGAATCCCGCCTCTGCTCAGACCTTTAGTTTGGATCTTGCCCTCGACGCGAATGCAACGCCAAATCAATATCTTGCCACTTCGTCTTTCACATCTGATTTTGCGGCCCCAGCCAGCGACCCGCGCGGTAAGGGTTATGTGCTGACGCTCAATCATCCGCTTACGGTAATCAGCGGTCAGACTTATTACATGCGCCTTGATACGACCGGCGAAGTGACACTGGCCGGCGCGGCACCCATCAACGAATCAGACTGGGACGATGGGTTGCCTCTCCGCTATGAAAATTATGATGGCTTCGGCGGACTTTATCAGGGCGGCCTCAATCTGCAAATTTATTATGACGATAATGCCGATAAGCTGGCGCGCTTCGTCAATACATTAAGTCAGGGCGATTACATTTTCATGTCATCCAACCGCCAATGGGCATCGGTGACGCGCATCCCGGAGCGTTATCCGTTGACAACCGCGTATTATCGCGCCCTCATTGGCTGTCCGCCCGATAAGGATGTCATCTGGTGCTATAACGTTGCCACGCCCGGCATGTTCCAGGGACAGCTTGGTTATAAACTCGTTCAGGTTTTTGAGTCATTTCCAACGCTGGATATTCCCGGCGTGATCAACTGGCAGGCCAATGATCAATTCGCGGAAGAGGCCTTTACGGTTTACGATCATCCGAAAGTATTGATCTTCCAAAAACAGCCGAACTTCAGCTCCGCACAAGTTCAATCCATTCTCGGTGCAGTGGACTTGAGTAATGTCGTTCATCTTACGCCCAAGCAAGCCAGCAGTTACAAGAGCTTGATGCTGCCTGCCGATAAGCTGGCTCAACAGCAGGCAGGCGGAACCTGGTCGCAGTTGTTCAATTACGATTGGATTCAAAATCGTTATCCAGTCCTCGGTTTGATCATTTGGTATTTGTTTATCTTTATCCTTGGATTGTTAACTTATCCGATAGTCCGGCTGGTATTGCCGGGACTGGGTGATAAGGGATATCCGTTTTCGCGCGCGCTGGGATTGATCCTGTTTGGATTCTTGTGTTGGGCAAGTGGGTCGTTCGGCGTGCCTGTCACGCGATTAACTGCCGGCGTGATGTTTGCCCTTTTGGCGGTGGCCGGTCTCAGTCTCGGATGGATACAAAGAGACGAATTGCTTGCGGAGTGGAAATCGAAGAAAAAATATTTCCTGATGATCGAAGGCTTGTTCCTAGCCTTCTTCCTTTTCGACCTGCTCATCCGCATCGGCAACCCGGATTTGTGGCATCCAGCCAAAGGCGGCGAGCGCCCAATGGATTTCTCGTTCTTCAATGCGATTTTGAAGAGCACCAGTTTTCCACCGTATGATCCGTGGTTTGCAGGCGGTTACATCAACTATTATTATTACGGTTTTGTGTTGGTGGGAATGCCGGTGAAACTACTCGGCATCGTGCCGACGATTGCATACAACTTTATTTTGCCGACGCTGTTTGCAATAGTGGCAATGGGTGCGTTCTGCATCGGTTGGAATTTAGTGAATGGGAATCAGAAATCGGAAGATGAGACTGGAAATGAATCTCAAAAAACGATTTTCGATTTCCGATTTACCGCCGGTTTAATGGCCGCGTTGCTGATGGTCGTGCTGGGAAACCTCGGCACGGTCCGCATGCTCTATCAGGGCTTTGAAGAAATGGCCGCGCCCGGCAGGACTATTGACAATGCAAGCATTCCGCAAAGAGTAGTTTGGGCTGTGGAAGGATTTGGCAAAGCGGTGATGGGGCAACCGCTTCCGTACGGACGCGGCGACTGGTATTGGGATCCAAGCCGTGTCATCCCACCCGGACCCGGCAACGAGATCACCGAATTCCCGTTCTTTACATTCCTCTATAGCGACCTGCACGCGCACATGATGGTCATGCCGATTGCATTGTTCGTGGTCGCATGGGCTTTGTCCATTGTGCTGGCACGCGCCCGCTGGCGGAACAAAAAGTCAGCTGCGCTGAGTTTCCTGATCGGCGGGCTGGCAATCGGCGCATTATATCCAACAAATCTTTCCGACATTTATACCTATCTGCCGCTTGCATTGGCTGCGCTGGCGTACACAATTTGGAATTACGCGGATGTTGCTGATCTAGGTTGGATGACATCGTACTCGAAGAGTAAGGACATCCCAGCCTGGATCAAAAAGCTGGCGTTGATCTTTGGCGCTTTCGTTTTATTGATCGTGCTTTCGTATGGACTGTATGAACCGTATCGCGCTGCATACAATCAGGGATACACCTGGGTGGATTCATGGACAGCCTCGCATACTCCCATTTGGTCATATCTGACTCATTGGGGCGTGTTCCTGTTTCTGATCACAATGTGGCTGGCATGGGAGACGCGTCAATGGATGGCTGAGACGCCGGTTTCGGCGCTGAATAAACTGCGCCGCTATCAGGTCTTGATTGAAGCGGATATTGCCATCTTCCTGATGGCGTTGCTGTATCTCGCTTATCGTCAAGTGGAAATTGGCTGGGTCGCGTTGCCGCTCGCGGTTTGGGCCGGCGTTCTGCTTTTGCGTCCCGGCTTGCCGGATGTGAAACGCGTCGTCCTGTTTTGGATCGGCACCGCGTTGGTGATCACGATCATGGTCGAGCTGGTAGCGGTGCGCGGCGACGTTGGCCGCATGAATACAATCTTCAAGTTCTATCTTCAAGCGTGGTTGTTGCTGGCGGTTTCATCCGGAGCCGCGTTCGTGTGGATCGTGCAGGAGCTTTATCAATGGAGTCCGAACTGGCGAAACTTCTTCCAGGTTGGAACGTCTTTGTTCTTGGCCGGCGCGTTCGCATTCACGCTGACTGCAACCTTCGATAAAGTCTCTGACCGTATGGCCACGGGCGTACCGCTCACGCTTGACAGCATCACGTATATGAAGTACGCACAATATGCCGACTTCGGCGTGACGATGGATTTGGTCCACGATTACAAAGCCATCCGCTGGATGCAGGATCATGTGCAAGGCTCACCGGTCATTGTCGAAGCCAATTGCCCGGAATATCGCTGGTGCACGCGCTTCACCATCTATACCGGCTTGCCCGGCGTGGTCGGATGGAACTGGCACGAGCGGCAACAACGTACGCTCACGCCGCAGCTCGTGGTGGATCGTATCGACGAGATTTACACTTTCTACACCACAATAGATGAACAGGCCGCGCTCGCCTTCCTGAAAAAGTATGACGTCAAATATATTATTGTTGGGCAGTTGGAGCGCGCCGATTATCCCGGCTTGGGACTCGACAAGTTTGAAGCGCAGAACGGCAAACTTTGGCATTCGGTCTATCGCGATGGCGATACCGTGATCTATCAGGTCAATCCATGAGCGAAACCATTTTGCATATCACATCTCGTGAGGCATGGAAGACTGCGCAAAAGGCTGGTCAATATGTCGCGCCGAGTTTGACGAGCGATGGATTTATACATTGTTCGACGCGTTCGCAAGTTCTGCCGGTCGCTCAAAAATTTTACACAGGACAAACCGGGCTTGTGATTCTCGTCGTTGACCCAACGCGTCTTTTCTCCGACTTGAAGTGGGAAGCGCCATTCGATGGAGCGTCTCCGTCTGGAGTTTCGGTGAACGAGACATTCCCGCATGTTTATGGGCCCATCAATCTGGATGCTGTTGTTCAAGTCCTCGACTTCGAACCCACGGCGGGCGGAAATTTTATTTTACCAACGGTTCCATAGATAAGGCATTGACTTGAGTTCCATCCTTGCATTTGTTTCATGGTATATCATCGTCACGCTGCTGGGCTGGCTGACTTTTCCGCTGATCTATTTTCTTTTTCCTGCGTTGGCAGATCGCGGCTACAGCCTGTCACGCGTCGCAGGGCTGTTGATCTGGAGTTATCTTTTTTGGATATTCACCTCGCTCGGCCTGAACTCAAAATACTGTCGGTGGGATTTTATTTGCATTATGTGTTTTGATCGGTTTGAGCGCGTGGGCATTGGCGAACATTGATTATCGAATTTCTAGCGTCCTGTCTTGGCTGAAATCCAACGTGCGACTGGTGATCACAGTCGAAGTCATATTTCTAATTGCGTTTGCATTTCTCGCTTTTCTACGCGCCGGCAATCCCGAACTGGATGGCACCGAACGCCCGATGGAATTGATGTTCATCAACGCCATTCTGCGCTCGCCGACATTTCCTCCGCATAACTCATGGCTTTCCGGTTACGCCATCTCTTATTATTACTTCGGCTATGTGATGACCGCCATGCTTGCCAAACTGGCGGGACTCAGCGGCAGTGTGGCGCACAACCTGATGACTTCGCTCATCTTTGCGCTGGCCGCAATCGGTGCGTATGGGATTCTCTATAACCTTCTATCCGCGCTCAATCAGAATTCGAAAATCGAAAGTCGCAAATCGCAAATCAGTTTTTCTTTTCTCGGTCCCCTGTTTTTACTTTTCGTCAGCAATATCGAAGGCTTTCTTGAAGTCTTGCATAGTCACGGGATCTTTTGGACTCCCAATTCCACATCCAATTTTTGGACATGGCTTGGGATCAAGGATTTAAGCGATGCGCCGGCCCAGTCTCTAACCTGGATTCCGGATCGCTTCTGGTGGTGGTGGCGCGCCTCACGCGTCGTCTCTGACTTTGATTTGAAAGGCGCCTTTCAGGAAGTCATTGATGAATTTCCGTTCTTTTCCTTCCTGCTTGGCGACCTGCATCCGCATGTGCTGGCGATCCCTTTCAATCTGCTTGCTGTTGCGATTGCATTGAATCTTTTTCTAGGTGGCTGGCGCGGCGAGATTGAGTTCTTTGGCTTTCATTTGGATATCAGCAAAACCGGCTTCCTGTTCGCGGCGTTGACGCTCGGTGGCTTGGCCTTCCTCAATACATGGGACATTCTTGTCGGCGCGGCACTGATTGTCCTTGCCTACGTTCTGTTCCGTGTTCATGAACAAGGCTGGTCCTGGTCGCGCCTTGAAGATGTTTTTGTACTGGGTATCCCACTGGGATTATTAGCAATTGTTTTGTATCTGCCTTTTTATTTTGGCTTTTCAACGCAAGCCAGTGGTATTCTTCCGAACCTCATCAACCCGACGCGCGGCGCGCAGTTATGGGTGATGTTCGCACCGTTTTTCATATCTTTGATCGCCTACGGCATTTACCTTGCATTCGGTGAAAAGCGGACTGCCCGCTGGTCACTTGCGATTCTACTGGCCGCTGGCTTTGTCCTTTTGCTTTGGGGATTCTCGTGGCTATTGAGCTTGGGAGTTAAGTTCGCAGACCCAGTGATCGCCCAGCAATTTCTCCAATCGCAAGGTGTTGCGAATATTGGATCTTTATTCGCAGAGGCAACTGCGCGGCGTCTCTCTTATATCGGCGGACTGTTGACTTTGCTTGTGCTTCTTGTCCCCGCGCTGGCTTTTTTGATTGCAAATCGTCAACCATCCGCCACTGCCGATGATCCATCTTTCATTAACCAAGATCCATTACCCATCACCTATCTTCCATCCACATTTGTTTTTCTTCTGGTTATCCTTGCGTCTCTTTTAGTGATTGCTCCCGAATTCGTTTACTTGCATGATGAGTTCGGCACGCGCATGAACACCATCTTCAAGTTCTATTATCAGGCGTGGCTGTTGTGGAGCATCGCCGCGGCGTTCGGCACCGCGATCCTTCTTCAAAATTTGCGCGGCGCGTTGGATTGGATTTTTCGCATCGGCCTGGTGATTCTCTTGTTCATTTCGCTGACTTATCCCGCGCTGAGTATTGCAAACAAAACCAATGATTTCAATCCAACCTTTGGCTGGACGCTCGATGATTTCACCCGCATTCAGCATACTACTCCGGATGAAGCTGCCGCTATTGAATGGCTCAAGTCCGCGCCGGATGGAGTGATCGCGGAAGCGGTCGGCGGAGGCTACACAATTTATGGACGCATCTCCGAATATACTGGTTTGCCGACAGTGATTAATTGGCCAGATCACGAATCCCAATGGGGACGCACTGGCGCTGATCTGGGCACGCGGCAGGATGATATCAAGACGCTTTATATCACGCCCAGCTGGCAGTCTGCGCTTGCGATTATCAATCAATACAATATTCAATACGTCTATATCGGCGATCTCGAACGTTCCACGTATCAGGTGCAGGAAGACAAATTCCATGCCCATCTTACACAGGCATATCATCAAGGCAATGTGACAATCTACGAAGTCAAGTAAAATATAGCCAATGAAACCATTCCGTCATCAAACCGCTTTTTATGTCATCGCTTTTCTTTTAGCGCTCGCCGTTCGTTTGATCCGCCTCGGCACATGGACGCTGACCGACGTCGAAGCCCAATGGGCATGGCAAGCGCTTCGTGTTGCACAAGGCGCGCATCCCGCGCTTGGCTCAAACCCCGCATATGTCTTGTTGACCACCATCGTTTTCTTTTTCTACGGCGGCGGGAGTAATTTTTGGGCGCGCTTCGTTCCGGCTCTTGCGGGGTCATCCCTTGTCTTTGTCCCGTTTCTTTTTGGTGAACGCCTCAAACCCCGCCCGAGTTTGATCCTCGCGTTTTTCCTCGCATTTGATCCGGGCTTGGTTGCGCTATCGCGTCAAGCAGGTAGTGCCATCCTCGCAGTGACATTTGTTTTATTTACGTGGGGTTTCTGGCAACGGAAGCAACCTCGTTTGGCTGGAGTTTTTGCCGGGCTGGCATTGCTTTCGGGAGCATCACTTTGGGAAGGTTTGCTTGGCCTCGGGTTGACGTGGGCGATTCTTCAAACGATGGAAGCGCGCAGGAAAACAGAGTCCGCTTCAAGCCCCGCGCGAAGCGAATGGTTATCCGCGTTGTGGTATGGAATCGGAACATTGCTGGTCGGTGGGACTTTATTCTTTTTATCGCCCAATGGGTTGAGCGCGTGGCTATCCTCTTTGCCGGAGTATCTGAGCGGCTGGATTCATCCATCAGCACTCTCTGCCGGCATGATGGTATTCTCGTTGATTGCCTATCAACCATTGGCGTTGATCCTGGCAGCCATTGCCATCGTGCGCGGCTGGATGAATGGAAGCCGGCGCGTGATGCGGCTGAGCATATGGGCGTTGGTTGCTTTATTGCTCGCGTTGTTCTATCCATTCCATCAAGTAAGTGATCTGGTTTGGATGCTCATTCCATTATGGTCACTGGCCGCGTTGGAATTGGCGCGTGCTGTGAATATCCTGCCGGAAGAGCGTCGGCAGGTGATCGGCGTGGCCGGATTGAGTATATTCATTCTTTTTTTCGTCTGGCTGCAATTTTTATTCATCACCACACTGCCGTTTCCTTCTTCGCTAGCCGGTGACCGCATCTGGCTGTTATTCGGTTCATTGCTATTGCTGGTTATTTGCGTTTTGCTCGTGGCAGTGGGATGGTCGGCTCGCACCGCGCAGTTTGGAGCAACATGGGGAGTCGCGGTGGCATTGGGAATTTATTCATTTGGCGCGATGCTCGGCGCCGCGAACATGCGCGTGACGCTGGGTCAGGAGATGTGGACTGCGGATAAAACTCCAGCTCAGGCTGATTTGCTTTTGATGACCGCCAATGAGATGTCAGATTGGAGCAAGGATAATATTAACGCCCAGCCGATCACCATCATCGGTATCGATTCGCCTGCGCTGGAATGGCTTCTGCGCGGACATCAAGTCTCAACCGTCAGTGCGTTGGACGCCTCCGCTTCGCCTCCGCTGGTGATCACAACGGGTCAGAATAATCCAACGCTGGCAGCGAAGTATCGCGGCGAGTCATTTGTTTGGCGACAGGAGCCATTGTGGGATAATGCCGCCGTATCCGACTGGCTGAGCTGGCTGGGATATCATCAAATGCCGCAGAGCACCGAGAAAATCATCTTCTGGGTGCGCAACGATCTCTTCCTGGATACGAAGGGAACGAAACCGTGATTGGAATAAACGTCATTGCGAGGCCGAAGGTCAAAGCAACCTCATTTTTTTTGAAGAATAGATTGCCACACGGATAGAACACAGTGCTTCGTCGCTGCACTCCTCACAATGATATTCGAAATTTATATTGAATGACCAAAACGCCTCCATCCATCATTGCAATTGACGGGCCAGCCGCCTCGGGCAAATCCACGCTCGGGCGGCGGCTGGCTGATTCGCTGGGCTATCTTTTTTTCGATACTGGTGTGATGTATCGCGCCGTGACTTGGATCGCGTTGCAACGCGGCATGGATCTCGGCGATGAAGCGGCGGTCACTGACTTGGCGGAGAAAATCCAAATTGATGTCGCGCCTGCATCCACAGATGATGGACGCGTCTGCGATGTGATCGTCGAAGGCAAAGACATCACATGGGAAACGCGCCGTCCCGAAGTGGATGCGAATGTTTCGGTTGTGTCAGCTTATCGCGGCGTGCGAAGTGCGATGAGCAAACAACAACGGCGCATCGGCCAGCGCGGACGCGTGGTGATGGTCGGACGCGATATTGGCACGGTCGTTCTGCCCGAAGCGGATTTGAAAATCTATCTGGATGCTTCGGCACCGCAGCGCGCCCGCCGGCGTTCCGACGAGATTAAAGCACGCGGCGATGACGCTGATTATGATGACATCCTTGCCAACATGATCGAGCGTGATCGCATTGAACTCGACGCGCGATGTCGCGCCGCTGCGTGCGGCTGACGATGCCGTGGTGATTGATTCGGATTTAATGAGCGCGGATGAAGTATTTGAGAAGGTGAAAGAGTTGTGTATGTAGGTTGTTCGCAAAAGCCCAAGGTTGATCCTTTGGCTTTTCTTTTCATTCGATGATCTTGCTCAACTGTTTATCCATTCCCACGCCTTTTCTAATCTTTAAAACTTGCTTTCAAGGTACAATCCAGCCTTCGACTGGATGGTTAATATGAATGAAAAACTGAATATCACAAATGGGGCAATCAAAATTCGCTGGCAGGATGTGGTCGCTCGTTATGCCAGCTCCGACTTGCGACGCAGTTTGTGGCAAGTGGTCAATACGCTCGTGCCGTTCTTCGTTCTTTGGTATCTAATGATCCGCAGCGTGGAAATCTCTTACTGGCTGACTCTGCTTCTCGCGATTCCCACCGCCGGATTCATGGTGCGTTCTTTTATCATCTTCCATGACTGCGGGCACGGTTCGTTCTTCAAATCAAAGAAGGCCAATGACACGCTTGGGATTATCACTGGCCTGCTGAGCTTTACTCCCTATTATCGCTGGCGACACGAACATGCGATTCATCACGCCACTGCCGGTGACCTCGACCGGCGCGGCATCGGCGACGTTTACACCATGACGGTCAAAGAATATCTTGAAGCGCCGTGGTGGAAGAAATTCGGTTATCGCGTGATGCGTAATCCGCTAGCATTGTTCCTGATCGGGCCCTTGATAGTGTTCCTGATCGTAGAACGGATTCCGCCCGCCAAAGGCAAACGCGAAATCGCCAGTGTCTGGTGGACCAACTTGGCTTTAGTCGTATTGGTCGGATTGCTCATCTGGCTGATTGGCTGGAAGACCTATCTGCTTGTGCAACTGCCGGTTATGATGCTCGCCACCTCGGCCGGGGTTTGGTTATTCTACGTGCAGCATAATTTTGATCCGACCTATTGGGAGCATCAGGATCAATGGGAATTCGCCAAAGCCGGACTGGATGGCAGTTCATTTTATAAACTGCCCGCGGTCCTGCAGTGGTTTACCGGCAACATTGGGTTTCATCACATCCATCATTTGAGCCCGAAGATTCCCAATTACAAACTGCCCGAATGCCACAAAGAGAATCCCATCTTCCATGTCAAACCGATGACTCTGCTGTTTAGTTTCAAATCGCTGCGCTTGCGGCTTTGGGATGAAGAGAGCCGCACGATGGTCGGTTGGAATTTCTTGAGGCAATACCGTCAAGCCCGGCTTACTGCCTAAAGATAACATCTCCCGCAACTTGCGGGAGATGTTGTTTGAAAACAGTCGGGTATAATGCGGCCCATGATTACCGCACTGATCTTTGACTTCGATGGCCTCATCCTCGATACGGAAACGGCCGAAATCCGCTCGTGGCAAAATATCTATGCCGAATACGGCTATCCATTTCCGCACGACGAATTTATCCAGACCGTCGGCGGATATGGCATCTCCACTTTCGATGCCGCGCTTTACTTGCAGGAATTAACGCATGGTTCGCTCAACGCGGACGTTCTGCGTACCCGCTTTCGATATCAAAGCGGCGAGGCGATTCGCCTCAGTTCGATTCTTCCTGGTGTAGCCAATATATTGACTGAAGCAAAACGAAGACGGATGAAGCTCGCTGTCGCTTCGAGTTCTCCGCATTCCTGGGTGGATGCGCATCTGACTCGCCTCGGCTTGTTCCATCAGTTCGATAAGATCATCTGCAAAGACGATGTCGCGTCTGGCAGGACCAAGCCCAAGCCTGATCTCTTCTTGAAGGCGCTGAATCAACTCAACGTCAAGGCGAACGAAGCGATGATATTCGAAGATTCGCCGAACGGCGTTGAAGCGGCAAATGCCGCCGGGATCGCCGTTGTGCTTGTGCCGAATCCGACTACATCTTTGCTGCCGTTTAAGGGGAATTATATTAAATTGAAATCGCTCGCCGAAATGTCGCTTGCGGAACTGCTTGCCCGCTTTGATGCAATTAAGAGTTGATAGTTATTTGACTTGCTCTCCGTATAACTTGCGATGCACGATACTCAATGCCCGCACCTGTTCCGCGGCGTGATACGAAGACCGAACCAGCGGCGCCGACTCCACCCACTTGAAGCCGATCTCCATTCCATAACGTTTCAACTCGACGAACTCTTCCAGCGTGTAATAACGATCCATCGCAAGATGCTTTTTGCTTGGCTGGAGATATTGGCCAATGGTCAGAATATCCACACCCCACGAACGCTGATCGCGCATCACGGCCTTGACCTCGTCCATCGTTTCGCCAAGTCCCACCATGATGCCGGATTTGGTCAGCACTTCGGGATCCAGCTTCTTGGCATTGGATAACGTGGCTGCCGCCCAATCATAGTTATCCTGCGGTTGGACTTGCTTGAATAATCGTTGAACCGTTTCCACATTGTGATTCAAAATCTCGGGCCGCGCCTCCATCACGATCCTCAACGCTTCGAGCGAACCTTTGAAATCGGGGATCAATACTTCAATCGAGCAACCCGGCAGTACTTCGCGGATGCGGCGGATGACCATTGCAAAAATCGGCGCGCCGCCATCGCGCCGATCATCGCGGTTCACCGAAGTGATTACCGCATGTTTTAGGTTCATTGATTTCACAGCCTGGGCCACACGCTCGGCTTCGCCCCAATCCATCAGCGCGGGCTTGCCGTGTTTGATGTCACAAAAACCGCAGGTGCGCGTGCACACATCGCCAAGCATCAGGAAGGTCGCGGTGCCTGAGCCCCAGCATTCGCCCATGTTTGGGCACATGGCTTCTTCGCAAACCGTATGCAGTTCTTTCGAGCGCATCAATGTTTGCAATCGTTGGTAGGCCTCGCCGGAAGGCGCGCGCACTTTGATCCACTCAGGGCGGCGCAGTGGACGCACGTTTAAATTATCGGGGTTGACTCGACTTCGAGTAGGTGTAGATGCCATAATGTTAGATAAAGGAAAACCTTTAATATTCAAAACGAGGAGAATATTTCAACTTTCGCACTGCTATTTTTTGCGGACTTTGAGTCGCAAGCCTTTCACATCGACTACTTCGACGCTCTCGCCTTGACGAATCTGACCTGAGCCGTCAGCGGGTTCCGCGCTCCAAAGCTCGGACCCAACCTGGACTTGTCCCGTCGCGCCAAAATCGTTTTTCGCGAATCCTGTTTTGCCGATCAATGTTTGCACTCCCGATTGAAGCGGGGAATGTAACGTTCGCAAAGCAAAGGCTAAGATCGCGGCAAATATCAAACCGAAGAGAATGCCAACGACAACCACCAGCGGAACGGAAACGCGTTGGAATTGAGGCACGCTGGGTGAGTTGAACAACATCAGCGCGCCGAAGATAAATGACGCAATCCCGACTATCGTGAGCGCGCCGTGCGTTGGCGCTTTGATATCGAGGATGAAGAGGACAAAAGCCGTGACTATGAAAATCAAACCAAACCAGTTGACCGAGAGAAGACCCATGCCATAGATTGCCAGTGACAGGCATACCACGCCGATAAATCCAGCCACCCATGTGCCGGGGTGGGATAATTCAGTCAGCAATGCATATGCGCCAATCGAGAGCAGAATGAAGACGATGTTCGAGTTGGTCAGGATCAACAAAAGCTGTTCGATCACATTCATATCGAGCGGCTCGACCGCTGCGTTGGCGGTATGAAGCGTGAGTGTGCCATTGGGCATCGTCACAGTGAAGCCATCGAGTTTTTTGATCACGTCGTTGACATCCGTGGCAGTGAAATCGATCAGGTGGGCTTGCAAAGCTTCGGATGCAGAAACCGCTTTGGCGTTGTCAATCATATCCTGCGCCAGTTGAGTCGCATCGGCTCCACGCCGTTCCACCAGCGGACGGATGGTCGCCTTCATGATTTCTTTTTGTTTGGTTGCGAGAGTCGAGTTCAGATTTTGACCGCTCGAATCGATCGGGCTGGAGGCGCCGATGGCTGCCTCGGGAGCCATCGCGGCGACATCCGCCGAGATGGTGATCAAAGCCCCGGCGCTGCCCGCCATGGCGCTGTTCGGCGCGACATAAACCACCACCGGCACGCTGCTGGCGCGTATATCCTGAATGATATTATCCATGCTTTGCAGGTCGCCGCCGGGTGTATCCAGTTGGATGATAAGGGCTTCCGCATTGCGTCCTTCGGCAGTATGTATGCCGCGCTCGAAATACTGTTGCATGGCAGGCTCAATCGTTCCATTTGCATTCATCACAAGGATGAGTGGCTGCGCCGCTGACGTCGTGGCAGCGGCCTGGCGCTCGGATGGCACGAAGCCGCCCGGCTGAATCGTCTGGGCGGATGCAGGGTGAAATATAAAGAACAACCCCAAGAGAAAGACCAATAAAAAGCTAATTCGTTTCATAGAGACTCCGGAAAAGATTATAACCCCAATACATTGTTGCGGTAGATGCATCGCGCTTGCCGTGTGCACGCAAAAGGTGTCAGGCGGCGAGTGGCAAAAGTGAGCGGGCGGATACCAATGTTTGCCAATTGCCGCTCAGCCAGGCAGCACGAGCTTTGGCGGTCAGAATGGCGCCGTCCAGATTCTCATTGTGCGCCGGGCAGCTTGAGGCGCTGAGTTACGATCTGTTTGCAACCGCTTTCAATGGTGCCACTGCCGATCACCAAACCTTGTGCACGAAATTGAGCATAGCGCATGCGCTCGATGTTGTTGCTATAGTAAGTGAGGGACTGTTTGGCCAGGAGGGATTTTTTGGCAAGCGACTGGCAGGCTTGGATGACTTGCTCGACTTTGCCTTGCCATAGATCTTCGCTGACTACGTCCAACCAAGCATGACGTTCATCCAAGTTGGGGAAGACCTCTTCGGCGATTCGTTTCAGGCGTTCTGCCGCGTGGTACCAGTCCACAATTTGAATCGCATGGGGAAAATATTGGGTCACTAAATTCCAGATCCACACTGCGCCGTCGCAGACAAAGACCAGCAGTCGGGCGCGGTCGGCGCCGACCGCACAACCCGTGGCCCATAGCAATTTGCCAAACTCGTCGGCAGGCTTAATGTCACAAAAGTATCGTTTGTTTTTGGCGCGCAAGACAGTCCCTGCGCGTTGAGCCTTGTTCTTCTGCCGAACCGAACGCTGGCGGGGGGGCACAATTTCTCCCTCGTACCAGCAACCGGCCTTCAAATCCCGCCAATTTTCCCGTCCTTCGGCCGCTTTTTCCTGCTCGGCGCGGGGTTCAATCCGCACCTTGGCAGCATCGAACGAGCCGTACAGGATGTCCGCTGCAGGCACACCCCTTTGTTCCCGCTTCTGCAGACTGGCCTCATTCTGCGTGCCTTGGATCAATTCCAGCTCTGCCTTTCGTTGCAGCTCTCCCATGTTCTCGGTTTCGTGACGCACGGTATTCTCCGATACTTCAAACAACAAATATTCCTTTAGCCATTTCCGGCTATCCTCAAACGCCTTGTTGATCCCACTCAACGCAATCAGATGAGCTAATCCAGCCGTGACCTTGCCCGGTTCAATGCCCAAGCGTTGGTCCACCGGCGCTCGTCCCGCTCCACACTGGCAGCCCGCATAATAGGCTCGCACATAGGTTACTTTCCCAAACACCGACCAGATCGTCGCCTTCCGCTCTCGTTGATATTTTCAACTTGCCCCCACAGGCACACCTGATCTCTGCCTCCCTTTCTCCATCTTCATTCTCCAAGTAGCATCTCAGAGCTCCTTGCCCAATTTCCCGCAAGCCTTCCCGCAGCACCATTTCTACCTCCCCGATGCGCTCCGTCCCCGATCCTTCCTCAGCGATCGCTTCTTGCACTACTTCTGCCAATTTCTGCGCTATCAGGTTTATCTTTTCAATGTTATATTTCATCGCGAGCCTCCGGTAGGTTGGTTTTGTCGTAAACACTACTATCCTACCTGAGGCTCCCTTCTACGACAACCTTTGCGTGCACACCGCTTGCCTGACTTGCGAAGCCGTGTCGAAGGGTTGTGACATGCTATCTTCAGAGAGGATGCGAGCACCATGTCGCACTCGGCGGTTGTCCAGAAAAATTTAGGGGCTAACAGTTATAATTAATAAGTCGATGATCATAAAAGACTTTAGGAGTATCCATGACCACCCCTACTCAAACATCCATAAATAAATACTGGCAATATGCTCTTTGGCTGGCGTTATTTACCATTTTCTACAATCTTGCAGAAGCTCTTGTTTCAATTTATTTCGGTGCTCATGACGAGACGCTTACTCTCTTCGGCTTCGGTCTAGACTCATTTATTGAAGTGGTATCGGGGATTGGCATTCTATTTATGGTGCTTCGAATCCGTCAAAATACCGATGTACCACAATCACGATTTGAAAAAACTGCATTGCGTATTACCGGGATATCGTTCTACCTATTCGCAGTGGGTTTAGGCATAACTGCCACCTATGATCTTTTCACTGCTCGCAAACCCACGACAACATTTCCAGGTCTCGTCATCTCCCTGGCTTCGATTGCAGTCATGTGGGCATTGGTCGTAAGTAAACGAAAGGTGGGAGGCGTGCTTAACTCGTCTCCCATCCTTGCCGACGCGAATTGCTCGATGGTTTGTATTTATATGTCCATCGTATTATTCGCATCCAGCCTTATTTATCAGTTTACCGGCCTTGGCTTTGTAGATAGCCTGGGAGCATTTGGCTTGATTTATTTTTCTGTAAATGAAGGAAAAGAAGCTTTTGAAAAAGCCTTGAGTATCGACGGCAACAATCCTAAAACTTAGTTGGTATAACACGCTGTAGAAACTACATAATCAAAAGATATTGCAGGGCATCGTCCTTTGCGTGGATGTCTCGCCCGCGCCCCCAACCGGTCGCGGCATAGCTATCCCAAGCTAACGATTTACCAAAGGTAAGGCACTAGGCGGTAATGTACCTTCTGCATGTATTCTACGTACCCCGGCAGATCTTTCTTCAGGAACTTCTCCTCGTCAAGGATTCGCCAGGCCAGCAAGGGCGTTATCACTGCGATAATTACCAGTCCCCACCATGAGCCGAGCGCCAGCGGGATGCCGATGACCAGGAACAGGTCACCCACGTACTTGGGATGCCGCACGAGCGCATACGGCCCGGTCGAGATGACTTTTTGGCCTTCAAAGATCTGAATCGTAGAACCGACAAAGCTATTGAACTGGAAGACGTAATAATAGATAACGTTGGCAACCACAATCAACCCGTTTCCAATCAGGGATATGTAGACTGGCATCTGAGACCAACCGAAACGATGGTCGAGTGCGGAAAAAATCGGTAAAACGACGAGATTGGTTCCAGCTGCGATAACGCTGAAGATTTTTTGACCCAGCCTCGGTTCCACCACGTTCTTGCGCCGCTCGATGAGTGCCGGGTCCTTAATCGCAAAGTAGGCAGTGCTTACGCTTGTCAAGCCATTAAACACAATCAGGAAAACCCAGGCTTGCCAGTAGTTGAGCGTCCCGGCCGCCAGAAAAAGTATGACTCCAAACGCGATCATGCCCGGAATGAAAATCTTCATGGTTGGAACGATTAGACGCTTCAGGGTAATTCCTTCGGCTGTAGGTGCGGACTGCTGTGTCATACGAAAACTCCTTCATTATTAGATTTTGGAGAAATCTCCCCTGTTATTTTGAAAACTCTGGATTGGATAGGCTTACTCTTCCTCCCTCGGGGATGATGCGAGTACGATGTTGCGCATTGCAGTTGTCAAGCGAGATTTCGGAGAATGAAATGAAGATTGTCTCTTCCTCACCGCTACCTACCAAACCCAAGGAACTATCTTCTTTGTCTCACTCTGATATTTTTTGTACTCAGATCCTAAGGATGAAGCTAGAACCGCTTCTTCGATATGAATTCTATACAGAAGAGCGATAAGCGGTAGTATGACCGCGAATGCTAACGATAGCCAGTTCTGAAGGGCTATTCCGAAGCCGAAGCACATCAGTATTAATCCAGTATACGAGGGGTGCCGTACGAGTCTGTAGGGACCACTTCTTACTACCTGTTGACCTTTATGTGTTTCAACCGTTGTACGGAATGACGCTCCGAGGGTAACAACAGCCCATATACGCAATCCAAGACCCAATAACATGATGCATAACCCTATCCAGAAGACTGTGTCAGACCAACGGCCAGGGAAGAAAAACCTTGAATTCCCTTCAAGGACTGATGCGACGGTCATACCCACAGCAATTGCGATGAAGTTATAGTAGAGGGTGCCACGATCGTTTCTCGCCTTGCCTTTTCCTTGTAATCGGTCCCTAACGACAAGGAAAATTTCAAAAACTATCCAAACTATCGAGATGGTTGTTAACAAAGCTGAGAACAGCGTCATGTTATACACCTTTCATTTTATAGGATGCATGTTAAAGCGTGGTGCGGAATCATTTATGTTTCGACTTTTATAAATCGCCCCGGATGGATTTTCATAAGTATACTCTAAATAAGCAACACAAAAACGGTTATGGGATATTTCAGTGAGAAAGTATCATTGGTCTCTCCCCTTACTTGCGGAGGTAAAAATCCCCCACATGGCGGATGCCATATATGAATAACTCTTATAAGATATAGTTGGATCTTGCCAAGCCGATGTGCCAGATTTATTTATGCTTGATTCAATAAGGAGCAAACACGATGACTATCAAAGGAGAAATGAATTCAAACAAAAAGACGGCCAGAATCGCCGGCGTCTTCTATCTGCTCGTGGCAATCTTCGGCGGCTTCTCCGAAGGATTTGTGGATCCCAAGATGTATGTCCCCGGCAATGCGGCGGCCACGGCTGCGAACGTCAGTCGCGAAATCTGGGACTTGTCCGCCTGAGCGTCGCCGCCCACTTCTTGGATGCGACCTTCTTCGTCCTCACAGCCTTGGCTCTCTACTTTCTGCTCCAGCACGTTTAACGTGAGCGTGGCAAGGGCCATGCTTGTCTTCGTCGCCCTGGCGGTCGGCATCATCACTCTCAATGCGGTGTTCCAGTTCGAGGCCTTGCAGGTCGCGACCGGTGGAACCTACGTGGCTGCCTTCGGCGCCGCCGGGTCAAATGCGCTGGTGCTGCTCCTGCTCGACATCCAGCACTACGGGACCCTCAGCGCACAAGTCTTCTTCGGCCTGTGGTTGGCGCCACTCGGCTATTTAGCCTACAAATCGGGGCTGTTCTCCAAGGTGTTGGGAGTCGCCCTCGTCGCGGCTGCTGTCTGCTATCTGGTGGACCTGTTCGCGGCGTTCCTAGTCCCCGACATCGGCAAGCAGATCCACCCGTTTATTGTCATCGTGCCTGCCATCGCGGAGATCTGGATGGTCCTATACCTGCTTATCGTTGGTGTGAAGACCGTGAAGCCAGACAAACCCATCGTTGCCGCGGCCTGAACGCTTCGGCACGCGGGATTCGTCCTTTGCGTTGATGTCTCGCCCG
Organism: uncultured Chloroflexia bacterium; assembly: GCA_963771375.1. GTDB lineage: Bacteria > Chloroflexota > Anaerolineae > Anaerolineales > Villigracilaceae > Fen-1038. The sequence continues at coordinate 208,719 of CAVYTW010000013.1, forward strand.
CGCCAGACCATCACGATGACATTACCCCGATGTTTCTTTCTTTGGTCGGGCTTTCATCCCTCTTCGGGGATGATATGAATACAATGCGACCCTCGCACACAGGATCGATCTTGCCTATTGACATGGTTTATTTTCTACCTATAATAGCCAAAAATTTAAAGACTATAAAATGGTAAGGAGAGAGAATTATGAATAATCAAAATTACAGTACGACCTTTGCGGTAGACCAAACTCCAGAAGAAGCCTTCACTGCCATCAATAATGTTCGTGGATGGTGGTCAGAAGAAATTGAAGGCAGCACCGACAAGCCCGGTGCCGAGTTTAAGTATCATTTCGAAGATGTCCATCGCTGCACCATGAAGATAACAGAATTCATACCCAACAAAAAAGTCGTTTGGCTGGTTTTGGACAACTACTTTAATTTTACGAAAGACAAGTCCGAGTGGAAGGGCACAAAAATTACGTTTGAAATCTCAAAAAAGGGGAATAAAACGGAAATCCATTTTTCTCATCTGGGTTTGGTTCCTGAATATGAATGTTACGATGTCTGTTCAACCGCATGGGGCACTTATATAAACGGCAGTTTAAAAAGTTTGATCACCAAAGGCAAAGGTCAGCCCAACGCGAATCAGAGTCCAAGAACGGAGGCCGAGAAAAACGCCATGGAATCCCCGACCCAGGCTCAAAATTACACTATTACTTTTACGGTAGACCAAACTCCGGAAGAAGCCTTCGCGGCCATCAATAATGTTCGTGGATGGTGGACGGGAGACCCGGGTGTTGAAGGCAGCACGGACAAACTCGGTGATGAGTTTACCTATCGTTACGAAGATATCCATTATTCCAAACAGAAGATCACAGAATTAGTTCCTGGCAAAAAAGTTGTTTGGCTTGTGTTGGATGCCCGCCTTAATTTTACGAAAGATAAAGCCGAGTGGAAGGGCACGGAAATTACATTTGAAATCTCAAAGAAGGGCAATCAAACCGAAATCCGCTTCACTCATGTGGGCTTGGTTCCCCAATTTGAGTGTTTCGATAGCTGTTCAGACGCATGGGGATCTTATATTAACGATAGTTTGCGGAAGTTGATTACTACAGGAAAAGGGTAGTCCAACCACCGCGACGAGAAGAACATGTTAGGGATCACGCTTTGCATTTGATATCAAAATGAATGCACGCTAACGATTAATATTACTTTTTATCAGGCCAGTAAGTGAGGACAAAGATCCCTGAATTCAATGGCTTGTTCTCGATAAGCTTCAGAACTTTTCTATCGCCCAAGTCTTTAAAGAGACGTTTTCCGCTTCCAAGCACAATCGGATAAATCATCAGCCGCAACTCATCGATAAGATCATGCTGCAATAAGGTGTAAACTAACTCCCCACTGCCCGCCACTAAAATATCCTTGCCCGGCTGTTCTTTGAGCTTTTTTATTTGTGCCGCGACATTGTTTTTGATGATCATCGAATTTTTCCACTCGGCGTTCTTGAGAGTCGTTGACACAACGAACTTGGGCATAGTGTTCATCTTATCGGCAAATTCGCCTGTTCTGGAAACCCAAGCTTCGGCAAATCCTTCATAAGTGACCCGACCTAGCAAAAGGGCGCCTGCCGATATCACCTCATCAAGCTTGAATTTGTCGCCTTCCGGTCCGCGGTTGAATTGAAAGGCCCAACCGCCGCCCGGTAAGTGTTCCGATCCACCCGGGTCTTCCACGACGCCGTCAAGTGTCATGAATTCGGATACGATTATTTTTCTCATGCTATCTTTCCTTCTATTGATTGTAAATCGTCACGCGGCCTCGTAAGCCTGCTTCAACCATGCAAGAACTTCTTTGTCGATTTGTTTTGGTTCGCTGATCTGCACCCGATGAGTAACCATCGCATTCCATGTACCTGCCGATTCAAAACGGTCCGTTGCTTTCATTCCTTTGAGCTTGATGCCGATATCAAAACGGTCAGAAGTCACTTGCAGGATTGCGAATTTTTTGCTTTTGCGCAGAATGCTAATGTACGAGTTGGTAGGTGCTACTTTTAATATCGGGTCCAAATTCGCTGAACGTTTCCAAAAGATTATCGTAGGGCTTTCTCCATTTTGCTTTCTCACCTTTAAAGTGTTTTGCAACTTGCTCATCTTTGCTTACCTTTGGTTCAGTGGCAGATTTCAATGTAAGCACTATTGCCATGGCGTGCCCGTGCCCTAAACCAAAATCTTCTTTTAGCCACGCGACAATTTGTCCCGTCTTCGCGCCCTCCTTAAGCAGCCCTTTCTTCTCAGCCAAGACTCTAAAATCCTGAGGAGTCTTTCCGGTTTGAGCTTTGATGTTGTCGAGATACGCTTTTAGTGTCATTTTGTTCTCCAATCATTCTTTCTGTCGATTTGCTGTTTCTGTTATTTGGTAAAGAACTCCACCAATACTGGAGCGAGAACTTTTAGGTCAACATCGTGCCTTTGGCCTTCCAGCGTTCGATGTTGTGCATGTGGCATGGCCTTTGCAAGTGCAGTTGCACTTTCATGCATAAACGGCATGATGACCAAATTTGCGCCGCCGTCCATAACGAGTGCAGGCACAGTGATATTGCCCGCCCGCTTAACCGGCGCCGAGCGATCTTCGCCCATAGCAGCGGCATCATATGCCAGAGTAGGTGCCACAGCTTCAAACATCGGCCAGACGGGTGCATGACGCATTCCTTCAACCTGATCAGCAGGCGTTCCCACGAATTGCATGAAGAGCGCGGCAGCGTCACCGCGTTAGTCACCCGCCAGCAGGTCTGCAAGATTCTTCCTATAGTTCTTCCATTCCTCCAGGGCCGTTTTCTCAGAGTTGTATGGCGCTTCGTAAATTGCAAGCTTCTTGATTTTGCTGCCTAGTTTGATCGCGGCTTCGAGGGCGAGACATCCGCCGGATGAGGTGCCGAATACGAATGCCGATCCGCCAGCTTCGTTGATAAGCGCTTCAATATCCTCAACTTCGCGCTCGACCGCGAACGGTTTTCCATTACTGCTGTCGCCGCGTCCTCGCCGATCATACGTATAAACCGTGAAGCGTGGTGAGAGCAGTTTGGCCAGTTCCGTCATCGGTCCAAATGAACGATAGCATAGTGCGCCATCCACTAATATGAGCGCCGGTCCCTTGCCGACACTTTCGCATGCGATCTCCGTGCCGTCTTTTGACATTATCTTCTTCATAATTCACCTCATTTCTAAAGTTTAGCTATTATTAGCAATCCTTACTGGGAAAGCTTGCCCTTTAACTGTGCCTCGATTGCTGAGATCCAAGACCAGGAAAGTATCACGGCGATAGTAAATGCCACGGTCACGAAGACCAAGGTAGCTCCGCCTTGCTGGGATCCCATGGCAATTCCAAAAAAAGCTGCGAAGAAGAACACGCCGGTTATGATGGTGTATGCTGCCCAGCCTCGTTGTCCAAGTCCTGCAAATCGCCGCGCCAAAACGAAGCAGGCCGCGATGAGTCCTAAAAATCCAATTGCGCCGCTGACGATGTGCATAAGACCATGAAAAGTAGGATGACCAGGGGCACCTGCCGGTGTACCGGGCGGAAATCCGTTCATCGGATCAGCGATGAAGATTCCGGCTCCAATTAAACCTAGTCCGTATAGGCCAAGCAGCAATGGTCCCCAAGTTCCGCCTCGTTCGCCAGATAATACGCTTCGCATTCCAATCGCGCCGGCGATTACCAAGAAACCAGCAATCATGAAGTTGGCGATCTGAATCCATCCAAGATCTCCGTTGCTCATCAGACTAAGGTCGTGGCGTGTAGGATCGAAGCCGGGGCGGATAGGTATCTGGAGAAAGCCAAGAGCAACATACAGCGGACCAGCACTGACACCGCAGGTTAACAATATCTTCGTTATTTTATTGATTGGGACCATAGTTTGCATAAGAAGCTCCTTATTTCAAAGATTTGGAATTTCTTAGCATATTAGTGCGTCAAGAGGAATTCGTCTTGTATAAAAACGACAATTGTTGATCTTCCTGAATGATTTGTGTTGGGGTTTGGCCGGTAAAGCGCTTGAGTGAGCGGATCAGGTGTGCCTGATCGAAATAGCCTGCCTCGTGAGCTGTCGCGAGAATTGGAGTTCCACCCTTCAAAACATTTGTCGCATATCGGGCGCGTTCAATTTGATGGATCACACCGTGAGTTAGACCAGTGGTTCTTAGAAAATGCCGCTGTGCCGATCGCAGGGATATATCATTCAATTGACCTTGCAAGGCGGCATCAACAATGTCATCATGTGTGATCAACTCGTCATGTACCAGCCGCTTCACAAATGTTTCTGCATTTTCGAAGTTAGGATACTCCCACGCGGTACTGTCTAACCAAAAGGAGCGGCGGTTCGCCTCAGGCAAGCTCAGATCATTTCTATCGATCAGTAAATTCGCAGGAAACTTTGGCATTGTAGTGCCCAGCTTGAACATGATGCCGATCCACTCGCCTTCGGCAGGACAGTCAGCGATACTCGCTCGCGTTTCGGGGCCCCGTATTGTCAGAGTTGTCTTGCCTTTGATCCTTGTCACGGCCATCATCCATTGGCTGGTGGCCATCGAGATGAACGTACCCGCGCGGTCACTGCGACAGCGAAAGACGCGTTCGATAAAAGGCGAGTCCGATGGGCGGTCGTCGAAATAAATGAACAAGCTTCTCTCCTCCATGAGAGAAATTCCCAGAATTTTATTCTATCTTTTCGATTAGTCAAGAGCAAGGCGCCCAAAATAAAGAATTTTGCTTATACTAATCTCGGCTACATCGCTACGCGCCGAAACGGAAAGCAATCCTTCGTGATTTTCACATGAAAGATTAATCAGAGTCGCCTTTCCTGTTTCGGGCGCAGTTGCTGTATTATGCTATATAAACTATATCCGACTACGCATAAAACGCTCTCCAAGAAACACACTATATAGATAAGTACCGCAACGCGACCTTGCCTGCTGGGTTATATCCAAAATAAACGTTCAATCTTAGAGGTAAATATGAAACCGAATGATTTGAACAATAGCCTTCAATCCCCAATTGAACCTTTGAGTCTGGCTTGGCGTTCGGTGCTCGTGGTATTGTGCTTGGCCGCGGGTTTCACTTATCGAATAATTATTGGATTGCTGCCTCCGAGCATTCTTCAGCTGGGCGTCTTATTAGGTCTTGCTGTTATATTCCTCTTAGTCGCAATCTTTGCGAAGAGACAACAGAACCTCATTAAATATTGGGAGATTCCCTTCGCATTTTTCATCTTCACTATCGCGGGGATTCTTGGCGATTCGAATTCCTTTGGGTCCCTTCAACAGGCGTTCGTTGTGAATGTTCTGCACGAGACTCCGAGCGCCAATAACCCAATTGCTTCCACAGTCTTTGGGACTGTTCTCGGACAGTTAGTCGGCACGATAAGCCTCATTGTCCCTATATTTCTTCTAACAAAGTCATCTGGCAGTGATTTGAAATCTATCTTCATCGATAGGACCAGGAACCGATGGGTACTCGTTGTTGGCATTATCGGCTTTCTGGTGTTCTATTTATTAAGCGCGTCTGGGCATACTCAAAGATTCTTTCCAAACAATGGAGTAACTCATTCACGCTTTCTTGCACTCACACCAGCACTCATAATTCTTGTACTTTGTAATGGCCTGAGAGAGGAATTGTGGTTCAGAGGACTGTTCCTGAATAAGTACGGAAAGTTCCTAAGTCCATTGTCCTCAAACGTGCTCTCAGCCATCATATTCGCCTCATTTCATATTCAAGTTCAGTACACTCCGTATCTGGCGCCATTTCTTGTGATTGCCCTAATCCAGGGATTAATCCTAGGCTATCTGATGCAAAAGTCTGGAAGCGTTCTTGCTTCCGTGATCTTTCATGCGGGCTCTGATATTCCAATTTTCTTGGTCTATTTGTCGTATGTTTCGTCATAGTGCATCTCTTTGCAGCGCGAGAACTATGAGTTGTAGCTAATCCCGTCTGGCTGTTGCCACCTGACTTAAGAAACACTCTCTTAGCTAGACTTTGTCCATTTATTTGTTAAAGAAAGGCCGAATTAGCCGTTGCGGAGCGGTATTTGGAGCGTTGGGCTGGTAGTTTTTGCACTTCGCCATGGATCAGTGAAGTTCGAAAATAGATTTCGGAGATCAAAGTTTGGCGGACGATGGAAAGCGCATCCGAAAAGGTTGGGAGTTTCTTAGCAGACCAGGCGGTGCGCTGGACCGGCAGGTTGTCTCTCCGGGCATGGACATTGGCGAGCAGAGTGATCAGAGAGAACAAACTGAGCAAGGCCGGTGTGATCCGCAAGATCGATAAATCGGACCACTGTCTCTGGGTCTCCACACCGAGATGAGTGCGGACTTCGTGAAAAGTCACTTGCCACCTGCCATCGTCTCGGAAACCATTGGACGATTTGTTTCGGAGAAAGGTTGAGGTCGGTGCACAGCAGAGATTGCGTTTTGAATTTCTTTTTTGGATCGCGGATGATCACCCAGCGAATGGGCAAGATTGTATGATACCAAACGCAGGTTCCAGAGGTGATTTCAATCGTGCGTTTCTTTTCACCATACCATTCCTGGACGGTGAGGCGCTTCCAGCGGGGTGTTTATCTGCAGCGACCTTTTCCAAAGTCGGCAAGCGTTTCCCTTTCTTGCGTGGACGACCCATTTGACCCAGGCGACTCTCAATGGGCTCATACAAAGCCGCATCCATGCGAAAACGCATGCTGGCACACACCGGGTTTTTCAGCTGGCGGAGCCGAAAAAGAAGCTGAATCACGGCAAAACTGCTGTCCCCGATGACCACCAGCTGCCGTTTGGGCAGCCAGCGGCGGGCTTGGAGGACCACCTGCAAGGCCCACTCGGTGAGCTTTTTGTGTTTGTGCGCCTTGCTTTGGTAGTACCGTTCGGAAGGCGCCAATACCGTAAGAAACGGCAGAGCCCAAGTCCGTCCGGCCCACGGGATCGGCGCCAACAACATTAGGCTTAGCCAACGCAGGCCACTGGCCTTCACAAAGTGACCATGGCTGGAGCGGACTGGATCCCGATAAATTCCTTTGGCTTTAATTTTGGCTCCCCGTCGATGTTCGATCGTATCATCCAAACCCATAATGATCGGGCCACGAACCCCAAAGGTATTAACTAGAAATCCCAATAAGATATGACTTGCTTCCAAACTCGACCACTTTGCACGAATCAGAACCCGATGATAATTCTCGAAATGCTTCTCCATGCTCAAGCCCGTCACGCGCAACGCCGCGGTCACGGTTCGCTCGGCGGGGGAAAGCATCGCACCGATCAACAAAACCTTAGCATGTTTCCAAATTCGATCCGAGCAGAGCCTCTTAAAGGTTCCGAGGATCGTGATATATTCCGTTCGCAGGATAGGCATGAGCGACCTCTTGGCAGAGTTTTTGCTCTAGCTTATCCTGCTTTCCGTATTTATTCAAATGGACAAAGTCTAGCTTAGAAGACCTACTTAGAAGTCTTTCTCTTTCGGTTTCGGTTGCTTGGGCATTGCCACAAGCGCGACTTCCTTCGTGAGTGGATCGTATTTTACTGGATATGATTTCCCCTCCTCCAATTGCAAACCGACATCAGTAGTATCTTCGGCAACATTTACAAATGACCCGCCGTCTGGAAGGTGGACCTCCAGCTTGACGCGCACACCATTGTATTCGTTGCCATAACGATTATTCCCTGTTTAATTCCATGGAAGTCCAACACCGTTCCGGTAGCGGGTTGACCGAACCATCGTAAGAGCGTATTCTCGATGATGCAAACGAGCGAGGCGCCGAACATAAAGGCACAATAAGATACTCCCGCCAGGAACACAAACACCGCTGACAGCCAGGTCCAAGGGGATGGGAGAACAAAAGCAGAGAAGGTCCCGAGACACGAAAGCACGAAGATCACGATCCAAAGAGGTAAGAGTTTGCGAATAAGCTGGGGGATTATCATTTTATATGCTCCTTATAAGGATGAATATAAGTGCCTGCGGCAATTATAGCGCGAGGTGAGTTTTCTATGAAAGCATTACATCCTATAAAGTTTCTAATTCTTCGCAAGGTTTGTTGATTAGAATTGTCCTTCGAGATAGGCGCGCGTTCGTTCATGCTGTGGATTGTTAAAGACTTCATGGGCAGATTTCTGTACTGATTTTTCTATCTAATTCGGGGCAAATGGGAAAGCTGAGCCAGGGGCGGGAAATATGATTTATCCATCATTAGTGGAATACCTCACCTTTTTGAAATAGAGAAGGGCCAGCGTGAGGCACGCCAGCGTGAGGAAAACAAACAGAAGAGCATAAGGTTTATTCCACGTCAGATTATAGAGCGGTTTGAGGAATTCACCCAATGCGACCGAAAGGCATAGCGTGAACCCCTTGATGAACAGCACTGGAGTCAAGAGGATCGCAAAAGCTTCCTTTCTTAACAACATCATCGCCATCATGGCAAAAACTGGCAGCACGAAACACATATCAAGGATATAAACATTGGAATTGACCATTGGCACTTGCATTTTTTGCATGAACGGCCACATCTGGATGATCCACATTGGATAAAAAATAATGGGAATGAGAAATAAAAAGGCTGCTGAAACTTTCTGGAAAGTCGTAGGAATTTTGATGTGCTCAAACACTTCATTCCTGATATTTGCGATCCCGTAAACGAGCGAATAAAATGAGAGGCTGAAGATCCCCATGTAGAGCAAATAGAGGATATTGTAGAATTTCCCCAGCACATAAATCCCGTATACGTAAAACAGGTATCCAATGATTCCGAGCAGGATTAATTGCTTCATGAAATCATCTTCGTCGATTCTGATGACCAGATATAACATCGCAATGGAAGCCAAAACAGTGATCAGGTCCTGGGATAGAATCGCAGGAAGGTTCTCCACGATTGCGAGATTTTGGTAAATGCCTTGGTGTACGACACCGCTCAGCGAGGTGACTAAGGCCATGAGAGCGATGAGAAGCCACAATAACTTGTTCTTTTTCAAATTGTTAATCATTTAATATCTCCCCAGCCCCTTTTATAATCGTCGCCGTCTGAAATTTCCAAAAAATCTTTCACATAAATTATTTTTGTCCCCTTAATTTTAATCATACTAACAGCGCTGTTTGTGCATTTGAGTCCATCCTTATTTGTAAGTTCCAGATCTAGCTATGCCAAGATTGTGTTATTACCAGCGATATCAAAAATATTTTCAACTCCGACATGTTTAATGGTAAATTTCCTTTCAGGGAATTGCCTGATAAATCCCTCAAACCATCTTTTTATTTCAGGTTTCTCGGCAAATTGTCCGCCTGCTTTAACTTTGCCTGTATAAATAAAGATGCCGTTTTCATTCCATGCCTTCATGAATTTTTCCAGATCGCCCTTATTAAGCGCATCAAATCCTGATTTGACGGCTAGTTTTGCAATGATTGCTCCTACCATTTTTCCTCTATGATCCACGCAACCCTGCCCCCGCCCTCCTTACGAAGTACCCGCCGCGAACGATCAGGTATCTGTAACCACAGGTTATCGTAATATTGACATTTTAGCCATCTTTGGCAATGGTTTTCATCTGCGCTGCCATCTTTTATTTTTAAGTGGTTTCAAGGCTCAGCTTCGATAACATGCTCACGGATATTCCCCAAGCAACTATATGCATTGCCATAAAAGCAACGACATTCGACCAGTTCGTGCCGAGCATATGCAACTGGGCAAAGACAAAATCCGGCAGAAAAGTGAGTATAAGGACGACAAAAGCAATGATTTGATAGGTGCGAATCGGGTTCGCCGCGAAGCGGGCAACCAGTGCGAATACCAGCACTGCTCCGGTGACAAACACGAAAGTAGAGCCGATTGGCACTAGCCAGCCCAAACTCAGCGGAGTCGGGTTGGGCTGTAATATCGCGACGGCGATCACGCGCACGATCAAAACACCGACGATGGATGCCAGGATTGTGAGCGGGCCGACCCATAAGAGCCGACGAAGCTGAACCTTTTGCGAGGAACCGAAAACAATTTCTCTGTTCATTATCACTCCTTCATAAATATTATTTCTTGTGAAATCTAAACGGAAGTATAGGATGGGGTTATGAATTGAGTGTGAAGAAAGTGAGAAAGTGTATTTTCAATCGATGATATAAAATATCCGTAGGCATAGTAACAAAAAAGCTTTTTGTTGGGCGCTGTTGTTACTAGATTTCTACTTCAAACTCAAACGGTATCAGATGCGTTATGTCCGGTGCGCTGTGATGCGTTATATTTTTTATTATCGTATTTTGCCAATGGTTGCTAATATTATATTTATAGTGGCATGCTACACTTCGTAACAGCAAACGAAAGCTGGACAGGAGTGCTGAGTTATGTCAAGTCAAAGGCCGAATATCGATGCCCCCATGCCTGATAGACCCGAGCTGAATCAGGGGGAAGTATGCATTGCTAATATCAGCCCGCGTGAACGGTTGAAACGATTGATCGGTGGGGTGATTCCCTTCGTGATCGCGCTTGTCATTCTAACCTGGCTGATCTCTATAAATGCGAATCGCCTTTGGCGGCTGCCATTATTGATCTTGTTCATGGGGGCTGGATCAGGCTACTTTCAATGGCGCGATAAAACTTGAGTGGGGCTGGCCTCGCGCAGTTCGCGCAATCTTAATGGCAAGATAGAAAAGATCGAAGATGAAACCGAGCTTGCACAAGTGCGGCGGCAGGCACGCAAAGTGAATATCAAAGCCTTATGCATGGCTATTGCATTGACGTTGATCGCGCTGGCATTGCCAATGTAGTGTTTTTTTGTTTTTCTTAAAAGGAGAGTATCACGAGATGATCCAAATTCAGAAGGACTTTGAAATCCCGGCATCGGAAGAGATGCTCCAAAAAGTTGCCAATCGGATTCGTGAACGAAACATCGAGGTGTTGATCGTCAACAATGGCGAAGAAGCGCGTCAGGCTGTGCACGAGCGGATTCCCAAAGGGGCACAAGTCCACTCGGGGAAGTCGAAGACGCTTCAAGATTCTGGCATTTTTGATGTCATGATGGATTTGAATCAATATGATGCCTTACGGCACCAAACGTTCAAAATGGATCGCAAAACTCAAATGCAAGAAATTCGGAAACTGACAGCTGCTCCTGATTTCATGTTGGGCAGTGTTAATGCAATCACGGAGGATGGTTTCTTGGTGGCCGCTTCTGCCACTGCCAGTCAAATTGGTCCCTACGCCAACACAGCCGGGAAGGTGATTTTGGTCGTAGGCAGTCAAAAAATCGTTCCCGATCTCGCAGCGGCCCTTCGGCGTATCCGTGAACACGTCCAGCCCTGGGAGGAAGCCCAAGTCTGGAAAGCTATGAATGCGAAAACATTTGTTGGCAAAATTCTGATCATCGAGCGTGAATCGGTTAACGAGCGGATGACCGTAATCCTGGTGAGAGAACCAATCGGGATTTAAAAAGACTTGGAAGAAAAAACGTCTTTCGTTTTGAAAGGCGTTTTTTCTTCCAAGAAATACTCACACCAGGAGTGATTGAGCGCGGCTTGTGCCTCAGCGCTTACCCAATCCCCATTAATGATGGTCAACTCTTGAGATTCCAGCCCTCTTGCTCCTCCACAGGCCGATCCAGAACAGTCCCAGTCCCAACACAACAAACGAAGCACCAGCAACAGTTGCCGTCATGACCCCTATCTCATAATAGTATCGATCCATTGGCGTTTGTACAGTCTTGCCGGGATCCCTAGGGTCGTAATAGACATCCACTTTCTGGCCAACCTGATAATCAGCGGGTGAGTCGAGTTGCGCACAGCCGGTTTCTTCGAACGAAACACTCTGACCAGCCTTTGTTTGGAATTGGAACTCCGAGCAATAATAATGCTGCACACCGTATTCATGGCTGGTTTGAGTATAGAGTTTATTCTCCGTTACGATGGCAGTGGTCAGTTCGGCTCTTTGAAGGAAAAGGTGCTGCCGGACAAAAAGATATCCTCCCAAACCTAACAGCATAACGCCGATAATACTAAAGATAACTCCCGTGATTTTCATAGGGCTTTCCTAATCGTTCACGCTAAAACTTTGGTTAGAACTGTCCTTCGAGATAGGCACGCGTTCGCTGATGTTGTGGATTGTTAAAAACTTCATGGGCAGGCCCCGCTTCAACGACTTCACCCAGATACATGTAAATCACGTAATCTCCAAGACGTTTGGCTTGACGCAATGTATGGGTCACGATCACGATGGTGTATTGTTCTTTCAGATCAAGCAAACGCTTTTCGACATTCTGCGCCGAAATCGGGTCGAGCGCCGACGTCGGTTCGTCGCCCAAAATGATTTCCGGCTCCACCGCCAAGCCGCGCGCCAAACATAGACGTTGCTGCTGGCCTATCGAAAGGCTGGTGGCCGGGTCATGCAGCCGCCCGCTGACTTCTTCCCATAAACCGGCAATCTCAAGGTAATGCCTTACGGCCTTCTTATAGGATGCACGGTCTTTGTGCATCTGGTGAATCTGCATGCCGTAAACCACATTTTCGTAAATGGACATGGGCAATGGCGAAGGACGCTGTGCCAGCAACCCGACGCGTTTGCGGACTTCCGTCACATCCACATCGCTGGCGTAAATATCTTGTTCATCCACGAGCACTTCGCCGGAAATTCTTGTATCATCGGTCAACTCGAGGAAGCGATTGAGCGTCTTCAACAGGGTGGACTTGCCACAGCCCGATGGTCCCATGATAACCGTGACCTGCTTTTTGGGAATCTCAATGTTGACGTCTTTCAGAGCCTGTTGTTTGCCATAGAAGGCATTCAAGTTGCGAACCCGGATATGTGTGTCCATGAAATTGTATTTTCTCTTTATTTCACTGTATATTTATTTAGATTAGCTGAGATCCAGCGCGAGCCAATGCTGATGATCAAAACGATGATGGTGAGGATCAAGGCCGAAGCGTAACCGCGTTGTTGTACCACAGGATACGGCGTGCCCAACTGGAAGAATACCGCCAGTGGCAGGGAGGCCGTTGGTTGCATCAACGAAGTGGGAATGCGATCAGTGTATCCTGCTGTAAACAGAACAGAAGCCGCATCCCCAATGCCGCGTCCAAAAGCCAAGAGGATGGCCGTGATAATGCCGGGAAGCATTTGACGCGTCACGACGCGCACGGCCACTTCCAGCTTGGTCGAGCCGAGGGCCAGCGCGGCCTGCTCAAGGTCAACAGGCATGCGGCGGATCACTTCATCCATCGCGCGTACCATGATCGGCAACTCAATCATTGATAAGACCACAATGCCCGCCAGCAGTGAGGCGCGCAGGCCAATTGCCAGCATGATGATAAATCCAAACACGCCATAGACAATGGTCGGAATCCCCCAAAGAACATCCAGCGAGAGGCGGACATACCGGCCCCATTCTGAGTCGCCGAGATAAGTCTCAAGGTAGAGCGCAATGGGCAAACTGAATATTAGTGCAAGCAATGTGCCCCCGCCCGCGAGATACAGCGAACCAAGGATGGCGTTCAATACTCCGCCACCTTTTCCAAGATAGAAGCCGCCCTGAGGCACCTGAGTGACCATCGCCCATGTCAATGCAGGTAAACCATTGACAAGAATGGTCCAAAGGATTGCGCCTAGGCCGCCAGCCACGACAAGGAATGAAACAATCATCAGGCCTTTAACAAAGGCTTCAACAATATGTCGTCGTTGCCAGCGTTTTTTCATCATGCCCAATTTTTTCCCAGCATTCGTTGAAGTACAAGAGTTGAAAGGATATTGAAGATCAATATCAGGATGAGGAGGATGAGCGCCGCACAGAGCAGGGCCGCATCATAAAGCGGAATGGACATCATGTCTCCGTAATTGTTGGCGATCAACGCCGGAAGCGGGTAGCCCGAGTCGAAGATGGATTTTGGAACCTGCGCCACGTTTCCGACCACCATCAACACCGCCATCGTCTCTCCCAGGGCGCGTGAGGCCGCCAATACAACCGCCGCGACCATTCCAGGAATGACGCGCGGAATCACAACCTGACGGATGGTCTGCCATTGCGTTGCGCCAACCGCCAGGGATGCATGTCGAAGATCGTCCGGTACGGTTCTCAGGATTTCATAGACTATCGAAATAATCAATGGAGCGATCATCACAGCCAACACAATACCGCCTGCAATGATGCTGAACCCGGTCGGCTGAGTGACTGCAAAGATCGGAATATAGCTGAGCCATCGCTTGGAAAGTGGCGCAAGCACATCTTCCACAAATGGAACGATGGCAAGCAATCCCCATACGCCGTAGACCACCGGGGGAATGGCGGCCAGCAAATCAAGGATGGGTTTTGCAATGGAACGCGTGAAGGAATGAGAATATTCAGATAAATAGAGGGCTGTGAGCAGGCAGGGCGGGACTGAAAGCAGAATGCCCACAGTAGTCACCCAGAAGGTGCCTGTAATATAGGGCCAAAAACCAAAGAGCCCATGGTCCGGTCTCCAGGTTGAGCCTAAAAATAGATCTTTAAAGGAATATGTACTCAGGATCGGCCAGGAACGGACAGCTAGTACAATCGTAATTGCCGAAATAAGAATCATCGGCAATAACGTAATCACAAAAAATGTGCGTTTGGCCAATTGATTTTGTTTGTTACGAGCAACCACAGAAGGCCGGCTTGGCCGGCCTTCTGATTCCAGATTTACTTTACTTATATCTGTTTGAATTTGTCGATTCATTTAACCTTTGCCAGGGCGGCTGTTTGTTGATCCGCTGTCAGGGGCACATACCCCGCCTGGCTAAGGTCTTTTTGACCATCTGTCAAAATCCACACAAGGAAGGCCTGCACTACGCCAGTGGGTTTGCCCTTGGTCACCAGATTCTCAAAGCGAGCCGGAGGTGAGGGATATTTGCCTGCTGCGACTGCGTTGACCGCGTCCGCTGTGGTCTTATATACCTCATCTGGCGTGATTTGACCAGTGCCGCTGGCATCAATGGGCGGCACGGCGGCTCCCGTCACGATATTTCCGCTGGTGACATCAAATACACTATTCAGGTTGCTGTAAGAGATTCCGAGCGGATCTTTGATGACCGTGGATACCAGCGCGGGTTCTCCATTGACCCCGATTGCCGTCTTCAGAAGATCGGCTTGGACCTTTCCACCGCAGAACAGTGCCCACTCATCCGCCGCACCGGCCGAATCTGAACGCGTGTAAACATGGATTGCATCCGTGTTCTTGGAATCGCCAACCACCTGGCCCCAAGTGGTGACCTCACCGGTTATGAAAATTTTCTTGAAAGTGGCCTGGCTGATCCCTTTGGCTATCAAATCTGCCAACACCGGATTTTGTGCGCTGATGACCGGGAAAACAGCATCCTTGGCGACCGGTACCCAATATGCGCCTTTGGCTTCCTCTGCCGGCTGAATGTCCCGCGAAACCATGCCAATATCCACCGCGCCTGCCAGGGCATCCGTCATGCCTTTGCCGGCGCCGCCTGCCTGAACATTGAATTGAACGCCCGGGTTCAGCTTGGTGTATTCAGCAGCCCAGACGGTCATCATGGGATACAGCGCAAACGCTCCAGAAATATTAATCGTTCCGCTAAGCGGTTGGGCTGTAGGAGCCGCGGCGGTCGAAGTCGCAACGGGAGCGGCGGTGGGTTGGGCGGCGGCAGGAACGGCAGTTGCTGTTACCGGACTTCCGCAGGCGGAGAGCGCCAGCATCCCGACTACAACCAGACTGAATAATTTGAAGAACATGTTTTTCATTTTTACCTCCAGAACATTAGGTTTATATTATAAAGTCTATAGCACTGATAGACTTTAGAGCCGCAAAAAAGATTGATCAAGGGATTTCATCAACCAGATTTGCGCGACTTACGGACTTTACTCACGCGGCGTGTGACGTCTCCCAGCGAAGTGCCATCAAGAATCTTCGCAAGCGAATTACGTACATCGCTCATTGCCAATCGCAGGCCGCATGTTTCCTCATCCGGACAACCGCACGGTTCGTAGGCCATCTGGCTGACGCATTTGACAGGTGCCAACGGGCCATCCAGAATTCGTATGATGTGACCGAGGCTAATCTCGTTGGCGGGCTTCGCCAGATGATAACCGCCACCCACGCCCATTTTGCTGTGCAATAATCCAGCGTTCTTAAGGGTGAGAAGGATTTGTTCGAGGAATTTAGCAGGGATTTTTTCCCGCTCCGAGATTTCTCGAATCTGGAGGACCACCGGACGCCCATCAGGTCCTGGTGTTGCCAGCATGATCATGGCCCGCAAACCGTACTCGCCGCGCTTTGAAAGTCTCATAGAATGTCTATTGATATTATAGACTTTATAGGGTAACTATAATTCAGGGATTGAATATTGTCAAGCGAATCTCAAGATCGTATCCAAGATTTTGCGCTTGACAATTTAGAATATTTGTTCTATATTTAGAACAGCTTTGCTCCAAGTGCTAGCAAAGCAAAAGGAGATTTCCATGAAACGATCCTTCTCTATTAAGCTTATGCCTTTTCTACACGGTACAGCGTTGAGACGTGGCGCCATATTCGGTGCAATTCTTCTCAGCGCGTTACTTGCTTTTGAAGTCTTTAACTATTCAACCACCGCCTTTGCACTCACCGACTTGCTTGGGAGTTTGAAATTTGGGAGCATCGCTTGGGCCACCATTCTTGCCTTTGCTTTCTGCGGCATTGACTTCGCCGGTATTGCACGCATCTTTACCCCTCAGCGCGGACGCGACGAACCTACCGAAGTCTGGTATCTGTTTGGCGCGTGGCTGGTTGCTGCCTTGTTCAATGCAATGCTCACGTGGTGGGGTGTCTCAATAGCGATCATGGATCACCCTTCGCGAGGCAGCGTACTGATCGGTGAAGCCACGCTCACAAAAGTAGTGCCCATCTTTGTCGCTTTGATGGTCTGGTTGATTCGTGTTCTGGTCATCGGAACATTCTCGATTGCCGGAGAGAACATTTTTACCATGGCCGGAAATCAGCCGTCGAACTACAAGCCAGCCTCTTCCGCAGTTCCAGCGCGGCCTCAAGCCGTCGCTCAGACTCCAACTTATATTCGTCCCGCGCCTAAACCTGCTCCTACCTTTGATTCGACTCGAAGCGTTGCATCCTCTGAGCCGACCTATCATCCGGTGGGAATGAGCGCCCGGTCTTATGATGGTAATCAGGCTGAGCGAAGATAAACTTAATTTGTCAAAAGCAGAAAACGACCACTGTGGTCGTTTTCTGCTTAACCATGATATACAATTGTCTTCATATCATCTAGATTCATCTAAAACACCCGGGAACTTTTCAAACGAATCAAGCGTCTTGAAAAGAAACAAAAAGGAGAATTCCATGCGAATCAAATTTCTTCTCGTATCAGCCATTTTGCTTGCTGCAGTTGCTTTGAGTGCCTGCGGTGCGACAACGGTCGTTTCCAACCCCGCGCCGCCTCAACGGACGTTGAATGTGACCGGAACGGGGTTAGTCTATCTCACGCCGGATGTGGCATATATCAATATCGGCGTGCACACGGAACAACCCACTGCTTCCGAGGCTGTTTCAGCCAATAACACTCAAACCCAGCAGGTAATCACTGCATTGGAAAATTCCGGCGTGGACGCAAAAGATATCCGCACCACAAACTTCAGCATCTACCCCAACACGCAATACGATCAGCAAACCGGTAAGCCCGGAAGCACAACGTATGTTGTCGATAATACTGTTTACGTGACGGTCCACCAACTGGATAAGCTCGGTGCTCTGCTGGATGCCACCGTGCAAGCCGGCGCAAATAACGTAAACAGCATTCAGTTCGATGTCGCTGATAAGAGCACAGCGATCCAACAGGCTCGCGATCAGGCTGTCAAAGATGCGCAAACACAAGCACAGGGACTCGCATCTGCATCAGGCGTAACGCTTGGTAATGTGCAAACCATCAACTTCACGAACAACATTCCTCAGCCAGTGATGAATGTGTATAGCAAAAGCAGCGGCCTTAATACAGCACCGGCGGCAGCTGTGCCGATCAATGCGGGTCAGTTGACATTAACGGTTACTGTGGATATGACCTACGAGATCAAGTAACGCTTCAGCCTTCGACCCGTGACCCGCTTCCGATATAGGAGGCGGGTTTCTTTTTTTATTCCGATAAGACTATCAGGCTCATTGGTATAATCGCATCAGTATCTTTTACAACAACGAATAGGAGTCATTATGCTTAAGGTTGGATATATCGGCTTGGGATTGATGGGTAAATCCATTGCCCACAATATTTTAAAAGCTGGCTTTACACTCGTCGTTCATAATCGTTCAAAGGCATCGGTGGATGAACTCGTTCGTGCAGGCGCGACCGCTGCGAACTCGCCAGCTGATGTTGCATCGCAAGTGGATGTTGTTTTCACTAACTTGCCCGATTCGCCCGATGTAGAGAAAGTTGTCCTTGGCGAAAAAGGAATCATCGAGGGCGCGCATCAAGGTTTGATCTTTGTTGATAATTCCACGATCAAGCCAGCCTCAGCGCGCATGATCGCGGAAAAGTTATCAGCCAAAGGTGTGCTATCGCTGGACGCGCCCGTTTCCGGCGGAGACATCGGTGCGAAGAATGGAACATTGACCATCATGGTCGGTGGCCCATCAGCTGCCGTTGAAAAAGTCATGCCGATTTTCAATGCGATGGGAAAGACCGTCACGCATGTCGGCGATTTGGGTGCGGGACAAGTCGCGAAGGCCGCCAATCAAATCATGGTCGCGGCGCAGATGACGGCGATGGGCGAACTGCTGATTTTCGCGCGCAAAGCCGGTGTCGATCCGCAAAAGGTGGTGGAGGCGATCAAAGGCGGTGCGGCTCAATGCTGGACGTTGGACGTCAAGCCGCCGCGTTTGTTCGCGGGCAATCGTGCACCTGGCTTCAAGGCTTATATGCAGCTGAAGGATTTGAAGATCGTGATGGATACGGCACGCGAATACGCTATGCCATTACCGTCGGTGGCCGAGAATACAAAACTTTTTGAAAAGATGATCGAGCTGGGCATGGGCGAGTTGGACAACTCGGCCATAATCGGCGTGATCGAGAAACTGACTGGCGTTAATTTGCTGGAATAAATTTCATCAATGGATTCACAAAAACGTTTTCTGCCGCTATTCTTTGATTATGCCTTGATCTTCATCGGAGCTGGTATTCAAGCCATTGCATTGCGCCTATTCCTTGTCCCTGCGAATCTTGCAAGCGGCGGCGTGAGTGGAATATCGCAGCTCATCAATCACTACACTCATTGGCCGATTGGGCTGATGGTTTTGATTGGGAATATTCCGCTATTCATCCTCGGCTGGCGTTTTCTTGGCGGACCGCGCTTTGCGCTTCGCACCGCGTTCGCTGTGATTGTCTATTCCGTTCTCGTGGATTTGATTCCGCGCCTGAATTTTTTTCCCGCGCAAGGCATCACTGATGATATCTTTTTGAATTCTCTTTACGGCGCAGTGGTCAGCGGTGTGGGATACGGGTTAGTTTATCGGGCACGCGGAACGAGCGGCGGCTCGGACGTCCTCGCCCGCATCCTTAATCATTATCGCAGTGTGCCGATGACACAAAGTTATCTGATCGTGGATTCCGCGGTGATCCTCGCGGCTGGATTCGTTTTTAGCTGGAAGCAGGCTCTTTATGCCATCATCACGTTATATGTCAGCGGCCTCGTTTCGGAAACTATTCTCGAAGGTCCGGGCATGGTGCGTACCGCGCTGATCGTTACCAATCAACCTGATGCGGTCGTTCAACGCGTGCTTGTGGATATGGAACGCGGCATGACCATCTTGCAGGGCAAAGGTGCGTACACCGGTGCGGAACGTCCTGTTCTATATTGCGTGATCAATCGTTCGGAGGTTTCTCAATTGAAAGCCATCCTTCAAGAGGTTGATCCAAAGGCTTTCATGGTGATTGGTCAAGCGCATGAAGCAGTGGGAGAAGGATTCAAGCCGCTTATTAAGTGAGAGGAATAGGGGAATGGTTAATAGAGAATGGGGAAGAGGTTGTGATGAATTCAAATCGCGTTAATTGCTTTCCAAATTTGATAAAGGCTTAATCGTTTGTTTTCACCATCCGAATAAAACGTTTCGATGATTTCAAAGTCGCCAGCTTTTGCCAATTCCGCCAGCTCTGACTCGTCGAAATGATGTACATAGCGCAGACCCTTGCCACCGCGCTTCCAATCGAGCAGATAATCGTTGGCGTCCATATCCGTTTGTTTCAAGCCGATGCTTTCCCAGGGTTGAATCCTTGCCTTCAAACGCGGACTATTCAAGAATTGCCAATTGGAATGAATGAACATTGCTTTGGGCTTCAAGATTTCATGAATCTTTTGGATGATTTGCAAACGTAGGTCGATGCTCGGAATGTGATGAAGTACGGCAAAAGAAAGAACAATGTCAAAAGTGTCATTGCGAGCCGCTGAAGGCGGCGTGGCAATCTCATTATCAAACAGGGGATTGCTTCGGGGAAGAACTCCCCTCGCAATGACATCCCAATCGCTGGAGACCAAATCGGCTTTCATGAATTGAACGGGGTATGCAAAGGCTTCGCGCTCAGCTTCATCGAGCAGCGGCAGACTAAAGTCTAGGCCGAGATACGAACCGTGATGGCCGCGCCGCGATAAGGTCCGAGCCAATTCGCCGTTGCCACATCCCAAATCCAGAATCGATTCGTCGCCGCGCAAGGATTCGATCACGCGCAGTACGCCGGTTTGCAGACGCTCGCGGGTCGCAGAAAAATCGCGTCCGTGTTCCGTATAGAAGCGACGGTTCAAATCCAGCAATTGCTGGGCAATGATCAATTCCATGCCCTGATTATAACGGGTATAATTTTAGGTCATGTTCAGCAAAAGTGAAGTGGACGTGCTTTCGGCGCAGTTCGAAGCGGAGACGCCCCAAAAAATCATTCAATGGGCGGTGGAAACCTTCGCGCCGGATATTGCCATGAGCACCTCCTTCCAAACGCAAAGCATGCCGCTGTTGCATATGGCGGCGAGCATCATGTCCACGCTTCGCATCTTCTTTCTGGATACCGGTTACCATTTTTGGGATACGTTGATCTTTCGCGAGAAAATTCAGAAAGAATGGAAACTCAACGTGGTTGATCTTTACCGCGACTCGCGCTGGGATGTCTTTGCGCGGCAGAACGCGCGCGCTCTGCCTGTGCAGGATCCAAACTTGTGTTGCTATATTCATAAAGTCCAGCCGATGCAAAAAGCGTTGAGCGGGTTGCGCGCCTGGATCAGCGGCATTCGACGCGACCAGACTGCGGAACGTTCGCGCGCAAGAATTCTGGAATTGCAGGACGACGGCCTGTTGAAAGTGAATCCTCTGCTCAACTGGGCGAAGCGCGACGTGCAGGCTTATATGGAAGAATATCATCTGCCAACGCATCCATTGTATGAACGCGGCTATCGCAGTATTGGATGCGCACCATGCACCATCGCGGTTGGACTGAACGATGAAGATCGCGCCGGACGTTGGGCTGGACGCGGCAACACTGAATGCGGACTCCACACCGATTTATTCAAGCATAAAGAGCTGGCCGAAGTGAAGGATCAATTTGTGTTGAAACCCGAGGAATCAGAATGAGATCGGTGAAGCAGGAAGAATGGGTCACAACTCATACCATCCGACCTGAGTGGATGATTTTGGCGCGCCATGCCATTGATGAGATCCGCGGTGGCCGCGCGGTAATGGATGCGCTTCGGCATTATCCTCTCCAAGGCGGCGGCTATCTTGGAAAGTATGTTTTGGTTGCGGCGTATCATGAGATGGTGCGAAACAATGAAATGAGCGCCGATGCGCATCTGCTTGAAAGCCTGCGGATGAAGCCGATGCGCACGCTCTCGGGCGTGACGACTGTCACGGTGCTGACCAAGCCTTATCCTTGTCCCGGCAAATGTATCTTTTGTCCAACCGATGTGCGGATGCCGAAATCCTATCTAGCCGATGAACCGGGCGCCATGCGCGGACTCGAACATGATTTTGATCCATACCTGCAAGTGAAGTCGCGCATCCAGGCTTTGGAATCATTGGGTCATCCCACCGATAAAATCGAGTTGCTGATTCTGGGTGGCACCTGGAGCTCGTATCGCCGAGATTATCAGGAATGGTTCGTGAAGCGCTGCTTCGATGCCATGAATGAAGATTCTCACTACAGAGAGCACAAAGATCACAGAGAAAAACAAAAAGAAAACTCTGTGGACTCTGTGAGCTCAGTGGTGAACTTGGAGATAGTCCAAGCGTTGAACGAATCGGTATCGCATCGCAACGTGGGGCTTGTGATCGAGACGCGACCTGATGAGATCACGCCCGATGAAATCCGCTGGCTGAGACATCTGGGTGTAACCAAAGTCCAGATGGGAGCGCAGAGTCTGGACGACCGCATCCTTGAGATGAACAAACGCGGACATGACGTGGAATGCACGCGGCGCGCGACGGCGTTGCTGCGCGCAGCAGGATTCAAAATTGTCTTGCATTGGATGCCCAACCTGCATGGTGCCACACCTGAATCAGACCGCGCAGACTTTGCGAAGCTGTGGCGGGGCTTTTGTCCTGATGAGATCAAGATTTATCCCAATCAATTATTGGCGAATGCAGAGCTTTATGAATACTGGCAACGCGGCGAGTTCCGTCCATACACCACCGAAGAGTTGATCGATCTGATCGCCGATGTTAAAACGACCATCCCGCGCTACTGCCGCGTGAACCGCGTCATCCGCGACATTCCTTCGACCAATGTAGTCGAGGGCAATCGCCGCACAAGTTTGCGACAGGATGTCCACGATGAAATGAAGCGACGCGGCACGCACTGCGAATGTATCCGCTGTCGTGAGGTCAGGGGCAAGCCGGTTGATCCTGCGTTGCTCAAGTTGGATGATCTTGTGTATCATGCTGATTATGCCGATGAGCACTTCATCTCGTATGTCACCCCTGATGACAAACTTGCGGGCTTTATCCGTTTATCTCTGCCGTCGAAAGATGCGCCGCAGACTCAATTGAATGATCTCGATGGCGCGGCGTTGATCCGCGAAGTTCACGTGTACGGACAGTCCTTGCCGGTGGGCGAAGAGAAAACCGGCGCGGCGCAGCATGCGGGGTTGGGAACGAATTTCCTTCATCAAGCAGATCGGATTGCGAAGGAAAATGGCTTCGAGCGCATGGCGGTGATTTCCGCAGTGGGGACACGCGAATATTATCTCGAACGCGGCTTCGAGCGCGGTGACTTGTATTTAGTTAAAGATATTGTATGATTCTGTTCTATTCAGTGTAACCGCATAAGGCCAAGGCGCGCGGACCGGTGTGGATTCCCAGCACGGGGCCGGTGATGTTGACCAGCAATTCCTTGGGCGCGTATGTTTGACGAATGCGCTCGGCGATGACTTGAGCCTCCTCCAGAGCATTGCCGTGCATGACGGCCACATGGATGGGGTTGGCGGTTTGAACCTGCTCGAAGAAGCGCTCGATCAAAACCTCGATGGATTTCTTGCGTGTCCGTGCCTGGCCGGACGGTTCTACGATTCCCGTTTTGTGATTGATCTGCACCAGTGGTTTGATGTCTAATAGTGTGCCTAAAAATTTGGTCGCGGCGCCGATGCGTCCACCGCGATGCAGAAATTCCAATGTGTTCAGGCAGACGATCAGCACCAGTTTCTCGCGGACTTTGTCAGCGGCGGCGAGCATTTCCTGAAGGCTGGCGCCCGCTTCCTGTGCGCGCGCTGCGGCGAGAACCTGCCAGCCGAGACTCATGGTCGGCCCTTTTGAGTCGACCACATGCACGGGAAAACCCATTCGGTCAGCGACCTGCTTCGCGGCCTGGAAGGTTCCGCTCATGGCGGCGCTGACGGTGAACATGACGATTTCCTTTGCGCCCTGTGCGATGGCGTCCTGATAGGCCTTCTCAAACTCAACCGGAGTGGGGAGCGTGGTGGTGGGCATCACGTGGTCTTTTTCGATGCGCTCATAAAAGGCCTGCGGCGTGATGTCGATGCGGTCGCGGAAGGTTTGATCGCCCCAGATCACCAGTTCCGGGATGGTGGTGATGCCGTATTGCTGAATCAATTCCTCGGGTATGTCGCAGGTGCTATCCGTCATCAATGCAATTGAGCTCTTGTTCATTCATGTTCCTCTGCTAAAATCATTTCTCTCCTCTTCAAATATCATAACACCGTCGTTTTGCCGCAGAGAGTTCTCGATTGCCAAAATGTTGATGATCGCAATAAGACACAGGAAAGGTTTAGAAGTTTGTTAGAGTGTGAGAAAATGATCTCCGATTCGAAGAAGGCACAAATACAACGTTGTATAATGAAAATTCAAACTACTTTGAGATATGCGTGCTAAGATGATGAAACCCAGTTTGAAACGTCAAAACCAACGGCTGAGGATGCTCTACGCCATTGCACTTGACTTGTTAAATCATCCTGAAGTGCAGGACGTGCTCGACACAATTATTCTTCGGGGTTCGGAATTGCTGAAGTGCCCGATTGGTTTTTTGGACCTCCTGGACGGAGAAATGCTCGTGATCCAGGCGACCACCGATGCGATTAAATTGGAAAAAGGCCATCGCATACCTTTGAAAGCTGCGTGTCTTACGGAACGCGCAATCCAAACGCGTAAACCCCAGCTTGTAAAAGACTATGTTCATCGAGCAGATCGTTTGAAGATTTTCGATCCATACTGCCTGCGGGCGGCCTGTTCCTTTCCGATCGTGTTGAACGATCGGGCTGTCGGCGCGATCAGCCTGGGACGGACCCAACCCAATAAGCCTTTTACATTGGAAGATGTCGCAACCATGCGTTCGTTAGCCCAAATGGCCGCACTGGCTTTCCAAAACGCGAATTTGTTCGAGGAGACGCTCAGGAAATCAATCACTGACGGCTTGACCGGACTTGCCAACCGCCGCCGGTTCGACTCCTTTTTGTCGCAGGAGTGGGCACATGCCATGCGAACCAAAGAACCCCTGGCGTTGATCATGGCCGATATCGATTCGTATAAGAAATATAATGATACATACGGACATGCGGAGGGGGATAAATGTCTGAGACGGATTGCGCGCGTGATGCAAAAGCTCGGACGCCGCACTTCCGATCTCGCGGCCCGTTATGGCGGCGAGGAACTGGCACTGGTTCTGCCTGTGACCAATCTTTCGGACGCGAAACGCCTGGCAGAGGAATTACGCAATCAAGTGGAAGCGCTGCACATTCCGCATCAAACTTCAGAGACAAAACCTTTTGTAACGATCAGCGTCGGCGTGGCGGTGATGGTTCCCAAGCCCGAGAGCGATCCGTTGAGCTTGATCAATCTGGCAGACCAGGCGTTGTATAAGGCGAAACGCGCTGGAAAGAATAGCGTTCGGTCCAGCCGTTCGCTGGCAAAGCAGGGAAAGAAAAGAAATTAGACCTTCGAGCGCTTCACTTTGCCCCGGCCGCGGATTCCGTTACTGGCGGTTTGACCCGCTTCGAGCGCGGTTTGCGTTCGCTGAGCCGTGCCCGCCCCACCATCTCGTACTCGGATGAGTCATCCCCATAGTGTCCATTGATGCCGTCGCGCAGGCGGTTGATATATTTCCAGCCGGTGTGATAGACCGCGTCGCGCTGGTTCCGCAGGTCGGTCAGTTGCGTTTCGAGGGCGTTGATGTGGTTCCGGAGCGCCTCGCCCTGTTCGAGCACCGACTGCATCATTTCCAGCGAGAGGTCGCCGAACTTCAGGGTTGGGTCAATGGCCTGCCAGCTTGCGATGGCGGCATTCATTTGGTGCAAAACATCAGCGGGGTAGGGCTTGGACATCTTTTCCTCCTGTCAGGTTTCCTTCCTGAGACGCCCGGATTCTATCACGGAAGGCCTTCCATGAACGATGGAAAGCCATCCAACAAGCATGGATTGAGGGGGATGAACGATGGAAGACCTTCCAACATGCATGGACAGCATGGGATGAACGATGGAAAGTCATCCAACAAGCATAGGTGGCATGGGATGAACGATGGAAAGCCTTCCAACGAACATGGGAAGCGGGGAGACAAAGGCGGAATGCTTTATATTAAACTCCTATGTCCATTTGGAATGGAAATTCGTTGAGTGAATCAACAATTAAGTCTGTTCTGCTTGGAAAGCGGATGTAAGATGTTGACGCCTGTAGCAAGAATGTGGCTTTGACCGAGGGTGTAAGATAGACTGTGTAAACGGGAGAAAAATCTTAGACGAAGACATTGGAGAAAACAGAATGACCGCAGCAAAAAGTACGAAGCAGAATATTCAGGAAATCTTGGGTCAAGCGAATGGAACTACTTTGCCGAGTGTAGAGGAAGTACAACGCGAATTATCCACTGCAAAATCCATGGATGATTTCTTTGGGAAGGAAGGCATCTTTGCGAAACTGTTCGCTCACACGATTGAAGAAATATTGGAAGCGGAAATGAGCGAACATCTGGGATATGAGCCGTATGAGGTCAAGGGTCGCAATAGCGGGAATAATCGCAACGGCAGCTACGCCAAGAAGCTGAGAACATCCTCTGGAGAAAGCACGATCCAGGTGCCGCGTGATCGGAACGGCGAGTTTGAACCACAGGTTGTAAAAAAGCAAGTAGCGAACACGAATGAATTGGAAGACAAGATCATCGGCATGTACGCCAAGGGGATGTCGGTGCGGGACATCCAAGAAACGCTGCAAGAATTATATGGAGTGGAAGTCTCGCCCACGACCTTGAGCGCTATCACGGATAAGGTCTGGGGCTTAGTGGAGGAGTGGCAGAACCGAGCCCTGGCTAGTGTGTACCCAATCGTGTATCTGGATGCAATCTATATCAAACTGCGACACGAGGGAAAAGTCGAGAATATAGCCGTGTATACAGTGCTGGGCGTAGATGTGGAGGGCCACCGGGACGTTCTGGGACATTGGGTTGGGGATGGCAACGAGAGCTCCAATTTTTGGCTAAGCGTAATCACAGATTTACAAAGTCGTGGTGTAAGAGATATTTTTATCGCATGCAAAGTGGTTTAGTACTTCGAACCATGGATGGGTTGAGTGGATTCAAGGAAGCGGTCTTGGCAGTTTTTCCTCACACCCAGATCCAACGTTGCATCATCCACCAAATTCGCAACAGCCTGAAGTATGTTACCTGGAACGATCAGAAAGCATTCATGGTCGATCTGAAGCAAGTCTATCAAGCGGCTACCCGCGAAAGTGCCGAAGCCAACTTACGTCAGCTCACCGAAAAGTGGGGCGACAAATATGCGGTGGCGATTCGCTCCTGGCAAAACAATTGGGAAGATCTGGCTACGTATTTTGCGTATCCCGCCGAGATCCGTCGCTTGATCTACACCACCAATTCCGTAGAAGGCTATCACCGCCAATTGAGGAAAGTCACCAAATCGAAAAGCATTTTCCCGACTGCGGAATCCGCTCGCAAATTATTATTCCTTGCGAATCGTGATATCCTTAAAGAATGGACCATGCCGATTCAAAATTGGCCGTTGATTCTCAATCAACTGGTGATCCGTTTCGAAGGTCGCTTGGCGATCTAAATCAATTTCCGTTTACACAAAACCCTTGACACTCTCCTTTGACCTCGCCGAAGGTCTGGAAGATGTTTGAATTTACCATCACTGCCAAAAACAATTGCGCCCGCACTGCTTGGTTTTATTGTTGCTATGCACTGGTATCATCTTCCTAAAGTAAACCACAACGAAGACGCCGTCCGTGAATATGAGCGCGGGGAAAGTCAAAAGCTCGGACGATGGGTCAAGCGTCTGGTGATTGCCTTGCCCTTCATCTTGTTGACAGGCTGGCTTATTCTGCATAAATAGAATCCCAACGACTATCGCTTATAATCTGCCCATGGAACTTCCGAATAAATCCAAAGCATACGTCTCGCTTGAAAAGATCACAGACTATCTGCTTTCAGAAACCCATGCAGTGGGCAAATCAAAAGCAAGATATTTTCGTTCCTATGGCTTTGATAGTGGGAATACATCATAATTAGTAAAAGGATTACTGGCGATTGCTCAAAATACACAAGTGGCAGATTCCGAGAGATCGCCATATGGAACAAAATACATGGTAGACGGTGCACTTGAAACCCCAAACGGTGTTATGATTCGAGTCAGAACGATTTGGATTATCGAAAAAGGACAGGATACTCCTCGTTTTATTACGGCTTATCCAATCGAGAAAGAATAGAACATGATTAAAGAACTGGACACAATTGTGCTTGCCAAAGATTTAAAGGAACATCATCTCAAACGCGGCGATGTCGGCGCGGTTGTGCATATTTATGAGAGCGGCAAAGCCTTCGAAGTGGAATTTGTCACTGGCGAAGGTGAAACCGTTGCCGTTGAGACTCTTTCAGCAGTTGATGTTCGTCCCATGCGGCGAGCGGATATTTTGTATGTTCGCTCGTATGCGACAGCGTAGTGCATTCAGATTTTTCAAATAAGGAACTCGGAGATTGCCAAAATCTCCGAGTTCTCGTTTACAATCAGCCCGATGTTTTCCTTCACCATTACCGCCAAAAACAAGCGTGCCCGCACGGGAATCTTCACCACACCGCACGGCGACCTGCTCACGCCGGTCTTCGCGCCGGTCGGCACGCAAGCCACCGTCAAGACGCTCACGCCCGAACAGCTCAAGGACATCAATGCCACGCTGGTGTTGAGCAACACCTATCATCTCTACCTGCGTCCAGGCGACGAACTCGTCCGCGATATGGGCGGCTTGCATCAGTTCATGCAGTGGCCGCGTCCCATACTCACCAACTCGGGCGGCTTTCAAGTCTTCTCGCTTTCGCAAACCCGCAAGATCGACGACGATGGTGTGACCTTCAAGAGTCACATTGACGGCTCGACGCATCGCTTCACGCCCGAAAAGTCCATTGCCATTCAGGAGAATCTCGGCGCCGACATCATCATGGCTTTCGATGAATGTTCCGATCCCAACGATCACGCCTACACCAAACTCGCTATGGATCGAACTCATCGCTGGGCGGAACGATGCGTCAAGGTCAAGATGCGCGGCGACCAGGCTTTATTCAGCATCATCCAAGGCGGCGTTCAAGCCGACCTGCGGGCGGAGTCCGCTAAATTTATTTCGTCTCTCGATACGCCCGGCATCGCCATCGGCGGCCTGTCGGTTGGCGAGACCAAAAACGAAATGCATGCCATGCTCGACGTTATGTATCCATATCTTCCTGAAAACAAGCCGCGTTATCTGATGGGCGTTGGCACGCCCGAAGACTTGATCAATGGTGTTCTGCGCGGCATTGACATCTTCGATTGCGTCCTGCCAACTCGTCTCGCCCGTCATCATTCCGCTTTTGCCTCCGAGGGACGACTCAACTTGATGAATGCTTCCTTCGCTCGCGATGGACATCCGATTGATGAGTCGTGCGATTGTTACACTTGTCGCACCTTTACGCGTGCGTATCTTCGTCATCTCATTGTGGCGAAAGAGTTGTTAGCCGGAACGCTGATCTCTATTCACAACTTGCGGGCCTTGATAAGATTGATGGAGCAAATCAGAGTTTATATTGCAGATGGTTCGTTCGAATCGCGCGTGCCGGAATTGTTGAGGCAGTGGAATGGCAATGCGGAAAGAAGCAGCAAAATAGTTGTGACCGATGAATGATGGTTGAGTGTGCACGCAAAGGTTGTCGTAGAAGGGAGCCTCAGGTAGGATAGTAGTGTTTACGACAAAACCAACCTACCGGAGGCTCGCGATGAAATATAACATTGAAAAGATAAACCTGATAGCGCAGAAATTGGCAGAAGTAGTGCAAGAAGCGATCGCTGAGGAAGGATCGGGGACGGAGCGCATCGGGGAGGTAGAAATGGTGCTGCGGGAAGGCTTGCGGGAAATTGGGCAAGGAGCTCTGAGATGCTACTTGGAGAATGAAGATGGAGAAAGGGAGGCAGAGATCAGGTGTGCCTGTGGGGGCAAGTTAAAATATCAACGAGAGCGGAAGGCGACGATCTGGTCGGTGTTTGGGAAAGTAACCTATGTGCGAGCCTATTATGCGGGCTGCCAGTGTGGAGCGGGACGAGCGCCGGTGGACCAACGCTTGGGCATTGAACCGGGCAAGGTCACGGCTGGATTAGCTCATCTGATTGCGTTGAGTGGGATCAACAAGGCGTTTGAGGATAGCCGGAAATGGCTAAAGGAATATTTGTTGTTTGAAGTATCGGAGAATACCGTGCGTCACGAAACCGAGAACATGGGAGAGCTGCAACGAAAGGCAGAGCTGGAATTGATCCAAGGCACGCAGAATGAGGCCAGTCTGCAGAAGCGGGAACAAAGGGGTGTGCCTGCAGCGGACATCCTGTACGGCTCGTTCGACGCCGCCAAGGTGCGGATTGAACCCCGCGCCGAGCAGGAAAAAGCGGCCGAAGGACGGGAAAATTGGCGGGATTTGAAGGCCGGTTGCTGGTACGAGGGAGAAATCGTGCCCCCCCGCCAGCGTTCGGTTCGGCAGAAGAACAAGGCTCAACGCGCAGGGACTGTCTTGCGCGCCAAAAACAAACGATACTTTTGTGACATTAAGCCTGCCGACGAGTTTGGCAAATTGCTATGGGCCACGGGTTGTGCGGTCGGCGCCGACCGCACCCGACTGCTGGTCTTTGTCTGCGACGGCGCAGTGTGGATCTGGAATTTAGTGACTCAATATTTTCCCCATGCGATTCAAATTGTGGACTGGTACCACGCGGCAGAACGCCTGAAACAAATCGCCGAAGAGGTCTTCCCCAACTTGGATGAACGTCATGCTTGGTTGGACGTAGTCAGCGAAGATCTATGGCAGGGCAGAGTCGAGCAAGTCATCCAAGCCTGCCAGTCGCTTGCCAAAAAATCCCTCCTGGCCAAACAGTCCCTCACTTACTATAGCAACAACATCGAGCGCATGCGCTATGCTCAATTTCGTGCACAAGGTTTGGTGATCGGCAGTGGCACCATTGAAAGCGGTTGCAAACAGATCGTAACTCAGCGCCTCAAGCTGCCCGGCGCACAATGGAATCTGGACGGCGCCATTCTGACCGCCAAAGCTCGTGCTGCCTGGCTGAGCGGTAATTGGCAAACATTGGTATCCGCCCGCTCACTTTTGCCACTCGCCGCCTGACACCTTTTGCGTGCACACATGGTTGATAAAGCAATCCATTTCCATTCACCATCTGGTATCATTTGCAAGTTTTGCAATCAATTCATATCAACCAAAGGATTATTAAACCATGAACATCTTCTACGCTCTCCTGCTCGGCATCATCGAAGGCCTGACGGAATTCATCCCGGTTTCGTCCACGGCGCACATGCTCATTGTCCAGAAAATATTCAATCTTCCTGCCAACCCCGGTATGTTCGCCTTTCTGATCCTCGTCCAGATTGGGCCGCTTGTGGCGCTGATTGTTTATTTTTGGAAAGATTATTGGGCATTGATCAAAGCCTTCTTTGCCAGGCCGTTTTCCACGAAGGAAAATAAAATGGCCTGGTATATCATCATTGCCACCATCCCTGCTGGAATCGCCGGTGTGCTTCTCAAGGATGTCGTCCAGGGCTTGTTTCAAAATCCTTTAATGGAAGCCGCCATCCGTTTGTTCACTGCCGCGATTTTGTTGTTCCTGGGTGAGTGGCTTGGGAAGAAAAGCCGCAATCTCGAACTCGATCACCTGGCTGGATGCGTTGATCATTGGTTTGTTTCAAGTGTTGGCTGTCTTCCCAGGCTCATCCCGTTCCGGCTCGACTATTCCCGGCGGCATGTTGCGGAACTTTGATCGTCCCTCTGCGACACGCTTTGCCTTTTTGATGGCGGCCCCGATCATGCTGGCGGCAGGCGGATATGAATCGTTATCCGTGCTCAAAACCCATATCCTGCATACGATCCTTGCTCCGCTGGCAGTTGGATTTGTTGTAGCTGCCATCATCGGCTGGTTGTCGATTCGTTGGTTCATCGGTTTTGTTAGCAAAAATTCTTTGTACTGGTTTGCCGGATATTGTGCCATCGTTGCAGCATTGTGCGTGGTATTCCTGTTCGTCTGATAATGAAACGCGGCAAGGATTACATTCTTTTCCTCGTTGCATTAATATCGTTAAGCGCCTGCGGAGCGCAAACTTCGCAGGCGACACCGCAACTAGTGAAAGTGTATGTCACCTCTGCCGCAGCCTCGCGGCTGACCGATCTATATAATTGCTCAACTCCATCCACGGCGATTCTTTTATCGGACCCGCAGTCGGCGGACATCACAATTCGCCTCGGTTCACCCGATAGCCTTTCATCCCCTGCCTTTCAAATTGGCACGGACGATGTTGCCGTCATCGTTCAATCCCAAAATAATATTGATAATCTCACCGCCGATCAAATCTATTCCATTTTTCTTGGTCAAGTGACGGATTGGAAAGATGTCGGCGGCTCCGATATGCCCATTCAAGTCTGGACATACTCTCAGGGCGAAGATATTCAACAAATCTTTGAACAGAATGTGATGGAGGATCAACCGATCACATCTCTTGCGCGGCTGGCGGTCAGCGCGCAGAATATGTCCGACTCGGTTGCGAACAATGCCGGTTCCATTGGATTCCTGCCGCGTAGTTTGGAATCAACCAACGTGCACGATGTTTATAAAGTCGCCTCAGAGCCGTTATTGGCGATTACAAGATCACAGCCGCAAGGCGTAGTAAATGAGTTAATCGCCTGTTTGCAGAAATGAATTTCAATAGTCATTGAGTAAGAAATCACGCTGGCATACGCCGTCGTTGAAGGATGGTATAGATTGCCAGTCCCAATGCGATCAATCCGGCCACCCAAGCGGAATAAGCCACCAAAGGCGCGGCGGCTTGTTTGACGGCGATTCCCGCGAAAGCCCAAACAAACACGAACAGGTAGCCGCTATCCCGACGCGCGAGC
Source organism: uncultured Chloroflexia bacterium (assembly GCA_963771375.1). Lineage (GTDB taxonomy): Bacteria > Chloroflexota > Anaerolineae > Anaerolineales > Villigracilaceae > Fen-1038. The sequence continues at coordinate 241,571 of CAVYTW010000013.1, forward strand.
GCCATCCTTAATCCAAGCAGACTTGCAACGACCAGCATAATCACTGCCCAAGCCTGCGGCGCAATCCCGAATCCATCCCAATGGATGAAATATAACCAGTCCGATATATTTGCAATGGTGGCGACACTGATCCAGCCGAGGTAGACGCTGAGGGGAATATCCACACACCATTTCTCGGTGCTGCTGACCGAGGTGCGCCCGATGTTGACCTTGAGATAGCTTGCAATCAACAAGCCGAGCAGAATCAACATCACGATCACGCTCAACGTGAAATGATTATATTGCCAGCAGAACAGCCATGCGGCGTTGAAGACGCCGGTCAGCGCAAATAAATATCCCAAGCCGCGCAAGCGCGGACTTTCCTTGTGCGCAGGCAGGAATTGGTAGACTGTGAATGCAATCCAGCCGATGTAGATGATGCCCCAGATGGCAAAGACATATCCGGCAGGGACAAAAAATACCTTGAAGCGATCGGATATCTGGGCTGTGGTTTGATTATTCAATGGCAGGGCGGTTGCTAAAATATTGACGATCAGCGCAAGAAGCACGCTCAACAGATTTGCAGTTTGACGTAATGTATCTTTGGACATGATGCTCTCCTTCATGAAAAGTATCCTACGTTATAGTTATCATACAACGTATTGCTATCAATTGCTATCATCATAACAAGTTGAATTTATCGTTCCGCCAAATGCCCCTACCGCCACTTCCCGCGAAGAACAGCGGGCGAGCGTGACAACTCCCCAAATACGGCTATGAAAATTTAGAATGCACATTCAACAGTTGAGTCGTCGGATTTGGGGGAGGCAGGAGGGGCACAAAACTATAGCCTGTTGATCCTTCTTTCGAATCTGCTGAAACGATATTTCTCGCGCCCTAAACATTGCGAGGGAAACAACCGCTGTGAGTCTCATCATATTTGCGTAAGATATGACATGGGCCGGATTGTCTAATTTGCTATCGAGAAAACCATGAAATTCAAACTCACTATTTTTTCAGACTACATATGCCCGTGGTGCTATGTCGGCCAGGGTGTGGTCGAGAAGCTCAAAGCGGAACACGACATTGAATTGGAATGGCGTCCGTTCTATTTGTTTTGGGACACGCCGCCTGAAGGACGGGAATTGCCCGATCATGTGAAGCAAGCACGCGCCAAAGGTTCGGAAGAGCGATTAAGTCAGATCGCCGGTTCGTACGGAATGAAGTTTGTGTCCACCAAACGAATCTATAACACGCGTCTCGCACACGAAGCCACGGAGTATGCACGTGGACACGGCAAAGCCAGCGAATTCCATTCCGTTGTCTTTCGCAAAGTCTATGCTGAGGGCGAAGACATCAGCCAATGGGATGTGTTGCGTTCCGCTGCGGAAGAAGTGGGCTTGGATGCGAACGAAATGCAAAGCGAAGTAGAAAGCGCGAAATATACCGAAGAGGTTGGGGCTCAGGTTCAGGAAGCGTATCAAAGTGGCGTTAGCGGCGTGCCGACTTATGTGATCAATAATCGATATGCGATCGTTGGCGCGCAACCATATGACGCGTTCAAAAATGCGCTGGCGCAAATTTTCAAGACGAACAAGTCATAGACACGGTTGAGCTGGAAGAAAAACCATATGGCAATGCCAATGGATGTAAATTTACCGGATAAATGGCAAGCGGATTACGAACGCAAGACCGACGGCTGGGATTTGGGCGGACCGACCCCCGCCTTTCAGCGACTTGTTATGAGTGGACGATTTAAACCGGGACGCATGGTGGTTCCCGGCGCCGGGCGCGGACATGACGCCCGCGAATTTGCCCGGCACCAATTCCAGGTGACCGCGATTGATTTCGCGGCACATGCCGTCCATGAAATGAAGCAACTCGCCGAACCGGATGCGCCGGTCGAGATTCTTCAACATGATCTTTTTGCCCTGCCGCGTGAGATGGATCATTCCTTCGATTATTTGCTTGAATATACCTGCTTCTGCGCCATCGATCCAAAGCGCCGCGCCGATTATGCCGATGTGGTGACGCGTCTATTGAAACCCGGTGGGACGTATATTGATATGGTTTTCCCGCTCGATGGACGCGCGGGCGGACCGCCGTTCAGCGTTTCGGAAAACGAAGTGCTGAGTCTATTCACGGAGCGCGGCTTCCAGTTGATCGCGCGCGAGAAGCCGGAAGATTCGATCCCGCCGCGCAAACATGCGGAAGAATTATTTATCTTTCAAAAGTTGAATTTATGATTTGAAGTCGGTGATTGGATTTCAGTCCGTGTTGATATGAAAAATCCCGTAAAGGTTTTTAAGACAATATCTTTACAGGATTTTCTTTTTGTATTTATCTGAATCGTTTTCTCACAAGAGAGTGGATAAAATAGTGGATTCACTAATTTCTCACCACACTTGTACCTGCATCAAGTGCAGGCAGAGTTCGCGGAGAAAAATAAAAGAAAAAAGCTCAGTGTGCTCCGTGGTCAATGATTTGGAAGCCCATGAAAATAGCCACTTCCTCTCACAACTCGATTTTATGAAAACCTTGGAAAATGATATAATGCTGGTCTGAGGGCATTTCCCTTATATTTTTTGTCTTAGCACGACTGAAACATAAAAGGGTAATCTTGAAAAACCATCATAATCTAGCAAAAGGAGAGGTATATGGCTGCTAAGAAATATCAAATGTATATCGGCGGAAAGTGGGTGGATGCCGCCAATGGCAAGACCTTCAAGGATATGAATCCCTTTACGGGCGGTGTGTATGCCCATATCCCGGCTGGCACGCGGGAAGATGCAAAACGCGCCATCGAAGCCGCACAAGCGGCTTTTCCCGAATGGGCTGCCAGCCCGCCCAGCCTGCGTAGAAAAATCTTCCTCAAGGCGGCAGATATCATGGAGCGCCGCCAGGATGAATTGGTCAAAGCCATGATGGAAGAGGCAGGCGGTACCATCGGAATTTCGATGTTCCAAATGTTCTTCGTGCCGGGTTTGTATCGTATGGCGGCATCTGCGGCCTATGATGTCAAAGGCGAGATCATCCCTGCCGATCACAAAGATTCATTCTTTATGGCTGTACGCCAGCCGGCCGGTGTGGTATCCGCATTTGGACCATTCAATGTTCCGTATATTCTTTGTAGTCGTGCATTTGCCGTACCGGTCGCTTATGGCAACACGGCTGTTCTAAAGCCCTCAGAAGAGGCACCGGTGACCGGTGGCATCTTGCTTGCTGAGATATTTGAAGAAGCAGGCTTGCCGCCCGGTGTCTTGAACGTGATTACATCCACGCGCGAAGATGCGGTGGATGTTGGCGACGAGATGATCGCCAACCCAGCAGTCAAGCGCATTTCCTTCACAGGCTCCACTCAAGTTGGACGCCTCATTGCCGAGAAGGCTGGACATTATCTGAAACGCGCCACTCTTGAATTGGGAGGCAAAGACCCGCTCATCATTTTGGGCGATGCGGATATTGATTATGCAGTGGATGCCGCAGTTTGGGGCGCGTTCATGCATCAAGGTCAGATCTGTATGTCCACGGAACGCATCATCATCGAAAAGTCAATTGCCGATGAATTTACTGAAAAGTTCAGGGAACGCGCGCTCGCCTTGACGATGGGTGATCCAACCAATCCTGCCAATGCCATTGGACCATTGATCAACCAACGCGCGGTTGATCTTGTCCATGCGCATGTACAGGAAGCGATTGCCGGAGGCGCGGAACTTGTGTGCGGCGGACGATATGACAAACTTGTCTATTACCCCACCATCGTTACGGATGTCAAACCGAACATGCGCATCTTCACCGATCAGACGTTTGGCCCGGTCGCCTCGATCATTGTCGTCAACGATGCAGAGGAAGCCCTGGCCGTTGCCAACAACTCCCAGTATGGACTTTCCTCAGGCATTCTCACCAAAGACTTCAACCGCGCCTTGGACATGGCCCTGCGTCTCGAAACCGGCATGGTCCACATCGGTGACCAGACCGTCAACGATGAACCCCAGGCTCCGTTCGGTGGAGTTAAAGGTAGCGGCTACGGTCGCTTTGGCGGACAGGCCGCTCTCGAGGAATTCACGGAATTGCGCTGGATCAATGTCCAGCGTACCCCACGGACATTCCCGTAAAGAAGTTATATCAATCTTTTGATCGATTATTGCCCTGATCATTCGTCAGGGCAATTTTATTTTCAAGGCGTGGTAATATATGAACCAATCTCTTCAATTGTGCTTTGACTTATAGTTAAGAAGGAAGTGTCACGATGAAATATTTTATCGGTGGTTTAATTCTGAGTGTGGCGTTGTTTCTAACGGGGTGTCAGTCAATTGGGGTGCAATCCCCGCGACAAGCTGCAACAATTTCCCCAACCACGAGCGTACCCGCTACCAGCGTGGTAAGTGCGTCGGTATCATTTCCCTCGACGCTGACCAAACACGTGGTGAAGAACGCTGTTCAACGTCAGGCAGTGTGTAATGATGGCACTCCGGCGGTGTATTATTTCAAGCGCGGTTCCGGCGCGGACGCAGCGTATTGGCTGATCTTTTTTCAGGGCGGAGGCTGGTGCAGCAGCGAACCAACCTGCACACGCCGCTGGAGTACTCAACGCTATCTAATGTCTTCACAGGGTGCACCCGCCGTCATGCCGGTAGGCGGCATCTTTTCCACATCCGCACAAGAGAACCCGGACTTCGTCAACTTCACGCAGGTGTATATCAAGTATTGCAGTTCAGATATGTATTCCGGGAATGGCGAGCAGCAGGTCAACAGCATGCAGATGCAGTTCCGCGGGAATAAGATCGTCGCGGCGATCCTCGCTGATTTGCAGGATGCAACCGTGATCCCATCGCCTAATTTGAAGAATGCGACTCAGGTTCTGGTGGGTGGATCATCCGCCGGAAGTTACGGCGCGGCCAGCAACATGGATTGGATTGCTTCACAATTGCCCTGGGCAAAAGTGAAAGGCGTGCTCGATAGCAGTTGGGTGCCGCCGCTGCCGGATTATGGTTCGGGTCCACTCGAGCCACAGCCGGGATCCGCCGGCTTCTATGATTATTTTTCGGCGGTCGCCGATCAATCCTGTGCAGCAGCGAATCCCAGCCAGCCGCAGATCTGCCTTTCGACCCTTCAACTCTATCCTTATCTAACTACGCCGGTCTTTATCTATGCCGAACAGCACGACCCGACGCTGAGCCAGATCAAGGGCGTGACCAACCCGAACGACCCGGCGCAGGCGGCTTATATGAACCAATATGCCGCCTCCCTGCGCGCATCGCTCCAAAACGTCACCGCCGTTTTCAGCCCATCAGCGGGAATCCATACCGCGCTGACCGATGATAATTTCACCGCCATCAAGGTGGACGGCTATGACTTTCAACAGATTTTAGGCAATTGGTATTTTGGACGCTCGGGAGCGCTGCGAGTCATCGTAGGCGAAACGCCTTAGGTGGGGAAACCTATAGATTCCCAGCTTGCCGCGATATGGGATGGATATAGGATGGTTATAGGATGAGCGAAGGAAGAGCGAACGACGAACGGACGACGAGCGAAGGATGAACTGCCTATATACGCCAGCCGCGGCGGGAAAATGGTGATTGTGAGCCCGACTCCCAAAGAATATCTTTTGATATAAACACAAAACGGTCTCATTGACATAATGTCACGAGACCGTTTTTTTTTAAAGGCTTCGAAATAGGAGAGCCCTATAAGGAGTATTTGCATATTTATTATTGTGTTCTTTGGCTAATGATTGAATTTGCGGCAAGTCTCAGATATTGATCATTAGCTAGGCTTGAAGATAAATTATCTTTCCAATCCATGTGATCAGCATTAAATAGATAGTGCAAGGTTTTTTCTGTAAATTGAGTCAAGTGTTTCCTTGCCATTTAGACTTACGATTAACTTGAACCTTCAAAAGTTATATATGTTCTGCCGGTCAACCACTCCTCACTGATCTCGTTCAACACGGCCGAGACCAAACGCAAACAAGAAGCTTTGTTTGGAAAGATCGAGACGACCCGCGCTCTGCGTCTCACTTCGCGACCCTGAAAGGGCGCAGGGCGTTGGAGTCTTTCCACACCGTTGGTCGTGCGCAACAATTTTCGAAAAGCACCCGGGAAGGAAAAAACCATAAGACCTTCCGGGATGTTATCCGCCATCCACTCCGATAAACGCGAAGCATTGGCCTGGTACTTCGCGATGGTCTTAACCAGATAGGCATCCGCGGTTGGATGATCGGGAGCATCGAAGACCCTGAAAGGGCGCAGGGCGTTCATACGAATGTCAGCCGCGACCTCGGCCTGCATATCTTTATGCGGCACATAGGCTTGAGCATTTTGTTGTAGGTGAAACTGGCACCGCTGCCACGGGATCCCGCCAAAGACGGCCAGTCGAGCGGCGCGCAATCCGGCGTGATCATCACTGGTAATCAGCTGTACTCCTCCCAGCCCGCGTTTCTTCATGCTCTCAAGGAAACATGGTAAACCCGTCGTTTTGCCCTACATGGGCAGGGAAGCTGCAAGGCAACCCATTGGGATGGCGGGCAGAGGACCCTGAAAGGGCGCAGGGCGTTGGTGGAAAAAGCGAAAGCCTGCCTGTAATGGACAGGATAGGGTCATACCCAATGCGAAAGCATGCAGACTTCCACCCGGTCTTTCGTCACGAGAGAGCTTGAAAAATCGGTCTAGGAGAGAAAGCAGATGAGAGCCGAAATGGCTTGTGCGCTCTCCCGCCCTCATAGGCGCACCGACAGCAAGTGAGTATCGTGAAGGCGATGCAGATATGGCGTCACCGTGTCCCTTTTAGGGCATTTGAAAGGCTTGAGCCGGATGAAGGGAAACTTTCATGTTCGGTTTTTAGGGGAGGGGGCGGCGGCAACGCCGCCTCCTTACCCAACACCAGGTGCTACTCCTTTTGGTGTGGTAACCGCAAGGATAACACCTGACCTACATTTCATTGCAATTTACAGAAAGCATTGTACACAACTCTTCACAGCTTATTTCGTTGGCATCGAATCCTAATTCAGAACAATAGGAAATCACCATTGCTCTTAAATCTTCTTCAGAGTCAATTTTGAACTGCAACGGTATATCTTTTAATCCCATCTCGGAACTCCTTACATTATTATAGCATTCTTAAATTGATCATATAGCGCATCAAAATAAATAAAGACGGCTTGCCCTCCTCAAGCCGTCTCATTCACCATTCTCTATTCACTTATAACTTTGGAAACCGACTCACTACCTTCGCCGCCGTGGCAGGACAATTTCATCACGCCGCCTTGGGAGATAAGGTTCGGCATAGTTACAGCTTTTACTTTTTCTTCTGTCCTTGTTCCTGCTGACGCAGTTTTTGTTTCTGTTCCTTCTCCAATTGCTGCTGTTCTTGTCTCTGCAGCTTCTGTTTCTGCTCCAGCTGCACCTGTTCCTGTTGTCGCTGTTTCAGTTTCTCTACTTGTTCCTGCTCTAGTTGCAGCCGTTCCTGTTGTCGCTGTTTCAGTTTCTCTACCTGTTCCTGCTCCAGTTGCAGGCGCTGCTCTTTTTCCAATTTTTCTTTCTGCTCCTGTTCCTGCTCCAGTTGCACCCGCTGCTCTCTTTGCAGTTTTTGTTTCCGTTCCTGCTCTGATTCATCTTGTTGTTTCTGTGTCATTATGCTTTCCTCTTTCATCCTCTATAGCTTTGGGAACCTGCTCACTACCTTTGCACTCGTGGCAGGACGATCCATCACGCCGCCTTGATGGATTCCAAGCGCAGTTCCTTCTGCGGCGTACTTCAAATCCACATACGCCTGACCGGTTAACAATTTTTCTGCATCCACGGCGCAGGATGTCACCCAGCCAATGCGCTGGCCATTGGCATTGACCACCGGGTCGCCGTTATGCGCCATACGCACGCGCGGGTCATCGAAGCGGAAGCGTACCACCACGCCCTTACGTTCCCTCTCACGCGCAAGATAAGCATCGCGTCCGATGAAATATGGCTTGTAGGTTTTGACGTACGAACCGAATCCGCCTTCGGCCACGCCCAAATCTCTTTCGTCGAACTTGCCGGAGCCGAGTCCCATCTCGTGACCGTACAACGGCAAGCCCGCTTCTGTGCGCAGTGAGTCGCGCGCGCCCAAGCCAATCAGCTTGACTCCAAACGGCTCGCCTGCTTTTAAGACCGCATTCCAAAAGTCAACGGCGCGGTCGGGATGCACGAACAATTCGAACGCCATCTTCTCGCCAGTGTAACCCGTGCGCGAAACAATTAAGTCAAAGCCACCGACCACTGCATCGCACAACTCAGTGCGCTTCAAATTCATTACACGTGCTTTGGTCTTATCGTCCACGCCCATGGCAAGCAATATATCTCGGCTCTTCGGACCTTGAAGCGCGATATCAATCCGCATATCGGAAACCGCTTTCGGGTCACGTAAGTTACGGATGACCGCGTTGTATCCATACGTGCGTGCAAATGGACGCGCATTATCGATCTTGACCTTGCCATCGCGGACCGATTCAAACCACGTGCGATCCTTGTCATCGTTCGAGGCGTTGACCACGACCAAATATTTATCCCACGCGCGGCGATACACGAGCGTATCGTCAATCACATCCGCATCGGGCGTCAGGAACTGGCTGTATAAACTTTCGCCGGGCAACAATCCGCCGCAATCGTTGGCGCAGATCGTATCGAGGAACGACGCCGCATCCGCGCCCTTCACTTCATACACGCCCATGTGCGAGACGTCGAACAAGCCCGCCGCCTGCCGCGTCGCAAGGTGTTCCTCCACGACTGACGTGTACCACACGGGCATATCCCAGCCCGCGAACGGAACCATCTTCGCACCGGAGGATTTGTGCGCATCATGCAGACGCGTGAACTTTGGTTCGCCTTCAGCAGGCTCGACCCAATTGAATGACGTCATCTCCTTCGGGGACGATGTCGCTTCTTTCTGGACTGCAACTTGGTCGCCGATAAACCAAGGCTTCTCCACATTGACGCCTCGTCGGCGCAATGGCAGGGTATTAGGTTGGATGTTTTTCTTCTTTACATTTTTTACAATGAATGGACCGGGCATTCTCTTTGCATCGAAATCTTTTTTGCCATCGAGGTTGAATGACATGTATCCATCGGATAGGTCGCGCAACCATGTGCCCACCACGCCAACCTTGGCAGGCGGCACTTCCAGTTGATAGGTATTTGCATTCTCACAGGTCAGCACGCATTGGATAACGCCTCCTGTCCCCTTTAGAGGGTGAGGGATAGCAATGGTTGTCGCCACCGACTTGCCCTTCTTCAATGCCGACATATCCGCTGAAGCCGCGTAATCCAACACTTGTCTCACGCGCTCGCCACTCAACTCAAACACGCCGCTCTTGCTCTTATCATCAATAAAATAGAAATGAGGATACTTGCTCTTCTCGTATTTGAAGTCAATGCCTGCGGCAGTCGCCAATTTTCTGACTCTCAACTTGGCATTGTTCAATACGTTGAAATCCAGCTTGGCTCGCTTGACTCTTCCCTTTTTCGGCGTATCTACGGAATGCGGCGCACAGGCTAGCAAAACATCAGCCATCACGTCAGCCAGTTCGCGCGAAGTTTTTTCGGTAAAGCCGCGTTGTGTGATCCACGGCGTGCCCATGCGAATGCCGCTGGGATCGATTGAATTCTTGTCGCCAGGAATAGTATTGCGATTGACCACGATGCCGACGATATCCAAAATGCGCGCAGCTTGATCGCCGGTGAGATAGGCGCCATCCCGGCCTTTCACGGAGGTCACGTCCACGTTGAGCATGTGGCAATTCGTGCCGCCGAACGGGACGCGCAGTCCACGCTTCTTGAATTGATCCGCCATCGCTTGCGCGTTCTCGATGGTCTGGGCCTGGAGTTTCTTGAATTGTTTGGTCTGCGCCAGCTTGAAGGTCAACGCCAGAGCCGCCAAAACATTGACATGCGGTCCGCCTTGTTCGCCGGGGAATACGGCTTTATCAATCTTCTTGGCAACATCCGGATAGGTGGTGAGTAACACCGCGCCGCGCGGGCCATCGAGGCTCTTGTGCGTGGTGGACATCACGACATGCGCGATGCCAATCGGCGAAGGAACGACGCCTGCCGCGACCAGTCCGCCGATGTGCGAAATATCGGCCAGGAAGTACGCGCCAACTTCATCGGCAATCTCACGGAACTTTTTCCAATCGGGAACCCATGAATACGATGAGTAACCTGCGATGATGAGCTTGGGTTTGGCTTCGAGCGCCAGTTCGCGAATGGCTTCATAATCCAAGCGTTCATTATCATCAACGGTGTAGTGCACGGCCTTGAACCATTTGCCCGAGCGATTGACCGACGAACCGTGCGAGAGATGACCCCCGTGCAGGAGATTAAGTCCCATGATGGTTTCGCCAAGCGGAATCAATGCCTGATAGACTGCGTTGTTGGCGGGCGCACCGGAAAGTGCCTGCACGTTAACATAGATTTGATCAGCGCTATAACCATTGGCGGCGAAGGCTTCCGCGGCGCGTCGACGCGCCAGCGACTCAACCACATCGGCATATTCCACGCCTTTGTAATAGCGCGGGTCGCTGCTGCGGCGATAATGAGCCAGCCGCGCCGGATAATCGAGAATCTCTTCTTCGGTCATCCAGCGCATCTCTTCGTCGGGATAGCCTTCCGCATAGATATTCTGAAAGGCGGAACCGAGAGCTTCGCGCACGGCCAGCGGCGCCGTTGATTCCGATGGAATCAAAATCAGCTTGCGTGCCTGGCGTTCCTGCTCTAATTGGGTTAATCCAAAAACATCGGGATCGAGTTCGGCAAGTTTGCCGCGGAAAAGAAAATCTGTCATGGTGTTCTCCTTGATGGTCATGAAGTGAATACTCTAATTGTTCAGACCGATTGAATTGTAGAACGTTCAAGTATATGGGTCAAGTGAGAAATGTCCCGGGAAGTGGCTATTTTCGTGGACTTCCAAATCATTTACCACGGAGCTTTTTTTCTTTTATTTTTCTCCGCGAACTCTGCCTGCACTTGGTGCAGGTACAAGTGTGGTGAGAAATTAGTTGGCCCACTATTTTATCCACTCTCATATCCCGCATATATGATTTTCTCGAGAAAGAGAATAGGGATGGCAAACAGGGGAATGCCAGGGTTCAGTGTGGCAAGCTGCTATTTGAAAAACGAGATTGCATTAGCAGCTTTCCCGCGCAGAATGATATTTGGAACGGTATAATCGCCTTATGTCTGACTTCAAATTCTTTCATCCCACCGAAGTGCGTTACGGCGATCTCGATCCGCAGGGACACGTCAACAACGCCAAGTATTTGACCTTCTTTGAGCAGGCGCGCGTTCGTTATATGATCCATCTGGGTTTGTATACTCCAGACCAGTCATTTATGAAGTTCGGCGTGATCGTGGCAGATGCGCACATCGCTTTCCTCGCGCCGATTTATTTTGGCGATGATGTCAAAGTCGGCGTGCGGACATCGAAGCTTGGCAATAAATCCATGACGATTGAACAAAATATCGTGAACAACGCCAGCGGCCAAGATGTGGCAAAAGGCGAGGTCGTGACGCTGACGTTTGATTATCAAAGCAAGCAGACAATTTCTATTCCTGAAGAATGGAAAAATAAAATCAAAGCTTTCGAGGAATCATGAAATCCAAAAACAATAAACGCTCACCGTTAAAAGACAAACCGCTTCGTCATGCGGGTCAGGCATTAGACGAACAAATTGATGACAAAGCTATAAACCTTGTTATGTCATGGGTTGTTTTTCCTGGTATAGCGATTATCTTTGCTGCACTGGAATGGATTAGATATTTGCATCCTATACCTGCCCAACCAATACCAATTACAGTTTTTGCAATCATCTTGGTAATTATCAGTATATTTAAAATAACAAAAGGTGTCAGGGAAATTAGAACTCTTCGGATGGGAAGCGACGGGGAAAAACTGGTCGCAGAAGAATTGCTTGAACTTGTAAAGCAAGGTTCTGCTATTCTCAATGATGTTCAAGGCGACAAATTCAACATTGATCATGTAGTTATATCTACTCATGGGATTTATTTAATCGAAACAAAAACTTACTCAAAGCCGATAAAGAAAGAATCAACGATTTCTTTTGACAGCGAAAATGTGTTTGTAGATGGAAGAGTTGTGGATCGCCGGCCAATTCGCCAAGCCAAAGCTTTATCGAAGTGGCTTCAAGAATTATTACAGAAAAGCACAGGAGAAAATTTTTGTCCAGCCAGTTATCTTATTTCCAGGCTGGTTTGTTGAACCAATGAAGAAGGGACAGGAAGTATGGATTCTAAATCCAAAAGCAATGCCAACATTCATCGGTAATGAACCAGTAAGGTTGAAAGAAACTGATGTTCATTTAGTAACATTCCACCTTTCGAGATATATTCGCACTTATGAAGCAAAATAAAAAAGGAAAATCATGAACTTCACCGAATATCAACAAAAATCCCGCGCCACCGCCAAATATCCCGTCATTGGACACGGTGTCATCTATCCCACGCTGGGTCTGACCAACGAAGCAGGCGAAGTGGCCGGCAAGATCAAAAAAGTTTTCCGCGATAAGGACGGTATGATCAGCGAGGAGACGCGTGATGCGCTCAAAGCCGAACTCGGCGACGTGTTGTGGTATCTCGCACAAGTTGCAACGGAACTCAATCTATCGCTCGATGAGATCGCCGAACACAACATTGCAAAACTGCTGGATCGTCAAGCGCGCGGAAAAATTCAAGGCGATGGAGATAATCGTTAATCGGAATCCGCTATTCTGAAGTCGGATGTGAGCCTTTTTCGATTTGCAATTCGCAATTTCGGCACCAACTTGCAAACCTGTAATACAGCGCAGGGAATTTCTAATCATTTTCCTATACAAACTCCCCTTGCTTTTTGGTACAATCATTCTCGATAGTTCCTGTCTGATTGGAGATTTGGAGAATAACTTATGGCTGGTATGGAACGTTTTACCCAGCGTGCACGACGGGTATTAAGCCTCGCTCATCAGGAGGCTGAACGGTCGCATCAGGAAAGCATCGGCACCGAGCATCTTCTGATTGGATTGATCGAAGAAGATGGAGGCGTCGCGGGCCGCGTCCTGCGCGAACTTGGATTGGAATTTCCGCGCGTGCGCGAAATGGTTGGAAGAGTCTCGCTGGAGGGACATGCGGTCAGCGGTAAGCTCGAGCTGGCGGATGATACACAACAAGTCCTCGGATATGCGGTGGATGAAGCCGCGCACCTCGGCCATCATTACATTGGCACCGAACATATTTTGCTTGGGCTGGTGCGCGTCGAGGGCTCGGCGATGGAAGTGCTTCGCAGACTTGGCGTGACTGCCGATCAAATCCGCAGGCAGACTCGACGCGTGCTCAATGAGACCGCGTCTTCCCCGGCCCCGGCCGGTTCGCCACAAACCGGGCGTGCTTCAACTGCCGGGCCGAAGACTCCGCTCACGGATCAACTAGCGGTTGATCTCACCACCATGGCGGAGGAAAAGAAACTCGATCCGGTCGTTGGCCGCCAAAAGGAAATCGAGCGCGTGATTCAAATCCTGGCGCGCCGCACAAAGAATAATCCCGCGCTGGTCGGCGAACCCGGCGTTGGCAAGACGGCTATCGTCGAGGGACTCGCCCAGCGCATCGTCGAAGGCGATGTGCCCGCGCCGTTGATGAACAAACGCGTGCTTCAACTCGATGTTGGTTCATTGGTGGCAGGCACGATGTATCGCGGTCAATTCGAGGAACGACTCAAGCGCGTCATTGACGAACTGAAACAATCCGGCGCGATATTATTTATCGATGAAGTCCACATGTTGGTCGGCGCGGGAGCCGCTGGTTCCTCCGTCGACGCGGCGAATATCTTGAAGCCCGCCTTATCGCGCGGCGAACTGCAAGTCATCGGTGCGACCACGCTTGATGAATATCGCAAGCACATCGAGCAGGATGCGGCGTTGGAACGCCGTTTCCAGCCTGTGCAAGTGGATGAACCCTCTGAAACAGAAACAATTGAAATTCTCAAAGGAGTCCGTTCAGCATACGAAGAGCATCATCATCTCGTGATTTCAGATGAAGCTCTCGAAGCCGCGGCACATCTTTCGTCGAGATATGTGACCGAACGCTTCCTGCCTGATAAAGCCATTGACCTGATTGACGAATCGTCTTCACGCGTGCGCATGTACAAGAGTCCCGCCGCAAAACATGCCAAGGATTTATTTGGTCAACTGCGCACCGCACGCCAGAACCGCTCGCTGGCGCAGGAAGAAGGCAATGCCGACGATATCAAGGAATGGGAAGAACGTGAGACCGCCTTGGGCGCACAGATCGAAAAACTGCGCTCCGGTTGGGATCGCGCCAACAGTCCCGTGGTGACGGCGGAGGATATTGCCGAAGTCGTTTCGATGTGGACCGGCGTGCCGCTGATGCAATTGGCGGAAGCCGAATCTCAGCGCCTGCTCAAGATGGAAGAGGAACTTCAAAAGTCCATCATCGGGCAGGAAGATGCCATCCTTGCGATTTCACGCGCAGTGCGCCGCGCCCGCGCCGGTCTGAAAGACCCGAAGCGCCCCATTGGTTCGTTCATTTTCCTCGGCCCCACCGGCGTCGGCAAAACGGAACTCACCAAAGCCTTGGCCAAGTTCATGTTCGGCAGTGAAGATGCCGCGCTGCAACTCGATATGTCCGAGTTTATGGAACGGCACACCGCCTCACGTTTGGTCGGTGCGCCTCCCGGTTATGTTGGCTATGAAGATGCAGGCCAGCTCACCGAAGCTCTGCGCCGCAGACCTTATTCGATTGTCGTCTTCGATGAAATTGAAAAGGCGCATCCTGAGGTTCACAATATGCTTTTGCAGATCATGGAAGAGGGTCATCTCTCCGATGCCAAAGGCCACAAGGTGGATTTCCGCAATGCGATCATCGTCATGACCTCCAACATCGGTGCGGACTTGATCAAGAAAGGCACGGCGCTCGGTTTTGCTTTGAAGCGCGATGAAGAGACGGAAGAACGTCAATCCTACGAGGACATGCGCAAGAAGCTAACCGATTCATTGAAGAAGGTTTTCCGTCCCGAGTTCCTGAACCGCCTCGATAGCGTCATCATCTTCCGTTCGCTGAACAAGGCTGACATCGAGAAGATCGTCTCGCTCGAACTGGACAAGGTGGCGGAGCGGCTCAAAGATCACAATCTCACGCTGACGGCGACGCCCGCGGCGCTGGCGGCTTTTGCCGATGAAGGCTATGACATTGAGTTCGGAGCGCGTCCATTGCGCCGCGTCATCCAGCAAAGGGTCGAGGACCCGCTTTCGGATCGTCTGCTCTCCGGCGAATTCACGGATGGGGATGCAATCCTCGTCGAGGTGAATCTCGATGGCGACATCATGTTGACGAGGGCTGCGGTTCCAGAGCCAAGTGTGTAATTCAAGGATCAGCGGTGAAGACGACAGAATACTTCAAGACCAGCGTCATGTCTCGCCGACCCTATCTCAAAGAAGAGTGGATTATGCAAGTGATTGCCAGGCCTGTTCGCAAAGAAATTCAAGAGAACGGACGTGTTCGCTTTTGGGCTTTCATCCCTGACCTTAGCAAATATCTTCGAGTTGTTACCGAAGCGGATGGAGAAACAGTTCATAACGCTTTTCCTGATCGTGGTTTCAAACCATAGGAGATTAGAATGAACTTTGAATATCATCAAGATACAGATATGCTTTATATCAAACTCTCGAACGGTATAAGCGTCGAGTTCGGAAGAAGTTTCGCCTGGTGTGGTGGTTGATTACGATAAGAATAACCATGCCATTGGCATCGAAATCGAAGATGCTGGCAAGTTTATTGATTTGTCGCGCCTGGAGTTGACAGCATTGCCCATTGTCAATTTGGTTATCAGCGAGAGAATCCCGACGGGCGCATAGAAAGATAAATCGTAATCCGTAGGGGCGAGTCACTGACTCGCCCCTACTTTTTTATCACCTTCTCCTAATAATATTTCGCGGTCACATCTCATCTAATCAACGAACAGGCCTGTAAATCTATTTTAGAAGGAGAAATCATCATGGACAATAATTTACAAACTGCCACACTGGCGGGGGGATGCTTCTGGTGTCTCGAAGCGGTATTCGATGAAGTCAAAGGCGTGCATTCGGTGGAGTCCGGTTACGCCGGAGGGACAAAAGCCAATCCGTCTTATCGTGAGGTCTGCACCGGCACGACCGGCCACGCCGAGGTCACACAAGTCACGTTCGATCCGCAGATCGTTACATACAAGGATATTCTGAACGTCTTCTTCGCCATCCACGATCCGACCACGATGAACCGCCAGGGAAATGATGTCGGCACGCAATATCGATCAGCGATCTTCTATCACAACGATGAACAAAAGAAGGTTGCCGAGGAAACCATCAAAGAGTTAAACGACCAGCATATCTGGGACAAGCCCATCGTGACCGAAGTGTCCCAACTCGACAAATTTTACATGGCCGAAGATTACCATCAGGAATACTTCGCCAATAACCCCAACCAGCCATATTGTCAGGCGGTGGTCGCCCCGAAGGTCTCCAAGTTCCGCAAGCATCATTTGGAGATGTTGAAGAAACAACCAGCTTAAACAAAGGAGCGTCGGGAGTTTTCTCGGCGCTCTTATTTTTGCCATAAAACGGGCAGTTCCTTGCAAAAAACAGCCAAATTATGCCTTACACTGGCGATGTTCCTTTGTTACGGCGCTCCGTTCCTTTATTACGGCGCGATGTTACGTTCTTACGATGTGCCGTTCCTTTGTTATAGTGCGATGTTATGCTTCGCACTAGCCTGTGTATGCCTTACACTCGCAATGTTTAGGCTTCGCATTAGCCTGCGTAAGGCTTACGCTCAATCGCAATTCTTGACAAGCTTGGTATAATTCACAACCTATGAAATATCACATTTGGACCGAAGGCTGTCAGATGAACGTGGCCGACTCACAACGCGTCGGCTCGTCGTTGGAGCACTTGGGTTACACCTTTACCGATAAACCCGAAGAAGCGGATGTTATTGTTTTGAATACCTGCGTTGTGCGCCAGTCCGCAGAAGATAAGGCTATCGGACGCGTGACATCGCTTCGCCCGCTAAAAGAGCAGAATCCGAATCTCGTGATCAATCTCATGGGCTGTCTGGTCGGCGTGCGCGGCGCAGAGAAACTGCGCGCCAAACTTCCGTTCGTGGATGTGTTCTCGCCGCCGTCCGACCCCGGGCCGCTGGTTTCATTTTTGAGTCAAGGCGAAGTCCATGCCATTGAATCCAATGAAACGACGCGCCGTTTCGCCATGATGGATGAGGATTTGATTTTGCCTCAGCACGAACGCGGCGAACTCATCAGTGCGCACGTGCCGATTGTTTATGGCTGTTCGCACGCCTGCACCTTTTGCATCATCCCGTTTCGACGCGGCGTCGAACGCAGTCGTCCTGTTGGTGATATCGTCAGCGAGATTCGTTCGCTCGCCTCGCAAGGCGTCAAGGAGATCACACTGCTCGGTCAGATCGTGGATCGGTATGGCAAGGATGTGCCCGACGGTCCAAACCTGGCCGCGCTGCTGCGCATCGTGCATGAAGTCGAAGGCATCGAACGCATCCGCTTCCTCACTTCGCACCCCAATTATTTCACCGAAGAATTGATGGATGCGGTTGCCGAACTTCCGAAGGTCATGCCGCACATCGAAGTCCCGATTCAAGCCGGTGACGATGAAGTGCTTCTCAACATGAAGCGCGGCTATACTCAAAAAGATTATCGCAAGCTCGTTGAAAAAATTCGAAGGAAGATTCCGGATTGCTCGATTGCGACCGATATCATCGTTGGATTCCCCGGCGAGACGGATGAGCAATTCATGGAAACGCACCGCGTCTTATCGGACCTCAAGCTGGACGTGGCCCATCTGGCGCGTTACTCATCCCGCGAAGGGACGGTGGCCACGCGTCGCATGGACGATAACGTTTCGGATGAGGAAAAGATGCGCCGCTTCCGCAGGCTGGAAGAGCTGCAGGAAAAGATCGTAGACGAGATCAACAAGAAATATCTCGGCCAGACGGTGGATGTTTTGTTTGATGAAAAAGTAAAGAACCGCTGGAAAGGCCGCACGCCGACCAACAAATTGGTCTTCATCGAATTGGATGAAGACTTGAAAGGCAGAATCATACCTGTCACCATCACATGGACGGGACCGTGGTCGATGCAGGCCACTTCGGTTAAGCAACCCACTCTCATCACAATTTGATCAACCCTAAATAAAATTTCCCGCAGTCAGCGGGAAATTTTATTTAGGCCAACTATATACTACTCAAGCTCTTGTTGATGGAGCTAAAGACGTTTCCTATCCTTGGTCCAAGGATCATAAGAACTGCAATAACCACGATGGCAACCAACGTAAGAATCAAGGCGTATTCCACCAGACCCTGGGCTCGGTTCAGGTCAGCAATTGTCGACATGAGAAATTTTGGATGTACATTTCCGGTCGGTGAGACATAATATGATGGAAGTGTTCGTTTTGCGTCCACTTCACGTGGGCTGTGGGTCATTCGAAGAAATGCGACTTCTATAGCCCTGTTTGCATTGAGAATTAATGCGTTAAGGTATTGAATCATTACAACAAGTCCTTTCGGTATAAATTTGTTACTCAGATGACGTCACTTATTTTAGCACCGCTTAATCGATTTTAATCTCATCGGACCTTACTAATACTTTACAGGTAGTTTGCATAATCTTCACAATTCGCAAGCATACCCTTATGACCGCAATACGTTCGTCTCGTTTGCACTAGCAAGGATAAAAAGATTTCTTTATAAATAAATTAAGTCATCTCAAAACCAAAATATAGATTCACCGAAAAGATTAACCACCATATATAGCGGTTTCCACGACGGCGCCGATATGTTTAAGGCACTTTTATTTCTCGGAATAGCCCCATATAAAACCATGACGGTCACTTGGAAGGTGACCGTCACATTTCAGTTAATCTATTTCACCAAATTTCTCAGCACCGTATGCAATATACCACCGTTGCGATAATAGTTCACTTCCACATCAGTGTTCAATAATACGGTGGCTTTGAATTCGATCACCGTGCCATCCGGTTTCTTGGCGCGCACCGTGACAACGTTCTTTGGCTTCATATCACCACTTAAGCCTTTGATATCGTAAAGCTCATCGCCTTTCAACCCAAGCGATTCAGCGTTCTGACCGTCCATGAATTTAAGCGGCAGGATGCCCATGCCGACCAAATTGGAACGATGGATGCGCTCGAACGATTTTGCAATCACCGCATGGACGCCTTGAAGGAGCGGACCTTTCGCAGCCCAATCGCGGCTGGAGCCGGTTCCGTATTCCTTGCCTGCGATCACAATCGCAGGCAAGCCCTCACTTTGATATTTCATCGCGGCGTCATAGATGGGCATCACATCTCCATCGGGGAAATGCTTTGTCCAGTTACCTTCCTTTGGAGCCACGAGTAGATTCTTGAGACGAATATTCGCAAACGTACCGCGCGCCATCACAAGGTCATTGCCGCGACGCGCTCCGTATTGATTGAAGTCTTTCGGTTGAACATTATGTTCTTGCAGGAATTTTCCGGCAGGAGAATCCGCGGCAATGTTACCAGCAGGTGAAATGTGATCGGTGGTGATCGAGTTGCCAAAAAGTCCGAGGACGCGAGCGCCTTTGATGTCATTCACGGATGGGACATCCAAAGTCAAAGTCTGGAAATACGGCGGATGATGAATATAGGTTGAAGCCTTGTCCCATTCATAAATATCACCGCCCGAAACCTTGATCGCCTTCCACATATCGGAGCCTTCGAATACGCTGGAATAACGATCCCTGAACATGCTCACATCTACGCTGGAGGCAATGGCGGTTTTGATTTCATCCTGGCTGGGCCATAAATCTTTAAGATAAACAGGCCGGCCTTTTGGATCATTGCCAAGCGGTTCTTTGTTGAGATCAATATCAACTGTGCCGGCTAGCGCGTATGCCACGACGAGCGGCGGTGAGGCGAGAAAGTTGGCTTTGACCAGCGGATGGACGCGGCCTTCAAAGTTACGATTGCCCGATAGCACCGCCGCGGCAACCAGATCGCCGCTGGTGACCGCACGCGAGACCTCACTCGAAAGCGGACCGCTGTTACCGATACATGTTGTGCATCCATAAGCCACAACATTGAATCCAAGTTTGGCAAGCGGGTCGAGCAGATTCGCTTTCTTCAAATAATCAGTCACGACGCGCGAGCCAGGCGCAAGCGACGTTTTGACATAAGGCTGAACAGTCAATCCTTTTTCGATGGCTTTCTTTGCAACCAATCCGGCCGCGATCAACACGGACGGATTGGAGGTGTTGGTGCAGGAAGTGATCGCGGCAATGACGACCGCGCCATGCTTCATTGTGCGCGAGCCGCCGTTAGTCCCGAACGTCGCTTCGGCGTTCAATGCTTCAGGCTTCAACTCAAAGCCGCGCTCTTTGACTGGGGCAGTCAATGCTTTCTCAAAGGTTTCCTTGAGTTCAGACATCGGTACGCGATCCTGCGGTCGTTTGGGTCCAGCCAAGGATGGCACAACCGAGTTCTAGATCGAGTTCGAGCGTATCGGTGAATTTAGGATCAGGCGAGGATGCGTCGCGGAATAATCCTTGCGTGCGCATGTACGTTTCGGTTCGTTCGATCACTTCATCTGGACGACCGGTCAATTTCATATAACGAAGCGTTTCAGCATCGACTGGGAAATAACCCATCGTCGCGCCGTATTCGGGAGCCATGTTGCCGATGGTAGCGCGGTCAGGCAAAGACATCGAGTCGAGGCCGGGACCGAAGAACTCAACAAACTTATCCACCACGCCTTTCTGGCGCAGCATTTGCGTCACAGTGAGCACAAGGTCAGTGGCGGTCACGCCTTCTCTTAATTTGCCGTGCAGTTTAAAGCCGATCACATCCGGCAAGAGCATATCCATCGGCTGACCAAGCATCACTGCTTCGGCTTCGATGCCGCCCACGCCCCAACCCAGCACGCCAAGTCCATTGATCATTGTAGTATGCGAATCGGTGCCGACCAGCGTATCAGGAAAAGCGAAAGTTTCGCCGTGCTCGGTTTTGACCATAACGACATCGGCAAGATATTCAAGATTGACCTGATGCACAATGCCGGTCATCGGCGGGACAACGCGGAAATTGCGAAACGCCTTTTGTCCCCATTTCAAAAATTCGTAACGCTCACGGTTGCGCTGAAACTCAACTTCGGTATTTCGTTGAAGTGCATCAGCAGTCGCGAAGAAATCAACCTGGATTGAATGGTCAATGACGAGATCCACGGGCACAAGCGGATTGATCTTCTTCGGGTCGCCGCCGAGACGGGCAACGGCCGCGCGCATCGCAGCCAAATCTACAATTGCTGGGACTCCCGTGAAATCCTGCATGACCACGCGTGCGGGCAAAAATGCAATCCCGGGACGAACACCTTGTGGTTTCCATCCTGCGATATTTTTTACATCTTCTTGCGTAATCTCTTTGTCATTGCATTGACGCAGTGCCGCCTCGAGCATGATGCGGATCGAAAACGGTAGCCGCTTCAAGTCGGTGAGATGCGCTTTTTCCAATGCGTCGAGTTGGTAAATGACGTACTCTTTGTCCCCCACTTTTAAACTATTACGTGCTTTGAAGAAATCGTTCATGTCAGCTCCTTTGGTAGCAATCTTGTCACCTCTAAGGTGAACTCGTAACAAGCTCGCGAGGTACAAAGGAGCGCCTTTGATACCCTGTGATTTTGTGCGATTTTACTACAATTTCAATTCTTTCGTCAGTTGTTTCACCAGCTGATCGCGTTCATCGTCGGATAGAAATGCCGCCCGAGCCGCGGCAACGATTCGTTCCTTGAGTATGTCCATGGACAAGCCCAGGCTTTCGCAGACGGTGTGATATTCCTGGCTGAGCGTGATGCGCGAAATGCTGGGATCGTCAGTGTTGATCGTTGCATTCAGTCCCGCTTTGAGCATGGCGCCCAACGGATGTGCTTCGAGCGCAGGCACAACGCCGGTTTGATAATTGCTCGTCACGCAGACTTCGAACACAGTGCCGCGTTCCTTTGCCAATGCAACCACCTGATCGTCTTCAAGCACACGCACGCCGTGGCCGATGCGTTCTGCACCCAGCACATCGATAGCTTCTTTAACATTCGCGGCCGGTCCCCATTCCCCGGCGTGAATGGTGATATGCAGTCCGGCTTGCCGCGCTTCCTTGAACACACTATAGAATGGCTCGGACTTGAACTCGGCTTCATTGCCCGCCAGATCCATCGCGATCAGCCCGCGATCCTTTTGTTCCGCAGCGAGCCATGCGACCTGTTCGGCGAGTTCGTGGCTTTCGTGCCGGTTGACAGATGCGATCAACCGTACTGTAATGCCAAATTCTTTAGCGGCATCCTTTGCGCTGGTGATCACCCAGTCAATCACATCGTGAAGCGGAAAGCGCTCGGCGCGGCTGAGCGCCACGGGTGTGAAACGCAATTCCATGTATTTCACATTATCCTTGGCCGCATCTTCAATCGCTTCGCGCGTGATGCGGCGGATTACATCCGATGAACGATAAAACAATCTCAATGTATTGAACTTGGATAGGAAATTCTGAAATGTGTACTTTTCTTCTTCCTGCATTTGCACCAGAGTGCTCAGGCGCAAAATATCGGCGGGGATCGTAATGCCGTGCTGGCGCGCGATATCGAGCATGGTGTCCAAACGCAACGTGCCCTCCAAATGGCGGTGCAGTTCCACCTTGGGGAGGGCGCGGTAGTCTCTTTAAGGTTGCAGTGACTCGTTCAGTCATGCCTGTAACTATTTGACGTCAATGTCTCTTTCGTTTCTTCTTGCTGCTTTCAACTTGTGCGGTCTGTGCTTCGGATGGCACTTCTGCAACTTCCGTCGGCGTGATCTCGATGCGCCGCGGCTGATATGAGAACACGCGTCCAATCACAGCGGAACGCACATCCGCCAGCAATTGCTGGAATAACTCTGAAGCCTTGCCTTTGTATTGTACCAGCGGGTCGCGTTGTGCGTAAGCTTCGAGTCCGATTGAAACACGCAGGGCCTCGACTTTCGTCAAATACTCGACCCATAACTCCGTGATCGCGCCCAACAATAGTTGGCGTTTGACTTCATTAAGCACGTACGATCCAATGGCCTGGGTCAGTTGCTCCCGCTCGGATTCACTCAAAGCGGATACTTCTTCACTTTGTCTTTCTTCACCGAATACTTTCGCAGCGGCTCCGAAGTCGGATAGCTTTGTGGCATTCTGACTCAGACGAGCAAATTCGCTTTGTCCCCAGGTGGTCTGCAACGCGGTCTCCGCTTCTTCGAGGTGGTCAAGCACGGCATCGGTCACATCCTCGGCAGTGCGGTTTTCCAACAAAAGCGCGGCAAGGTAGATATAAGTAAAGCGGTTGAAAATCTGTCGAAGCTGGCGATGAGTTCGTTGATCGAAGAGTGTACGCACGCCTTGAGATAGCGATAACAAGATGCGCAGTTTGCTTGAATCATCATCAGCAAATTCTCGCTGCATGATCGTTTCCAGATCGCGTTGAACCTGCGAGGTCAATTGCTCTCGCTGGCGCGTCATCAGTTCACGCGCCGCGCTCACAATTTGATTTGCCGCCTCGTCCCAGTTTGAAACATCGATCTTTAGGTCCAGAGCTTCGTTGAAGCGACGTTCCACTGCGCCGATGACGCGATTGGCATTAATGCCAATCAGATTGGCTTCAACATACTCCTCCACCCATTTTTTGAATTCATCGGCATCCTGGGTCAGCAAACGGGATTGCTCGCCATTCAATCGCAGTTGAAAATGAATCAATCCGCTAAGCTCTTCGGCAACTTTCTGCGGGCGGATGGGTTCTTCCGAATCGTGCAGGGTTTGAAAATAGGCATCCAGTGCGTCGCTGCGCTCGGAGATTTGATTATCAAGAGCCTGCTCCGTGTGCTCGATCAAAGCCTCGATGGCGCGCATGGCATGGGACTGTTCGATTTCAATCGCACGCGAAACGATATTCAGCGTTGCCGCGCGAACGTCACCGGATTTATTTAACTCCTCAAGAATTAGAGACAACCCAAAGGTCGGAACGAGGCGCCCTTGTGATTCAAAAGGCGGCTGAACTTGTTCCAGCCAGGTGATCAATTTCCATGGACCTTCTTCATCGGTCAAGCCAAGCTCAACGCGCCTCTGAACCTCGGACTGCAGCATCCCATCCACATCTTCGGTCAAATCCTCCTTGGTGAAGATGCGATCGCGCTGTGAATAGATTTGCTCACGTTGCTGGTTGAGCACGTCATCGTATTCGAGCAGATGTTTGCGGACATCGAAGTTGGCGCCTTCGACGCGATGCTGTGAATTTTCGATGATGCCGCTGACCATGCGCGCTTCGAGCGGAAGCGAGTCGTCCACCTTGAGACGCTGCATCAGGCCGCTGACCTGCTCGCCGCCGAAGAGCCGCATGAGATCGTCTTCGAGCGAAAGATAAAAACGCGACGAGCCGGGATCGCCCTGGCGCGCAGAACGACCGCGCAGCTGGTTATCGATGCGACGCGCCTCATGACGTTCCGAGCCGATGATATGCAGGCCGCCGAGTTGTTTGACGCGTTCCATATCCTCGAAGTATTGCAGGAAATGCTTGACCTCGGCTTCATAGAATCCATATTGGGATGGATCCGCTTTTTGTAACGCCTGGCGGCGTTCCTCGAGCGGCATGTCGAATGGATCTTCATAACCGGCGCGGCGCAAAACCCGATTGACCGCCGAGATGACTTCCTCAGCCAGCTCGCCGCCGAGTTTGATATCCACACCGCGTCCTGCCATGTTCGTGGCGATGGTCACCGCGCCGAACGCGCCTGCACTGGCGATGATCTGCGACTTTTCCGTATGCTTGCGCGCATTCAAAACTTGATGCGGCACACCGGCTTGCAAGACAGACTTCAAACGATCGGTCGTATCTGTTGGTAAATTTAAAATCTCGAGGAGCGTTGAAAGATTTGATGGATCGTCGAGGCTGATGTTGGTCATGCCGAACGATGAGCCAAACTTTCGCAATGCGTCGGGCGTGATCTTTTCCAATGATTCATTGAATGGCTGAAGCTCAGGGATGAGCCTTCCATCTTCTTCACGTTTATTCGATTTTATGAAACCGTGGCGAATCAACAAAATCTGCATCAGACGCCGCACAGGCTCGGCTCTGAGTTGATTCGATAAACGGTCGGATGATTTAACGGAGGTGGTACCGACCAGCATCGGCCGTCCCAACACATGATAACGAACGATCTCCGTTACGATGGAGCGTAACTTCGATTCGATGGTTCGATAAATGGCATCGGGATAATCTTTGCGTCGATAATAAACCGGTTCCTTGCCATCATCCTTTCGAGCAAAATACGAATACTGATAATTCTCTTCATCCTTGGCCTTGATCTCGACCAGCGGCGCGTTATCTCCCAGGGCTTGATATTCCAAATTGGTTGGGACGGTCATCACTTCCAGTTTATAAATCTTGCTGAACTCTTCCGCTTCGGTCAGTGCGGTGCCGGTCATGCCCGCCAGCTTTTTATACATACGGAAATAATTTTGCAGGGTGATGGTCGCGTAGGTCACATTCTCCGGCTCGACGCGCACGTTCTCCTTGGCCTCCACTGCCTGATGCAAACCGTCCGACCATCTTCGCCCGGGCATGAGGCGGCCCGTGAATTCATCCACGATGACCACCTTGCCGCCCTGCACCAGATAATCCTTGTTGCGATGAAATAGATATTGCGCGCGCATCGCTTGTTCGAGGAAGCCGGTCAGATGTGCCTGCTCGGGCGTGACATCTTCGGGTCGATCTGGATCCATAAGCGGCTGACCGATTAACTGTTCAGCATGTGCCACCCCGACTTCCGTCAAATTAATGGCGCGGTCCTTCTCGTTGACTTCATAATCTTCAGGCTTCAGCTGTTTGACGACCAGCGCCATCTTGCCATACCACTCGAGGTTGCCCTGAGCTGGGCCGGAGATGATGAGCGGCGTGCGCGCTTCATCAATCAAAACATTGTCCACTTCATCCACGATGGAGTAATAATGTCCGCGTTGGACGCGGTCGCCTAAGCTCATCGTCATGTTGTCGCGCAGATAATCAAAACCGAATTCGGAATTGGTGCCGTAGGTAATGTCCGCCGCGTACGCTTCGACGCGATCCACCAGCCGCAAATGATTCTGATCTTCGTGCGGAGATTCTTTTTGGAAATCAACAAGGAATGCTTTCTTGCCGTTCTCGGTAACGGCGGCCATTTGCAAAACGCCGACCGATAGTCCAAGCATGTCAAAGATGGGCGCCATCCAGCGCGCATCACGCCGAGCCAAATAATCATTGACCGTAATGAGATGCACACCGCGTCCGGTCAGCGCGTTGAGATAAAGCGGAAGCGTGGCAACCAGCGTCTTGCCTTCGCCGGTTTTCATCTCGGCGATCTGGCCGCGATGCAGGACGATCCCGCCCAGCATTTGGACATCGTAATGGCGCAATCCGATCGTGCGCTTCGATGCCTCACGCACCGCCGCAAAGGCTTCGGGGAGAATTTCTTCAAGGATGTCTTGAATCTTTTTTTCATTTTCCTCATCCGTCCTTTGCACACTCTCTCCCGCCGGCATAGGAGCTGAGGTGAGGGAAAGCCGCGCCTTGAACTCTTCCGTCTTGGCGTGCAAAGCCTCATCGCTGAGCTGTTCGAACTCGGGCTCAAGCGAATTGATCTCGTCGACAATTCCGGCTAATTTTTCAACGGTGCGTTTATTGGGGTCGCCCCCGAAGACACTGACAAATTTCTGAAGCATTCATCGCCTTTCGGGGTGGGATTATAGCATAGGGATAAGAGCAGGTTGTTAGAAACCTATAAGAAGTAAAGCCATTTGCCATGAGAATAAAGAGCATTGTCTGGCAAGACATATACCAAAATGGCAGGAATTTTTAAGGCAATCATTTGTTCTAATTTAAGGTCGAGGTGCTATAATCGCAACAGCCCATGACCTTTGCCCATCTTCACGTTCACACCGAATATTCCCTGCTTGACGGCTTCAGCAATATCAAGAAGCTGGTCAAACGCGTCAAGGAAATGGATATGCCGGCAGTCGCTATCACCGATCACGGCACGATGTTCGGTGTGATTGATTTTTACAAGGCGGCAAAAGAAGCAGGCGTCAAGCCCATCATCGGGCTCGAAGCCTACATGGCAGCGCGCACCATGCACGACCGCGATTCCAAGCTCGACCGTTCCTCCTATCATTTGCTTTTGCTGGCGGAAAACGATACAGGTTACAAAAATCTTCTGAAGATTGCTTCCGCCGCACAGCTCGATGGCTTCTATTATTATCCACGCATCGACCACGACTTTTTAGCGGCTCACTCCGAAGGGCTGATCTGTACCTCCGGTTGTATGTCCGCGGAAATTCCGCGCGCATTGCTGGATGACCAGCCCGAAGAAGCGGTCAAGCGCATGAACTGGTATTACGATGTCTTCGGTCCCGACCGATTCTTTGTTGAATTGCAACAACATAATATCAAAGAAATCACCGATCTCAATCGCAGACTGGTTGAGATGGGCGCGCGGCATTCGGCGAAATTCATTGCGACCAACGATGTGCATTACATCAATCCGGACGACGCCCGTCTGCAGGATATTTTGCTTGCGATTCAAACGCAATCGTTATTGTCCGATCCCGAACGCATGCGGATGACCGATGATTTCATATTATCTGCGCACGCCGCAGGAGATGAGTCAATTATTCGCAGAAGTTCCCGAATCATTAAGCAATACTTTGCTCATCGCCGAACGCTGTAACGTTGACCTTTCGTTCAAAGGCTATCACCTGCCGGAGTTTCCAGTTCCCGAAGGGTATACCGCGGAAACCTATCTCCGCCACTTGTGCGAAGAGGGAGCGAGAAGTCGCTACGGGAATCGCGCCGCCAGCCAGGAGGTCCGGGAAAGACTCGAATACGAATTAGGCGTCGTCCACAAGATGGGCTTCGATGCATACTTCTTAATCGTGTGGGACTTATGTCGCTATGCACGTGAGAATGGGATCTGGTACAACGCACGCGGTTCGGCGGCGGGTTCGATCATCGCTTATACATTGAACATTACGATTGTTGATCCCATCCAACATGAATTGATCTTCGAACGCTTCCTCAATCCGGGACGCGTTTCGATGCCGGATATTGACCTCGATTTCCGCGACGACCGCCGCGCCGAGGTGCTCGAATATTGCACGAAAAAATATGGTAGTGACAAAGTCGCGCAGATCATCACCTTCGGCACGATGGGAACCAAAGCCGCCTTGCGCGATGTAGGCCGCGTGATGGATATTCCATTGAATGAAGTGGATCGCATCGCGAAGTTGGTGCCGTTCGTTTCAGGCAGAGCGACCACGATGGAAGATGCGTTGGCTATTCCTGAATTTAAGGAAGTTTACGATTCAACTCCGCACTTGCATGAACTGATTGACATTGCCGCCAGGATGGAAGGCACAGTGCGCAACGCAGGCACGCATGCCGCGGGCGTGGTGATTTCCGATAAACCAATTCTTGAATATCTTCCGTTGCATCGCCCCACCTCTGGCTCGGAAGAAACGCCCATCAAAACAGTCACGCAATTCGAAATGGGTATCCTCGATTCGCTGGGCATGCTGAAAGTGGATTTCCTCGGGCTGATCACATTAAGCGTGATGGCGAAAGCCTGTGACATGATCGAGGAACGTCACGGCGTTCATCTCGATCTAAATAACATTCCGCTCGACGATCCAAAAGCGTTCGAGCTGCTGGGCAGTGGACAAACCGCCGGTGTCTTCCAAGTGGAAGGCGGTGGGATGACGCGCTACATTGTCCAAATGAAGCCAACCAAGCTGGATCACGTCATCGCCATGGTCGCGGCATATCGTCCCGGGCCGATGCAGTTCATCCCCGATTACATTGCGCGCATGCACGGCGAAGCGGAAGTCGAATATCGTCATCCGGCGATGAAACCCATTTTTGAATCCACGTACGGCATTCCGCTCTACCAGGAACAGTTGATGCGGGCCGCAGTGGAACTGGCCGGGTATACGCCGTCCGAATCGGATGAATTACGCAAAGCGATCTCGAAGAAAAAGAAAGAAGATATCGAGAAGCATCGCAAGAAATTTGTAGCGGGAGCGATCAAGCAGGGAATGGCTTCCGAAATCGCCGAAGCAATTTATTCCGACTGGGAAGAGTTTGCGCGTTATGGCTTCAACAAGTCGCACGCCGCGGACTACGGTGTAATCGCGGTCGAGACCGCATATCTCAAAGCGCGTTACACCGCTGAATATATGACGGCTCTGCTTTCCGCCTCGGCGGGGCAAACTGAAAAAGTTGCATTGTATGTGGCCGACGCGCGCTCAATGGGCGTGCCGGTGCTTCCGCCGCAAATCAACACATCCGGCTGGGATTTTGAAATTGAAGATGTGGATGGCAAACCCAACATTCGCTTTGGACTCGGTGCGATCAAGAACACGGGTCAAAGCGCGGTGGAGTTGATCATTGAAGAATGCAAACGAAACGGCGTATTCAAAGACCTGAATGATTTTGTGCGTCGCGTGGATTTGCGCGCGGTTGGCAAGCGCGCCCTGGAATGTTTGATCAAAGTCGGCGCGATGGATTCGTTTGGCAACCGCGCCGCGCTGTTGGCTTCATTGGAACGCATCGTCGCCATCAGCAGTAATCATTTCCGCGCAGCGGAAGCGGGACAACTCAGTTTGTTTGGCGCGGTCACTGGCGTCACGGAAACCATCACATTGCCCGATGTCAACAACGTGGATAAACGTGAACAGCTCAATTGGGAACGTGAGCTGATCGGTCTTTACATTTCCGATCACCCGCTCACGCCATATCAGCAAACGCTGACACAAATCGTCACGCATTTCTCGGGACAGTTGAATGAAGCACAGCATGAAGAAAAGATTCGCGTGGCGGGTTTGGTCACCAACGTGCGTCCATACATGACCAAGACCAACAAAGCCATGGGCTTCGTCACCATCGAGGATATTCAAGGCAACATTGAACTCGTGTTGTTCCCGCGCACCTGGGAAAAATATCGCGAGCAATTGAGCATCGGGCAAATTATCATCGTCGAAGGCAAAGCGGATACGAGCAGTACGCCGCCGAAAGTTTTAGTGGATTCGATTCGAACTGAGATCAAAGTGACCGAAGCATTGGATGATGCTTCGACTGCGCTCAGCACACGTTCATCGATTCCGCAAGCGGCTCCCGTTTCGAAGGCTGTGCCGCGTCCTGCGAATCAACCCGTCAAACGCGCGCCGATACCTCAAGTTGCAGAGAAGCCGGTTGCTTATGCAGCTAAGCCTACACCTGCGAATGATTCGAAAACAAATGTTTTTCCGCCACCGCCAGATAATTTTCCCGCTGGCTGGGAAGATGAATGGCAACCGTCGTTTGAAGCTGCGGAGATTGCAGCGCGCTCCGAGCCAAAAGTGTATGACAAAAATATCGAGGCACGCGATATTACCGAATCAGCCCAAAGCGAAGCAGAAGTTGAAGATGTGAAGCCGATAGAAGTTCCGCTCGAAGCGGTTGCATTGCAGCCCGTCGTGCCGATGAAGATCGAACCGAAACTTCCACCATCGTTATACGTTCCGCTGGCACAGGAAGAAGACTCAACGCATCCGCCGAAACAGATCACGGTGATCCTGCGTTCGACGGGCGATAAGGATCATGATAAGCGCCGAATCAAAACGCTTTACGGCACATTGATTTCATTCCACGGACGCGACCGCTTCTCGTTCCATGTGTTCGAGGAAGGCAAAGGACATTTAATTGACTTCCCCAGCGATACAACACGCATTGATGCCGAGTTATTATCGCGCTTGAAAAAGCTGATGGGCGAAGAAAGCTGGCGTGTCGAAGAGATTCGGTTCCAATAAGTATGTCATTGCAAGTGAGCGAAGCAATCCCAGGAGGGGATGATATCGGCGTGTCAACACTCGTTGGAATTGGGAAAAGAGAGGCCCATCCATATTCCTGAATCGCATGATGAAGAAGAGGAATAGATTTTTACTTCCACTTAGCATCCCCAATTTTCACTGAAAACGGGGGAGGTGCCTGCCAGGCGGAGGGGATTCGCTGGCGTGCTTTATAATTCAGGGGCATTCAAACTATTACCCATTCACTATTAACCATCTTCCATGTCTCTCATTACTGTTTCCTCCCTCACCAAGTCTTTCGGCGCGATGGACCTTTTCACTAATGTCAGCTTCACGGTGGCAAAAGGTTCCCGGCTCGCGCTGGTTGGACCCAACGGCGTAGGCAAAACCACTTTGCTGCGCATCATTGTCGGCGCGGACGAAGCCTCATCCGGAGAAGTGCATCGCGCCCGCGGCGCACGCATCGGATATCTTCCGCAGGAAGCGGATTTTGAAATGACCGGCACATTGTGGGACGCGTGTCATTCGGTCTTCGATGAATTGATTCGAATGCAGGAGCAATTGCATCAACTCGAATCTCAAATGGCGACGCACGCCGATGAAGTAATGGATCATTACGGAAAACTTCAAGAAGAGTTCGAGCGGCGCGGCGGATACACCTACGTCACGCGCATCAAACAAGTGTTGACCGGTCTCGGCTTTGGCGAAGAGGATTACACGCTTTCGCTAGATCATCTTTCGGGCGGACAGCGCACACGCGCTTATCTCGCGCGATTATTGTTATCGAACCCCGATTTGTTATTGCTCGATGAACCTACCAATCATCTCGACATCGCCGCGGTTGAATGGCTGGAAAATTATCTGGCGCAATGGGACGGCGCGGCCGTCGTCGTTTCGCATGATCGTTATTTTCTCGATAAAGCCTGTAATGTGATTCTTGAAATGCATCCGGGTGTGTTCGAGCTGTATCATGGCAATTACTCGGCGTACCTGCATCAACGTCAGGAACGCGCGGATCGACGGCAGGAAACTTTCGAGAGCGAACGCGACAAGCTTTTAAAGGATATGGAATACATCAAGAAAAATATTGCGGGGCAAAACGTGCAGCAAGCCAAAGGCAAATTGCGGCGGCTGACGCGCACTGTGCAAGCCATCGAGCAGGTCGGCATGGAGGCGGTGCTCAACACCAATTGGTCACAGCTCGATGTTGAAACCACCACAGAGTCCGTTTGGCGTGGAAGAAGCCGAGAAGCATGTGCGCGCTTTGCGTTCGCCGGTTCGAACATTGCCGCATTTGCATTTGAAACTCGGTTCGCAAAAACGTTCAGGCGAGTTGGTGATTCGCACGCGCGACCTTCAGGTGGGTTACCCCGGCAAATTGCTTTTCCGCGCACCGGATATCGAATTGCGTCGAACGGATTGCGCGGCGTTGATCGGACCCAACGGCGCAGGCAAGACCACTTTCTTGAAAACCATTCTCGGTCAGACCGAACCGTTGGCGGGTGAAGTGATGCTCGGTGCAAGTCTTAACGTTGGATATTTCGCACAGGCGCATGAAGGCTTAAATCCAGAGCACACATTGATCGAAGAAATTGATTCGATCATGCCGAATTGGCTGCCGGGACAAATCCGCGATTACCTCGGCAGATATTTATTCAGCGGCGAAGACGCTTATAAGAAAGTATCGATGCTTTCGGGTGGCGAGCGCGGACGACTTGCATTAGCGAAACTCGCATTACAGGATACAAATTTATTGCTGCTCGATGAACCGACCAATCATCTGGATATTCCTTCGCAGGAAGTTCTCGAAGCGGTATTGGACGATTATGCCGGTACGATATTGCTCGTGACGCATGATCGCTATTTGGTGGACGCACTGGCGACGCAAATTTGGGAAGTGAACCCGGATGAAAACCAGATGACCGCCTTCAACGGCACGTATTCGCAGATGAAAGAGGAACGTGAGAAGGAAGCCGCGCGGATGGCGACTACTATTGCCGATTCCCGAATTACTACTCCCGCAAAACCTAAAACGCAAAGCGCAAAGACCAAGGACGAACGCCGACGACTTGCCCAATTGCAGGAACTTGAAAACGCCATCGCCTCACTGGAGAAGGATTTGGCAAATCTCAGCGCACAGTTGGAGAGTCCGCTCGTGAGTGCGAGTGAAGTGGTGAAGATCAGCAGAGAATATGAGCGCATTCAAAAAGAAATGGATGTGAAGTTGGCGGAGTGGGAAGGATTGCAAGGATGATGTCTGCTATAATCGCGCACGAGGAATTACAGTGATTTATATTATTCGTGAGCACGCAACACCCGAACAAATCAAAGAAATGCTGGAAATGCTTCAAACTTACATTAAACTGGCGGTTGATATCGAACGTGGTATTTTGGCGGGTGGCGGAGTTATGCACGCGGATTGTGAAGCGGTGTTGCTTGAGGCTGGAAGTCAGCAGGAACACATTTGGGGCGCGGACTGGAATCCCTCCACTCAGCAAGTAACATTCGAATCGCTGATCAATATTCGTCCTCGACAGCAAAACCCGTCCATGGAGATTCTTGATCCAAAAATTCGTAAACAAGTCGCGGGGATTGCAATCGAACGGCTAGGCGGCGTATGAAAGAATGGACTCAAATTCAAGAACGGTATTTGCGTGACGATTTATCGGTTCGTCTGGGCGGATTAGCTGCAAACCTGAGCCGCGTCAAATCCTTTTCTGCAAACGAAGCAGGAGAAGAAGCGGTCGAGGGCCTTATTGATGAAAGCAAGATGTTTATCGAATGGACAGCTGCCCAAGCAGAAATCCACACCGCAGAGAAATTGGTTGAATTGCAAATCCAGCTTGCCCTCTGGCAATTGCAATGGGAAACCATCTGGAATGACCCGTTTAAGCGGAAACAAGTCGCCGAACAATCGGCATTGTGGTCAAAGCAGGTTTTGGAAATGTCGGGATTATTGAAATAACGAATACGAGCGCATCCAAAAAGAGATGGATGAGAAGTTAGGGGAATGGGAAGGATTGCAAGTCGAGTAAATGTCATTGCGAGCCCCGAAGGGGCGTGGCAATCTCAACTAATCACCAAACAGGGGATTGCCACGTCGGTCTTCGACCTCCTCGCAATGACAATTCACAGCAGAGCGGGAAGGGTTGCAGGTATACTGAGAGCGGGCATAAATTGCGGTTTTAAGAAACGGGGGGCTAAAGTTTTGGTAAGATGGGGCTATGACCATTCACCTCGAATTCACATCGGAACAGATTGCAGAAATGCGCTATCAACGCTACAACCATCTTGTGCCGTTAGTCCAGCGCCGAATGGTTCGGAGAACGAAACCACTTTGGAAGCACTCCTGCTCAAAGCGTATAACTTATCGCCTGAGCAGATTGAAGAAATCGTGGGCGTCAGCGGAAATACCGTTCGAGAATACTATGAACTTTATCAGCAAGGCGGCATAGAGAAGTTAAAGGAAATCAACTACTATAAACCTCAAGGCGAGTTGGTCAAGCATATTGTATCGTTGGAAGCGTATTTTCGAGAAAATCCGCCAGCCAGTATCAAGGAAGCGCAAAAGGAGATTGAAGAGATCACGGGTGTGAAGCGTAGTCAAAGCCAAGTGCGTGAGTTTTTCAAAAAAAACTCAATCTCCGTTACAGGAAAGTAGGCAGCCTGCCAGCCAAAGCCGATCCAGAAAAACAGAAAGAATTTCTGGAACAAGAAATGCAAACTCGTTTAGATGAAGCGCAGGCGGGGAAGAGGGTGGTTCTTTTCATGGATGCGGCCTATTTCGTATTATCTGCTTTTCTCGGCTGTCTGTGGTCCGTGACTCGTATTTTTATTCCAGCGCCTTCGGGTCGGCAACGCTTCAACGTCTTGGGTGCGCTCAATGCCGTGACGCATGAAATGCTGACGGTCACGAATGACACCTACATTACGGCGCAGAGCGTGTGTGCGCTTTTGGAGAAGATCGCAACTTTTTATATCGGCAGCCCGATTACCATCTTCTTGGATAATGCTCGCTATCAAAGATGTGCTCTCGTCATGGAAAAAGCCAAAAGCCTGAACATCGAATTGTGCTTCCTGCCGTCCTATTCGCCCAACCTCAACTTGATTGAGCGCATCTGGAAGTTTGTGAAGAAGAAATGCCTGTATGCCCACTCCTACGAAAAATTCCCAGCCTTCAAAGCTGCCATTTCAAAATGCTTGGACGAAACCATGACAACTCACAAATCCGATCTCGATTCTTTGCTAACTTTGCGTTTTCAGCTCTTTGAAAAAACGCAATTTGTGACCGTGTGAAGTATAGCAGAGTCTGTAATGCATCAAGACGAAATCATACTTTAGACGAAGAGACAAAGAATTTTCTAAGAGAGTGTTTTAAAAGTGGTCGAGGAAGATTGGAGAATGGCTAAATTCAACCAAACCTACCCGACCGATCTCAAGTATACCGAATGGCAGCAGATAATGGAATTCCTTCCAAGTTACAAAATGGGGCGACCGCCGAAATGGGAAAAGTGGCAGATTATCAATGCGATTCTGTACGTCAACCGCACCGGATGTCAATGGCGTATGTTGCCCATCAATTTTCCTCCATGGCAAACGGTGCACTACTACTATTGGCGCTGGCAACAGGATGGGCTGTGGCAACAAATCAATGAGGTGTTGGTGAAGAAAGTGCGAAAGAAAGCGGGGCGCAACGAACAGCCGAGTGCGGCGGTGATCGACAGCCAAAGTGTGAAGACTTCGGAAGGCGGTGAAGAACGGGGGGTGGATGTGCATAAGCAGACGCCGGGCAGGAAGCGACACTTGGTCGTGGATGTTTTGGGCTTGGTGTTGTTAGTCGTAGTGCACAGTGCCAGCATCCAAGATGGAGCCGGAGGCATCCTGACTTTGCAAAAATTGTTTGATCGCATCAAACATAGTCTTCATAATCGCTGGTGTCGCTTGAAGCTCATCTGGGCCGATGGCGGGTACCCTTCGATTATCGATGACGTCCGCCAACGTTTCGGTTGGACCTTGCAGATCGTGAAACGTTCCGATGATGTCAAAGGTTTTAAAGTGCTCCCTCACCGCTGGGTCGTGGAACGAACTTTCGGATGGTTAGGTCGCTATCGGCGTTTGGCTCGCGACTATGAGCACACTACATTATCCAGTGAGAGTATGGTTTATATCGCCAGCACTCGACGCATGCTAAAAATGCTTGCAACATGACTTTTAAAACGCTCTCTAAGGACAGCAGGACTAAATGAAACAGGAATAACTTCTTGGGCTATTGCAGCATCAGCAATATACTCTTCCAAGTTGACGGAACGCGCTTTGAGCCAACACTCAGAAGCACTCATCAAAGCTGCGAAAGCGTCTGAGAAGCATGCCGCTAGCCTCAAATGGGCAACTTGGGTCCTGGCGGGCGCTACAGTTCTTTTAGCCGTGATTACTGCTGTCAATTGGTATTATCAGTTTTTTCTGACTAAGTACTAAAAGATTTAATTCTCTGCCATCTTCAATGGCTCAAAGTATTATACTGTTATTAGACTTGGTATATTTGATTCCGAACGGAGGCATATATGTCTTGGAAGGATCAACTGCGAAGTGACTCTCTGCCGTGGTTATTGGAGTTCTGAGAATCCCGGCGTTCGTTATCTTGCTCTCCGCGATGTGCTTGACATCCCCGCTGAAGATCGTGAATTGAAATCGGCGCGCAAGTCCGCTCATAAAGCGGGACCGATTGCGCTTGTCTTGTCCAAGATGGAGAAAGAGGGATATTGGGTCAAGCCGGGTCCGGGTTACACCCAAAAATATCGTTCCACCGTTTGGTCTATTATTTTATTGGCGCAACTGGGCGCATCCATCCATGAAGATAAACGTATCGAGCAAGCTTGCAAATATTTATTGGATCAACTGTGTGAAGGCGGTCAATTCACAAGCTCTACTTCCGGCGCGCCTTCTGGAACAATTGATTGCCTGCAGGGAAATCTGTGCTGGCCATTGATGCAAATTGGTTACGATGATCCGCGCTTGGAAAAAGCCTACGAATGGATGGCGCGCACGGTCACGGGCGATGGCATCGCAGCCGCGGAAGAGAAAGACGCAGCAGTTCGTTATTACTATTTCAAGTCCAGCCCAACCTTTGCCTGCGGCATCAATAATAAACTTTCGTGTGCGTGGGGCGGGGTCAAAGTGATCCTGGCGCTTGGCCAAATCCCTGTGAAGGGACGAACGCCATTGATTCGAAAGGCGATCAAACAAGGCACAGATTTTTTCCTTGGCATCGATCCCGCAACGGCAGAATATCCGACGCGCCAAGACGATGCACCCAGCCGCAACTGGTGGAAGTTCGGCTTCCCCGTGTTCTACATTACCGATTTGCTTCAGCTTGCCGAAGCGATGGTCAATTTGGGTTATGGCAAAGACAAACGCTTGACGAACACGCTCGATATCATCCGCGGAAAACAAAATGAGCAGGGTCAATGGCTGATGGAATTCGATTACGCCGGCAAAACGTGGCTGGACTTCGGTGCGAAGAAAGAACCGAATCAGTGGGTCACATTGCGGGCGCTTAAGGTTTTAAAGGCTGTTGGTTGAAGTAAACACAACTCATCGTTGAAGATCGTGAATTGAAATCGGCGCGTGAGTAAGCGCCGCGGAGGAAGTGTTGTCGGATAGGTGGCGACTATGAAAAAAGAAACTACTGTCCATATCCATTCCGTCTTAGTTTTATTCCAAGGAGCAATCCATGATCATCACAGTCTTGATATGGGGTGCAGTGGCAGGTCTGGTGCATTTTGTCGTGATCGGAATTCTGTATGGCAATCCGCTTACAGATCGTATTTCCGCCGGTGCCGAAGCGGAAAGTCCGGCCGTAAGAAAATGGCCGTCACAAGTCAGGTACTTTGTAACTCAATTTTTCGGGACTCAGGTTGAGGTTTATATTCTGACTTTTGCTTTCGTCTGGTTGCGGCCTTTGGTGGGACTGAACGGGTATGGCGGGGCGCTGCTTCTGGGGCTTTTGTTCGCCGCGATTCGGGTCTACCCCAAATTCTGGAATATGTGGATTCAGACCACCTACCCATTCCAGCTTTTGCTGGTTGAGGTGGTCAACGGCACGATCGGAACGCTGGTGATCTGTGTCTTCCTGCAGCTCGTTACGCAGCATTGATCCCGCCGCAGGAGATTGCCACGTCGCTACGCTCCTCGCAATGACACACAATCATTAATTCTCCGCCATCTCCGGCGGCTCGACGTGCACGGTCACATCGGATCGCGGCAACAGCCTATGCACTCTTTTTTCAATCTTCTCGGTCATCTCGTGGACTTCGTTGAGCGTGGCGTCTCCATCCATCGTGACATGCAAATCCACAAACCAGATTGCCCCGGACGGCCGGATGCGCACCGCGTGGCAATCGTGAATGCCTTTCATCTTTCCAACATTGGCCCTGATCTTTTCCGTCATGCCTTTGGGCGCGGCGTCGAGCAAGGCGTTGATGGTGCGCCAGCCCAATTCGCCGCTGATGAAAATGACGATCAACGCCACGGCCATCGCCGCCACCGCGTCCGCCTCGGACATCCAGTGGAGCGCCGGTATCGAGCGGGCCAGTGTCACGCCGATGAGGCCGAGGATGACCACGCTCGAAGACCAGATGTCGGTCGAGAAATGAAGCGCATCCGCTTCGAGTGCCTGTGAATTATATTTCTTGGCGGCGTGATACAAAATCCGTGAGCGGGTGGCATCAATCGCGATCGAAGTCCCCATGACGATGAACGACCAGATGGAAACCTCCACTTCGGCTTTGGTGAAGAACAGCCGATCGATGGCTTCATGAATGATCCAGGCCGAGGTGCCCAGCAATAAAATGGCTTCGAAGAGCGCCGACAAGTTTTCGATCTTACCGTGACCGAAGTTGTGTTCCTTGTCAGCAGGCTTATCGGCCATGCCGACGGCAAAGAATGTCATCAGCGCCGCGGCGAGATCAAGCGCGGAATGCGCAGCTTCGGCGAGGATGCCGAGTGAATTGGTCAGCAGGCCGACGATGATTTTGAAGCTGGTCAGGCCGATGGCGAAAAGAACCGAACTTAACGCGGCAGAACGTTTTTCCTTTTGAGCGTTGGTATGCGACATGATGTCCTCAAGTTTTGGATGAGGCCGCCTGTCGTAAAGTCAATTGATTTACTTCGGGGAATACGACTTTGAAATTCTGGCGCCGATGACGGAATGATACTCAATTTGGATTTGAATGAGAAGGGGTAAATGTCACTGGTTAAATAACCAAGCTGACAAGTCCGCATGGCTTGTCAGCTTGGTCTTATAAAGCTTTATTTGCACTCAAACGCAGTCTGGCAGTTTCACGCGTTCCGCTTGCTTCGACATGTTCCATGGCCGCGCCAAGTCCGAATAACGGCATATTGCCATAGACACATTCAAATTGATTTGGGTTGACAATATACGTTTCATGCCAGATTCCAACGGTGCCATTCGCACCCACTGCCTGGTTGAATTTCTTCCAAGGCTCGAGATGTGGCTCGGATGGTTGACGTGCAAATCGCTCCAGGTCCTCGAAGGAACGCCAATATTGGATCAAGACCGGTCCGCTAAAGTTCCAGAAAAATTCTCCATGTAAAAATCCTTTTTCTGGATGCGTGAAGAGTGTGGTCAGCATCGGCGTCATGGCGGATGCGACCGGAATCCATTTATCGAAGCGCCACCACTGATTGATGCGCATGCCGATAAGAAATACTACAAAAGGTTGATCTGTTTTGGCTGTATAACGACCATTAAATATTTTTGTCATTCTTTTTCTCCAATAAAGGTGTTTACTGTTTTTTGATATCTTCTTTCAGCCACGAGATAGTTTCGTGGATCGCTTGTTGCAGCGATGTGCCTTTCCATCCGAAGGCTTTCTCAGCTTTGTTCGAATCCATGATGAATGGTTGAGTCCATTCATATATCATCTCGACAGTTTCGCGGGTGTTCGGATCGAACAAGCCAAGAACACTCAACAGGATTTTTCCGGCGACCAGCGTTTTTACGCGATGACCAAGTTCCGCTTCCATGATCTTGACGAATTCATTTTGTGTGATGGGCGCCGGGCTGGGCGTGAACCAGATTTGTCCCAACGCATCTATGCGCGTTCCGAGGGTTGCCAGCAATTTTCCGAAGTCGGGCGCGTACGAAAAGGTGTGGAGTTGATCGGTTCGTCCAAGAAGTTTCGCTGCTTTGTATTCAACCGCAGGACGAATGGCCAAATCTGTCATGTTATGATCATCAGGACCGAAAAAATGTGATCCGCGCGCAATGGCAGCCTGGACTTTTCCGGCGCGATGCGCTTCCATCACCATATTCGCCATCTCGCCGCGGACTTTGCCTTTCTTCGTATGTGCCTGATAAGGCATTTCTTCACGGATAGGTCCTCCGTGCGTGTCACCGTACATATATAAATTATCTGCTACGATGAATTTTGATTTGTTTGCAGCGGCCGCTTCCATGATCGCCGATTGGAATCGAGGGAACTTCTCAGCCCATTCGTAATACAGTGGTTGTGCACACTGATAGATAACCGCCGCGCCTTTGGTCAACTCGATGTTTTTATTCACATCATACGCATCCCCCGCGACGATCTCCGCGCCTTCGGGTAAACGATCCGTTTTTCCCGAACGATTGATCAGACGCACCCGCTTGCCCATCTTGATCAATTCGCGCCCTGTCCACTTTCCAAGCGGACCGGTTCCAAAAATTATATGTAGCTCAGGCATGATTCTTGTCCTTTTCCTTGAATTTAGTTTTAGAAGATTCCTGTAATTGCAAATCCAACAAGGCCCAATAGCCCGGCAATACACAACCATGCGAACCAATCTCCTAATTTTGAGTAGATGGTGCGCAGACCACTGATTGGAACCTCTGCGACCATCATGTTTTGTGCGGAAGAAAAGCTATCCATGATCGCCAGCGTGCGTCCGAACGAATCAACTGCAGTGGAATTTCCCCAGCGTGTTGCACGGACCAGGGATGCCCCGTTTTCAACTGCTCGGAAGACAGCCATTGCGTGATGCAGATGTTTGATCGGCTCCCAATCGCTGGCAGGCACGAGCATGATATCCGTTCCCGCTTTGCCAGCCTGCCGAACGAATTGTGGAAAATCCATATCGAAGCAAATGGCTGACGCAAGAAGCCCGTATTCTGAATCATAGGTACGGATTCGGCCATCCGATGGGACGCTGATCTGCGCTTCCCAACCCGGAACCGGGTTTTTCTTTATGTACGAATAAACGGGATTACCGGATGGATCCACTAGCACCGCTTTGTTCTCCAAGCGGGCCGGATTGCCATCGATAATGGTTCCCATCCCCATTAGAAGATATATTTGCGCGTCACGCGTCAACTTCGCGGCCCGTTCCATAAATACGGCTTGATCCCTTTGAAAAATCAATAAGTTTGCTTCAGGCCAGACAACGATTTTGGCACCTGCGCAAGCTTCACGTTGACTCTCTTCCAGAAAATAATTTTGTAGATTACCAAAGGCATTCCGAAAATCTATACGCTCTTTTTCTGAAAGCGGCTCGGATGTAAAAAGGCGCGTAAATGTATCTCTTCCCAAGATATTCTCAGGCCAACCAATCGTTGCAACGCGAACTGTCCTCGGTGACTTGACCCATATGAGGCGCATTCCTCCGGCTAACATAACCAGACTCCACGTCACAGCGTAAGCCAATAATCCGCCCTGAATCATTGACCAATTGAATTGTTTGTCCCATGCCCAATTGACGGTCGAACCAAACCACGCGATGAGAAAAGAAATTCCCCACAATCCAGTGACCGAAGCGAGTTGCATCAGCGGCTGGTTGCCATACTGTGTGTATGCAATGGAGCCCCACGTGGTATATGGGCTAGTGCGGGCGGTGATAAATTCTATAATAACCCATGCAATGGGAAACACCATGACAGCCGCAAAACCGGGCAAACGTGCATATAACAGGCGGTCAGCCAGATAGGGCAAAGTCCCAGTCATGCTAATGAAAGCTACTATAAGCGGATAAAAAATTCCCGGCACCGGAATTACATCACGATAAGCAAAAAGGGCCGCCAGAAAAATCACAGACCAGATCGCCAGCGTCCCGATCAAAGGATCGTTGGCGTGCGAAAAGTGAAGCAGAAAAATCGGAGATAACCAAACCGCCACCGGAATGGTCCTTTTGCCAAAATCGAAAAAGCGAAGGGCGCCGCCAACAGCAAGCCATGTGAGTGAAAACAAAATGTTCATTTATCCACTACCTTTAATTGGGTTTAGATTTTTGGAAACAGTAAGCCGGTTTTCTTCCGGTATGCCTCGAATTCGGGATACCTGGAGAGCGACTTATCCTTGGCAAGCATGTTCTTCAAGAAGAAGCCCAAGACCCAGGCTCCCAGAATAACAAATGGAATCCAGTTCATTGACATCATTGCATATGCGATGTAAATCAGGATTTCACCAAGGTAGTTTGGATTACGTATCCGGCTGAAGAGTCCTTCTGTGATCAACCCCTTGCGCAGATGGAGCGTGTAATATTTCTGCGCATCACTCACATAGTGCAGAAAGACTCCCATGATGTAGATGAATAAGACTAGCCCAAAGAGATATGGTGGGAGCACGAGGTGTCTGCTGATGAGGAGGTAAGGTGCGACGTAATATCCCGCCAAGGGGAGAAAGATAAAGAGAGTTCCTATCCAGAGCGGTTGCTTTTCCTCGAATCTTTTGTCACCGAAGAGAGCTTGTTTGATTAGCCAGAGAATTGTGTAGGTTCCATGCATGGCCAGATAAACAAATGCCTCGACCGACCAATTGTTGAAATACCACATAAATCCTAAAACAATCGGTATCACTAAAATCTTATGTAGGTTGATATAAGTGGATGTTTTCATATCAATTTTCTTTGTTACACGTTGGTTTCGATATAAGGTCTTCTCTTCGCTTTACCTGCTACACCATACACTTTGGCTTGCTGTCTCCAGCCATACACTCCCATGGCGCGATACAGCCAGCCCGGGACAAATGGTTTTGCCAGTAACGCTTGCGCCTCTGATGGAATCGCCATGCCTTGCGCAAGTGATTCTGCGGCGAGGTCGAGAGCTTTCTTCAATGGAATAACACGTCCATCCAATTCGTTCAATGATGCGCCGTGGACCATGCCTTCGCCTGCACCCAAGGCTAAAGAACCCGCCCAGTCAAAATGAGCTAGCCTCGCAAAGTTTTCGCAGATTGCTAATGCAGTGGCATTATGGTTCGGTTCGGGGAAACCGCAATTGGATATGGCGGCGAATAATTGATGATGTTTGCCTTGTGATGCGCGATGTGCCCCAATCTGTTCGAGTGCATTCATGACTGGCGCAGGCAAAGAGTCGACATACAACGGGAATGCCAGCATGACTAAATCTGCCGCGTCGACGGCATCCAACATGGCTTTCGTTCTTTCCGCTGAGTACATGGTGGTGTGGATATAAATGGTCTCGGTTTGAATATTGTGTTTACCCAATTGGTCGAAGAGATAACCGCCGAGCGAATTGGATGTGCTCTTGCGCGTGCGCGGACTCCCGACGAGCAGCAGCGCGCGTTTAATTGAAATCGGCTCAACGTTTCCATTCTGACTTTCAGGCAGCTTCACCGGCTGGATGTTTTTTCCGACTTCCAGTTCGTTCAACCAATTCTGCACCGATGATTGAATCTGGCTTTTGGTCTGATCCGCTAACGCCACTCCCGCGACAAATCTCTTGGCGTAAAAATTGATGGAGTTGCGATAAGTCAGATGCCGGAATATGGATTCGGTTTGCGCGTCGGGCTGATCCATCCAACCGATTGCCAAAAAGTCCGGATAAGTAGGATAACGCTTTTGATGGTGCGTCTCGCCATTGACCTGTTGAAAGAATGGCAGGACATTTTGGATTTGATGATCCACCATTTTCTTGAGTGACGATGAATATCCGCCAAACGTGATCGGGGTGAGATAAACCAACAATTGGCAATTAGCTATCGAGGCGGCGATGATGCGGTTGGCGTCATTGACGTTGC
The DNA here is from genome assembly GCA_963771375.1 of uncultured Chloroflexia bacterium. Taxonomy (GTDB): domain Bacteria; phylum Chloroflexota; class Anaerolineae; order Anaerolineales; family Villigracilaceae; genus Fen-1038. The sequence continues at coordinate 285,524 of CAVYTW010000013.1, forward strand.
AGAGGCCCGGGCTGCGGATCCAGCAGAAGAAATCTCCGGCGCAGTTGCCGATCTTGGTCTCACATAATTGCATATGCTCAATTTCCCAGCCGCGTGCTTCGAGCTCGGCTGTCAACGCGGTGCGAACATGCTGACCGGTTACTTCGTTTTCGTTTGAACCATCCAGAATGACTGCTTTCATGATTTACTCCTTGATGAATTGTTGTGTAAGGGAATTCATTTCATACAGGTACAAGTCGTCTCCGCTTGCGCCGAAGGGAGGCAGGTTGCCCGCGATTTCGAGAGACACGATGCCGTGAACGCGCGCCCAGATGAGCATCGCAAATGAAAGCGAGAGAATATCTGCTTCGCCGCCATATTTTTTCCACATCTCAAACCCTACTTTGAATTCTGCTTTGACCTTAGGAAAGGATTTGATTTTTAGTTTTCCTGCGAGGCGTAATTGCTCCACAACGCTGACGAGCGCGCTCAGAGAACGCGCCGAGGAAGGCATCACTTCCATAATCGGCGTTTGATAGCCCGGGATGGGAGTTCCAAAGATAAGTTGATAGCGCTGCGGGTATTTATGTGCCCATTGGCGGTACGCTAGACCAATCGCATTCATTCGCTCGATTAGATCCTCCGGCGGAACTGCATCACGCGCTGCAAGTTGCGAATCGCCAAAGGATGTATACGCGTCAATGATGAGCGCCGTTACCAACGCATCCCGATCAGGGAAGTAGTTGTAGATGGCGGGCGCGGTGATCTTAAGATCGCGCGCAATTGCTCGCAGGGATAGCGCCGGTGCGCCGTACCTGGCGATATGCTTCCAGGCGGCATCCTTGATGGCTTGCTGGAGATTGGGAATTTGTTTCCTGAGCGTGGGTCTGACCATCGTTACTCCTTGTAACTAAACACTGTATAATAATTAATATACAGTGTTTAGTTATTCTTGTCAAGGGATGAAAAAAGGCGGCCAAGTGGCCGCCCGTTGTAGGTTGAAATTCAGCATATTCATGGTATCAACCAATCAACGAAGCGCACATCGCTTGGGCTGTTGGTCAAGTTTACATTGTCGCTTCCATCTGATTTCATGAGATAGACATTCCAAATACCTGTTACATTCGAATCATACGTAATATATCTTCCATCAGGTGACCACCAGGGCAGAAACGCCTTTTCTGTATTAGTAAGCTGTTTTAGATTGGTTCCGTTCGTATCAATGGTGTATATATCAGACCAAGTGTCAGGGTTATGATCACCACATGGAATGGCTTGGAAGAGTAATGTACTCCCATCGATCGACCATGTTGGAGGAGAATTTGTGCATAGAGTATTGTTTTGAGACATTAAGTTTATGATTTTATTAGCTTGAATATCGATAATGTACCAACCAAGTAACCCAAACTTCATGCTGTCGGGAGACCAATTGGCGGCATCTCCTGGCAATGAGCCAAGTTGAAATGCACTGATCCGCGCCAAATCGAAACGGAAAACTTCCTGTCCGTTAGGTCTAATAATTACAAGATTGTCAGTAATAATAGTAGGTTCATTCTCTTTGTTATTGAACTTCATAGATCGATAAAGAATGAATTTTCCATTGGGCGACCATTGCGGCCACAAGGCTTTCATCTCTGTACTATTTGTCAAACGTGTTAAATCTGATCCATCAAATTTCACAGAAAATATCCCGGAATCCCCTTTTGATGTTGAGCCGCTTATCACAAGATGAGAATTGTCTGGTGCCCAACTGTAATCATCAAAAGAATATTTGTCGTCTGCTATGGTTCCCAACTGAGTTCCCAAATTATCAATAACTTCAATTGCCTTGTTCCCAGATTGGCAGGCAATTAATTTCTTGTTTGGCGACCATAAAGGATTTCCACATGATAGTCGAGTTCGTTAACTTCAGTTTTGACTCCCCACTGGAGCGTATAAAGTTTTCCGTTATCACTTGATTCAAAAATGATTTTGGATTCGAGTTGGGTACAAGCTTCTGTAAGTACAAGCAACAGAACAAGTGCAAGGCAAAGTTTAGTTTTCATCATAGTGACGTCAACTTAATCAGTAGGCGGTCTAACCTCCACCTACTGATTACTTTATCACTCCCAACTTCTTGCCAACTTTTGCGAATGCTTCCAAGCCTTGACCCAGATCATCGCGGTCATGTGATGCAGAGATCATCACGCGGATGCGCGCCTTGCCTTTTGCCACCGTTGGGAATCCGATGGACATGGCGAACACGCCGTTCTCGAATAACTCGCGGCTGAATTGTTGTGCGAGTGTCGCTTCGCCGAGCATGATCGGCGTAATGGGTGTTTCACTGGCGCCAGTGTCGAAGCCAAGTTTCTTCATCTCCTCTTTGAAATATTTGGCGTTGTCCCAAAGTTTATCCACCAATGCGGTTGACTCTTCCAGCAAATCCACTGCCGCGAGACAAGCCGCCGCGTCGGGCGCAGTAACCGCAGACGAGAACAGGAACGGGCGTCCGCGCTGACGCAGCCATTCGATGATGACTTTGTTGCCAGCCACGAGTCCGCCTACGACGCCGAACGCTTTCGACATCGTGCCGACTTCGATATCCACTTTGCCATGCAAGTTGAAATGATCTACGATGCCGCGTCCACCTTTTCCCAAAACGCCTTCGCCGTGCGCATCATCCACCATGAGCATGATGTCATATTTCTTCGCGACTTCATACAAAGCGGGCAGAGGTGCGATGTCACCGTCCATGCTGAAAACGCCGTCGGTGACGATCAAAGCTCGACGGTAAGTCCCAGCATTTTCCTTGACGACCGCTTCGAGCGCCGTCGGATCGTTATGATCGTACGGAATAATTTTCGCGCCGGAGAGTCGGCTTCCGTCAATGATCGAAGCGTGATTAAGTCGATCCGAAAAAATCACATCTTCTTTAGCGACGAGTGCAGAGATCGTTCCGAGATTGGCGGTGAAGCCGGATTGAAATGTGATGACATCTTCCGCGCCTTTGAATTTTGCGAGACGCTTTTCGAGTTCAACATGCAGATCGGTTGTGCCCGCAATCGTGCGCACCGCGGCGGGACCCACGCCATATTTTTTCGTGGCGTTCTTGGCGGCTTCCACCAGCTTCGGATGATTCGCCAAGCCGAGATAATTGTTCGAGCAAAAATTTAAAACATCTTTTCCGTCCACGATGATGCGTGCACCTTGCGCTGAGCCAATTGTGCGGATGCGGTTATACAAGCCTTGATCTTTCAAGCTGTCAATCTCTTGCGTGAGCCAATCAAGTTTTGTGGTCATGGTTTCTCCATATCAGTATTATCTTCTGCCAGTAAACCGAGTTCAGTCATCGCATCCATCACCTTTTGGATGGCTCCGCTTTTGACGGTTACCGTTGTTGGACCGAGCGGTTCACCGAGGAATCTTGCCGCTTTCGATTTCCGCAACTCGTCCAGGACCTCGGGGCGGCTGACCTTTAAAACGATTTGAGTCTCAGCCCGCGCTTCGGTTCCGTTAATCTCCCAGCGTTTGAGAGCTTTGACCAACACCGGAGGGATTCCTGCATCAGAATGTTTTGCCAACAATGTGAGCAGTTGTTCAACTTTCAAGCCCTGTTCTTTGGCTTTGGTTAAAGACTGCGGCGTGATTCTATACTTATATTCATCTGTTTTTTCTTCATCCCATTCGCAAAATCTTGCCACTTGATAACGCACGGTTCGCGGAGCAAATCTTGGAACGACGACCTTCCCTTGCGACGAGATATGCAGTTTCGCATCTTCTGCTTTCAACCTTAAATTTTGAACATTCAATAATCTGAAAACAGTGACTTCCTTTCCTTCTTCTGGGCTTGCTAGTTCCAGCATGCCCAGCCAATATAAAATATCCGTGATAAAGAATTGAATCAGTGCGCCGTCCACTTCGTCCCATGATTCGAATCCGCGCAGATATTGTCCATCCGATCCGCGTTTGATGAACCAAGAATCGTAATCTCCAGCGGGACGTTGAAAGTCGGGATATTTCTTTTTGATATCATTGATGAAAGAATTGAGATTCCACCATTTGTCTTCGGGAATCGCGTCGAGCAGATTCAGCAAGAACTCGCGTGTAACAAGTGGCTGATTCTTCCATTCGCCTTCACAGATGATGCCGGGCATAAGTCGCATTTCGTTGAAGGTATCGGATTCCTGCCACGCTTCGATGAGCATCTTGAGCGCGTCTTCTCGCGGCGCTTCCAAAAATTTCCGTGCGGCTTCGGCTTGCGGGATATTTTTCTTTAACAATCCAGCGGAATGCAAAAGTAATATCAACTTTGGATCGGGAGAAATTTCCCGTCCGAGACGAAGGGCGGCTAATAAAGTAGTTGCATCATCGAGGACACGATCAGTCGCAGGGATGATGTAGGCTTTTTCGCTGGGTCTCGTGCTGCGGCCAAGAGGTTCAGCTTTTATTGGGGCGGATCGTGATCCGCCCTTACTGGTTTGAATCAAGGAAAACAAATCATCAGGAATGTATGTGAATTCCTGCGGACCTTGGTCAGTATCGAAAAAGGCGCGCGCAATCAAGGCGCGATAGAACAGTACTTCCGATGTTGAGGCGGGTTTAAGATGTGGATGTTCGCGATCGCGTTTGCCAGCGCCCATTTCGCGGATGCCACCAAACTGACGGACAAAGTTTGCGTATGGGATTCGGCCATTCGAGGCGGTGAGTGCGTTCAATGCCTCACGCGCTTGAGGCGTGAGGGAGTCCATTAATTCGGCAAGCCGCTCCGGGTCGAGAAGAGATGCGGCTAGTTTTTTTGCCGCCTTGTCCAGTTCATTCGATTCAAGTTCAATGCCCCATAATTCTGCGATAATTTGCAGATGTCCGAGGTCATGACCGAGAAGCGTATGATAAATATCAGGCATAAGAAAAAGGCGAGCACTGCTCGCCTTTTATTTTACCCGCATACTACTTTCAGCGCGTTTGGCAAAATTTCAAAAGTTAATTTGCGAAGATTGCTTCCAAAGCTCGTATAGATTTCGCCGTCGGCATGGATGTAAAGTGGGCGATCGGAAATCATGCTGAGTTTTTTGCAGGTGCCCATGCGGATTTGTTTTGTGAAGCGGCGATGCGTGCCACTCATGAATTCGGGAACGAGACGGAGCATCATGGGACGCGATACTTTTCGTACCATGACATATTCCATGATTCCATCGTTCATTTTCGAATCGGGGGAAAGCATAAAGCCGCCGCCTTCGCGTCCGCCATTGCAGAGCGTGGTCATCAAGACCTGATCCTCCCACTTTTCCTGGTCAGTCTCGAACTGAATGCCAACTGGATTATGGTTGAGCAGGATGGTTTGGATTACCGCTGTGAGATACAACAGAAAGCCGCGCACGATGGGAAGTTTATGGGCACGGATCGTGACCACCGTGTCGAAGCCGATGCCCAGCGTGTTGTCAAAATATTCTTTGCGGCCATGTTCGTCGGTCATGAGAACGAGATCAATGCTGGATGGCTGGCCTTTCAGTGCGTGATCCAGAGCATGATCCGATTCCATCGGAATGCCAATCGCATGTGCGAAGTCATTGCCTGAACCGACGGGCACAACTCCAAGAATGGGGCGCCTGTCTTCCGGCAATTGCATGATCCCATTGACGACTTCATGAACCGTGCCATCTCCGCCCATAGCGATGATCATGTCATAGCCTTGTTCACCGGCTTGTCTGGCAAGTTCCGTTGCATGAGTTGGATACACCGTTCCACTCCAATCCGCGCTGCCATACTCATTGAGGATGGGGCGCAAATCATTGGCGACTTTCCAGGCATGGCCCATGTCGGCCATGGGATTCAAAATGACTTTGACTTTGCGGTTCATTGGCTGATTCTGCTCCGAAGTGAAGTTGAAAACTATAAACCCTGCAAATAAATAAGGAGGCGTCAGCCTTCCTGCAATGGGAGTTGGGATAATTGACCTGTAAATCCTCGCGCAAACAGATAAGAGCCGCGATTATGTTTCTTTGCCTGATACAAAGCGTCGTCCGAAGCGTGAAGCAGGTCAGAAGGTGTCAGAGCATGTATGGGATAGAAAGCGATACCTGCGGAGAGTCCAAGGTTGATTTTGTTTCCATTGGGCCCATCGAACGAAAACTTCTTCACCTTCTCCAGGATTTTATCCATGACCAAACGCGCGGCGGGCGGGTCGGTTTTGCTCAGGATCAATGTAAACTCATCGCCTCCGTAGCGGACCAGGTAATCGGTCGATCGCAGAAGCGTAGCAAGATAATTGGATATCAGTCGCAGAACCTGATCCCCAATCGCGTGGCCGTAGATATCATTGACTTCCTTAAATCCATCCAGGTCCATCATAATGACTGCAAACGTGGATCCGGTATGTCTTGCATCGTAAACTTCCTGTTCGAGACGATCATCCAGCGCGCGCCGATTGGCTATCCCGGTTACGGTATCCGTATAGGCCTGTATGCTCACCAATTGATGCAAGCTGGCGTTTGAGATCGCGACTGCCGCCTGATCGGCGAGAAGTTCCAACAGTCGCAGCTCCGAGGGTGTGAATCCACCGGTCACGGATTTGGATAAATTCATTACGCCCACTACGTTGTCATTAAACTTCAGCGGGATACCAATGATGGATCCTTCCTGTTCCTCTGGCGAGTCTTTATAAAACGGATGATCCATCATATTATCAATCATGATCTGTTCACCACTTCGGGCAACCGTATTAGTCAGCCCTTCTTCGCGCGGCATGGAAACGGGCTGATTGCGAGTGCCATCCGAGTTCAGCGTTGCACCGAATTCCAATTTTCCATCTGCGTTATAAAGGAAGATATAGATGGCCCGCGCGTTTTTGACAAGGCGCATGGCCTCGGTCACCACCGCGTCAAGCACAGTGGGCAGGTTCAAGCTGGAGGTTAGGCTGAGACTGAGCTTCTTAAGCGCGTCCAGCTCATCAGTATATTGCTGAAGCATCAGCAGCAGAGAACGGTTACTGATTAAATCCCCCGCAAGTTTTCGAAGCTGGCTGTCGTTCCCGTAATATTTCTCAGCCGCCTCTGTGAGAAGATGCAATAATTTTAATAGATTCTCGCGCTCTTCCGGCGTCAAATCATGCGCTTCGGTCAGCGACCTCTGTGCATCTTTCAGAACTTCCAAGCGAGGATCCATTTTGGGCATTTTTAGAACAATCGTTATTTTTTGCTTATACGGAGTACAATATCATTTGGCTGAGATAGGCTGGTCATTATAAAATTTAATACGTTAAAGTGGATTCATACTTTGCAATATTGGAGGGCAGGTGCCTGTAAAACAACCGGATTTTCCTACTGCTACGCCTCTCAAACCGCGGGCCCGGGCTCTGATCATCGGCGCATCCAGCGGGATAGGAGCGGCTTTGGCGAAGAAGCTGGCCCGCGAAGGCTATGATCTGGCTCTGATCGCGCGCCGGGAAGAATTACTCTCTTCCGTGTGTAATGAAATAAATCAGAAAATCAATGAGGGGCGCGCTCGATACTATGTTCATGATATTAGCAACTATGGGGCTGTGCCTGATCTACTTCGCCGGATCGTCTTTGACCTGGGCGGATTAGACCTGGTAATCTATGCGGCGGGCGTTAATTTTGCGCCTCTGGCAGACGAGTATATCACAAAGAATGACCGTGAGATGCTTGAAATCAATTTGATTGGAGCGTTCGCCTGGCTGAATCCAATCGCTTCGTTGTTTCAATCTGCAAAAGCAGGACAGATCGTCGGCATCTCATCGGTAGCAGGCGAGCGTGGACGTGTTGCCAACCCGGGCTATAATGCTTCAAAGGCGGGGTTGACCAGTTATCTTAAATTTTTGCGCAACCGCCTCACGCGGCACGGCGTGAACGTGTTGACCGTTAAAGCGGGCTTTGTTCAAACCGATATGTTGAAAGCCGCGCAAAAAGTGATGTTTCCCATCACAGCGGAAAAAGCCGCGGATGATATTTGGAAAGCGATCCGTGCTCGCAAGCAGGAGATTTACACACCCTGGTTCTGGTCCTGGATCATGTTCGTTATCCGCAACATTCCATCCATCTTATTCCGGAGAATAAGTATATAAAATGGTAACCCTCGATAAATCTTTTACTACCCTCGAAAATTTCGGCCACTCTTTGCGGGCGCCAGCTTATGTGTTTAAGCCAACACGTTCAGAAGAAATCGCTCAGGCCTTTGAGCTTGCCAACAAAGCAGGACTCACCGTCACTGCGCGCGGCGCGGGACGCAGTTATAACGATGCATCGCTCAATGGCGGCGGCATCGTGCTGGATATGTCAGCGATAAATCGCATCGTGAAATGGGACTCGCAGACGGGGCGCGTGACCGGCGAGCCGGGCGTCACGATCGAGCAACTTTGGCAGCGCGTCGAACCCGATGGTTGGTGGCCGCCAGTTGTCTCCGGCACAATGTATACAACGCTGGGCGGCTGCCTTGGCGCGAACATTCATGGCAAAAATAATTTTAAGGTGGGACCCATCGGCGAGCACGTGATCGAGTTCACTGCGATTTTACCGACCGGCACTGAGGTCGTTTGTTCGCCGCAAAACAACGCCGACTTGTTTTATTCGATGATCAGCGGGCTTGGAATGCTCGGAATCTTTACATCTGTCACACTTCAAATGAAACGCATCCATTCCGGACTGATGGAAGTGGATGCGCACCCGGTGCATAATCTCCACGAACACCTAGCCGATATGCTTGACGACGCGCCGAATTATGATTACATCGTCGGCTGGCTGGATGCCACCGCCGGAGGCCGCGGGCTGGGCCGCGGACAAATTCACGCCGCGCATTATTTGAACGAAGGCGAAGATCCGAATCCGCAAAAGACGATGCAGTTGAAAAATCAAGTATTGCCGCCGCGTCTTTTTTTGGTGTTTCCGAAATCGATCCTGCACTATTTTATGGGACCATTCGTGAATAATTTGGGAACATGGGGTGTGAATACCGGAAAATATATTGCCAGCCTGCCGCGCCATACTTTCAGACAATCGCATGCCGCCTTTCACTTTCTGCTCGACTACATTCCGAACTGGGAATTGTCTTACGGCCGCGGCGGCCTGATCGAGTATCAATCATTCGTGCCAAAAGAAACCGCTGAAGCCGCGTGGGCCGAAATGCTGAAGCTTTCGCTCAAGCGCGGACTTCCATCGTATCTCGGCGTGACCAAGCGTCATCGCCCCGATCAATTTTTATTAACTCATGCCGTGGATGGGTTTTCATTGGCCATGGACTTCAAAGTGACAGACGGGAATCGCGCCAAGTTAAGTCAGCTGTTACAGGAGTTTGATCAAATTGTCCTTGAGGCGGGCGGACAATTCTATTTTGCGAAAAATAGCGAGACCACGCCCGAATCTGCACAACGTTTCCTCGGCGAGGAAACCATTGCGCGGTTCAAGAGTTTGAAGAAACGCTGCGACCCGAACGGGTTGTTGGAATCTGATTTATATCAGCGCGTGTTTGGTTCGGATAAAACGTGAGATTTTCTAGCCAACCTGTATTTTATGAAATCTTAGTGTTATTGGTCTCGGCTTGGTCGAATCTGAGCTGGCTTGGAGATCGCAGGAAAAAATTTGCACCTGAAATTGCAGGAATGAGTCTGGCCGAGTTGTTGAATGAACCGCTTGAGATGCGTGAGGTGAAGGAAGAGGTCATTCTCGCGTTCGAAGAAGTATTGGTTTTGATATGGTACCAGCGGGTAGCCCGCAGGGCGATTGACTTTTTGACGTGAAGACTGTAAACTAAGCTCAAAGAATTCATTGTTTTTTGGAGGAGATATGGCTGCTCAATTTCAATTTGTCATGCGCTCCGGCCCAACGCCTGGCGCGACTTATTCCTTGGAAGGCGACCAGATTGTCATTGGCCGCGATTCTTCCAACGGCGTGGTCATCAACGATGCTGAGATTTCCCGCAAGCATTCCCGTCTGACTTTTCAGGGCGGCAAATATGTGCTCGAGGATTTAGGTTCGACCAATGGCACGTTCGTGAATGGTCAACGGCTGGCCGGGCCGGTAGTGCTTAAATCCGGCGATGTGGTTTCGCTGGGCGAACAAATTGTTTTGATGTACGATGCGTTGTCTGTCGATGCCGGTGCGACCGTCATTTCATCTCGCAAGAGCGCATCGGCGCCGGTTGTGCCTCCGTCGGCGCAGGTGATGCCTCCTCCGCCTAGTTATTCAACGCCGCTGGTTCCGGCCAAGAAAACCAATTTGACACTCATATTTATTATTGTTGGAGTATTGCTATTGATTTGTGTATGCGTGGCAGCCCTTTGGTATATTGATCAGAATTACCTCTGGTGTACGTTTCTTCCCTTCTTAAACGGCTGTGGTAAGTAATCATTGATATACTTGCCCCCGCGAGTACCTCGTGGGGGCATTTTATTTTTAGGAATGGATGTAAAATCAATTCATATTGACTACAATCGAGCCGGTGCAAATTCGTTGTCATGAATCAGACTGAACCATCCTCTTCTCCGAGTTGGGGCGCAACCACTAAATTGGTTGTGGCTTTGACATTGGTTGCCGTTGTCGGCGGATTGTTGATTCGCTTTGAAAAAGTCCTCGCTCCGCTGTTGCTGGCTTTGGTATTGGCATATCTCTTCTATCCCATTGCGAGTTTTGTTCAGCGCGCGATGCATTTGCCATGGCGCTTTGTAGTTGGTATCATTTACATTTTGTTCCTGGCTGTTTTGCTCAGTCTGCTGACTGCCAGTGGGGTGGGGCTGATTCAGCAGATTCAGAATCTTGTGATCTTTGTTCAAAATAGTTTGACAGTCATTCCCAGCTTGATGGCACAGGCTTCCGGTCGGGTTTATCAATTTGGCCCTTTGCAGTTCGACTTTAGCCACCTTAATCTAAATCCTCTCGGCAAGCAGCTGCTGGGCCTCATTCAGCCTGTCCTTGGAAAAACGGGAACGCTTCTCGGCACGGTTGCCAGCGAAACTGCGCAGTTTCTGGGCTGGCTGTTCTTCGTCGTATTGATCTCCTACTTTGCTCTCTCCGAAAGCGGCGGCACGCGTCGGCGTATCGTTTGGCTGGATATCCCGGGTTACACAGACGATATTCATCGCCTCGGAAATGAATTGGGTCTGATCTGGAATGCGTTTTTGCGCGGGCAGACCATTGTCTTTTTCCTTACCTTTTTCACCTATGCGGTTGTTTTTAGTTTGTTCGGCGTGAACTATGCGATTGGTATTGCAGTTCTTGCAGGGTTGGCCAAGTTTGTTCCTTATTTCGGAGAGCCTGTCACCTGGATCACCCTTGCCTTGGTGAGTTACTTTCAGGGAAGCGGCCCCTTTGGACTCCCACCTTTGACTTATGCGATCATCTCGGTGGGATTGGCGCTCCTGATTGATCAAATTATTGATAACCTGATTACGCCGCGCATTCTCGCCCGCGCTTTGCATGTTCATCCCGCGGGGGTTTTGATCGCGGCTCTGATTGCCGCTTCCTTCCTCGGATTGTTGGGCGTCATCATCGCCGCGCCGATGCTTGCAACAGTTACTCTTTTATGGCGCTACATGATGCGCAAAATGCTTGACCTCGATCCCTGGTCAAAGGGCGAAACTGAATATCCGTCGCCGCTTTCGATATCCCTCATCCTTGCCTCCGTTCGCAACTTCTGGCATACTGTGAGCGGATGGTTCGTCAAGTCAAGTCAATAATGTGCGTCTATAATAAATATCAAAGGAGAATGTCATGTCTGATAACAACAGTGAACCTCAAACCCAAACTCTGGCCGAGACCGAGAATTATCTCGTTTGGAGAGCGGAAGAACCGGATGGCGAGATCACCTATCATGTTGAACTCAACAACGTCACGGTTCATTTTTTTCAGGAAGAGTGGGACGAGTTTCTTGAGCTGGCGCGCATCCTGAAATAAATGAAATCGAAAGACTCTATTACCGGAGTATCAGGTATTGAAGTTGGTCACGCACAAGACGATTCTGCGTTGACCGGTTGCACGATCATCTTATGCCGCAAAGGGGCGGTGGCCGGTGTAGATGTGCGCGGCTCCGCACCGGGTACGCGTGAAACGGATTTGCTCAATCCAATCAATCTCGTAGAGAAGGTCCACGCCATTGTATTGGCAGGCGGCTCCGCATTTGGCCTGGATGCCGCCAGCGGCGTGATGCGTTATCTTGAAGAACATAAAATTGGATTCAACACGGGCGTCGCCAAAGTCCCGATTGTGCCTGCCGCGATTTTGTACGATTTAAATCTCGGCGATAAAAATGTCCGCCCGAATGCAGAGATGGGATATCAAGCTTGTGTCAACGCCCCGAAGAATGAATCTGCTCAAGGTAATGCTGGTGCCGGAACAGGTGCAAGCGTGGGAAAACTTTTTGGCAACGCGCTCGCCATGAAGTCCGGGTTGGGAAGCGCAAGCATTGATATCGGAAATGGAATCATTGTTGGTGCGATCGTCGCGGTCAATGCTTGGGGCGATGTGATCGAAGATGGGAAGATCATCGCTGGATTGCGTTCGGGAAAGGTTGGACCGATTCGCGTTGGCGGCAAAGAATATTTTGCGGATACATTGAAGACGATGAGAACGTTTGCAGGACGCAATGTGATGCGGCTTGCAACGAAATCGAATACGGTGATCGGTGCGGTCGCGACGAACGCCGCACTGACGAAAGTCGAAGCCACGAAGGTGGCGCAGATGGCTCACGATGGATTGGCGCGTTGCATTCGTCCCGCGCACACGATGTTAGATGGCGACACGATCTTTGCGTTATCCACCGGAAATAAAAAAACAGATGTGACAACGATCGGCGCGTTCGCGGCGGAAGCGATGGCTCAAGCAATAATGCGCGCGGTGAAGATGGCCGCACCGGCCGGAGGATTGCCGGGATTAAACGCGTAGAGACACGATGTATATCGTGTCTCTACGGTGAAGCGAGGAAATTTATTTTATCTGCCTTTCAACTCATCCTTCAAGATCAGGCTCATCACAATACTCACGATGCTGATGACCAACGCGCCCCAAAAGATCGGCCAGAAGCCAGCGAAGGTCAGCATGATCCCAAAGAGATGACCAATCTGTCCGGTCAGCCAAAACAGAAATGCGTTAATAAGCAGAGTGAATAGGCCAAGCGTTAAGACGATCAATGGGCAGGTCAACAGCTTAAGCAATGGACGCAGGAAGGCATTTACCAATCCGAAGATCAGGGCCAGCCAGATGACTGAAACCAATCCGCTCTGCAAATGAATTCCGGGTACAAATTTGATGGCTAAGAAAATAGCGATAGCGTTGATAACCCAACGCAGGATGAACTTTGTCATTGTCTTTGTCCTTTCTTTGAATCAATACGCAAAACGGCTTAAGATGTCGCGCACATCCAGATCAAGGTGCGTTGCGGCTTGAAACCCGCGGCTTGGATTGCCTCAGTCATTTCGCCCGCGGGATATTCGATGGTCAATCGGCGTTGATTAACAAGTTCACGGCACGCCGCTTCCAGCGCGGACTTCAGAGCGGCCGCGTTACCATTGAGTGGAGTCGCCGCCCAAAGCAATTCCATTGGACGCGTAGCCCCAAGCCAGCTTACGGTTGCAAGCAATTTTCCGTTTTTTACTGCCGCCCACTGCCGAACATCAAACTCTGCAAAGAAACGATGCAGCCACATCTGCAATCCAGGCCCCAGGCGATTCCAATCCCAACGCCAATACCAACTCAATTCGTCGGGATGCGCCCGATATAACCAATTGCGTTGAAGAAGCCAAAAATAAGGCTTCATTTTAGTGACAGCGATATCATTCGTTGGTGAGGTGCGAAACGAGTTGGGATACGTCTGATAAGTGGTTCGGCGCGCACGTTCGACAAAACCCAAATCCTTATAAATTTTGATGGCCGTCGGGTTATCATCGCGGACTTGGAGCCACAATTCCTTCGCGCCTTTTTGCCGCGCTTGATCCATGGCCCGTTCGGTCAACGCACGGCCGATCCCGCGTTGGCGATAATCCGGATGTGTGGCGACATTGGCGATCAACGTGATTTTCCTACCCTTATAATTGTGGGCAACGAGGCTGACATTGCCGATGATTTTTCCGTTTTCCTCCCAAACAAGGCCGGAGAGCGGCACGGAGGAGGCTGAGTTGGCCCATTGCAAAAAGCTGGTATCGCGTCCAGCGCGGCGCATTTGCTGAAGGTAGGATTGGCCGTCCTCGTCCATTGTGGCTGAGAAACATAGCTCGATCAAATCTGCCACTTGCGGCAAATCCCGGAAAATATTGAGCGGACGCAGGGAATTGGTCTCTCCGCTCTGAATCGGAACGGTCGTTGAAGCCATTGCGTGTATTATAGCCCTGAACTCAGGGAAAATTTAACACAACTCTAATGCGGTAAGAACAATTTGCTAACCTCCGTTTTGTTATAATCCCACCATAAATTTGTAGTGGGACGGAGCAGCGCTCCGCTCCACGGGAGAATATTCCTATGATGAGATTTGACCGTTTTACCGAACGTGCCCAGGAGGCCGCCCAGCGTGCTGCGGAAATTATCCAGCGCTACGGCCATAACCAAATTGATACCGAACATATTCTGCTGGCTTTGATCGAACAGCCCGGCGGTGTGATTCCACAAATCCTTGAGAAGATGAACGTCAGCTCCGATGCATTGGTCGAGCGGCTTGACACAACCCTGCGTTCCAGTCCGAAGGCGAATATCTTTGGCGGAGGCGCAGGACAGATCTTTATCACCCCGCGTGTCAAGCGGATTATTGACCTTGCCAATGAAGAAGCGAATCGTTTAAAGGACGAATACATTTCAACTGAACATATCTTTTTAGCGATCCTGACCGAGCGCAATACACCGGCTGCGCGCATCCTCGAATCAGCAGGCCTGACCCGTGACCGGGTCTATGATGCGATTCAGGATCTGCGCGGCGGACAGCGTGTCACTGATCCTCAAGCCGAGACGCGTTATCGCACACTCGAAAAATATTCTCGTGACTTAACGCAACTCGCGCGTGAGGGCAAGCTGGATCCCGTCATCGGACGTGATAACGAAATCCTGCGCTTGATTCAAATTCTTTCGCGCCGCACCAAAAACAATCCTGTGTTGATCGGTGAAGCGGGCGTTGGAAAGACTGCCATCGTCGAAGGGCTGGCGCAGAAGATTGCCACGAACGATGTGCCGGAGATTCTTTCCGGCAAACAAGTCGTGGCGCTTGACCTCGGCTCGATGATCGCGGGTTCACGCTTCCGTGGCGAATTCGAGGAGAGACTCAAGGCTGTGATGGAAGAAGTCCAGCGCTCGCAAGGTGATGTCATCATGATGATTGATGAACTACATACCGTTGTCGGCGCGGGCGCGGCACAGGGCGCCATGGATGCATCCAACATGCTTAAGCCTGCCCTCTCACGCGGCGAGTTGCAATGCATCGGCGCGACCACGCTGGATGAATTTCACAAGTATATTGAAAAGGATGCGGCACTCGAACGTCGTTTCGCACCGATTTATGTCGAAGAGCCGAGCGTGGATGACACGATCAAAATGCTTCAGGGCCTGCGTGACCGCTATGAAGCGCATCATAAAGTCCGTTTTGCGGATGATGCACTGGTCGCCGCGGCTCGTCTCGCTGACCGATACGTTACGGATCGCCGCCTGCCGGATAAAGCCATTGACTTGATGGATGAAGCCGCCGCGAAGTTGCGTGTCGCACTTTATTCCATGCCTCCAGAGTTGAAAGAAATGAAGGCGGAACTCGACCGCCTGCAAGCTGAGGAAGATGCGGCTTCAAACTCGCGCGATTATCAACGCGCGGCTGAGATCAAGGTCGAGCGCTTACGCAAGGATGACGAATATCATGCCAACCGCGATAAATGGGAATCGGAGCATCAACTCGACGAAGTTGTGGACATCCATGATATTGCGGAAGTTGTTCATCAATGGACGGGCATTCCTGTCAGCCAGATGATGGAGACCGAAGCAACCAAACTTCTTCAGATGGAAGAGCGTTTGCACGAGCGCATCATCGGGCAGGATGAAGCCATCCATGCCATCTCCGATGCAATTCGCCGCGCACGTTCCGGCTTGAAAGATCCGTCGCGGCCGATTGGTTCATTCATCTTTATTGGACCATCGGGCGTTGGTAAGACCGAGCTAGCCAAAGCACTAGCCTGGTTCATGTTCGATGATGAAGATGCTTTGGTACGCGTGGATATGTCTGAGTATCGTGAGCAGCATACGGTAAGTCGTTTGTTTGGCGCACCTCCCGGTTATGTCGGTTATGAGGAAGGTGGTCAATTTAACCGAAGCGGTTCGCCGCCGCCCGTATCGCGTAGTGCTGTTCGATGAAATCGAAAAGGCTCATCCGGAAGTTTGGAATGCGCTTTTGCAAATCTTGGATGATGGCCGCATGACGGATGGTCAGGGCAATGTGGTGGATTTCCGCAATACGATTCTGATTATGACCTCGAACCTCGGCACCGAATATGTGCGGAAGGGCGGCACGCTCGGCTTTCTCCAGCATGCCGATAATGACGAGGAACGTGAAGCTCACGAAAAGGTCGAGAAGGCCTTGAAAGGCACATTCCGTCCGGAGTTTCTCAACCGCGTTGACGAGATCATCATGTTCTCACCGCTGTCGCTGACTGAAATGGAACAAATCGTTGATCTGCAACTGAAGGAAGTTCAGGATCGATTGAATGAGTATCATATCAATGTCGAATTGACGGAGGCAGCGCGCAAGTGGCTTGCAAAGGAAGGATACGATGCGGCATTCGGCGCGCGTCCACTGCGCCGCGCCATCCAGAAATACGTTGAGAGCCCGCTGTCTGTCGAATTGCTCGGTGGAAAATACAAAGACGGTGCGACGGTTCTGGTGGATGTGGATGAGAAGGATAACAAGATTTTGTTCCACAAAGCGGAACCACTAAAGAAAGCCGAACAGCAAGTGACGGCCTAGGTTGAACATCCCATAACATCAAATACCGCGCATCATCGTATGCGCGGTATTTTTATTCGAACTTCCTAAGCAGGATTAAGCGAATTCAGGTAATATGGTAGGACTTTGAATTTGGAGACAACTCATGGATCAACCTGAACCCAAATCATCCAAGCGGGGCTGGATCATTGCCATCGCAGTAGTGTTATGTTGTGTTGGTTTAATCGTGATTTCGATTGGCGGGTATGCGTATTATTACCTAAAAAGCAACAACATTTTCAGGTCCGGATCGCAAAGCCTACCATTGAATAACGATAATAACAACGTATCGCAGGAGCCAACGGTTCCGGTGGTGCGTCCGCCGGTTGAATCCATTTCCGATGAGACGTTAAACACATTGGAGCAGGATGTCGTTCCTTATAACGATCTCTATGACCTTGGATGCCGATTGAAGGATATCTGTAATGTGCCGCATACGTTGCCCGCGCCTGCCGCGCCGCTTCAAGTGGGCGCGCAGGCGCAATTCTGGGTTGCCAACGTGGAAACCGCCCAGAACTTCCAGGTTAATGCGACTTTGTTTTATATCACGCCGCATTCGTATTTCTGGGCGCAGAACAATGTGCAGGTCAATCAGCCGGATATGAAGAAATTGATGGATACCTTTGAAAATAAAATCTATCCGACAGACCGTCAGTTCTTTGGGAGCGAATGGACGCCGGGCGTGGATAACGATCCGCACATTTATATTCTTTATGCGCGCGGCACCGGCGCTTCCAATGCTGGTTATTTTTCTTCGCCCGATGAATACAACCCTCTTGTCTTCAAATATTCAAATGGGCATGAAATGTTTGTTTTCAATGCCGATAACGGGTCACTCTCTGACCCGTATACGTATAGCGTGCTGGCTCATGAGTTTCAGCACATGATCCACTGGAATTTGGATCGTAATGAGTCCACATGGTTGAATGAAGGTTCTTCCGTACTGGCGGAATTTATCAACGGTTATCCGCCGTACTTCGATCAGATGTATGTGCTGAACCCTGACCTCAATTTGACCGATTGGCTTCCTGACCCCGCCGACAATGGTCCTCATTATGGAGAAGCATTTCTCTTCATGGATTATTTCCTCAACCGCTTTGGCAACACGGCGACACAGGCGCTGGTAAAAGATAAGGAACACAGCCTTCCCAGCGTGGACGATACGTTAAAGAATCTCAATATCACCGATCCGCAAACCGGAAAGTTAATCACTGCCGATGATGTGGTCATGGATTGGTTTGTTGCCATGTATTTGAAGGATGGCTCGGTCGGCGATGGACGTTATACCTATCACAACTATCCCGATGTGCCGCAGACACACGACACCCAGACCATCACGACTTGTCCGCAAACGCCGACCAATATGTCCGTAAATCAATATGGCGCCGAATACATTGATATATCCTGCGCGGGGAATTACACACTGTCTTTCAAAGGCTCAACGGAAACCAATCTTCTGCCGACTTCTCCGCGTTCCGGCAACTATATATTCTGGTCGAATGAGGGCGATGAATCCGATATGACGATGACTCACAATTTTGATTTCACCAATGTGACCGCGCCGATTCAAATGTCGTATTGGGCTTGGTACGATCTTGAAAAAGGTTACGATTACGCATATCTCGAAGCATCCACCGATGGCCAGCATTGGGATATTATCCATACACCGTCCTGCTTCAATCAGGATACATCGGGCAATGCCTATGGCTGTGGTTATACCGGCAAGAGCGGCGGCGGAGATGCGTCTCAATGGTTGAATGAGACGGCTGATCTTTCGCGCTATGCGGGCAAGAAAATCCAACTGCGATTCGAATACGTGACCGATCCGGCAGTGAACTTGGAAGGCTTGGCGGTGGATGATATCTCCATACCGGCGATCCACTACTCGTCCGATTTTGAAGCGGATGATGGCGGATGGCAGGCGGATGGCTTTGCGCGCGTCGAGGATGATCTGCCGCAAACCTTCCGGCTCGCGCTGATCGTCAAAGGCGATAAGACCACCGTTCAAAATATCGCGCTGGCACCGGATCAAACCGCATACATCCCGCTTTCGTTGAAGGCGGGGCAGAACGCGGTGTTGGTGGTGACCGGCACGGAACGTTTTACTCGTTTGCGCGCGGGCTTTACCCTTGAAATCAAATAATGGATCGGAGGACCAATGTCTGAAGCACCAAAATCGCAAGTCCTAAAACTGGCTGAACTCGTTTCTTATCAGGAAGGTTCGGTGGTCAGCCGCCAAATCACCAAAGTGGACGCGGGCAATGTGACGCTGTTTGCATTTGACGCCGGACAGGAATTGAGCGAGCATACTGCACCGTTTGACGCGCTCGCACATATCATTGAAGGCGAAGTTGAGATTCGTGTTTCTGGAAAACCTTATTTGTTGAGCGCGGGTGAGGTGATCATCATGCCAGCTAATGAACCGCACGCCGTAAAGGCCAAAACAAAATTCAAGATGCTGCTGACGATGATACGAGCATGATTGTTTTTATGCAGTCTCCAATCAAACGAGCTATAAAGCCTTCAAGTCGTTTCCAAAGCTATTAAATAAAGCAATCCCGCGAATTTCGCGGGATTGCTTTATTTTCCATTCACCATTCGCTAAATATGTATTGGCGTTCCGTCTGCGCCGTGCGCGGCTTCCATTATCACTTCACTCAATGTTGGATGCGCGTGGACGTTGCGCGCGATCTCATGCGGCGTCAATTCCATCATGTGCGCCAGGGTCAGTTCGGGCAACAACTCGGTCACTTCGGGACCGATCATATGCGCGCCTAAAATCTCGCCATACTTTTCATCCACTACAATCTTGACCCAGCCCGCGTAATCGCCAAGCCCCAGCGCCTTGCCGTTCGCTTGAAATGGGAAGCGTCCGATCTTGATGTTGTGTCCGCGTTCTTTCGCTTGCGCCTCCGTTAAACCGAACGATGCAATTTGTGGTTGGCAATAGGTGGCGCGAGGCATCATCTCGTAATCGAGTATGACCGTTTCCGCATTGGCGATATTTTCCGCGGCGACAATCCCCATCGCCGAGCCGACGTGCGCCAGCATCAATTTGCCGGTCACATCGCCGATGGCATAAATGTTTTTAACATTGGTCTGCATCTTCTCGTTGATTTCGACAAAACCGCGCTCGTTAATCTTGACGCCGACTTCTTCGAGTCCGAGACCTTTTGAATTGGGACGGAATCCAATCGCGACCAAAGCCTGCTCAGCCTCCAGCGGCGTTGTCTTGCCGTCAGCGGATACCGTTACCTTCACGCCACTTGATGTCGCTTCAACGGATTCAACTTTATTCCCAACCAGACATTTGATGCCACGCTTTTTGAATTCCTTTTCCAACTCTTTCGAAACTTCTTCATCTTCGAGCGGAACCAAACGCGGCAGCATTTCGACGATGGTCACATCCACGCCGTATGAACTCCAGACGGTTGCGAATTCCACGCCGATTGCGCCGGACCCGATGATGATCACCGACTTCGGAAGCTTCTCTTGAAGAATAGCTTCGAGATAGCTGACGACTTTCGCGCCGTCCACTTTCCACGCACCAGGGACAGCCGCGGTCGCGCCGGTGGCAACGATGATGTTCTTGGCGGAAAGCTCTGCCAACTTACCATCTTTATCTTTAACGGTGACCGTTGTCGGCTTGGTCAGATGCGCTTCGCCCATGAAGACCGTGATGTTATTCTTCTTCATCAAAAAGCCGACACCTTTGGTCAAGCGATCTGAATTTTGACGTGAGCGTTTAACCGCCACGCTATAATCCAGTTTTAAATTATCGAATGAAAAACCAAACTCCTTGCCGCGCTCGCGCAGCGTATGTGCCACCTCGGCGTTCTTGAGCAGGGACTTGGACGGAATGCAGCCGACGTTTAAGCACACGCCGCCGAGCCATTGCTTGTCAACGATTGCAACCTTCTGCTTGAGTTGCGCGGCGCGTATCGCGGCAACATATCCCGCAGGTCCCGCGCCGATGACGACCACATCAAAATTTTCTGGCATGAAGAACTCCTATTGTAATGTCATTGCGAGCGAGCTTGGCGAGCGTGGCAATCTCAAATTTCAAAGAGATTGCTTCTCGAATACTCGCAATGACATTTTATTTTGTTTCAATTTTACTTTATATCTATTGTCTGATGCAGGACATTTTAGTGCAGGTTTTGTTTCAAGAACTCAGATGTCCTCTGCCAAGCCAGTTGTGCGGACTCCGGATCGTATTCAGGTCGATCCGATTCCATGAACCAATGATGAACTCCCGGATAGATGTGAAGCATCACATCCACGCCCGCGGCTTTCATGCTGGCTTCCATTTCGCGCACGCCCTCAATTGGCTCCCATTCGTCATTATCGCTGAAATATCCAAGGACTTTGGATGTCACGCTACGGAAATCCGGGCTGTAAGCGCCATAGAATAAAACTGTGGCAACAACATCCAACTCTTTGGTCATCGTCACGATGGCCCAAGCTGCGCCCATTGAAAAGCCCATTACGCCAATCGGTTTGCCTAGTCGAAGCGATACAAGATGATCCTTTGCGGCTTTGACAATATTGCCCATGAATTCACCTTCAAATTCGTCATGAAAGGCTTGGGCTTCTTCAATCGTTTTGGCAATGTGACCTTGATAAAGATCAGGCGCCAGAACCACATAACCCTGTTCTGCAAGTTGATCACAAACTTGTTTGAAGAATGGCTTGAGTCCCCACCAGGCATGCAACACTAAAATACCGGGTCCGCCGTTTTTTGGTTCGGCAAGATAGGCGTTTGCAATTTTGCCATTGACTTTCAGTTGAATGGTGGATTTGTTTATATCCATTGTCTCACCCGCAAGCGGTATTGCTTGTATTGTTCACCGAACTTTTCAGTGAGATAAATTTCCTCGGCGTGGATGACTGCTTGCGTAATCGTCCAAATCAGAAACGGCGAAGCGATTAGACCCCAGAGCGTACCAGCCAGAAGAGTAAAGCCAAGATAGATCAAAAAGAGTCCGAGATAAATCGGATTGCGCGTGAAGCGATAAGGTCCACTGGTCACAAATGCGGTGACCGGTTCACGCGGATCAACTGGAGTATTCGATTTTCGCATTTGCAAGAAGGCTGAGCCGACGAATAATATTCCGCCGATAACTGCAAGTCCGCCCACGAGGCGCAAGATAAATGTCCATGGAACGGGGAAGGGCACGATCCAATTTAATATCAATGCGCCGATCAGGTAGCCGAGAAATACCAGCGGCGGCGGAACCATGACTTGTGCGTGATCCGTGTTTTGTTCTGTCATATCAACTCCAATTTTCCAAAGTTTCTTTGGCTTTTATTAAGAATTCAATCAGACTCGCCTGCCGCGATTGATAAACGAGTCGATGGTCTTTGATGATCTCTTCTGTTTCGAGGGGGAACGCAACAATACCCTTTTCTTGGGCATGGTCTCTCTCCGTAAGTTGGTTGAGATGAATTATAACGGAAAAGAAAAATGTTGCGAAAAACCAATGCGCTTTATCGCGTTCTCAACGGGTTTTCGCAATCTAATTTGCGCTCTGCACGCAGCGGAAGCCTCGCTCCTGTCCTGCCGAGGTCGGTTCGTGATAGGCGCGATAGGTTGTTTCCACTTCTTGAAAGGCATCGTCAAAGGCGCCGCCGCGCAGGGATTTATATTCGCCGCTATCGGGTCCCTGGGGATCCTTATAAGGTGAGATGGAATAATAGGTTCGTTGATACCAATCGGACATCCATTGGCGGACGTTGCCCGACATTTGCAACAAGCCATAAGGGCTGAGCGCAATCAGGTAATCATAGGCGGAGACGATATCTCCATGATCGCCGTTGTAATTTAATAGCGTAATGTCCGCCGCGCTTGTGCCCCATGGATACGGGCGTCCATCCCAACCACGCGCGGCTTTTTCCCATTGAGCTTCGGTGGGAAGCGTTCCGCCTTCCCACGTGCAAAAATCCTGAGCGGCATACCAGGTAATATAAACGACGGGATAATCTGCGTACTGGGAATTATCGAAATATTTGTCATAGTGCGCGGGGTGCGAGCAGGTGTCAGCCTTGACGCAGACCACATACATCGCATTGGTCACATCGGTTTGATCCATCCAATACGCGTCCAAATAAACGTTGTGAGCCAGAATCTCTTTGTCTTTTGCACCGGCTCCCATGCTGAATTCCCCGGCAGGAATGTAAATCTGATTCATGTGATCTTTCAATTCGAATCGGATTTGGACGAGGTGATCGCCATGCTTGATTAACAACGCTTCAGTTTCAACCGCCAGCGTAATCTGCCTCAAAAGCCCTGACATCCACGCATATAAAACGATCACCATAACGAGAAGAACGCCGGCTGTGATCAGTAATATTTTTTTCAGATTCACGATAATCACCTGATAATTATTTTAATCTTTCGGCGACGATCTCCGCCACATCCTTGACCTGGAGCGTGTCGCCGTCCGCTTTCGACGCATCGTTCATCATCGTCAAGCAGAATGGACAGCCAACCGCAATGGTGTTTGCATGCGTCGCTTTGGCTTCCAAATATCGCGTCGTATTGACTCGACTTGTACCGGGTTCTTCTTCCTTCCACATTTGCGCGCCGCCGGCGCCGCAACAGAACGACTTGGATTCATTGTGCGGCATCTCGATTACTTGCAAGCCGGCCGACTTCAAATCTTCGCGCGGTGCATCAAAGATTTTGTTCTGCCGTCCAAGATAACACGGATCATGGAACGTGATCTTCATATTATCGCCATCCAGTTTCATTTTGATTTTTCCCGCGCCGACTAATTCATTGATCAACTGCGTATGATGGATGACCGTGTAATTTCCGCCGAAGGCCGGATATTCGTTCTTCAATGTGTGCAAACAATGCGGACACGTCGTCACGATTCTTTTTGGCTTGACTTCGTTCAATATTTCGACATTCGCAGTGGCTAAGCCAAAGAAGATATCTTCGCGTCCGGCTCGTCGAGCAGAATCGCCGGTGCATTGTTCGTTCTGTCCGAGTACCGCGTAATTGACTCCGGCCGCCTTCAATATTTTTGCAAAAGCCTGTGCGGTCTTTTGTGCACGCGCATCCGTTGCCGCCGCGCAGCCGACCCACCACAAAATTTCCGGCTCCGGATTCTTTTCAATCGTTGGGATATTCAAACCCTCTGCCCATTTCATGCGGTCGGCTTGCGACACGTTCCACGGATTGGCGTTGCGTTCCATACCTTTGAATGCCGTCTCCAACTGCTTCGGGAATTTACTTTCCATCATGGCAAGATTACGCCGCACTTCGAGAATGTCGCGCATCGGTTCATTTCCCACCGGGCAAATGTCTACGCATGCGCCGCAGGATGTGCAAGCCCACACGGCTTCTTCCGAAATCAAATCCAGCATCGGTTTATCCGTGCCACCGCCATAGTTGAAGTTATAGCGTTTGTTGATTTCCAACGCGGCGGGCGAGAGAACTTTTCCGGTGTTATATGCCGGGCAAACTTCCTGACAGCGGAAGCACATGATGCACGCATACAAATCCATCACTTGTTCCCAGCCCAAATCTTTGATGGTCGCCGCGCCGAATTGCTCGATGGTTTGGTCGTCGAGATTGATGTAATTTAACTCGCCTATCGAACGGCGCTGCGGTTTCATCCAAATGTTCAACGGCGCGAAGAAAAGATGGATGTGTTTTGAGTAAGGAAAATATGGAAGGAACGCGAGCACTACACCAAGCGATAACCAGAACATGACGTGTTCGCCGATGACAAGAGTATTAGCGTTCATTCCTGACCACCAACCGGCCACCACTGAAATGGTGGGTTGCCATTTGTCAGCCGATCCGCTTAATGCCACGCTGAAAGATTCTCCCAGATATCGTGAGGCGTTATGAACGATGATGAACGTCGCCACGATGGCTGAGTCGCGGCTGATGCCGGTGCGCGCGTTTGGGTTGAGTAACGTCGTCTTGCGCGTGGACAAGGTCGCAGGTCGCAGGATGAAGCGGCGAACGACCATTGCGATCATGCCCACGAGAATCGCAACGTTGGCAATGTCCGCCAGCAGACGATACACATTGCCGAACAATCCGGTTTGATTGAGGATGCTGAAGCCTGTGTAACCGTAGATCAAATCGGAAAGATTGACCACCAAAAAAACTAGAAAGCCCCAGCCGATGAGTGCGTGCAAAATGCTGGGCCATAACCTGAAACGAAAAACAGGTTGAAATGAAATGATTTTTGCGAAGGCTTGTGGAATACGTTTGAAGGCGGCTTTCCAATCGGGCTTGCCCTGCCCGCTGGAAATCAGTTTGACGATTCGATCCACGCCGCGATAGGTGAAGTAGAGCGAAGCAATGGTCGCAATTGCGAAGAGGATTTTTTCGACAGTGGTGAGCATGTGGGACTTCTTTTAGTTTAGCATGGAATAGAAAAGCGGAAACCTTGGATTCTGTTTATTTGCTGGTTGATGTTACCTGCTTTTTCTTGCCAGTTTTTTTCTTGGCGGCTTTGCGGTTGGCGGGCTTAACCGGTTTATTTTTTTCTTTAGGTTTATTTTCTTTTTCAATAGCCTCGAGCGTGATCATATCTTGATGAAGGTTGCGCCAGCGCACCAGCAGGCTGACGATATAGATAGCCGCGACAATAAAGAAAACGGTATAACCCGCAATCATGTAAGCGGATGTATCGGGAGGGGCATCGAGAGGAAACATAAAATTGCTCCTTGATATTTTAGTGCAGGAGATTAAGTTTCAATTGTTCAACCTTCGCCGCCAGTTGGCCCATCCGAATGCGATTCCAGAACAAGTCAATGAAGATGACTGTGAAGGCGAACAATCCAAAGAAGAAAGCAACTTCCATATGCGGCGTCATGGCGAATGTACCTTGTGCATTTGGATCGCCGCTACCGATGACCACCGGATGAATGGTGCGGAACAAACGGATTGAAAGGAAAGTGATCGGTGCGCTAAGTCCACCGATCAGTGTATAAACTGCGCCGAAGCGTGCGCGGCGGTCAGGATCTTCAATGCCCTCGCGCAACATGAAGTAGGCAACGTAAATCAATTCTGTAATGGCGGCAGTGGTTAGACGCGGATCCCAAGTCCACCATGTATTCCAAATCGGCCGCGCCCAGATCGAGCCGAGTATGATCGTGATGAAGAAGAACACGGCGCTGATCTCAACTGCGGCTACCTCAGCGATATCCCATTTGATATCCTGCTTGACGAGATAGGTGATGCCCAATCCTGCCGCGAAGAGAAAGCCCAACAGACCAGTCCAGGCTGTTCCGATGTGGAAATAAAACACGCGCTGAACTTGTCCCATCACGGCTTCTTCGGGTGCATAAATCAGTGCGAGATAGGTTGCAATTGCTAAAGCGAGCACAGAAGCGATATCAAGAATTTTTAAAGTAAGCGGCTTGGATTGCATAATCGTCCTTTCGTAAATTTATTTTACTCTTCAACCACATAATCGAAAACCATATAAGCGACGGCGATGAAGATCACATCATAACCAATCAACAGACTAAGCGGTGCATAGACCGTATTGAAATCACTTCCAGCCAGGAATCCTTCGCTGGCTTTGACGGCGGCGATCAAAATCGGAACCGCAACTGGGAACAGCAAAATCGGCAGAAGCACATCCCGCGTGCGCGCCTGAACCGCCATGCTCGCCAATAAAGTTCCGACCGCGATGTAGCCAATCGAACCAAGCAGGATCACTAGGAATAAACCGGGATTGAAAAGATTGACGTTATAAAGAAAAGAATAAACCGGCAGAACAATCGCTTCTACAATCAACATGAAAATCAGATTGCTGATCACTTTTCCAAAATAGATCGCAGAGCGATCCACCGGCGCGAGCAAAAGTCCATCGAGACAACCGCGATCCTTTTCAACTGCCATTGAGCGGTTGAGGCCAAGGGTGCCGGCAAAAGCAAAGGTGACCCACAACACGCCCGCGGTCACGGATTGACGCGTGGCGATGTCCAATTCAAGCGCAAAGTTAAAAATCAAAATAACCAGTAAAGAGAAAACCAACATGGCTGAAAAAATTTCGCGCGAGCGGAATTCAGCAGTGAGGTCTTTCCATGTTATTGCGAACATTGCTTTCAGGAAAGGTGCGCGGGATGTTTGTTGACCGGCTGCCATATCAATCCGCCAGCGCCTTCTTGTATAACGTGAGCAAATTGCTTTTGCCAAGTTGTTTGCGTGTGGCCGATGCAACGATGACGCCGCGCGACAAAATATCGAATCGTGTGGCAAGCTCTTCGGCCCGCATCAGATCATGGGAGGTCATTACAACGGTGCGACCTTTCGCGGCGACCGAACGAAACACATCATCGAGCATTACGGACGCATCCTGATCGAGACCGGTATAGGGCTCATCGAACAACATCACATCGGGATCGTGAAACACCGCGCGCCCAATGGCGAGACGTTGTTGCATGCCGCGCGAAAAAGTTCGCACGAGATCGCGTCGACGCGAGGCAAGACCGACCATTTCAAGCACTTCTGTAATACGAGCTTCAATGTTCGATACACCGTACATGCGTCCGAAGAAACGCAGATTCTCTTCCGCGGTCAAGTCGCCGTAGAGCAACGGCAAATGCGAGACCACACCTAATCGAGCGCGCACGGCCGCGGCTTGGTCGGGCAAGCGATAACCCGCCACGCTCACCTCGCCGAGCGATGGATGCGAAAGCGAAGCAAGAATGCGGAGAAAAGTTGTTTTGCCCGCGCCGTTTGGACCAAGGATTGCGACGAACTCGCCGGGCTGAACTTCAAAGTCCAACCCGCGCAAAACGGTTTTCATGCCGAAGCGTTTGACGAGTTTGTGAACGGAAATCATGGTCAATGTGTTACATCATTTCTTTAAGAGTTTCTTTCAACTCTGCGCGCCGTGCCTTATAAGCCTCATCGTTGATCTTGCCTGCGCGGTGCAGATCGTCCAGCGCGAGGATGGCGTCCATGACTTCATCCGCCGATTCGAATTCGTCATCTTCTTCTTCTTGCGTGTCCTTTCGACTGCGGAAGAACAGCCAGATGCTGGCAACGATCAATATCAATCCCAATGCGCCCGCACCGACGAATATCATTTGCGGCACATTATTTGTGGCTGCCGTCGTCTTTGGCAGGCCGCTGACGGTGAAGTCCATTACGTCACCAGTTTTGAAGTCACTCGCCGAGAATTCCTGATAGTTGTTGTTTTGTATTACAACGGCACCCTCACTTGTCAGTTGATCGCCGGTAATAGTGATTCCTTCCGGCATAAGCAGAACCACAGAGGGTGAATTGATTCCAAACGGCTGTTGGATTTCCAATTGACCGCTATAGGGCATCGTGAAGAAGGCAATGATCGCGTATGGATTACTGCTGGGCGGTGCGGCCACGCCTTTTCCAACGGCAACGAGCTGTGCGCTGTTGGGATCGGGTTCGTAACCTGTGTTCTGAGCGCC
Source organism: uncultured Chloroflexia bacterium (assembly GCA_963771375.1). Classification (GTDB taxonomy): domain Bacteria; phylum Chloroflexota; class Anaerolineae; order Anaerolineales; family Villigracilaceae; genus Fen-1038. The sequence continues at coordinate 313,859 of CAVYTW010000013.1, forward strand.
CGCTGGAAATTTGATGAAGGGAATGGTCACGCCATCACTGGAGATGATGATGGTTTTGTTGCTAGTGTTCGTGAACGCATATATTTCAATGAGTTGCACCACTCCTTGTGTAGCAAAGTCACTGTACACATGTACCTGATTCATTTTGAGCAGGGTGAAGTCGTTGCTTGATTCTGGCTGTGGAGCTGCGCTCGACGCTGGAGTAACTTCTGATGAAGAGGTTCCACTTACGGCTGAAGGAACGGCTGTTGAAACGGTAGCCGGTGTAATCGTCGTGGTGAGAGGTGTGGATGCGAAAGTCAGGGTGCGAATGTACATCGCCACATCCAATGCTTGAGCGTCACTCATGCTCTTTCCAAAGGCCGGAATATCTCCTTCGCCGTTCTTGATGATTCGGATGATGTCATCTTCGGATAACGCGGCCATCATTTTCTGGTCGGTGAATTTATCGGCGCAATTGGAACAATTCGCATTGAACAACGCTTTGCCTTGCGCGATTTGATCCGGCTTGGCGTGAAGTGTGAGGGCGTAAGCCACAACATCCCAGCGATCCTGATCGCTCAAGTCCCCGATGAAAGGAGGCATGAAGCGATCCAGGTTTCCTTGTGAAACGGTAGTGAACCATTGAGCGAGCGAATCGGAGCGTGCAGTATCCGCCAAGCCCAACGCCGGAACGGTGACGGGCAGTTGCTGGCTTTGAGGTCCGTTGCCGAGTCCGGTATCGCCGTGACAAGGTGCGCAGTTTTGCGAAAAGAGCGTCGCGCCGTTTTGAATGTTCGGAGCAGAGGTGGGATACAGCAAGCCAAGCGTCGGCAGGGGAGTCGGTGAAACATAGCCGGGCGGCGGCGTGATATCGGAAGCGAGGCTGCATCCTGCAAGGAGAATGGCTGAAAAAATAAGTATAAGCAGATAACGAAGTTTCATGATTTCCTTAAAAGAAACTTTATACCGATTATTTGCATTTTGTGTGACGTCTAATTTCTATTTCAGTGCCTTTCCACAACTAGCACAGAATTGATCGGTGACCAGGACAGCTTTGCCGCACTTTGGACAAAAGCCCGCCGACCTGCCTTTGCGCCCTTTGCGCCGCACGGCCAGCATCGATTCGATTTCATCGTCAGACCGTGATTCGGTTTTGATAGCGGCATCAGCACGACGAGCCGCCGCGGCTTGTTCGATGCGCGCTTCCACTTCCTCATCGCTGATCCCCTGCGGTTGCAGGGCATCCAGTTTACGAAGGATGTCCGCTCCTTTTTGAAGAAGTTCGGCGCGCTGTGTTGGATAATCCTCATCCGGAATTTTACCAAGCTTGAAATCGAAATCAAGTTCCTGCAACGAGTTGATGACGCGATCGCGCTCCGCCATGAGCGAAGAAACTTCACCGGACTCTTCGTTTATATTGCGGCGTCTCGAATCGAAAATCAATGGCGCAGCTAGATATAAGCCTACGCCCAACAACAAGGCGATCAGCAAAAGAATTGCACTGAGATCCACAAGCCCTCCTACTTCAACATTGGGTTAATAATCGATTTTATCTCATCCACCGAAGAAAATGGTCCGATTTGAGCGTATTGAAGAACGCCCTGTTGATCAATGAAATACGTTTCGGGTACGCCCTTGATGCGGAAGAGTTGCGAGACGCGTGTCCCAAGATCAGGGCCGTTTGCGAATGTGATACCAAACTTTGCCAGATATGCCCGCGCTTCCGGTTCCGTATCCACATAATCCGCGCCGATGAATATCACACGGCCATCGTCTTTATAAAATTGCCAGGCCTGTTCTAGATTGGGTGCTTCCTGTTCACATGGCTTGCACCACGAAGCCCAGAAATTGATCATCACTACTTTGCCACGAAAATTGGAAAGCTGGATTTGCGATTGTCCGTTTAACTCGTAACCGCTGAACAGCGGCATTGAAAAATTATTAACTCTATCACCGGGGCCAATCTGACCCTGCTGCGAATGATTCAATTCAATGGCAACGATCGTGAGTAGACCGAGCAATGAAACCCAAACGACGATTTGCACCCACAGAGGAACGCCGCGGCGTGGAGTGCTGGATGTGCTTTCAGTCATAAAATTCTCCATCGACGAACTTGCAAAGAGCAAGATTGAAAGTTAATTTCTCTTCTTCAATTCTTCTTCCAAGCGCGCGACATATTCATCCTTTGACGCACCTTCATTCGATCCGGAAACGGCGGAGGCCGATACAGGCTTGGTCCACAGCCTCAGCGCGCGGAAGAGGATGAACGCGCCGGCCAAAATGATCATAGGTGGCAGAATGTAGATCAGCCAATTAATTCCCGTTCGCGGTGGTTCGGCAAGCACGCGTGCGCCATATTGCTGAACAAAATATTGCTTGATCTGATCTTCCGTCCAGCCTTGTGCGAGTTGTTGACGAATCAAATCGCGCCACTGGCGGCAGGCATCGGTGGGACACACATCCAGCGGCGTATTTGCACAAACGGGACAATATAACTGATGGGCGATGTGATTCACTTGATCGTCCGATGGCGTGGGTACGGGCTGTTGTGCAAGAGCGATACTTGTAAAGAAACTGGCAACTATAAATATAAGAATAGGAACCCAAAATAATCTTTTCATGGTGGTCTTGATACTTTAGTCTGCCGCGCTAGATTGCTTACTCTCCGTTTGATGTACTTGCTTCACCCGCGCGGGAACTCGTTCCGCATCGCGGTCAGGCCATGCCGCAATGATAATGCCAAACAAGAACAGGATCGCACCAATCCACAACCAATTCACCAGCGGATTGACGAAGATTTTAAAGGTCGCACCGTTGGTGGATGTGGGTTGCCAGTCTACAAGAATAATGTAGAGATCGTCTTTTAAGGTTGAGCGATCACCAGGAATGGTCATGTTTTGTTGCGCGGTCGCGTAATAATCAATGCGCGGATATAAATCGCCCAGATAATGATTGCCTTGATAAACGCTGACCACTGCCCGCGTTACCTGCTGTCCATCCGGTCCCGGGAATTGGGCAACCGAATTATATTTAACGGTATAGCCGCTTAACGATAATGAGTTGTTTGTCGAAATGGTTCCCTGGGTTTGTACTTGAAACAGATTGATGCCGAGAATGCCAATCGCCATCAGCATCATGCTGATGTGAATCACGTAACCGCCGTAGCGTCTGCGATCGCGTCCCACGAGACGCCAAAACGCGGTGAAAAGATTTTCGTTTTGCGCTCTCATGCGGGCAGATGTCGCGCGCCAAAATTCCTGAATGGTCACGAATAGAACCAACGCGACTAGGAAGAATCCGACCAACGCAATGAAATTGTTTGTGTAGGTGAAGAACAGGATTGCTGTGACGACCAACGCGGCAACTGCCGATTTCCAAATGGCGCGTCCCAACGTCTTGATGCTGGAATGTCCCCATGCTGAGAGCGGAGCAACTCCCATGAGTAACATTAGCCCAGCAAAGAGCGGAGCGACCGCGGTTTGATAGAACGGTGGTCCCACGGTAACTGTCTGACCGGTCAACAGTTGTGAGATTATTGGAAACACCACGCCCCAGAAACAAACCACCAGTACGCTGATGAACAACAGATTGTTGAGCAGGAAAAGCGCCTCGCGTGAAAGCATGGATTTCATCTCTGTTTCACCGCGTAGGTCGGGCCAGCGATAAATTAACAATGCAACCGATACCACGAAAGTCACGCCAATGAATGCAAAGAAAGCCGGACCGATGGCGCTTTGAGCGAAGGCGTGAACTGAAGAAAGCACACCGGTACGGGTCAGGAAGGTTCCGAAGATGACCAACGAATACGTCAGGATAATCAGAAGCATGTTCCATTGCTTGAGCATTCCGCGCTTTTCCTGGATCATCACAGAATGAAGGAATGCTGTACCGGTCAACCACGGCATCAAAGCCGCGATCTCCACCGGGTCCCAACCCCAGAAGCCGCCCCAGCCCAATACATCGTATGCCCAACGACTGCCAAGCACGAGGCCGCACGAGAGGAACAACCAAGCGAATAATGTCCAGCGGCGCGTGATGCGGATCCAACGATCATCGGTGCGGCCCGTGATCAATGCCGCGATGGCGAACGCAAATGGAATCACAAAGGACACAAACCCAAGATAAAGCATCGGCGGATGAATGATCATGCCCGGATGGCGCAGTAATGGATTCAGTCCATTGCCGTCTTGGGGAATGGCAATGCTGGCACCGGCCATGGGTGCAAGCAGGCCTTTGATGGCATTGCCAGCCGCATCGGTGATGAGCTTTCCATCCGGTCCTTGCCAGAAAAATGCAAACGGGTTCTCATAGAAGACAACCAGGCTAAGGAAGAATGCAGTCGTAATGGATGTAACGACAATGACCCACGGCAGAAATTCGCGGTCGCGATCCCACTTGCGGAGGGTGACAAGCGAAGCAAATGCCGCCATCAACCACGACCAGAAAACAAGCGAGCCGGCTTGTCCGCCCCACCAGGCCGTGATCTTAAGATACGTTGGCATCTCGCGGCTGGTCACTTCATAAACGAACGAGACTTCAAAATGATTTGTGATCAATAAATAAATCAGTGACGCGGCAGAAAGAGAGATCAGCGGCCACAGCAATAACATGGCGCGCCGGGCAAACTCGATCCAGTCCGCGGATTTTGTTCTTTCGCCATAAATGGCCGCGCCCGCACTATAAAGCGCGACTAGGAACGCAATAACGATAACTCCATATCCGAAATCAGCAACCATAAAAACTCCTCATAGAAAATAAGACCTGACGGGTTAAATCCCATCAGGTCTCGTTCGCTCACCCACCGACTTGATTGGGCACCGCCTCCTGATATTTGGTCGGACACTTGAGCAGTAATTCATCGGCGTGGAAAACGCCGTTCGAATCGAGATGACCGGTCATAATGGCCTGCGCTTCATTCTTCAGAAGGTCAGGTTGGGGACCGTTATAGATAATTTGAAGTCGCGCCCGGTTTGGGTCAATGACTGCTGCGTGCAGGACGGCGGCGAGACCACCCTCCGCATCCACTTCCTTTTGATCACCCGGAACCTGGGCAACGTCAAAAGCCAGCGTGAGCGTTTTCGCATCATATTGAATTGTGTCGCCGACCACTGCGCCGGAGACGCGCACATCCTGACCAGCCATGCTGGTGCTTTTGGCTTTTAGTTCGTCAACGGTCATAAAATATTCTGCATTGGCCTTCGTCGCCGAGAAGATCAGATAAATGACTGCTGCGAGGATCAACACACCGCCGACGATAAATTTCATGCGTCCCATGAACTGCCTCCGATCATAAACAAATAGGGGCTTGCAACACTCTTCATTCTACATGTAGAGATTAATAGATGCTGAAAAAAGCTCAATCAATTGTCATGCAACGCGCCCCATTTTATCCTGCTGATGCAGGTTCTTTTGAACGAAGATTAGGCTTCGCGCCTCAGCTTGGTGCCGCATACGCGGCAATAACGATCGCCTTTCTGAGCGCGCATCCCGCATTGGTGACAATAAACCTCGTTGCCGCTCCCCGCCTCAGTGCGCGGCGAACGCCGCTTGCGCGGTTTGTTTTTGCTGCCCCCCGATTGCCAGAAATAGAACATGCCTCCTGCAATTAATAGCAAGCCGAGTCCACCGAGAATATAAGGAAGGTCGTTCCTGAACGTATACATGGCACTGCCCGGCGTATCGGGGCCGATGGGTTGTGAAGGCTGAACCTGCAAAGATGAAACGCTCAAGGCATCACTGGCCTTTTCGTAACTCAACGAAAGCGAAAAGGAAGTTCCAGCAGTCAGCGCGCCCAAATCACCGCTGTAATATTTTAGGTTGTCCTTTCGGGTTTCGAAGGAAGTAAGAGCGGGTACAGTTTGAAAACTCTTTGCCCCTATAGGTTGCTGGACTGTCAGCTTGAAAGAGTCAACATCGTAGTTTGTCATCCACTGATAGAGATATTTGCGCGCCTTGCCGTCTTTCTGGATCGAATCATAATACTCAAGCTGGATTGCCGAGCCTTTGGCTTTAATGGTCAGGTTCAGAACATTCCCTTGCGGTTGGACGGAATAATCAATCCCATGATCGGAAACTGTGTCGAGTGTTTGTCCCACCGCCAGCGCGCTGGGGCCCTCGGCTGTTGCAGGTAAATGGAAAACCAATGTTGCAGGCAGAGACGTGTCCGGGGATAGTGTAATATAGTTGATGACTAACATGCTGGGCTTGTCAAATTCGGGCCACAGTTCCACTTGAAGGCTTGATATTTTTATGGCATTCCCCACCGCTTGAACCGGGTATGGATGAATCAATATTCCGAAGAAGATCAAGATCGTTAACCACCTGCGCATGGACACCTCCGAATGAATTCTATTTATCTTACCATGCAAGCAGCACTCAAGATACCCTTAAATTGCCCAAGTTATCAATTTGGAAAATGATTGCCATCAAGGCGTTAAGGCCAGCACCAATTGCCAGCAGGCATAATTGATGGGCGTTTGGATGTGATGCCGTTGTCCGGCACGGACGACTGCGCCGCAGATTGCGTCGATCTCAGTCGGGGCGCCGCGCTGAATATCCTGCAACATGGACGAATGATTGCCCGCAGTTTTGCGCGCCACGTCTTCAACGAAAGCAACGGGATCACGAAATGGCAAGTTTGCTTTTTCGGCAAATGCAACAGACGCGGCTTCTTGCGCCAACGCGCACATCAATTCGCGCGCGGCGGGACGTTCAAGCAATTCGCCGTTCGGGACTCTCAATAACGCGGTCAATGGATTGATGGCCGCGTTGATGATCAGTTTGTTCCATATAATAGAACGCGCATCATCCACAACATCTACTTTAAATTTGGCGGACTTCAACGCTTCTTTGATTGGACCGATCGCAGGATGCGCTTCGATGGAAATTGTTCCATCGCCTCCGGCTTTGACCAGTCCCGGTCTGAGCAAGGTGGCTCCGATGGTGATGGTTCCGAGCGCCACGCGTGACTTGCCTAATTCCTTAACAAGTATTTCTCGATTACCTAATCCGTTTTGCAGCGTGATCGTCAGCCCATCATCTGCCAAACATTCTTTCAATTGACGCGCGGCGCGCTCCGTTTGCCATGATTTGACTAGGACAATGGCTTGCTTCGCGCCCCGGCATTCCTTTGGATCATCGGTGGCGTGAACGGAAAACTTTTCTTCATCTCCATTTGCATCAATCATCCGCGCACCATTTTGACTCAAAGCAGATAAACCCTCGGGCCAGGTGCCAAGCATAGTGACGCGGTGTCCGCTTGAGGCTAGGCGCGCCGCGAATAACGTCGCTAGCGCGCCCGTACCAATAATTAAGACGTCAGTCATTAAATTCTTTTTGCAAAGCCTGCCATTCTTTATCATCCATCTCTACGGAATGTTCTGTGGCGGGAAATGACCGACTTTGCACATCAGCCATGTATTCGCTGAAGGCGCGTTGCATCTTACTATGGAAGTCCGCATACTTCTTAACAAAGCTCGGCGTGAAGCGATCAAAAAGGCCAAGAATATCATGCGCGACCAAAACCTGGCCGTCGCACCCAACGCCCGCACCAATGCCAATGGTTGGGATGGAAAGTTTGTTGGAAATCAACTCGGCAAGTTTTGCGGGAATAGATTCGAGAACGATGCTGAAACAACCGGCTTCTTCGAGAAGCAAAGCATCTTCAATCAATCGTTTCGCAGTGGACGCGGTTTTTCCCTGCGTGCGGAATCCGCCGAGTTGATTGACCGATTGCGGCGTGAGACCGAGATGTCCCATCACCGGAATCCCCGCCCTGACAATCGCACGGACCGCCTCGAGGCGTTCGCGTCCGCCCTCGAGCTTGATCGCGTCCATGCCGGCTTCCTGCAAGAATCGTCCAGCATTGCGAACCGCTTCCTCGGTCGAGGCTTGATACGACATGAATGGCATATCGCCGATCAGCAATGCAAACTTGGCACCGCGCGCCACAGCTTTGCAGTGATGGAGCATATCGTCCATCGTGACCGACAATGTGTTTGGATAGCCAAGCACAACCATTCCCAGCGAATCGCCGACGAGGATCGAATCGATACCCGCTTGATCTTCGGCCAACGCAGTGGGGTAGTCGTAGGCAGTCAGCATGGTAATGGGTTCGCCGCGTTCCTTCTTTTGGCGAAAGAGTGTCGTAGTGACTTTTTTTCGTTGAGGCGCGGTTTGATTAACAGTTACAGTGGTTAGAACAGGAGCAAGAGTTGACATGGTATCCTCCAGGTAAAGGTAGGAGCCGTTTGTGCGCGGTGTCCCCGTTTGCCGCGTCGTTCACAGCTGAGATTTGATTTGCGCCGTCGCGTTTGTGGTTGCGTTCTTTACAATACGCGCGGGAGCTTTATTATTCCACAAAAACTAGTTTTCGCCTATAATAATTTTGTCAGAAGAATCTTTGACACACTTGTACCTGCACCAAGTGCAGTCAAAGGCACAAAGAGTACGAAAGTTTTGCTATGGTGAGATGAAGGAGAATGCTATGCGTCGGATGTTTGGATTTATGATCGGGATCGTGGCGGGCGCTTTGATTGGTTCAGCGGTTGCGCTTCTGCTAGCGCCGGAAACGGGTGACAAATTCCGAAGGGAGATCCGCGCTCGTGGCGAAGTTCTCGTCAACGATGTGCGCCACGCGGCGACGGCGCGCCGCATCGAGCTGACGGAACAATTGGAATCGATGCGCGCCCCGCGAGCTGATTCTTGAAAGGCAGCACGAATTATGTTAGCTAATTAGCTTTGAATAAAACTTTTCAGCCATGATCATACAGCGCGTATATTCCGCGCGCTCGGCGATTATTTTCTGATTCAAACCTGCGGCTTGATCCTGCAGGTTTTTATTTTCCAAAGCTTCAAGAATGGCATCGGCAAGCAGTTGCGGATTCGTTGCATCGGTGAGAATGCCGTTCTTGCCGCTGGTGACCCACTCGCGAATTGAATCCAAATTCCCCGCGATTGGAAAACATCCGCAGGCCATGCCTTCGAGTAGGGAATTGGGCGTGCCATCGTGAATGCTGGGTGAAACCACGATCTGTGCTCGGCGAAAAACATCGGCCATTTGAACATGGGGAAGCGCGGGAAGTAATTCGACCGATTGGCGAATGTTAAGTTTATTAATCCACTGAAGCGCCTGCAATTCATTTGCCATCGAAGCGCAGATGAATTTTGCGTTAGGATATTTTTTCAACACCAATGGAATTGCCTGAAAGAAAATATCGTTGCGGACATACGCCCGAAAACCGCGCGGATTGAAAATAATCGGTTCGTTCACCGGCTGGGCTGGCGGATAAAAAATATCTGTGCGAATGCCTCCATTGCCAGGTGTGACCAACGTTGGCTTTGATGGCTCATATGCCCATTGCTTCGCGAGACGAATATCGCGGTAGCAATCGGCGTGAAGCGCATCAGCGACGTTCATCGTCCAGCGGGTGTAATGATCCATCAATGAAGTGGAAGACGCGTGCAACGTGAAATCATTGCCCCAAACCGAAACAAGCAATGGAATTCCATTGTACGCATCCGCGGCGAGCATACCCTCGTAAGGAATTCTCATGGCATGAATCAAATCAGGTTTCACTTGGTCGATGAAGCCGCGCAATCTTTTCGAGGCGCGCGAAATCGTGACAGGGCCAAGATAATGTCGAATAGCGGCGCGCAGGCCGATGGTCCGGGATGAAGCGATGCTCGAAGATGTGGATGATTTTTTTGTTCCGCTAAAAGCAACGGGTGTGATCTCCAATCCCTTGAGCGGAAAATCCACCGAGCAATTGAATGTGGAAGCTAGATAAACTTCATCTCCGCGTTCCACAAAATGTCTGATCCAATTTTGGGCGATGGGCGAGCGTCCGTCAGCAACAAAGAGAATTCGCATAAAGTCAATATACCAGAAGTTGCCCTTGTAAGTAAGCCGTAGTATCATTGGGCAGCTTGTAACGAGATTTGAAGATGCCCCGCGTGCTGATTGTGGAAGATAACGTTGATAATTATGGGGCTGGTCAGCTTTTTGCTCCAGCGTTCAGGCTATGATACGCGTTGGGCGCACAATGGCTGCGAAGGAATCTCGATGGCGAAAGAGGAAAAGCCTGATTTGATTTTGATGGACCTGTCCCTGCCGGAAATGGACGGCTGGACTGCCACCGAGCGCATCAAATCGGACCCTGAGACGGGATATATTCCCATCGCGGCGGCTGACTGCCCATACTTTGCCCGGGGACCGCAAGCGCGCGCTACAGGCTGGATGCGACGGCTATCTTTCGAAACGGATGAATATTTCATCGTTCATTGAGACGGTTGCAAATCTGATTGCCAAATCGAGTACAAAATCAAAGCACAAATGACCGAAAGAGTCAGAAGGCTTTAAAGCCTGAAATTTATTTTGAAGAGCGAGGAATTAAAATGAAACAAATCTGTGTTGTCGGAGTCGGATACGTTGGTCTCGTGACGGGGGCTTGCTTTGCTGACTTGGGAAACAAAGTCGTGGCATTGGACGTGAACGAGAAACGCATCGAGAATTTGAAGAAAGGCATCATGCCCATCTATGAACCGGGCCTTGATGAACTGGTCAAGCGAAATGTAAAAGCCGGAAGGCTTTCTTTCACAACTTCCTATGCCGAGGCCATAAAGGATGCAGAGTATGCGTTTATCGCGGTGGGAACACCCAGCGCTGATAACGGCGAAGCGGACTTGCAATATGTGGAAGCCGCGGCGAAATCGATTGCGAAGAATATGTCTGCGCCGCTAATCATCATCAATAAATCCACGGTTCCCATCGGGACCGGAGATTGGGTCGCCAATATCGTGACCAAAGCCCAGCCTAAGCCGATTCCGTTTTGGGTTGTATCCTGTCCTGAGTTCCTGCGCGAAGGTTCGGCGATTGGTGACTTTATGAATCCGCATCGTACCGTGATAGGTTCCATGCATCACGATGCGGCGGAGAAAGTTGCGCATTTGCATTTGCCGCTGCGCGCGCCGATTGTGATTACCGACCTTCGCACGGCTGAAATGATTAAGTACGCATCGAACGCTTTCCTTGCGACCAAGATTTCTTTCATGAATGAATTGGCTGACCTATGTGAACTGGTTGGTGCGGATATCAAAGAGGTCGCGGCGGGCATGGGATACGATGCGCGCATTGGCCATCACTTCCTCGACGCGGGATTAGGCTGGGGCGGTTCGTGCTTCCCGAAAGATGTGAAAGCACTGGCATTCATGGCAGAAGAAAAGGGCCTCGAGCCGCGCATTCTCAACTCGGTGATGAAGATCAATTATGACCGCCGTTCGGAGGTTGTCAAACATACCAGTGAAATGGTCGGTGGATTGAAAGGCAAAACGATCGGCCTGTTTGGTTTGGCGTTCAAACCCAACACGGACGATATGCGCGAAGCACCGTCCATTGATATCGTCCAACATTTAACGGAAGCCGGTGCAAAAGTCCGCGCATATGACCCGGTGGCGATGGAAGTGGCGCGTCCGCTTTTGCCTGGCATCGAAATGTTTACTGATCCGTATGAGATGGCAAAAGGTTGTGACGGTGTGATCGTCGTCACCGAATGGAATGAATTCAAACAACTCGATCTCGATCAACTAAAGTCTTCGCTCAAGAAGCCGGTCATCGTTGATGGGCGAAATGTGTACGACCCCGAGCGCATGAAAGCGATGGGCTTTGCCTATCGAGGCATTGGACGCGGGCTGAACGGAAAATAATGTATCAGGGCGGAGCAACGCTCCGCTCTGATGTTTAATCATGACCCATCCTCCCGTTTGCGATTACGAAGGCTCGGATTACCAATCTTCGTTTTGGGATCAAGGCGGACGCGAATACGAAGACCGCGTCGAAGCGATTGCGCTGAAACGATTGCTTCCTAAAGGCGGACGGCTCATGCTCGAGCTGGGAGCGGGCGCGGGACGCAACACACCACGTTATACGGGCTTCGAGCGGATCGTTCTGCTCGATTATTCGCGCTCGCAACTGGAGCAGGCGCAACAGCGACTGGGCAAATCCAACAAGTATATTTATGTTGCGGCGGATGTTTATCGTCTGCCGTTTGTGGATGGCTTATTTGACGCGGCGACAATGATCCGCACTTTGCATCACATGGCGGACGCGCCGAAAGCGCTGAAGCAGGTTCGGAATGTGTTGGCGCCGGACGCCATATTCATTTTGGAATTCGCCAACAAGCTCAATCTCAAAGCGATGGTGCGTTACTGTCTCAAGCGTCAAGCGTGGAGTCCATTCACGCCGGAACCGGTGCAGTTTGCGAAACTTAATTTTGATTTCCATCCGAAAGCGATCAACAATTGGCTGGATGAATTAGGCTTTCGTGTCGAAAAGACATTGACGGTCTCGCACTTCCGCATTGGCTTCTTAAAGCGCATTGTTCCAACTTCTGTATTAGTATTCTTTGATTCATTATTTCAGCCGACAGGTGCATTCTTTCAATGGACACCGAGCGTATTTGTAAGAACGGCGGTCAGCAGTCCGCAATCAGCGGTCAGCGTGCCGTTGTCTATGATCCATTATCCATTATCTCTTTTCAAATGTCCTAAATGCGGACACACGCCTCTGGAGGAGAGATCAGAGTTCCTCGAATGTCCTAACTGTAAACGCAAGTGGGGAGTTCGAGATGGGATTTATGACTTTAGGGAGCCTATTGAAAATTAGATCTTGTATTAAATTCAATTTAGACGTGATTATGATTCGCTTCTGAAATAGCGTTGTGAGGAACGATATTGAAAGCGTTATACTTGTCATCAAAAAATATGCATAGGAGTAAAAATCATAGAGTTTAGTATGGTTCATCCTCAATCCATATCTTTCCTTCAATTGGAGGTGATATGAACTTGCGATTTTTGCGCCTGGCTGTAATTGGATTTGCGGCGATTCTTATGAGCGCGGCGTGTGCGCCCAAAGCGACTCCGCCGGTGAATGATCTGGCCACGAACATAGCCCAAGGTGTGTCTATTATGTTGACTCGAACTGCCCTCGCACCAACGCTCACGCCGTCAGCCACGCCTACGCAAACACCTGTGCCTCCCACGGCTACTCCAACGGAAGGACCGGTCCAGCCGCCTGTCGTTGTAGGTTTTGCGAATTGCTGGTTATTCGGGCCGGGTTACTCCTACTCTTTGGATAGCCACATCAAATCGGGCAAGCAAGTGAAATTGATTGGAGTTGGTAGTATACCGGGTTGGTATATCATCATCAATCCATATTACAGTACAACTTGTTGGATACAGGCTGCCAACCTTAACATTGATCCGAATATGGACCTGTCTCAAATCCCGATGATGACACCCTTCCCGCTAGCGCCCACACCTTAAATAGGGCTTTCCAATATAAACTATGAGGGAGGGCATGGTATTGTACTAAATAAGAAGAGTCTGCCCAATAGCGATTTGCTGAGAAAACGGATTCAATTATCCATATGATGTGATAGGGGATGAGTTGCGCTTTTGATCCCTTCGGTCCTGATATCACCCCGATACTTGCGCTGCACTCCCAGGGAACACCGGGACGGTGTGCGTGTGTTGCAGTGCAGGTGTCACAGCGAGTGGGATGCCGTCTGTGATGGAAGGCGTTATACTTGCCATTACTAATGCATTGGAAGAGTACGATAATTTTTATCTAGGTTGATGAAATGACGAAACTTCCCAAATCCATACCAGCCTCTCAACTGGAGGCGAGATGAACCTACGTTTTTTGCATCTGGTTATTAGTGGACTTGTTGTGATTCTCTTGAGTACGGCGTGCGCCCCCAGTTCATCTCCATCATCGGCAGATCAGCAGGCGACCAATATAGCCATGGGGGTGGCCCTTGCCTGGACTCGAACTGCCCGGGCGCCCACAGTTACTCCATCGGTCACTCCCACACATACTCCTCACCCTCCCACCGCCACTCCGACGATGGGGCCGATCAAGCCGCCCACCGTTCTAAATTTTGCATCCTGCTGGTGGGGTCCGTGGAGTCGAGATACTGCCTATGGCTTGGAAAGCAACATCGAAGTGGGTGAGCAAGTGCAGGTGGTTGGAATTGGAAGCATGCCGGGCTGGTACATCATCATCAACCCTTATTTCCAGCAAAAATGCTGGATACAGGCTAGCAATCTGACCATTGATCCGAACATGGATTTATCCCAATATCCGATCATGACCCCAATCCCGTTTAGGACGCCTGTCCCGCTAACACCTAATCCCTGATCCATGTCACTTCTCTATGGGCATTGTGTAATTGTAAGATTATTCTGATAGACTTGGGTACGGCCTACCGCCTGCTTCTGGCTATTCACTGCAACGAGTTGGTATTGAACCCATGCAACCTGGAACTCGTCAAAATGCGTGATCCCTCTGGCCGCAAGATCATAAGTGAAGGTTCCCAATCCGTCGTTGTGCACGGTAATTGGAGCGTTCCAAGGAGCAGGAAGAATGCGAATTTGACTCTGAAGGCGGATGAAAAGCTGTACGGAAGCGACGTCAAATCCGCTTGCTACTTGGGCAGTGAACGTAACGGAGTTGGCCGTACAGGAGCGTCCCCAATAAATTTGGGTTCCTGAAGTCATCACGCTCTGAAAAACGGGCCCCTGCGGCGTAGACTGGATTTGAGAAGTAGAGGTAGGCTGCACCACGGTGGTCAGGGCAACTGTTGTTTCGGTCGGGGCGACAGTAGCCGTTTCAACTGTGATGGGCGTGATAGTGATGGTTGGTAAAGGCTCGGTAGGCGTGGCCGAGGGCATCGGGGCGGATGCGACAAGGGGCGTTTCGGTTGGCAGGGGGACTGCGGTGGCTGGCGGCAGCGGGGTGGGCGCTGTCGGAATCAATGTCGAGGTAGAGCATGCCACAACAAGGAAGGCCAGAATAAAAACCATTAGATCAATCTTTCTCATTAGTGTCTCCTCAAGGTGATATTCCTGGATAGGTTTAATTATACTGCGGCGTTTTTTTTTATGGTAAGAATGCTGGGGATTGTTGAGACAAAAGGGCAAACTGGAACGTCTAATTGAGTTATCATTATTGAAATGGAGAAAGCCATGCGCTTTGGAAGAATCTTTTTTATCGTCGTATTGTTGTTTTGCATTTTTGAAACCTTGCGACTTTGGAATATCACGCCGGCTCAAATGGCCTCCCATTTCGATTTTTATGGGAACCCGGATCGTTTCTCCACCAAGCAGCAGTTCTTTAGCTTTGAGATTGAGACCATGCTGGTGGTCATCGGAATGGGCGTTGTGACGCAGAGCCTTGTTTTGATCACGCCCGTGGAATGGATCAACATCAAAATGCCCAATCGGGAATACTGGCTCGCGCCTGAACACCGGGACGAAATCATGGACCGCATCAGTTCTTTTGCGGCCATTCTTTTTGGAATCGTCATCCTGGGCATTCAGGCAGGATTTGAATTGGCCGTCTCTGCCAATTTGCATCAGCCAATCCATTTCGATGCTCAGGCGATGTTCATGGTTATAGTCGGACTGTTTGTAACCGTCCCTTTGATGCTCGTTTGGCTGACGATTTCTTTTCGTGTTCCATCTTCTAAATCTTGACCAGCTACTTTTTTTCGATTACCCAAAAATGGGATAAGCCGAAAATCTTCAATGGCGTCTTCTCCAAGAACTGCAGAACGGATCGCAGAATTTTTCCGAACGTTCCAAAGCGGACGATAATATTATCGTATGCGCCGAAGATGATCGTGCGCTCGATGAACTTTACCGGCGAGCCGTCAAACAATTTTTCCAGATCGCGAGCGGAATAGATGCGTACGTGCGGTGCGAGTTGATCGCGCCAAGCGCGCGGAAGATAATTCACAAAAAGCTTGTTGCCGAAATGATATTTGCCCTTCCAATAGATGCCATGCGTCTCGAACGGATAGCCGCGGTTCGGACAGAATAAAACGATTCGTCCGCCGGGTTTTCCTGACGCGGGGTCGGGACTTCGGAGAACTCGCACCATCTCACAGATGGCGGTGCGGTCATCCTGGACGTGTTCGATCACCTCGTGGCTGAGGATCAAATCAAAAGTCGATGAAGGAAGCGGAAGGGATTCACATGCTGCGTTCAAGATGTGCGGAGAATTCCGAGCAGCTTCGGAGGCGCGTTCGAAGTCGTATTCGAGTCCGAAAATTTTTCCGCCGAATGGAGCGAGATGTTCCACATACATTCCAACACCGCATCCGTTTTCCAGGATATTGCCTTCAATGCGTTCACTTGCAAAATGGACGATCATCTCGAGTCGGCGCTGCTGCCCGGCGCGCCAAACGTAGGAGGGTTCGCCGCGTAAAGCGGCTTTTTGCATATCACGGTTTGACATGGGGGCAATTATATCTTGCATCTTTTATTCACCTATGCTAGAATAACAGGCGCAAGGAACTTCAATATCGAAGGCATCGAGAAGTGGGCAACCCCCACTTTTCTGCTTGTATAAAGAAACATCACGGAGCAAGGTAGTATGACAAAAAACGAATTCGCCCTGGCCTTCAATGAAGTGCTGGAAGAAAAGCAATTATCCAAAGACATCGTGCTCGGCGCGATCGAATCCGCCATGGTGTCGGCTTATCGGCGGGCAGTCAACGCGTCGACGGCGCAACAGGTGGAAGCCAAGGTGGATGCCGAGACAGGCCGGGTGACGGTTTTTGCAGAAAAAGAAGTCGTCGAAGAAGTTCAGGAAATTAATACCGAGGTGACTCTCGAAGAAGCGCGAAAAGTCAATCCCGAAGCGCAACTGGGCGACATGGTGATTGTCGAATCCACGCCTGCGGACTTTGGCCGCGTTCGCGGCGCAGACCGCGCGTCAAGTGATCCAACAGCGCATCCGCGAAGCCGAACGCTCGGCCCAGATGGAATATTTCGCCCGACAAGTAGGCGAGATTGTCAGTGGTGTAATCCAAGCCAGCAACGCACAAGGCGCAACGATTGGTCTCGACATGAAGGCTGAAGGCATTCTGCCGGCCAATCAAAAGATTCCGAACGAACGTTTTAAAGTCCATGATCGCATTCGTACGGTGGTACTAGAAGTCAAAGATGGATCGCGCGGCCCACAGATCATTCTCTCGCGCGCTCACCGCAACTTCCTGCGGCGTTTACTGGAGAACGAAGTCCCTGAAATTTATCACGGCGTGGTTGAGATTCGCGCCATCGCGCGCGAGCCGGGAGCGCGTGCCAAAGTCGCGGTGATGGCTACACAGGCCGGTGTGGACCCGGTCGGCGCGTGTGTGGGAATTAAAGGCGTTCGCATTCAGACCATTGTTAAAGAATTGCACGATGAAAAAATTGACATCATTCAATGGGATCCCGATCCGATTGTTTATATTTCCAAAGCAATCAGCCCGGCGCGGGTCAGCGGCGTGTATTTGAATGAAGTGGATGGCAATCGCACTGCGACCGTGGTGGTCATGGAAGATCAACTCAGCCTTGCCATTGGACGTGATGGTCAGAACGCGCGCTTGGCCGCCAAGCTGACCGGCTGGCGAATTGATATCAAGTCAGTGGTCGAATTTGCAAGCGATACACTTTCCAAGTTGCAGAATGATCCTAAGTTAGCCGCGTCGCTTCCCTCCGCCGTCGAAGTGATGCCTCAGGTGGAAGAGATCCTCGCCAAGAAAGCGGAGAATCGTCCCGTCACGCCGGAAGAATATACGACGCTAGGTCAATTTGTGGATCGCGTTGAACGCCGCACCATACAGATGAAAGAAGAAGTGGTGCGCGTGGACGATGAGCGCGTCGCCGCGGCCAAAGCTGAAGTGGCGCCTGCTGCGTTTAGCATGCCGCTCGACCAGCTTGGTCTCAAGGAACATGTCTTCAACATTCTGACCGAGGCGAATTTTGAAACCGTGGGTGATTTGATTTTGGCGATGAAACTCGATGCCAATAAAGTGCTGGGCCTGCCGGGCGTTGGTCCGAAGGCGATGCAGAATATCGAAGAACAACTAGCGGAAGTGAAATTCCCGGAGCCAGAACCCAAACCAGAGGTTGAAGTTCCATCGGTGCAGATTGCCGAAGCGGCTCCAGTTGAAGTGATGGCCGTTGAAGCGATACCCGCTGATGGCAAGAAAGAACTGAAGGCAATTCCTGAAGAAGAGGAAGATGAAAACGCGAAGGATGGTGTCTCGCTGGATGAGTTGTTCAAAATGAAACCCGAGATCTTCCAAGCTACTGGCGCGGCGGAAGAAGATGATGACGATAAGAAGAAAGGTAAGAAGAAAAAGAAAAAAGGCGTCGAGTTGGTGCTCGATGAGGATCTCGGCGAAGTCGTTGGCCGCAAGATCCATAAGCGCGGCGAAGACGAACTTGCGGATGAATAAATCATTCTCCTTTCCTTTGTCCTTTTATGTTGTAATGGGCAAGGGATTGGAAAGTTAAGTTGAAGGTGTCGAAGAAAACTGTTCAGCGCATAAAGCATGTCCCCCAGCGCACTTGTGTGGGATGCCGCACCGTGATGGCAAAACGCCAACTGGTGCGCGTGGTCCGCACGGCGAATGGGGTGCTGGTTGACCCGACCGGAAAACTGGCGGGACGCGGCGCATATTTGCATGATCGTCGTTCCTGTTGGGAATCCGGTTTGGGAGGAAGCCTCGCTCACGCGTTGAAAACCGAGTTGAGCACGGCTGACCGCGAACGCTTGGAAGCTTTTATGAATACGCTCCCGCAGACGGAGCCTGGCGAATAGTGTTTATGAACGAATAGCCACCGCTTATAGACCATCGCCAGTTCAAATCAGTCATGTGTGAATTGCTGGTTTGACGATTCGATTTTCGGAGGTGGCCTATGAGTAAAAAGATTGAACTGCCGACAGGCATTGTAATTCGTGATCTGGCGCAGAAGATTGAAATAAGTCCCATTGAGGTTATTAAGAAACTGATGGCGAACGGGGTAATGGCGACCATCAATCAATCGGTGGATTTTGACACCGCGGCGGTTGTGGTTGCTGAATATGGATTCGAAGCGGTCCCTGAAGCGCAAGAAGAAATCGAACAGAAAGAAACCGGTGAGGTTCCGCTGTGGCGGCGTTTGATCGCGGACGAAGATGCAACGAAGCTGGTCAATCGTCCGCCGGTGGTTACGTTTCTTGGTCACGTAGATCACGGAAAAACATCCCTGCTCGATGCCGTGCGCCTAACGGATGTGGCCGCCGGTGAAGCCGGAGGCATTACACAACATATCGGTGCGTATCAAGTCGAGAAGAAAGGACGCACGATTACGTTCCTCGATACACCGGGCCATGCCGCGTTTACTGCCATGCGCGCCCGCGGCGCTCAAGGTGCGGATATCGTGATCCTTGTCGTCGCGGCGGATGACGGCGTGATGCCGCAGACGCGCGAAGCCATTGCTCACGCCAAAGCGGCGCGCGTGCCGATCATTGTGGCGCTGAACAAGATTGATAAACCCAATGCCAACCCGGAACGAGTCAAGCAACAACTGGCCGAGTTGGAACTGGTGCCGGACGATTGGGGCGGCAATACCATGGTGGTTCCGGTTTCTGCAAAACAGAAGCAGGGCATTGATGATTTGCTAGAAGGTATTTTATTAGTGGCAGACAATATGAATATCAAAGCCAATCCGTCCGGCAAAGTGATCGGGACGGTCGTTGAAGCGGAAGTGGATAAATCCAAGGGAACGATTGCAACACTCCTCGTTCAGAACGGAACGCTGGAGGCAGGTGACATTGTGGTTGCCGGCAAATCCTATGGTCGCCTGAAAGCTATCACGGATTACAAAGGCAAGCCGGTCAAGAAAGCCGCGCCATCCACGCCGGTGGTCGCGCTCGGATTGAATGATGTTCCCGCGGCGGGCGATGTATTCCGGGTCGTTGATTCGGAACGGGAAGCGCGTGCCATTGTCGGCGAGCGAATCGAAGCGGAAAAATCTCAATCCCACACGAAGAAAAAAGTTTCATTGGAAGATTTGTTTGCCAGTGTTCAATCCGGTGAAACGAAGGAATTAAACCTGATTGTCAAAGCCGATGTGCAGGGTTCGCTTGAACCGCTCGTGGTTGAATTGCAAAAACTTGGCCAAGGTGAAATTGGACTTAAGATTCTTCATGCCGAAGCCGGGAACATCGGCGAGAATGATGTAATGCTTGCATCCGCATCAAAAGCGTTGATCGTTGGCTTCAATGTGCAAGCCGATGTTTCCGCCCGACGTTTGGCTGAGGCGGAAGGTGTTTCCATTCGGCTGTATGAAATAATTTATCGCATGACCGAGGACATTGAAAAAGCCCTCAAAGGAATGCTTGAGCCGGATCTGGTTGAAAAGGTGATTGGCCGCGCGACGGTCTTGGCAGTATTCCCCGCTTCCAAGCTTGGACGAGTAGCGGGTTGCCGCGTCACCGAGGGTGAACTGCGCCGCAATTCGAAAGTCCGTTTATTCCGCGGCACCGACCTTGTCTTTGAAGGCGAGATGGCTTCGCTTCGCCATGAAAAAGAAGATGTGCGCGAAATCCGTACCGGTTTTGAATGCGGCGTTGGCTTCAAGAGTTTCCATGACATTCAAGTGGGCGATCAACTGGTTTGTTATGTGATCGAGAAGAACGAAATATAGCGGACTAGAATGCCATCAGGACTTCGTCTTCAGCGTATTGCAGATTCGATCCGTCAAGAAATCTCGGTAATGCTCATTCGCGAGATCAGCGATCCGCGCTTGAAACTGATTTCCGTCACCGACGTAAAGGTGGATAAAGAACTGGCTTTTGCCGATGTTTATGTCTCTGCGGTAGAAGGACATACACGTTCTGCGGAAATATTGGCTGGATTGGAATCGGCCAGCGGATTCCTCCGCCGGACATTGTCAAGCCGAATCGAACTGCGTGTCTTTCCGCGTCTCCGCTTTCACTGGGACCCGACGCCCGAGAATGCCGATCACATCGAAAAAGTTTTGGCGGATTTACGCGAAAAAAGAAAACCTGAAAAATAGAGCAGGTAAAATCATTCACCACAGAGATCATGGAGTTCTCTGAGAAACGTAAATAAAAAGCTCTGTGTTCTCAGCGGGCTCAGCGGTGAAAACCTGAAAAAGATAAGTAATATTCTTGTAATCGATAACGACTAATAAATGATGCAAAGATGAGGGCATATTTGAATGAATGAATCACTAAACAAAGCAATCAAGACTTCAACTCTCTGAAGCGAAGGAGATTCTTATCGCTTCCCATGTCCGCCCCGATGGAGACGCTGTCGGCGCGCTGCTGGGATTGGGATTGGCCCTTCAGCAATCCAACAAGAAAGTGAAAATGGTTCTGGCGGATGGCGTGCCATCCTCCTTCAAAGCCTTGGAAGGCGCGCAGCAGATCAAGACTGCTATTGATGGAAAATTTGACACATTCATCACCGTAGACTGTGCGGACTTTAAACGCACTGGAAAGCCCTTTGAATCCATCGGCCAGCCGGATATCAACATTGACCATCATGTGACCAATGAAAAATTTGGCAAGATCAATTTGATCGAAGGCGAAGAGGTGGCAACCTCAGCCATCCTAACTAATTATTTGCCGATATGGGGATTCCAGATTACCAAACCGATTGCCGCGGCTTTGCTGACCGGTATCATTACCGATACGCTGGGATTTCGCACCTCCAATGTGACTCCTGAGTCGATGAGACAGGTTGCCATCCTGATGGAATCAGGCGTGGACATGCCGGAACTCTACATGCGCGGACTCGTGCGACGCTCGTATGCCTCGGCCCGCTATTGGGGCTGCGGATTATCCAAGCTTGAGCAAAAGAATGGAATCGTTTGGGGGACGCTGACGCTCGCAGATCGAAAGGCCGCGGGTTATTCCGGGAACGATGATGCGGATTTGATCAATATTATTTCCGCTATTGACGGATTTAAAGTGGGAATGATTTTTGTGGAACAGTCCGATCATCGCGTCAAGATCTCATGGCGTGCCCTTGAGTTTGGTGTTGACGTTTCTCCGATTGCCAAATTCTTTGGCGGTGGCGGTCATGCCGCGGCGGCAGGTGCCGATGTTGAAGGAACACTTGAAGAAGTACAGACCAATGTGTTACGCAAGACTAAGGAAACTTTAAGCCTTTAGGAATACAATTAAGAAAATAGCGTCGGATATATTTGTCTTGAAAAAGACATAGGAGGAAAAATTATGGAAAGTAGAATGGATAGTCAGGATGTAAAGAACGCCATCTCCGGTGTTCTCGTTGTGGATAAACCAGTTGGCATGACCTCGCATGATGTGGTTCAGGTTATCCGTACCGGCACAGGCTTAAGACGTGCCGGACATACCGGTACTTTGGATCCGCGCGCTTCGGGCGTGCTTGTGATTCTGGTCGGACCGGCGGTCCGTTTATCGGAATTTGTTTCGGCTTCGGATAAACGCTATCAAGCGATCATCCGCCTCGGGTCCACGACCGATACGTTTGACGCAGATGGAAAGATAACGCCCTCCGAGGGACCGGTCAATGTGACGGAAGAACAATTCGAATCAGTACTCAAGACCTTTATCGGTGAGATCGAACAGACTCCGCCGCCGTATTCCGCCGTCAAAGTGCAGGGACGCAAAGCCTATGAGATGGCGCGTGAGGGTGAGGAAGTAGAACTGGCGCCGCGCAAGATCACGGTTCATCATCTCGAGGTGCTTGAATGGGCGCCGCCTGAGGTAGTGATTGATGTGCATTGTTCATCAGGCACGTATGTTCGTTCGTTGGCGAATGATCTCGGCAAGGCACTCGGATGCGGTGCATATCTTGTGGGCCTGCGCCGTACCAAAAGCGGACGCTTCTCGTTGCGCGATGCCACGCCGCTCCGAAAACTTCAAGATGCGTTTCACGCCGGGAATTGGTATCAATATCTAATTCCCGCGGCAGAGGCGCTGGCCGAATGGCCTGCAATCGAGCTTAGCCCGGATGAAGTCGAAGCTGTTCGTCACGGTCATCGAGTCAAAGCCGCGGCCGATGCCCAACCGGGATTGGTGCGCGGAGTCAGCACGCAGGGCGAACTGGTGGCGCTGATGGATCTGGTCACGGGCGAGACTGGCGAACGTGAGTGGCAGCCGAAGAAAGTATTTTTCTCATAAAATAAAATCTAACCGCAAAGTTACACAAAGTATTCTAAGAGAAACCTTTGTGTAACTTCGTGTCCGCTTGCCCTCGATAGAGGGTTGTTTTTAGTATGATCCACGCACATTCTTTAGATGAACTTCATCTGCAAAAAAGCTGGCTGGCGATTGGCGTTTTTGACGGCGTTCATCGCGGCCACCAAAAAATCATTGGCAAACTGACGAAGGGCGCTCATGCCAACCGAGTGCCTGCCGTTGTGCTGACGTTCTGGCCGCATCCTGCCTTCGTGTTAGGAGGAGGCGAGGTCAAGAGTCTCACCATGCCCAATGAGCGCGCAGATTTGCTCGCTTCGTTAGGCGTGGATATTGTCCTTACTCATCCATTTGATTCGGTCGTCGCCGATTTGTCGGCGCGTGAATTCATGGAGCGCTTAAAGGAACATCTCGGTATCAGTCATTTGTTAATAGGCTATGACTTTGCTTTGGGTAAAGGCCGCGAAGGAGATTCGACTCGCCTGGCAGAACTGGGGAGGGAAATGGAATACACCACCGAAGTGATCGAGGCGGTCAGCGATGAAAGCGGTGTGATTTCATCCACGGAGATTCGTAAATTGGTGTCGGTGGGGAATGTGGCAGACGCCGCGAAACTTCTTGGACGGAATTATAGTCTGCGAGGTCCCGTGATACACGGTGATGGGCGTGGGCAAAAGATCGGAATCCCAACAGCAAATATAGAGTATCCAAAAGATAAAGTCATTCCTGCGAATGGAATTTACGCGGCCTGGGCCTGGGTGGATGACAGGAAGTATATGTCCGCTGTAAACATCGGGATCAATCCGACCTTCACGCCGGATAAGCAAACGCCCAATGTGGAATCGTACGTCCTTGATTTCGATCAGGATATGTATGGGAGAGATATAAAGATAGAATTTGTTGCGCGCTTGAGAGATGAATTGAAATTTGATTCGGTGAAAGCCCTGGTGGAACAAATTCAGAAAGATATTGCCAAAGTTCGCGAAGTTCTAAGGACAGCATGAGCTGTCCTTTTTGTTATAATCTTGCCGACCATTAAGAGGAGAACTCATGCCTGACCGACAGATTTATTTGCTTTCGCCGAAAGAGCACAGCCCGGAAACCATCGCAGTTGCGTTTGCGAAGACTTCGCGTTCCCCTGAGTTGTTTCGCGAGATTGCGACGAGTTTGACCGATGAAAAGTCAGCGCAGTTTCACGAGAAATGGGTTGTCGGCTATGGACACGCTTCGGTGGCTGAACATGCAGTTCTGCATATTGCCTTTGAAAATGTATCGCGCCTTGCAATTGAAAGCATCGAGTCCAATCGCCTGGCATCCTACACCGAAAAATCTACTCGATATCAAAAATGGGGAGTAGATAATTTTTTCATTCCATCAGAATTGGATGGACATCCATTGCGGGATAAATATATTGAAACATGCCGTCTATTATTCAAGACTTATGGCGACTCGCTTAACCCTGTGCGGACTCTCGTCCTTCAGCGCGCCCAGCGCCGTGAAAATGAATCCGATGAAGCCTTGGATCGCCGCGTCCGCTCGCAATACGTGGATGTTTGCCGGTTTCTTTTGCCTGCCGCGTCGCTGGCAAACGTGGGCATGACGGCGAATGCGCGCATCTTGGAGAATATGATTCGCAAGATGCTTTCGCATGAGCTTGCAGAAGTTCGCGGCATTGGCGAAGAGGTAAAAGCTGTTGCAAAGGCTGAAGTTCCAACGCTGGTGAAGTATGCGGATGCGGCACCGTATTTGATTGAAACAACAAAAGAGATTGGTAAATTGGAAATTGGGAATCGGGAATCAGATAGTCGAAAATCAGATTGGTGTTCACTGGTTGATTATGATAAAGACGGCGAGACGAAGGTGCTAGCTGCGACTTTGTATCGTTTTGGCGAAATGACGTTTGATAATGCGTTGACTTATGTTAAATCGCTTGATCCATCTCAGCGCGTTCAATTAGCTGATACCTTGCTCAAACGGTTGGATGAACATGATATTCCACTCCGTGAATTGGAATATGCGACTTATACATTTGATCTGATGATGGATCAGGGTGCGTATGCCGAGTTCAAACGTCACCGCATGATGACGCAGACGCCGCAAATGCTGACCACGCGCTTGGGGTACGCGATTCCGTGTTTGATAACGAAAGCAGGTTTCAGGTCCGAATATGAAGCGGCGATGGATGCCGCGGCCGAGACCTATGAAAAGCTATATCAATTTAGCCCACAAGTGGCGCAATATGTTGTCCCCAATGGATACAACCGCCGCGTGCTGGCACAGTTCAATCTGCGCGAAGCCTACCATTTCTGCCAGTTGCGCGCCGCCTCGAATGCGCATTTTTCGATCCGTCGAATTGCATACCGGATTAATGAAGAGCTGCGCCGCGTTCATCCGGCCTTGACGCAATTTATGCACCTGCCGAATGAAACCTGGCAAACCGTGGAAGAAAAATATTTTACAAACATATAAAAATGACGGTCACTTCCAAAGTGACCGTCATTTGCTTAATCATCCTGTTCCTTCTTTTCAACACCAAAGATTTTATCTATTCTTTCCAATATCTCCGGTGTAAGCTTCGGCTCGACTTCAACCGCCTTCATGTTCTCGCGGACTTGTCCCACGCGGCTGGCTCCCGTGATGACCGTGCTGACAAATGGATTCTTCAAGCACCATGCAATGGATAATTGTGAAAGCGTGCAATCTAGTTCTTTCGCAATTGATTTGAGTGCGTGGACTTTTGCAAGTTTTTCTTGATCGGTCAAATGATTTTTCAACCAATCGTATCCATTGAGGGAGCCGCGGCTGTCTTTGGGAATGCCATTACTATATTTGCCCGTCAACAACCCCGATGCAAGCGGACTCCATGTTGTCGAACCGTAACCATAATCTTTGTATAAGCGCACATAATCATTTTCGAAGCGGCCGCGTTCGAATAAATTATATTGTGGTTGTTCCATCACCGGTTTGTGCAGATGATGCCGCTCTGCAATCTCAATCGCCGCAACGATCTCCGAAGCCGCCCATTCGGATGTGCCCCAATACATGGCTTTACCCCACTCGATAATGTTATGCATCGCCCACACTGTCTCTTCGATGGGTGTGGTGGAGTCGGGGCGGTGACAAAAGATCAGGTCCACGTAATCCAGTTGAAGTCGCTGAAGTGAACCGTTGATGCCCTCGATCAATCGTTTGCGACTAAGGGTATTCTTTTCGTTGACGCTGTCGTTAAACCCCCAATAGAATTTGGTCGAGACAAGATAGCTGCCGCGCCGCCAGCCAAGTTTCTTAAGCGCCGCGCCCATCACTTCTTCCGACTTGCCGCCCGCATACACTTCGGCATTATCAAAAAAGTTGACGCCTGCATCATACGCGGCAGACATGCATTCGATGGCGGCCTTCACATCCACTTGATTGCTGAACGTGACCCACGAGCCAAACGAGAGTTCACTAACGTGAATGCCTGCGCGTCCGAGATGACGATATTCCATGGTGCCTCCAATTGATTTCAGTTAATTGTATTTCGTCTCAATTATAATCATCTCATGCGAAAGATTTTGATCCTCTGTATTTTGTTTGCAACCGCTTGCGGCACAAGCATATCCGGCACGACGCCTGTTCCAAAGAATCTTAAACCGTACCTTACTCTGACTTCAACTGCTATCGCTTCACAACCCGACGGGTTGGTGGTTTCCGTGACAACGCCTATTCCTTCGCCGACGCCTTTTACGTATGCAGTGAAGTCGGGTGACACGATGGGACAGCTGGCGGAGAAATTCAATGTGTCGGTCTATGTGTTGATGGCAGCCAACCCGAACGTGGATCCGAATTCGATGTCCGTTGGACAGACGCTTAAGATTCCAAGCGTCTCGCAAAATTCATCGGGCGCATCGACCCCGACGCCGGTGCCGTTTCCCGTTAAACAAATCGTTTGCTATCCGACCGTGGATCACGGCATGTGGTGCTTTGTGCTGATTACTAACAATTCATCGAACTTCATTGAAGATGTGACCGCGCAAATCACATTGATGGACGTTAATGGAAAATCCATCGCTAGCCAAACCGCGACTCTTCCGCTGGATATTTTGGCGCCGAATTCGTCATTGCCATTGACAAGTTACTTCGCACCCAATGTTCCATTGAATGCGAAGCCGCAAGCGCAAATCTTGACCGCGATTCAAATCCAGCCAAACGATACACGTTATCTTCCGGCGACGTTGCAAACTACATTGTTCAAAATGGATTCATCGGGATTAACCGCGCAAGTGAATGGGCAAGTCTTTTTAGCGGCGTCATCACCCAGCCCCGCAAAACTGATTTGGGTCGCGGCAACCGCTTACGATGAGTCAGGAGGCGTGGTCGGAGTCCGACGATGGGCATCTACAACGAGCTTATCTGCGGGAAGCAATCTGCCGTTTTCTTTTATGGTTTCGACCATGGCAGGAACAATTTCGCGCGTGGAGTTTGCGGTAGAGGCAAGGCCGTAGTCCAGCCAGTCTTTATTTTTGCGCCTGGTAGATAACGAATGCGGGATTCTCGAATACCTGCTTGATCTTGAGATTGCATTGCGGGATGGCTTCTTCAGAAACCTGGCGGCGAGTTTCGGCGATCTTATCGATGACAATATAGCCATCCTTATTATGCAACTGTTTGCAATTGTCGATCGCCAGACTATCGCGATTTGTCATCAAACGCATCGCGCGTGGTTTAAAAAATATGATCACATCATTCGCCGCGGTGTTATTTCTAATGAATTGAAAAGCTGCAATACTATATGAATCAAATGGGCCGCTTAGGTTTCGGTCATTCTGTAAATTAGCGTAGGCTAGCATAACAGAGCCAAAAAGGCAGGCAATAAGCAGAATACCCCAGACGGCATAGATTAGGGCCGTGACCGCTTTGCGATATTGCACATTTAATCTGAGAGCTGCAGTTTTCATCCCGCTAAACGAAAAATACACGAATAGAGGCAAAAGGGGAAAGATAAAACAAATCCCTTGTCCGACGGGCCAGACAAGAAGCAGTAAAATTGAAAATCCAAAATAAACCAGAGGGACCGGCTCCTGCTTACGCGCCGCCCAGATGTCAATGCATCCAAAAATAAGCAAGATCCAATAAGCTGGTTGCCAATAAATCAATGGATCGAAGAAATTGCCAAACAGCCCGAAATAATAGATGGAATTATTTATGATAACTGCGGGGCTTGGAGAGCCGAAATCTGCCAGATAAGATTCCGGTCCCGATGGAAAAATCAGGGCTGAGGCCAGCCAAAGCACGCCAAAGCTCAGACAGAAAATTACTGAGTCCCGAATGATGCGATTGCGAGTCGAGCTATCCCGTCGCAGCCTCCAAAATTCAAAAGCCTGAATCGCTAAAAAGGTCGGCAACAGAATTAATCCAGTGGAGCGCATGAAGGAAACAGCGAAGACAACCGCGCCGATTACGGTCGGAAATAAATTACCACGGATGTTTTTCCCATCCCGATCCCCATTTGTAAAATAAGCATCCATGACAAGCAATGCAAGAAGGGAGAAGAAAAGATAAGGCACATCCGAAAGGATTTCATCAAGGAAACCCAAAAATTGGGGGTGAAAGGCAAATATCGCCACCAGGAGCAAGCTTTCTGTCGAAGACAAACGCTTTCGATAAAATCGAAACAATACAAACAGGAATGCAATAAAGAAAACCAAGTCTGGCAATTTTAAGGCGATCAGATTAAGTCCGGTTACTGCGTACACAGAGGCCAGGATTAACGGGTACCCCCATGGGTAAGCTACAGGCCCCAAAAGGAAATCGGTGGAATTTATTGTAAAAGCATTCCTTTCGATAAAGCTCTGTTCATTGCCTTTTACAATACTTTGAGCCTGCATAATGTAAGCTGCAAAATCGTCACCCCAGTCTTGACCTTTGGTAAGTAGCAATAAACCCAATACGGCCGAGAGTCCCAATATAACTGCCAAAACAAAGAATTCAGATTTTTTCATTAGCCAACTGGAACTTTGATGTCTTTGCGGTAATGCTTTTAATTCTATGACTACCTTGGCTTTTCTATCGCCAGCCCCAGTGGCGCGGCTAAAAAGGCTGTGCCGCCATATCCTTCACTTTTGCTTTTTCGTTACCGACTTCTTAGCTGGTGTTTTTGCCTTGGGAAGCTTCTTCGCGGCGAAATTCTTATCGCTCGGTTTTGATTTCTTGGCTATAGTCTTCTTACTGACCGATTTCTTCTTTAGATCTTTTTTCGCCGCTAATTTCTTTATTGGTTGCAATTTCGGCGAAGCTTTCTTTTCACTGTCTTCCTTCTTTTTTATTGCAGCTTTCTTCCGCGGTTTCTTTAACCTTTACTTCTTCAGCAACGATTTCCTTTTTTGCGCCAAACAGCTCATCAAACTTTGCCTGCATGGACTCCACGCCCGCGCCGTTTAGTGCGCTATTCACTATTTCCCATTCGCTACTTTCCACAAATCGAAAGTCCAAAAACGCGTGGCACTGATACGCATTGAGTTCAACGTACAAACCCTTTTCCCACAACTCCGCACACGAGTGGATATATTCCAAATGAGTAACATAATCTTTGAAGATCACAAAACCTTCAAACGGCAAACTCAATCCTTCGGCAAGAGATTTCTGTCGCAGATCGCCGGAACCTTTATCGAGATACGCCGCGGAAGTTTTGATCCAGCCGCGCGTATCGGCAAAACGATTGTGATAGATAATCAGTCCGCGTTCGTCGTTGAAACGATTTGAATAAGCAAAAACGTTTTCGTCTACGCTTCCGTTGGTGCGATAAAAGTCGTAGAGCAAGAAATTCTCAACGTCGGCAAACAGGTGTCGGCGGTGAAGGAGCGGGAAGATTTTCCATTCGTGACCGCGCACGAGACCATCCTCGGGGGTCTCATCCAATTTCGGTTTGCGGAATTCCATCCCATATTTTTCGCGGAAGCCTTCGATCTGTCCGTGACCGAACATCGGCAAGCCGGGCAACGTGGATAACACTGTTGCGACGCCAAAATATTTGTCGCCGTTGCCAAATTGCTCGACAGCTGTTTTCTCATCGGGGTTGTTCATGAAGTTGACATAACGCTTGAGAATTTGCGGATCGAACTCCAGCGTGTTCTTGATCGCCATGCGATATTTGGCATTGTCTTCATCGCGCAGCATATGCATGAACGCCGAATTATAGACGCGATGCATTCCCAGCGTGCGGACGAAATATCCTTCGAGCAGCCAGAACGCCTCGGCGAGAAGTAATGTATCTGGGACTTCCGCTGCAACTCGATCCACGACTTCGCGCCAAAACTCCTCGGGCATCGCCGCGTCAAACTCGGACCGGGTCATGCCGTGCTCGGCCCTTGAGGGAATTGCACCGCCCGATCCGGGTTCGGGAAACCACAAGCGCTGAATGTGTTTCTTGGCGAGAGTCATTGCAGCGTCAAAGCGGATGATGGGGAAGTTGCGCGCCACATGCAAAATGGTTTGAATGACTGCTTCACGCACTTGCGCTTGAGAATAATCCAATTGGGCGGTATCGTTCCACGGAAAAGATGTGCCGTCGTTGCCGTGATAGATGTAACGGACGTCGCCTGTATAGCGGTCAAAGCGTTTGAATACAACCGACGCATCAGTCTTTGAATAATAATGATCTTCAAGGATGATGCCCACGCGTTCATCGTCAGCAAGGTTTTCGGAATTGAACAAATAGGAAGGATAAGGAGGATAAGGCAAGGACAAAAACCAGTCGGGATGTTCGATCACCCATTGCGAGTCGATGCCCATGTGATTCGGAACCATGTCCGCCGAGAGACGAATGCCGCGCTGCCAGGCGCGTGTGCGCAAGTTGTTGAGCGCATCCCATCCGCCCAAACCATTGGCAATATCATATGAATACAATGAATACGCCGAGGCGACCGCATCCAAATCTCCCATGCGTTGTTTGATGCGTTGGCTGGCTTGCGAGCGTTCCCATAGTCCAATGAGCCACAAGCCGGTGAAGCCGCGATCTCTTAGCAAATCCAATTCTTCATCAGGGATTTGATCTAATGTTTTGATCCACCGCTTATATTTTCGTGAGAGTTGTTCCATCCACACATATGAATTCTTTGCGATCAAAACGAGACGCGGCATCCATTCTTTGTCGGGGCTATATCGTTCGTATTCTGCATATGCACCGCCATAAGTCGGCGCTTCTATCGTTGAGTGAAAATCACCGCCTCCGTGCTGGCGAATGACTTCTTCGCGCACGAAATCAATGGCGCGCAAAATGTGGCGTATAATGTCTTCACCGAGCAAGTCACCCCATTTGTCCAGCAGAAATTGCAACTGACCTTCGAGAGAATACGGTGAGGCTTTGCTGGGCGCGGTCAGTATTTCGATTAATGTTTCGCCTTTGCCCCGACCGGACATCGGCGGTTGTTTCGCAAAGAAATTTCCAAGCAAAGATATGGAGTGAACATAAGCGGTTTGAACTCAATGCAGAGTCGTCGAAGAGTTCCTTGTACGGTTGCGCGGCAGGATTGTTGTTGGCGATGTTCACCAACAACATTTCTTCCATTGAAATTTGCTTATGTGAAATGCCGTTCGTGGAGTTGGATAAATATTCCTGAACCGACTGATTTCCCTGATAAACTGCAACAGGAGGAAATTCATCGGTAAACTTGAATAACGTCTCATCGAGCCGCGTGCCTAAGCTGGATTGCAAAGAATCCAAAGCACGCGTCATGATACCGGGATTTTGTTTTTCATATTGGCGGATGATGAGATGCAGGATTTCATCCATCAAGCCCAGCGCGTAAATATCAGATGCGGGGATGGCGCGCCCGCTGACCGCGTAGATCCGCTCGGCGAAACGGCGAGCCGCTGAAAAGTCCAAAAGAACGACGTGGCCATCCGTCGCGAAGAGGGTTTCTTCAAACTGATATTTCTGCCGCGCCTGCCGAGAAACGTGGAATTCAAAAATGGGTTTCATGATCCCAATGATATACCATGTTAAGGAATTCGAGTATACTTTTATTTTCCGATGGCTGCCCTCGATCCGGCGTTGACTTCCTTCACTTTGCTTTCCATCGCCGCGGCTTTATATTTGCCGATTGTTTTCTTTGCCCTCCAGCGCCGCGATGGACAGGAAGTGACCGCCGGGCTGATCATTTTATATGCGCTGATCGGGATGGGGCTGGGAATCTTTGAAGCGTTCTGGCGCGGCGGAAGCTTACCGCAAATGAATGCTCTTGCATTTGGGGATATCGAAGTTTATGGCGCTCTGGCGCTGGCCTTCTTGATGACGATCACGGTGCATGTTTTCATGCGGCGCTCGCCGGTGGGCTGGCTGGTTGTCGGCGGGGTCGTTAGCATCGTGCTTATGATTCTTTTAAATCAGGAAATGCAATTCCCGCATGTCATTTGGTCGAGCGGCGATCTGGTCCTGACCAATGACCGCCTTGGCATCATGTGGGCAGTCGTAGGCTGGCTGGTTTTTATGATCGGCGCGGCGTTTGCCATAATGGAAGCTTATCAAAACTCGCGGCAACCGTTGTTACGCAATCGTTTGGTCTATTGGATTCCGACTTTCATCTTGATCACGATCAATGATGGATTGATTCTAGGAGGAGTGAGTATCCCGGGAAATCCACTCCGCCTGCTGGCCGCGGCGTTGATGGGTTATCTGGCACTGACGCATAATTTACCGGATGTTCGTCAAATCATGCGGCGAGTTTTGGTTTATCTCATCACCGTATTTTTGATCATGGCGTTCTACGTGCTCGGCGTGAGCTCTGTGGAAGCGATCTTCCGCGCCCTGCCAACCTTTAATCCATTGTTCCTCGGCGCGGTTTTCTCGTTACTGCTGGCCATCCTGTTCACGCCTTTGCTTAGCCTCGTGCGTCGGCTGGTGGATGCATGGCTGCATATTGACCAGTACAATGCAGGCCGCACATTGCAGGAATACAGTGAAAGCATCAGCAATATTTTGGAAATGGAACGACTTGCCAGCGTGGCTGTGGGTATCATCATGGAAAACATGCGCGTCCAACGCGGATTTCTTTTCCTCGTGGATCAAAGCCGCGACGCGAATGGCCTCCGAACGTATCAATTACGCGCTGTTCGAAACGTGGAAGAGAGACAGGTCATTTCGATTGAGCTGGTGGAGAATGATCCCATTGCATTGCACTTCACGCGCGATGGCCGCCCGCTTCTGCAATATGACATTGATCTGCTTCCGGCATTTCGAGCTGCATCTCCGCTCGAGCATGAATGGTTCAAGAAGTCTCGAATGCGAAGTCTATGTTCCCATCTCATCCAAGAGACAATGGATTGGAATGTTGGCTTTCGGCGCAAAACTTTCAGGGCATCGTTATACCGAAGACGATCTCATCACCCTCAGTGCACTTGGAAATCAGACGGCGGTTGCGCTCGAGAATGCGCGCCTCGTGGACAACTTGATGCGCCTTAATAATGAACTCCGCCGCGCCCGCCGCCAGCTTGAAAGCACCAACCGCGCTCTTGAACGGCTCGATCAGACCAAATCCGATTTTATCAGCATCGCCTCACATGAACTTCGTACGCCGTTGACCGTGATCAAAGGCTATGTCGAAATGCTTTTGGAGAATCCGGGCATGGACCCGGCAGTGCATCCGTTTCTCAACGGCATCAATGAGGGCACCGTTCGCCTCCACGAAATCATGGACTCGATGTTCGATATCGCGCAGATCGATGCGCGTTCATTGCAGCTTCAACTTCAGCAGGTTGATCTCGGCAATATGATCCAGGAAATCTGCCTGGCGCAAAGCAAAGCGGCAAAGGATCGTCATCTATCGCTGTGCATCGAATTGCCCATTCTTCCCAACCTTAAAGCCGACCCAAATAGTTTGCGAAAAGTCTTTCAGCATTTGGTAAATAACGCCGTCAAGTTCACGCCGGATGGAGGTAAAGTTACTATTACGGGACATGTGGTGGACGCGCGTCCAAATGATTTGCCAGAGGGCGGCCTTGAAATCATAGTGAGCGATACCGGTGTGGGTGTGGATCCAAATTATCGCGAGTTGATCTTCACTAAATTTTATCAATCCGGCGACCTGACCAAACATTCCACGAGCAAGAGCCGCTTCAAAGGCGGCGGTTCGGGATTGGGATTGGCATTGTCCAAAGGAATCGTCGAAGCCCACAATGGACGCATTTGGGTGGAAAGTCCCGGCTATGATGAAGCTCATTTCCCCGGAAGTCAGTTCCACGTTTTGATTCCATTAACCAAACTTACGGAAGACGAATCGATCAAAATGAGTGCGCCGATTAAGGTAAGTTTATAAATGGAAGACTTACTAAAATATATTTTTCTTGCTTCTTTAACATCTATCCTAACCATCTTCTCAGCAATTCTTTTTAATGGTTGGTTGGAAAAATAGGAGCAATTCGTTCTAATAAAAATAACGGAATTTCGATTATTTTTTGTCCGTTATTTATATTTATAACGCCTAAAATATTTAACGATGTCTCTTGGTGGGTATTGGGAATCATTGTATTTTTGGGAGCCACATTATCTTTTAATCGGGGAGATTTATCAAAAACTATTTCAAAACGTAGATGGTGGTGGTTATCAAAAAAAGAGAAGAATAATCCAAGACACTAGCTCCTGTGCGGAAATGGATTTCGAATACTCTGATTGCGCATGTTCTTTTGCAGAGCATCCAGTATGTTAAAGAGCTTGGAGATTTATTTTTTTATTTACCAGTAAAATTTTGCAACGCCATTCTCAATCGTTCTTCTACATCGTCGGGCGCGTCTTTCGGCAGGGATTGGATCGCGGTCTGCGCTTCGATAACTGAATAGCCCAATGATGTTAGCGCGGCAAGAACCTCGCTGTCCTTGTCCGATAACGCCGCGATCTTTGACAATGCATCGGTCGGTTTGAGTCGGTCATGCAAATACAAAATAATTTTTTGCGATGTCTTCTTGCCGACGCCGGGAACGCGGCTCAAAAGTTCCGGCTCTTCGGTGAACACCGCGCGTTGGACGGCGTCCAATGTCAGCGTGGATAGAACCGAAAGCGCCACCTTCGGCCCCACGCCGTCCACACCCAAAAGCATGTTGAATAATTCGCGATCCGATTGAGAACTCGAAGCCGTAAAGAGTCAGCGCATCTTGGCGGACAATCAAATGCGTATAAAGCAAAGTTGCTTCACCTGTCTTGAGCCGCCCGCGCAAAGGCGCGGGAACAAAGACGCGCATTCCCACTCCGCCCACTTCAACAATAATGGCATTCTCTTCAATTTGACTCACTTCGCCGCGCAAGGTTGCAATCATGGTTCTATTTAACCACATTTTTGCGATGCGATGTTGACAACTCCCGCATGATATATAATTGTCCCAAACTCGCTCACCTCGTTACAAAAAGCATTAGGAGAAAAGCCATGTTGCCCAAAACGGAAATTCCAAACACGCCAGTCCATACTACGCCTCCGCCGCTGATTCAGGTTAATGGGACCCACTTGGAGATGGGACGCCAGATCGGTGAGGCTTGCCGCCAACAAGTCCAGCACAGCATCGCGGACGCGCGCGTGCTGATCGACACCGCCTACGATCAACTCGAATTGACGTGGGAAGGAGCGCAGATTCAATCGCGCAAATATTTGCCGTTCGCTGAGGAACGCTATCCAAAGTACGTGGATGAGATGCGCGGAGTTGCCGAAGGTGCAAACGTGGCGTTCGACGATGTGACAACTCTCAATGTCATGGAAGCGGTCACCACGGATGCTTTGCATCTCACACGCTGCACGAGCTTTTCTGTGAACGAGCAGCGCACGGCTGACGGTCACGTGCTGGCCGCGCATAATGAAGATTGGGTCCCCGAAGATGAAGACGATGTGTATGTGGTCTCTGCCAAGCCGCAGGATGAACCGCCGTTCCTCGCCATGACCTATGGCGGACTCCTGCCGAATGTCGGATTCAACGCCTTTGGCATTGCCCAATTAATCGACTCAGTCTACCCGTCTGATTCGCGTATGGGGATTCCGCGGCTGGTGGTCGCGCGCGCAGTGTTGGCTTCTCGGCGCATCTCCAGCGCGATCGGCCGCACGCTCGTTCCCCACCGCGCCGCGGGCTATAACCACATGCTCATCCATGAAAGCGGCGAAATGTATTCGATTGAAGTCTCGGCACAGCGCTTTGATATTCTTCACGGCACGGATGGGTATTTGGTGCATACCAACCATTATCTTTCGCAAAGCATGAAGGAAGTCGAAAGCGATCCGGAGGAATTGATCTCTTCGCGCGTTCGATA
Source organism: uncultured Chloroflexia bacterium (assembly GCA_963771375.1). Lineage (GTDB taxonomy): Bacteria > Chloroflexota > Anaerolineae > Anaerolineales > Villigracilaceae > Fen-1038. The sequence goes on from CAVYTW010000013.1 coordinate 350,128, forward strand.
TTTCCGTGCCAATCGATTACTGCGCGAGAGCCAGACGCATTCCATCAAGACCCTGCAAGTCATTCAAAAGGATCATGTCAACTTCTCGAATTCGATCTGCAATCATGCCGTCGAATGGACGGATCCGCTCGACCGCGAGAAAACCATCAATGCCATGGTGATTGACCTGACCGCGCGCGAGATGCACATTTGCTGGGGTAACCCGTGCCAGAACGCGTATCACACATACCATTTGGATGCATGAGATTAGACAAACTGCCAGCAAATTCGCTGGCAGTTTTTATTTGTATAAATTATTTTCTTGAATATATTGATATACAGCCGGGAGTAGATAATATCGAAACGGCAGACCCCACGCGGCGCGCTGCCGGATTTCACTCGAGGCGATTTCAAGCAAAGGCGCTTCGACAAATTTAACTTTGGTCTTCAAGCCGGGAATCTTCGCCTCCAGCTTATCCATATCAATCGAATCGCCGGGGCGGCGCATCACGCCGATTTGACGGCACGCCGCTACCAGGTCGGCGGGACGATGCCACGTGGGGAGGTCTCGCAAAAATCACCTCCCAGCAAAAGAATCAAATCATCGTTTGGATGCAGCTTTGAAAAAACGCGGATGGTATCGAGCGTGTAATGCGGGCCGGGTCGTTCGATCTCGATATTGGAAAGTTCAAAGGATCGCTCATCGTTCAATGCAAGCTTGATCATCGCCAGCCGATCGTCGAGCGAACTGATGGGCCGATTCATTTTGTGCGGCGGAACCGGCGTCAGCACCCAGAGCAGACGCGTCAGCTTGAGCTGGACATAGGCTTCGGAGGCCAGAATCAAATGTCCGAGATGAGGCGGATCAAATGTTCCGCCGAAGATACCGATCCGTTCAGGCATAAGGAAAGTATATCATTTTGAGAAATGGCCGGTGGTATACTTCGCCAAGGAGCTTTTTGCTTTCAGAGAAATCTATGAACAAGGAACAATTTGAACGCGCTCTGCAGGAACTCAAGGCTGGCAGGGACGACATTCGCCCGTCTGATGTTGTGACTTTCTCGGAACCTTTGCGCTCCGCGTTAAATCAGGCCGTCCAGATCGGGCGCATTTCGCTGACGGATTTTTTGAAACTATTGGAGCTTGATCGCGACCAGGGAAAACAAATCATTTCCATTTTGGTTGAACGACACCTATTCTATCTCTCGGCCTTCACCAGCCCCACGGATACTTTTTACGAGACACGGCTTTCTGCCTCGACGCGCCCGATGCCAAGATTGCGATCCGATATTTGGAAAAAATTGATTGACAAGCGACCCGAATGAAGAACATTCGGGTTGCTTTTTTATTGATTAATGGGCAACTGTCATTCATGTTAGAATAATTTTCATGCGTAAGAGACTTATTGGTGTTTTAGCCATCCTACTGTTGATCATCATGGCAATCGGCATATACTTTATTCCACCCATTCATGACCGCCTTGCGCCGCATGTGGACGACTTGCGCGCGCAAATCAGATCTTATATCAATCCGCCCGATCAGGCCGTGTTCCAGCCACAGCAGTCGCAACAGGATGCGATCAGCGCTATCGTCAATGCGACGATGCAGGCGTACGCCGTCGCACAAACTCCAACGCCGACTGCAGTTCAAATCAGCGGCAGTCCAACCGCGGCGCCGACGATCATTCCAACGCCTTTGCCATCGTCGGTGAATTTGCCGGGTGTGGTGTATGTGGATCAAAGCGGCGGCTGGAATTTGTGTGGTCCCACCAATATGTATATGGCGCTGAAATTCTGGAGATGGACAGGCAGCCGCGACGATATTATCAAGGTGGTCAAGCCCGGTATCAATGATCCCAAACTCACTTTCATCCAACGCGGTGAGACGGATAAAAATGTCATGCCTTACGAGTTGGTTGATTTCGTCCAGAACGATACGACTTTCAACTCCCTGTACCGCTATGGGGGCGACATGAACTTATTAAAGTCATTGATCGCATCCGGTTTCCCGGTGCTGGTTGAAAAGCAAGTTTACGAGAAGTCCATCACGGATGGTCCTGGTCAGGTCTCGTGGTTGGGTCATTATGCTTTCGTAACCGGCTATGACGATTCTCAAGGCGTCTTCTTCTATCAGGATACTTATCCGCCCGCAGGAGTCGATGGGAAAAATCGACCGATAAGTTATTCTGATTTCCAGGCTGCGTGGCGGGCATTCGACTACATTTTTATATTGGTATACCCGGCTGATCGTGAACAGGAGGTCTTCAGCCTTCTCGGACCCTGGTCGGATACCAAATGGTCGAATCAACACGCGCTGGATGTCGCGAATCAGGAAGTCAAGACGCTAAGCGGGCTTGACTTATATCTTGCATGGTTCAATAAGGGCACCAGCGATGTCCAATTGTTGCAGTATAACGACGCGGCCACTGCTTATGATCAGGCTTTCACGCTTTATCCCTCGCTTCCAATCGCTGCGGGACTCCGCCCATATCGAATGATGTGGTATCAGAGCGGCCCATATTGGGCTTATTATTATACGGATCGATATCAGGATGTGATCAATCTCGCTAATACAACTTTGAGTACGGTGCTTGGCGGTCCCACCCTTGAGGAAAGCATCTATTGGCGCGGCATGGCAGAGCAGGCGCTTGGAGATAGCGTGGATGCTATTGCTGATTTCAAGAGGGCCGATCATTTGAACCCAGAGATGCAGGCAGCAGTTCAAGCGCTTCAATCTTTGGGAATTACTCCGGAAATACCCGTCCAATAGGAACCCATGCGAATTCTTCACTTTGCCGACGCTCACATTGACATGGCCAATTATGGCCGACACGATCCTGAAACGGGATTGCCGTTGCGCGTGCTCGACTTTCTCAAATCGTTGGATACGATTGTGGACGCCGCGATCCACGAAAAAGTGGACATGGTCATCTTTGCGGGCGACGCGTATAAAGACCGTTCGCCCGCGCCGACCTTTCAGCGGGAGTGGGGACGAAGAATCATTCGCTTGTCCCAAGCCAAAATCCCGACTCTGCTCCTTGTCGGCAATCACGATCTTTCTCCAGCCATCGGACGCGCTCATGCCATTCAAGAGTTCGATACGTTGCAAGTGCCATATGTCCGCGTTCTGCAAACGCCTGAGCTTTTACGTCCAAAAGATTTATGGGACTTGCCGATTCAAGTGATTGCCATGCCGTGGATTGCTCGTTCCGGTTTAATGGCATCCCTTGATATGAGTGGAGCCGATTCATCGGAAGTCTTTGCGAACATCGAATCTCGAATCTCGGAATTGATCGCAGGCTGGCTCGAAGAAGTTGATCCAAACCTCCCGCTGATTCTGACCGCGCACGCTTCCGTGCAAGGCGCGACCTTTGGCTCCGAACGAATGGTGATGCTTGGAAGTGATTTGGTCTTACCCGGTTCGCTGGTCAAGAATCCGCGCTTTGATTATGTGGCGCTGGGTCACATCCACAAGCCGCAGGATTTGAATGAAGGTAGGCAACCGCCAGTGATCTATCCCGGCTCGATTGAGCGCGTCGACTTTGGCGAGGCTGCCGATGATCGCTTCTTTATCATTGCGGATGTGGCACGCGGCAAGACAAAGGTTGAGTGGAGAAAACTCAAAGAAGCGCGTCGCTTCATTGACCGGCGAATCGTTCTAACGTCAAGCGAGAACGTGACGGAGAATCTCAAAGACGCGTTGCCGAAGCCCAAAGAAATCGAAGGCGCGATTATTCGTCTCACGGTTGAATATCCGCGCGAATATGATTCATTGATTGATGAATCGGCATTGCGAAAATACGCCGAGGATGCGTTTGAATTTCATCTGGTCAAACGTCCGCAAATGGAAGCGCGCATTCGCCTGCCTGCCGACCAAACCGTCAGCAGTTTGAGCCCGCTCGATCTGCTCGACCAATATTGGCGCGCCGCGAAGATTGAAGATGCCGAGATTTTGCAAAAACTCGCGCAGGAAATCATGTCAACGGATGATAACAAAGATGCGCGCAACTCGTTATAAGGTTTTAAATTTCAAATCTACTTTATAAAAAAGGAGAAACCAAAATGAAACTCAACAAGAATCTCGCAATGATTTTACTGGCAGTTTATTTGATCCTCGTCGGCTTGGAAGGTTTGGGCGCGAGTTTTTCCTTCCTGCCCATTATCGCCGCCATCTGTGCGCTGGCCGCAGGAATTCTGTTGCTGATCAACCGCTGACAAAGTTGAAAGACAGCCTCCCAAAAGGAGGCTGTTTTATTTGGTATAATCTTTTCCGCCCAGTGCAAATTTCCACAATCGTGGTTTCGTAAGGAGAACGTATGTCCGGTCATTCCAAGTGGTCAACTATCAAACGCAAAAAAGGCGCGGCAGATGCCAAGCGCGGCGCGGTCTTTACCAGGCTGACGCGTGAAATCGTGATGGCGGCGCGCGAAGGCGGTAGCGATCCCGAATCCAATTTCCGTCTGCGCCTCGCGATCGACAAAGCGCGCGGGGAAAACATGCCAAAAGATAATATTGAGCGCGGCATCCGACGCGGCGCCGGTGAAGATAAGGATGCTGCAACCTTTGAAGAACTCACACTCGAAGGGTATGGTCCGCATGGTTCGGCCATACTCGTCTCATGCGTGACCGATAACCGCAACCGTACTGTTGCCGATCTGCGTCATACGTTTGGGCGCATTGGTGGAAATATGGCAGAAGCGGGTGCAGTCGCTTGGCAATTTGATCGCAAAGCATATTTTTCGTTTCCATCGAGCCAGCTGTCTTACGAAAAAGCGTTTGATCTTGGAGTGGTCGCAGGCGCGGATGATGTATTGGACGCAGGCGAGTCAATTGAAATCATCGGGCCGGTCGAATCGTTCAAGACGATTGCCAATGCGCTTCATCAAGCGCATGTCACGCCTGATGAAGCGGGCTTGCGCATGATCGCCAAACAGGAACTTGAATTAGATGTTGATGCAACGCTTCAGGTAATGAGGGCCGTCGAGGGCATTGAAGAACTCGATGATGTGCAGGAAGTATTTCATAACGTGAAGCTCACTGAAGAAGCCTTGGCTGCCATTGAAGCCGAATAATGATTTGTGTAGGGGCGACACAATGTCGCCCCTATTTTTTATTTAATGACTCTTGCTCTTGGGATCGACCCGGGAACGGCTACCACAGGCTATGGGCTGGTTCGCATCACGCGGGATGGAAGTCTGGAGGCCGTTACCTTTGGCGTGATCTTGACCCCGGCTCATACGCCCGCCCAGGAACGTCTGTTGACGTTATATCGCGAATTAAAAAAATTGATTGCTCTCCACCGTCCTGAGACCTGTGCGGTGGAAAAGTTGTTTTTTCAGCGCAACGTTTCGACGGCCATCGCGGTGGGGCAGGCGCGTGGCGTGGTGATGCTTTCGATTGCCGAGGCCGGACTCGACGTGGCCGAATACACGCCGAATGAAGTTAAGCAAGCGGTGGCGGGCTATGGAAGCGCACAGAAGAAACAAGTCCAGGAAATGGTGCGCGTGCTGTTGTCTTTGCCTGAAATCCCCAAGCCTGATGATGCCGCCGACGCGCTGGCAATTGCCATCACGCATTTGCATACAAAAAGATTTTGACTCACAGATGGAATGATGAATCAAGATAATCAAACCTTGCCAACTAAAAAAAGTGTGCGGGATATTTTATCGATTGCCTGGCTGGCAAGCCTTCTATGTGCCATTGCTTTCTTCGTTTTATATTTATTTGTTTTCCGCCCGGGTTATCAGGTGGATGACGACATTACCATGATCCAATTGGCGTCCGGTTATCTGGGCGGCACACCGGTGCCATTCATGGTCTTTAGCAATGTGATCCTCGGCTTTCTGCTAAATTTTCTTTATCGCCTGCCTACAAATTTGAATTGGGAAATTTTGATTTTTTTTGGTATTAATTTTCTTTCAGTTTGGAGTCTCGTTTATATTATCCTTTCTCTGCCGCTGAAATCCGTCCATAAATTCTTTGGGATATTGGTCATCCTTTTATCGGACAGTTTGTTTTTGATTAACGTCACATTTACGACGATGGCTACTTTCGCCGCGCTATCCGGCTTGGTTTCGATTCTCGCGGCGAACGATAAGCGGTCGCTGTTTCCAAGACGGATGCTCATCGTGGGCGGTTTATTGATTCTGATGAGCAGTTTCATTCGCGTTGAATCTTTTTTCCTCGCCCTGCTTTTGATTTTCCCCCCGTTACTCATTGTCCATCGTTGGTTTGACCTTAAGAATTTAATCGTTAGCTTGACGATCACGATTGTTGCGGTGACTTCATTATATTTATTCAACTCTGTTTATCTTAAGTTCTTTTCGCAGTGGGATTCTTTCTATACTTATACCTATACTCGGTCCATGCTTCAGGATACACCGCGGGTTCGTCTATCCAACATGAAAGACTTATACACGAGTGTGGGGTGGAACTTCAATGATTACAAGTTGTTTATGAGTTGGTTCTTTCCTGATGAGCAACTTTATTCCATTTCCAATATTCGGTATCTCATCGCTCATATACCGGGCACCGAGAAGAATGTATTCAACGCGGCGTTCTCCTATTTTTACCCGAAGCCTTTTTTCGATGACGTGGATTCTCTCCCTTATTTCTTTATGATCGCGGCGGGACTCATTGCCTTGGCCCTGTATCCGTCGCTGAGAAAGGCCATTTGGCCACTGATCGTTTTGCTGTTGACATTTTTGATCTTAATATTTTATCTGATATGGACAGAGAAAGTTCCTCTGCGCATCTGGGACTCTTTCTTGTCGACGACCTCCGTATTTGGTCTGTTCATTTTATTGTGGACCGAATCAAATGCAGATCAGCACCAGCCTAAGTTGCAAGAGCAAAGCAGATTTGTTTTTGCGGTTCCGGTCTTGTTGTGCATGGCAAGTTTGTTTGCTTTGTATTATGCTGTAGTTACAACAGAATTGAACGTGCAACGACAGACTGCTTATCAAAATGTGTTATCTGATATAAAGACTTTGCAGGCACAGGGAAAGATTCAGAGCAACGCGCTGATCGTTTCCCCGGCAATCGGCATTCCTTTGGTATGGTCCAATCCGATGTTTTTGGATCTACCCAGCGCACAATATCTTGAGATGGGTTGGCTCACATTTTCTCCATCTTATTACGATGTGCTTCATGAATTCAATGTGCAATCTTTGCCAGCAGGGTTTTATCAAAACGATAATGTGTATCTAATGGTCAAGCCCGGTTTGCTGGATAACGTGATTGAATATATTTTCGACCATGCTGGAGTTGTGACAGTTCCGCAGTTGATTTATGCTTCGCCCAACTATGATTTTGATCCCACCTATAACAACGTCAAGTTGTATAAATTGATTCTGCAAAAGTGAACGTTGAAAACAAATCCGCCTCGAGAGTTTATCGAGGCGGGTGATTTTGTGCAGAGAATTCTAGGACGCTGGCGGGATGGGTGGAGCGCCAGCCCCTGACGGGTCCGGTGAAGAGGCGATCATGGTCGGACGGATCGGCCGCGAGCCGAACATCGTCATCACCACCGCGCCGACGCCGATCATTCCAATAAGAAATTCGGGGATCCAGCCAATGCATGGGATCAAGCCAAACGCGCCCACCACGAACATCAAGAGGAACGTTCCAAAACCGGCTGAAAGCACGGGCGCCCAACTTCGATGGATGGCTTTGGTAAATCGCTCACCGACTTCCAGACCTAGCGCAATGATGCCGAAGAGCCATGCGAGCACAATCAATATCGCCCATAGCAGGACTGCAAGCACAGCAACCGGGATTAAGATTAGAGTGATTATCATAATCACAACCAAAATGACCAGGGCGATTGGTGAAACAAACGTGGTCAGTAAACCGATGCCGCCTGCGATGATTGGCTCGGCGACGATGGCCTGCGCCACGCGATCCATTTGCTCGTGCAGAAAGATGGCGAGCAACATGGCCAGCATCGCAAAAACAATCGCTGTTCCAAGCACACCAAAGGCACGCAAGATCGGATTGAAGCTTGTATTGAAATAAGGCTGGGGAGCCGGTACATTTGGTGTTTTCGGAGCCGGGACATTCGGCGATGGAACGTTCGTTACGATTTGACCGCCAACTTGCGCCCCTGAGGCGCGTTGCAAAGAGCCGCCGACAGTGGTGACATTTCCCGCCACCGACGATTTGTCGCCCATCGTCATCAAGCCGCCGATGACCACGGCATCACCTGTAGCTGAACCGTCCATTACCAGACTTCCGCCAATGACGACCACGTTGCCCTTGACGGTTGCGTTTTCTTCGATGGTGGCTTCGCCGCCGAAGACGACCAGATCGCCATCCAAAGTTTCGCCGCTATTCAAAGTAAAGCTTTGTCCAAAGACCACGCGGCCATCGAGGTTTCCTGTGAAAGCATAAACCGGCGCGATGGGCCATAGCAACAAAATCAATATCGGTAGTGCATACAATAATTTTTTCATAGTTATACTCCTTGCGGTGTTCGCGTAAATTGCCAGATGGATAAAACTTCAACAACTCCGAGTCCGCTTACCAAAAATAAGATTACGAGCCATCCAATAGGTGAAATGAAATCCGACAGAAGATGGGTGAAGACATGGCTTATTTCACTCAGTGCTTGAACGGAAGTTAGGATAAAAAGGAAATCGCCGACTACATTTGTGAGCCAATCGGCGGGCGAACGCATCACTTCCTGGATGAATGGGCTGGCGAACCAGTAAAGTAGTGCAAGCCCTGCCAGAACAAGAATCGTTGTTCCGATGATTTGGCGAATGCGTATGGCTTTACGATTCTCAGCTAGGCGCATCTCGAAGCGGGATACGAAACCTTCTGCCGGTGAGACCATCCGCGTGGAATGTAATGCTAAATTCGATTCGGCAATGGCCGCGCATGAAGTACATACTCGTAAATGGGCCTGCAGTTCGTGCTCTTCCTCAGAACTTAGACGTTGATCTTCCAAGAGCCAATCTTCAAAAGGCCGGTGATTCATGGGGTCTCCTTTCAGGTTTTGACCGTGGGCTATCTTCCTGCCAAAGTCCAGCCAGTTCACGCCGCGCCCGATGAAGCCGGGATTTGACCGCACTGACCGTCAAGTGCAATGCCTCGGCAATCTCGGATTCAGAGCAGTCATGCCAATACCGCATGACGATCGCGGCTCGATCCGTTCCATCCAGTCGCTTTAATAATAGTTGTAAATGTTCGCGTTGTTCGCTGTGCATCATTTCCGATTCAGGATTGGGTGCGTCAGCATCAGGCAACTCCAGACTATTTTCATCTTCCGCTGCATCCATCGAGACCATGGAGAATTTGCGACGACGTAAGCGGTCGATGCAATAATGCGCGGCAATCGATAACAGCCAGGTGGCGAAGGAACGCTTTTGGTCATAACGATGAAGGTGCTGATACGCCCGTAGAAAAGTTTCCTGCGCCGCGTCTTCTGCCAACTCTGCATCACCTAACATGCGATAGCACAAGTTGTACACATGTGTCTGATAGGCTTCGACCAGTTTGGTGAAAGCTTCGTCACTGCCGTGTTGAGCCTGGACCACCCAGGCCATTTCTTCGTCCACTTTTCTCCTGATGGCTTTCTACTTTACTTTACGAAATGAGATAAAGAAGGTTGCAGAATTTTCAAGAAGGAACTGACACTTTTGTTGGGGATGGTTCGATCATCCCGATCAATGCAATGCTAATCAGCGCAAAAACACCAGCCGAGAAAAACAGAATCATATATCCATGCCATGAACCGGGAGCAGAATTATTGAGCACGTCCCACAGCGCACCCGCCGCGCGCGCCACCACGCCCGCGCCGGCTGTTGCTAAATTTGTCAGGCCGAGATATTTGCCGGCTTCATCGGCTGGAGCAAGCTTGTTTGCGAGAGTCCAGTTGGCGGTCAGGAAAAGACCGACGCCCGCGCCGAGAATACTTCCGAAGAGAAGAAGTGTTCCTTGCGTTCGTCCAAACCATAGTAAGACAGATCCGATTGCGGTAATCATGGTTGCGACGGTCATCACGCCTCTCATGCCCCAGTGATTGATCAGCCATCCGCTCGCCGCGGCAAAGAGGATCAAAGAAAGAGTCACCGCGCCTAGCAAAATGCCGGTGTCGCGCGGAGGATTAGCCACATTAAGAACATCGCGCAGATAGTTTTGTGCGAAGGCTTGAATGCCATAAACGCCCAGCAGAAAAACAAAACGCTGACCAATGAGCCACCAATATGATGTGTTGGCGCGGAAATCAATGCGAAAGGAATCAAACATCTCCTTCCACGGATTGATGCGATTCGCGCGCGTGGAGGGTTGTTCAGGAGTTCCAAAAATTGTGATCGTCGTGCTGACTAGCATGATGCCAATAATCAACGCCATGACCAAACCGGAATACTGGGCTTTGGAGCCAAGCAAAATTCCGGTGACGATCACAGCCGCAGCAGCGCTGCCCATATCAATAAAAATCTTTATTCCGCTGGCTTGCGCCAGTTGCTCTTGAGGAACCACGTCCGGCAACAATCCCTGCACCGGACCCTGCGCAATGTTTGAACTCAGCTGCAGGCCGAGGTAGCCGATAAAGATCCAAGTCAAGCCGCCGGCCCAGCCGATGACGACGAGGAACACAAAATTAAACAACGTTCCAAAAGTGATCCACGGACGGCGGCGTCCCCAACGCGACGCCCAACGGTCAGTCAACGCGCCGGAGAGCGGCTGAATGATGACTGCAATGATCAGCCCGATGGATGTGAGCAATCCGAGATAAGTATTCTTTTCATTGCTAGGCACAATATTCGCAATGACTGCTGGCAGGATAATTCCATGCAATCCATTCCACATAAACGATAGTCCCACCCAGTAGGTATTCACCACGAGCATTTTTAAAATTGAGACAGGTTTCTTCAAACAAATTCTCCTCTTTAAGTGTGAGGGAAGCAAAGGCGCGATGTGCTCCATAATAATTCGTGAAGCTTCTCTATCTCTTCCATCGGATGAACCATGGCGCTCAACACATAGATCATACGCTTTGCCAAAATGAAGACAAAGTTCTCCATCTGATTCATAAACACCAATTGGCGCAAACCTCAGACCGTGGGCAGCGAGCAGCAAACCGAATCGTCCGACGCCGGAAGCGGGCATCATCAATTTCTCTTCGATCTGATCCCCGCCTTCGGGTGCGAAACCAATAATCGCGTCTTTCGTCTGCTTCACATACTTTAACACTGCGAGCACCGAGGCGGCTCGCGCTTCGACGTCGCATGGACGCGGCGGCATAGGTGGCATGGTGGTGAATCCGTAAACACGGGCGATCCGATTCGCCACGAAGCGCGATACGGTTCCTTTGATCGGTTCATACCATTTCCCCGGCGCGGTCCATTCGCCTGCGATCACCCAATGAACGGGCCGGCATATCAAAGACGAGATGGCCATGGCTCCCCACCAGATGTGGAAGCCAGCCCGCGTATAGTGATTCATAGTCAATACGCAGGAGCCTCTCTGTGGAATATTTTCTTTTCCTAGAACTCGGAGCGGAGGATTTAACCGTTCAATGCAGAGACGCGCATCGTCTCTAAAAACGCGGCGATGGTCAAGAATACCACCGCGGATCAAGCTTGCAATTACAGTTGGCGCGTAAGAATAGAAGGGATAACTCATTAGCCGCGCAAACGCTCATCGTCCGACCTTACTTGTCATCCGCCAATGATCCAATGGCTCGCAATAGTCCAAGCACAAGCACACCCAGCTTCAAGCCTTCACCGGCGGTGATGGCGGTTTCGCGTTCACTTTTTTCAGCACGACGATTGAGGAGCATGGCTGCTACCAATCCGGTTGTTGCGCCTATCAGCGCGCCGTAAAATAAAGTTCGACCCTTATTCATGATATGAGTCCTTTCTTATCTGCGTTCCATATATTTCTTAATTTGCAGTTTGATGAGATCCACAAACAATGCCGGCCTGACGATCATATCCGTGCCGCGTTTGACATAATCTTCGATTTGAAAAACGAATCTTTGTGCCTGATCTGAATAAGGCGGGATTATGCCAATCAGCCGCGCTAATAGATAGATGATTGCCAATAGAATAGCAAGAAGCATCAAGCCCGCGATCATCACCGGCAATACCAGCCAGATCGTTGAGATCGCCGCCCAGCGGGCAACATCACCGTTATCGCGGAAGGTGGCGACGCTGGTTAGGACAATCACGGCGATGAATACGAGGACGGTCAGCAAAATGGGGAGCAGGATTTGAGTCCATACCTGCTTGCGATGCAATTGATAAGATGGATGATCTTGGTGAAATGTCAACTTTGATTTCATTCTGTTCATTTTAACATAAATAGGGACACAGCAACGCTGTGTCCCTACCCGTATTTGGGAACCCGACCGGTTTTCTTTTATCGCCGATTACGTAGGAACGTTGGGATATCCAAATCGTCACTATTGATGGCGGGTGATGGAGATGATGCAGGTTTAGATTCTGACTTCGGCCTGAGTTCCGCTCCGACGTTTACGGATTCGCTGGGACGAATAAAATGTGTCGGAAGGCTGGCCGGTTTCTCGGTCCGCGTGGTGAGGCGTTCGAGAGCGCGTCTCGGCACACCGCTTCGTTCGAAGCCGGTCGCGATGACCGTGACCCGAATCTCATCGCCCATATCCGGATCGATGACCGCGCCAAAGATCAGGTTGACATCCGGATGCGCTGTCTCGCGAATGATAGCCGCGGCCTGGTTGACTTCGAAGAGAGTCATATTTGGGCCACCGGTGACATTGAAGAGTACGCCGCGCGCGCCGTCGATGGTGATGTCGAGCAATTGACTCGATATGGCTTGTTCGGCGGCAACCTTGGCGCGGTCCTCGCCTGAACCGTGACCGACCGCCATGAGTGCTGCGCCGCCTTCGGACATGATGGTGCGCACATCGGCGAAGTCGAGGTTGATCAAGCCGGGGATGGTGATCAATTCGGAGATACCCTGAATGCCTTGATGCAAAACTTCATCCGCCATGCGGAAGGCCGCCTGCAGGCTTGATTTTTTATCGACGATTTGAAGCAGGCGATCATTCGGAATGGAGATGAGCGTATGCGCATGTTCCTTCATCTTCGCAATGCCTGATTCGGCGGCCTGTAAACGTCGTCCACCTTCAAACGTGAATGGACGAGTCACCACACCGATCGTGAGTGCGCTGCATTCCTTCGCAACCTGCGAAACGACGGGCGCTGCGCCGGTGCCGGTTCCGCCGCCCATGCCGGCAGTGACAAAGACCATGTCCGCGCCTTTGAGCGCGCTATAAAGTTCATCGGCGGATTCTTCCGCGGCTTTGCGTCCAACTTCGGGATCGCCGCCCGCGCCGAGTCCGCGCGTGAGTTTATCGCCGAGACGAACGCGGATGGGTGCCTTGGAAAGAGTCAGCGCCTGCGCGTCGGTATTGGCGGCGATGAATTCGACGCCTTCGATGCCTTCTTCCATCATGCGGTTAACAGCGTTCTGTCCGCCGCCGCCTACGCCGATCACTTTGATGCGGGCAAAGGTTTCAACAGGTTGATATTTCTTGGTCGGGTCCATTTGTTCCTCCGTGTTTCAGTGTCTATCGTTAATCCAGATTTTTGAAGAACATGATGTGATTTTAACATCACGCTCTAGATTTGAAGAGGGCAGAAATGCCCACTTTCTTATCTGTTAAGGGAGCAGTCTTTTAATCCAGCCTTTGGCTTTATCAAGATTCACATTATTTTCTCCTTTTGAACGTGGGCGTTTGCTATGCTTGGTGGATACCAGTTCATGTTCATGCATCGTCAATGCCCAATGCAATAATCCAACACTGGTTGAGTATGCGGGTGAGTTCAAGCGATCCACGAGACCTTTAAGATTCTCCGGTTGTGCGGTACGGACATGCATGTTCAGCACTTCACTGGCCACATGTTTGATGCCGGGCAGCGCACTGGTGCCTCCGGTCAGCACCATACCTGCGGGAAGCAGACCGTCATATCCGGAGCGTTTGATCTCCTGCATGATCAATGAAAACATTTCGACAGTGCGCGCTTCAATGATGTGGGCCAGGTCCTGACGATTAATTTGCACGGGATGATCTTCACCGAATGGGCGGATGCTGAAATATTCCTCCGCGCCGACTTCTGATCGAACCGCGTGCCCTTGTTGTTTTTTGACTTCCTCGGCTTGGGTCACGGGCAGACGCAATCCGTGCGCGATATCCTGTGTAATGTGATTGCCCCCAACAGCCAGCACCATCGTGTGCCAGACATTGCCGTCCACGTAAATGGCGAGGTCGGTTGTTCCGCCGCCGATATCGCAAACCGCTACGCCCATTTGTCTTTCCTGTTCGGTCAATACCACTTCGGCGGATGCAAGCGGATTCAACACGAAATTTTGAATCTCAACTCCGGCTGAACCGATGCACTGCCGCAGATTATCCACCGTCGCGGCGGAGGCTGTGATGATGTGCGCTTCCACCTCAAGACGATAGCCGTGCATTCCAACTGGAGTGCGAATGCCCTCTTGTCCGTCCACGCTACAACCGCGCTGGATGACATGAACGATCTCGCGGTCGTGGGGAATGGCAATCGCTCGGGCCTGTTCCAGCGCGTGCATCACATCCACCGCATCAACAACTCCGCCGGGAATGGCGATGGCGCCTCGGCTGTTCACGGACGATACATGCGCGCCTGCCAAACTCACCAATGCAGATTCAATCTCAAGCCCGGAAGTTTGCTCGGCGCGTTCCACAGAACGCGTGATCGCCTGCGTCGCCGCGGTAAGGTCAACGATCACGCCTTTGCGAATCCCGTCGGAAGGCTCGATCCCCACACCGAGAATGCGAATTGCATTCTCCTCCTCGACGCGCCCGACGAGAGTGCATATTTTGGTTGTGCCAACGTCAATGCCTACAACAATCTCTTCCATAATTACTGACTCAAACGATAGTATGGTGCGTTCGAATATTGAACGCTGATGAATACCGGATAGATGCCACGCTGGAGCAACGAATTTACCAGTGACTTATAAACCAGCAATTTCATGTTCATGTCTTGTAAATCGCTTCCAAAATAAGCCTGCCAGCCGCGGCTATCGGACCAACCTAATCCATAATGCGGATCGTACGTGAGGGTTGCGCCGGATGGAACACTCGGCGCTAAAATCTGGATGGCTTTGACCATATCCTCGGAAATATAAGGCGTGGGTGCCAACGCATCGTTCGCGGACGGCTGGCCGAGTGGCGCCGCCGCGAGCGCGTTCACGCTGATTAGTTTATCCGCTGAACCGCGCGGGCGGAACGCGACGCCATCGTCATCCACCCAAGTGTATGCGTTATTCTGTTGCCATAAGATGACTGCCTGTCGTTCGGCAATGTTAATGGAAACAATATTCGGCAAAGCAAGAGTCACTTTGGCGGAAGCCACTTCCGGGTAGTTGTGTCGGATGCGTTGTTCCAAATCGGATGGCAGGATCGTAAAGATGGGTTGTCCTGCTGAATCCAAAACTGCATTGATCTCGTCCGCCGTAATTCGTTGGTTGCCGGTGACTTGCGCAACGGTCACGCGGAACATCGGCATAGTCCACGCGAGATAAAGAGCCGCGCCCAATAGGAGCGAAATAAAGAATGATAGCAGACGCCAGCCGACTTCGAAGCGCGGCATGGTGATTGCAGGCAGATGAATTTGAATGCCTGGCATGGAGAGCGCGGCTTGATAGCGCCGCCGCGTCTTTGATCTGTTGGCAGTTTGCAGCGCGGCATCGCTGCCGTTTTCACGCGAGGTGATAACCGGCAGTGGACGCGCAACCTGCTGCGATGATTTCACAATCCGCTTTTGCGATTGCTCGCGGCGGCGCAGCCGCACCATCTCAGCGCGATTCGATAAACTCTTTTCGCTCATGCCTGACTCCGATAGCTGTGTGATGTGCGGTCGCATTCCGCTTTGCGTTGCAATGCAAGCTCGATCAAGTGATCCACGAGTTGAGCATACGTCATGCCGCTGGCTTCCCATAACTTTGGATACATGCTGATCTTGGTGAAGCCGGGAATGGTATTGAGCTCGTTGAGATAAACTTCGCCTAAATCTTTATCGAGGAAAAAGTCGACGCGTGCCATGCCCGCGGCATCAATGGCTTTGTAAGCGCGCACAGCCAGGTCCTGCATATGAGCCGCTGTTTCGGCGGGCAGGGGAGCGGGGATGAGCAAACCGGATGTCCCATCAATATATTTTGATTCATAGGAATAAAATTCACGGCTCGGCAAAACTTCGCCGGGAGCGGACGCGCGTGGATCGTCATTGCCCAGCACGCTGACTTCGATCTCGCGCACATTGGCCACGCCGCGTTCCACCAGCACGCGTCGATCATAGAGCGCGGCTTCCATCAATCCTTCCTGCAAGTCTGAACGCGTGCGGCACTTCGTCACGCCGACCGATGAACCAAGATTCGCGGGCTTGGTGAAGATTGGATAAGCGCTGACTTTCTCTGCCTTCTCGATGATGGCGTTCATGTCCTTTTCGATCTCGGAGCGTAACACGATGACCGATTCCACGCTGGGAATGTGGTGGGCGCGCATGACATCTTTGAAGATGCCTTTGTCCATGCCAACGGCAGAGCCGACCACGCCCGCACCCACGTAAGCCACGTCCGCCATTTCGAACAGACCCTGGATCGTTCCATCTTCCCCGAACGTTCCATGCAGGAGCGGAAAATAAACATCTACTTCGGTGAGTTTATTTAATTCCTTTTCTCTCAAAACAAAGACGCCTGCTTCCGATGGATCCGGCGAAATGATAATCGGTTCCAGGTCATCAACGGTTTCCCTTTCAAACTTGTCAAGCACGTCCTTGCCTGTCAGCCATTTGCCTGCATGCGTGATTCCGATTTGAGTCACTTCGTACTTTGATGGATCGAGCACCGATAACACTGAACGCGCAGACATCAGCGAGACCTCGTGTTCGCCCGAGCGTCCGCCGAATATCACTGCAACGTGGAGTTTCTTCTTCATCATTCGATGCTCACCATTCACCAGCTAATTCAATTTCCAATTCCAATGCAATACCAAACTTTCCTTGGACGGTCCTTTGCGCTAATTCGATCAACGCGCGAATATCGGCAGCTTTCGTCTTGCCGTGGTTGACGAAAAAATTTCCATGCACCGTGCTGATCTCAGCGTTGCCGATGCGAGTGCCTTTCAATCCCGCGGATTCGATCAATCGTCCGGCATAATCGCCTTGCGGATTCTTGAACATCGAACCCATGCTTGCGCCCGGCGGTTGCGTGGACTTGCGGCGTTCGCTGAATTGTCCGATTTTAGCAGACACTTCGTCTTTTGTCGCGTTTTTTAAACTCAATTCAGCGGCAAGAACGATTGCTTTTGTACTGGCTGGTTTCAATATGCTTGTGCGATAAGCATATTCCATTTTTTCTACGGGCCAGCGTTCGCGACTCGATTCAGTTAATATCTCAGCCCAAATCAAATTGCCAGCCATGTTGCCTTCGAATGCACCGGCATTTCCATATACCGCGCCGCCGATTGTTCCAGGAACGGTTGCGGCCCATTCGAGTCCAGAGAAACCTTTCGACGCGCAGCGATGGGCGAGATTGCTGAACACGACTCCTGATTCAGCCCAGACCTTGGGCTGGCTTCCGTTTTCAAAGCGGACTGCCTTCGCTCAATTCAGTACTGTTATCCCGCGCACGCCTTTATCGCTGATCAACACATTTGATCCGCCGCCGAGAATGAAATACGGCAAGTGCTCCTGCCAAATGATCGTCATGATCTCGGCCAATTCATCGGATGAGTTTGCCATGATCATATAATCCGCCGGGCCGCCAATGCGCGCGGATGTATATGGCGCAAGAGACACATTCTCTTTCACCTTGTCGCCAAATTTGGCAAGCAGAGCATCAACGGGCAGAACAGAAGATTTCATCATCTATTCGTCATTCAAATGCTGGATCAATTTCACAATTGCCTTTTGTGTTTCGCGTTTTTCCGTTGCTTCGGGCAATTCCAATATCGTCTGGGCGGTTCTGTTTTGCCGATCATTTTTGGCGTGGACCAAAACCATTTTTAATGGCGGCATGCCCAAAGCCGTGGATTGATACGTGCGTTTCTTCTCATCGTCCATGATGCACATCACTTTCAAAGTCCGACCAGCACATTGGCACTAATCTGATCTGCATCACCGGCGGAAAGAACAATCAATACATCGTTTTGGCGCAGATGTTTGAATAGGTATTTCGTTGTTTCCTCGAACGAAGCAATGAAGTGAACGGAAGGATGCGGCATGGCGCTCACCACTTCCGCTGAAGAAAAATCCTGCTTAGGTTCGCGCGCTGGATAAATTTCAGTAACGATCACTTCATCGGCATCCGTGAAGGCGCGCGTAAATTCATAGAAGAGCGTCTTGGTACGAGAGTATGTATGAGGCTGCCACACTGCCCAAATGCGATGTTGGGGATAATGGGCACGCGCGGCTGCCAGCGTAGCTTTGATCTCGGTGGGATGGTGGGCATAATCGTCAATAACGATGATGCCGCGCTTCTCGCCTTTCACTTCGAAGCGGCGGCCGGTGCCTTTGAACAACGAAAGTTTCGCGGCGGCTTCTTTGAGAGGCAAGCCCAATGATGCAATCACGGCCAAAGCAGCAAGGGCATTCTGAACGTTATGTTTGCCGGGCACCTGAAGCGAGACTGGAATGGTTTCAAGTTCGCCAATATTGGTCGTGGCTTCAAATGTAAATCCGCCCCGTTCGTTGGGCTTCAGCGAACGTGCCTGCATCCAATGCGGAGCGCTGATAGTCATATCGGCCTGCACGTTATAAGCGATGACATTGCGTCCTTCGCGGCGGGCATGGTTGAGGAGCGCGGCTGTGCCGGCGTCTTCCACACATCCGATCAAGGTTCCATCCACAGGAAGCAAGGCAACGAATGATTCAAATGCAGAGACCATATCCTCATACGTTGGATAGCAGTCGGGATGATCGTGTTCCAGATTGGTCACCACTTCGATGCGCGGCTTGAGTCCGAGGAACATGCGATCATATTCATCCGCTTCGATCACAAAGGGATTGCCCTTGCCCGCTCGTGCGTTGACGCCATAGTTACTCAGCACGCCGCCGACAATGAAGGATGGATCGCGTCCGAGTTCGGAAAGAAGGAATGCGATCATGGCGGTGGTGGTGGTTTTGCCATGCGTTCCAGCAACGGCAATTCCGGTTTTATCGGCCATGAGCTTTCCGAGAAAATCGGAGCGCTTGTATACGGGAATGTTGGCGTGTTTCGCGGCGATCACTTCGATGTTGTCATCGGGAACGGCAGAAGATCGAACGATCCAGTCCGCGCCTTGAATATTGCGCGGATGATGTCCGATATAAATCGTCACGCCAATCGCTTGAAGGTTCTCCGCGAACGCCGTGAGCACGCGGTCAGAGCCGGTTACCGTGTATCCGCTTTCTTTTAAGAGGCGGGCGATGGCAGAGAGTCCGCTTCCGCCGATGCCGATCAGATGTACATGAGTCATATTAGTTTCCAGTAATCAGTAATCAACATTCAGTTTAAATGTATACAATGATGACAAAGATTGCACAAAGGATGGCGGCGAAGTAGATCCACGGTACGCCCAATAAGCGCGGCGGCATGAAAGTCATCAGAAGTTGCACGGAACTTGCAAGATTATTTAGGGGCGGGCCGACGACGTTGGGATATGGGTATTGTGCATCGTTGATGTAATAGAATAATATGGTGCCTGCGATCAGGTAGCCATTAAGAGCACCAAGCACCGCGCCGAACAACGAATCCTGCAAACGTTCCCGGTTTGACTTGGATGCCAAGTGTGGCACCAGCGCGACTGTCTGATAGCCGAAATAAACCAGGACGACGAGGATGGAAATGCGTATCCAGAACAACTCCGTACTCTTGATGTCGAGCTGTTCAACCAGGCCGACGTATTGGCGCAAAGTGTAATTTAACGCCAAGGCAAAGATGACGCTAAAGGATACGATGAGTTCCTTCGCCCAACCGCGCAAAACGCCGATGACCGCAAACAGGATGACATACATCCAGAAGATATAAACGATGCTCATCATAGGCCAAGCCCTCCTAATTGTAAAAGTTGTTCGGCGATGGCTTGCGCGGCCTGCGGATGCGATAACGACTTCATGGCTTTGCTCATCGCTTCACGCTTGGACGGATTCGCCAGCAGAGCTCTGATCACCGGCAGGAGTTCACTCTTTAACATTTCATCCTTGACGATCACTGCCGCACCGCGCTGGGTTAAATAATCCGCATTGACTTTTTGATATCGCCACGCATGCGGATACGGGACAAGGATGGCAGGCAGACCGAAGAAGGGAAATTCTCCCAGTGTTGAGGCTCCAGCGCGGGATATGATGAGGTCGGCAGAAACCAGCGCGGCGCCCATTTCTTCGTGCAGATAAGAATAGGCGCGATAGCGCTTCTTTTGTCCGGACGTCAGACTGGCGCGTGCAGTTTGAACGGCTTCCCAATCTGATTGGCCGCTGATATGGATTACCTGCGCCATCTCGAGCAAAGTGGGAAGTTGGGAAACAATGGCTTCATTGATGGAACGCGCACCTTTACTTCCGCCGAAGACCAACAAGACCGGTAAGCTATCGTCCAGATTCAGCGCGGCACGCGCCTTTTGTCTGGTCCAAGCTGTGAGTTCCGCGCGAAGCGGATATCCGCTCACGATCACTTCCTTCGAAAAGTATCTTTGAGAATCAGACGCGGTGACTGCAATCCGGTCGGCAAAACGCGCCAGCGATTTCAAGGCCAGTCCCGGCTCGATATCGGGCACATACAACAGGGTCGGGATTTTTCTTCCAGCAAAAGCCATTGGGCCGGCCACGTAACCGCCGGTGAAAAATAAAACGTCGGGTTGAAATGCACGTAGAATTTTCATGGAGGCTCTGACGCCGCGCACCAAAGTCATCGCGTTACGCGGCAGAGCGCGCGGACCTACGCCGTGCAAGCCCGCGGCGGGAATAGCCTGGAAAGGAACGCCTGCTCGTTTCACGAGTTCCTCTTCCATGCCGCTTTCTCCACCGATCCATAAAAGTTCAAGGCTGGAACTTGAAACATTTGAACGGATGCCCTTCAACTGTTCAAGAACGGCGAGAGCGGGATACACGCCGCCGCCGGTTCCACCCGCGCAGATCAATAGCCGCACTGTATGTTCTCCGTTTTTCATCTGACATTTTTGTTTCTGTCAACTCGGTCGTCTCGCCTTTTTGGCGCGAGATGTTCATCAGGATTCCGATGGATGCAAGCGAGACGATCAGGTTCGATCCGCCTGCGCTGACAAAGGGCAGGGCGTCGCCCGAAAAGGGAATCAGTCCAACCATCACCGACATATTGATCGCCGCCTGGATGCCAATCGAAACAACCAAACCGGAAGCAATCAGCGTGCCGAGCATATCGGGCGCGCGGCGGGCGATCACAAATCCGCGCCAAATTAACAGCGCATATAGAACAATTAAAAAGACTGCGCCCACCAAACCCAGTTCCTCCACGATCACCGCGAAGATGCTGTCGGTGGGCGGCACGGGCAATCCGGTTAATTTCGATTGGCCGCGTCCAATGCCGACCCCGAACCAGCCTCCGTTGACAATTGCTTCGAACGAACGCTGCACATGATACGAGGCCTGTGTCGGGTCTTTGAAACCGGCGATGAAGGCCGCCACACGTTCATGGCCGGTTGGATTGACGCGCACCACAATCCAGCCCACGACGATCGCGATCACTAATAGGATGGCAATCTGTTTCAAATCGCCTCCGGCCAAAAAGAACAGCAGGCCGCCCATCATCAGGACCATCGCGGCGGTGCTCAGGTCCGGTTGTTGATAGATGAGGCCACCGATCACACCAAGGATCACGCTCAATGGGATCACTCCGAATGTGATATCGCGAATGAACTGACGTTTGGCGTACAGCCAGACCGCCAAATATAAAATGGTAATCACCTTTGCCAGTTCAGAGGGCTGGAACGAACCTTCGAATAAATACCGCCTCGCGCCTAAAAGGATTTCATTGATGAGCAGTACGGCGACCAGCAAGACGATGGTCAATCCCATAAGGGGAACGACCAATTTGCGTAGGTGATGATAATCAAAGCGCGAAAGGAGCAATGCCGCCAGGATCCCGATTGCCAGCCATCCCAGTTGGTGCTCGAACATATACATGGGTGAGCCATACTCCGTGAGCGAATAATCCCACGAGGCCGAGAACATCATGATCAATCCAAACACTACCAGCGCGATGACCACTACCAACAAAGGCAGGTCCACGGCGCGTTTTGGCGCGCCGGATTTATTGATCGGCTGTTCTTCAGCGAATGAACGTTCACTTAAGAAAGTTTCTGTACCCATAAGCGGAATTGTTCTCCTCGTTCCTCGAAATCTTTAAACTCATCGAAGCTGGTGCCGCCCGGCGAAAGCAAGACGATATCGCCAGATTCTGCGACCTCATTGGCTTTGATGATGGCTTCATGCAGATGCGCGACTTGATCTAATGTAAGTGGTCTTTTCGCGGACCCGTCAGCGGCTACCGCTTTCTTGATCTTCTCTGCGGCTTCGCCAAACAGGATGACATGATCCACACGCTGATGAATGAGATTCGCCAGATCGTTCCACGGCAAATCCTTGTCGCGTCCGCCGAGCAAAAGCACAATCGGCTCATCGAATGAATGAATAGCGGCCATCGTCCGTTCGGGCGCAGTTGCGATGGAATCGTTATACCAACGCACGCCGCGCAATTGGCGAACAAATTCGAGACGATGTGACACGCCGCGAAATTCCTCAGCCGCGGTCAGCATCGAATCGAGCGGAAAACCAGATGCGTGTCCGATGGCGAACGCCGCGAGTACGTTGCACACGTTATGATCACCGCGCAGTTGGATCTGGTTGCGCCGCAGAAGCGGGATGTCCACGCGATGCTCATAAAGATACAGAATACCGCCATCAAAATAACAGCCCTCGGCATCTTCGTTCATCTTGCTGAATCCGAACGAATGAAGTTTGCCTTTGACTTCGCTTCGCAGGTTCCATGCGCCCGGATCATCGCGGCCAAGCACGGCAACATCTTTTGAAGATTGAAATTCAAGGATGCGCGCTTTGGCAGCCGTATAAGCTTCCATCGTACCATGACGATCCAGGTGATTGGGCGTGATGTTCAATATCGCGGCAACATTGGGCGAGATGGTCATCTGCTCCAATTGGAAGCTTGATATTTCAAGAATGGCGAGATCGGTGGGTTTCATCTCGTCCACATAATTGATCAACGGATCACCGATGTTGCCGCCGATGTAGGCTTTTTTATCATAAGTATCTTTCGCCATTTGTCCAACGAGGGTGGTGGTGGTAGTTTTTCCCGCTGAACCGGTGATGCCAATCGTTTTACATGGTACAGCATCCATAAAAATCTGCGTGTCGTTGGAAAGAGAAATGCCGCGCTTGAGAGCCGCACCCATGATGGGGATGTTGAGCGGTATTCCGCCAGAAAGACACAACACATCGGCGTGATCGAGAAGTTCAATTGGGTGGCCTCCCAAAGCCCATTGGATCGGCAAACCGCTCAAAATCGCGCGTGCAGAAGCGAGTTCTGCATCGGAGCGTTTGTCGCTCAGAGTCACGATGGCACCGTGTTTGATCAACCAGCGCGCCAGAGCCAGACCCTGTCGGGCCGCTCCCAAAATAACGACGCGTGTGCCTTTCCAATCCTTCATCTTTTACACCAATGCCAAACCGACTCCAACCATTGCGGCGAGCAAACCGATCAACCAGAATCTTTGTACTACTTGCGTTTCGCTCCATCCAAGCAGTTCAAAGTGAAGGTGAATGGGCGCCATCTTAAAAAATCGCTTGCCCTTTGTGAGTTTGAAATATCCGATTTGAATCAAGACGCTGATCATTTCGCTGACGGGAATGATTGCGATGATGGGCAGGACGGCCCATTGTCCGGTCATGAGGGCAATGACCGCCATGGTCGCGCCGAGGGAGAGCGAACCGGCGTCACCCATGAATAGCTCAGCGGGATGGACGTTGAACCACAGGAAACCAAATAACGCACCGACTAGGGTGAAACAGAAGCGGGCAAGATAAACCTGATGTTGATTAAGAGCAATCATCGCATATGCCGCGAATGCGGTGGCGGATATTAAACCAGCGAGGCCGTCCAATCCATCAGTGAAGTTGACTGCGTTTGAAGACCCGACGATGATGAATGCGGCAATCGGAACATACCACCAGCCCAGGTCGAAAATGCCGTGAATGCCGGGGACGATGAGATCAGGTGAACCAAGCAAATATTTCAATACGAAGGCAGTCCCAACGCCAAGAATCACTTGAAATAAAAATTTCGTGCGGGCGCGCATCCCTTCGCCCTTGCGTTTGCCTCGAATGCCCTCCCAATCGTCAATCATTCCCAGAATGGCATAACCCACCATCACGATCATCGGGATCAGCACGGATCGCCCGATGCCGCTCTGAGTAAAACCGATCAATGCCACCGCGTTCAATAAAACGGTTTGCAATAATACCGGCACGATGACCATTATGCCGCCCATCGTGGGCGTTCCCATTTTTACCGCATGATGTCCCGGCTCATCCACGCGGATAAGCTTACCGATCTTGTAGTGACGGAGAATCCGCAAAAGAGGTCCGCCCCAGATCACGGTCATCATAAAAGATAACCCCGCGAGGCTGAGAGCTAGGGAAACCTGTCTCATCACGATTGCACCTCCAATGCGGCGGTGATGTTGTCCATGCGCAAACCATGCGAACCTTTGATCAGCACTGTATCATCCTTTGTCAAATTCTTTTTCAACCATTCAATAATTGGCTCGGCTGTTTCAAACTCTAAAATATTCGCAGGTTTTTTCCCTGTGTGGCGGGCGGATTCTGCGTACACGTGAGCGCGCATTCCCAAAGTGATCATTACGTCTGCCACTTGCGCGGCGCGCAAACCGACCATTTCATGTCCCTGCCGTTCATAGGGGCCGAGTTCCAGCATGTCACCTAACACTGCAATCTTACGCGGTGCCTCCAATTCGCTTAAAAGATTCAGGGATGCTAACATCGATTCAGGCGACGCATTGTAGGTATCATCCAATATTAAGGCGCCTGATGATGAACGAACCGCGGCCAACCGTAATTGGGTTTGTCCTTCACGCAAGCCGTCCAGGATTTCCTGCCATGTTAGGCCTTCCACCAATCCGACCGCGGCCGCACGCAGGGCAGTTTCCACGGAATGCCGTCCGATCATTGGAATACGTATATGCATGGTTTCTTGCTTGTAATGCAGTTCAAAGCGGATGCCTTCCAACCCAAGACCTTTGACATGATCGGCCCATAAATGTGATTCCGGGGAAAGACCGTAAAAGAAAACGCGTGCCTTCGTTTTCTCCTCCATTTTTCGCACGAGCGGATCGTCGAAATTCAGGATTGCGGTTCCCTCCGGCGCGGCAGGCAGGGCTTGAACCAATTCTGATTTGCCGCGTGCGATAGCCTCCTGTGAACCGGCGCGTTCTGCATGAACCGTTCCGATATTGCTCACCACTCCAACTTGAGGTAGGGCAATATCGCACAAGAGCGCGATTTCACCAGGGACATAGAATCCCATTTCCAGCACCGCCCGTTCATATCCAGACCCGAGGCGGAGAATCGTTAAAGGAAGTCCGATCTCGTTATTTAGATTTCCCGGACTTTTCAGCGTGCGATATCGCTGGCTAAGCACCTGGGCAATGACCTCTTTCGTAGTGGATTTGCCAACACTACCGGTAATTCCAATCACGCGTAGATTTAATTTTCGGCGCCAGAAGCGCGCGATCTGTTGAAGCGCGCTAACCGTATTGTCCACGCGCAGACAGAGGGGAGGTGTTAGACCAAGCCGGGAGTCACTGGATAAGCCGTTGCGCAAGTCGAGGGTCCTGATGGAAGCGTTGATGTCTCGTTGAATTAAAGCAAAAGACGCCCCTCGTTTCAATGCGTCTTGAATGAAGTCATGGCCATCCAATCGTTCGCCGGGAATGGCAACAAATATCGATCCGGGAATGGCCTGCCGCGAGTTTACCGTCGCCTCGGTGATCACTGCCTGGGCATCCGGGCGTGTATTGGTCAAAGCTTCGATTGCATCAGCAAGAGTGAGCATGTTTAATGTTGGGCAATTTGTTGACGAATAGTATCGGGTGGAATGCTCAGCATGAGAATGGTCTTTTGTGCCACTTGTGCAAAGACAGGCGCGGCAGTTTCAGAACCCCAAATGGAGGCAGAGGGCGATTCCAACCAAACATAAATCATAAACCGCGGATCATCCATCGGACCCCAGCCGATAAACGAGGCATTGGTTAGAGTAGGATCGTAGCCGCCTTCGACTGGAATTTGAGCCGTGCCGGTTTTGCCCGCAATGCTATAGCCCGGTACGGATGCAAGTGATGCTTCATTTTTGATTGAGGTGACCAGCATCTGATCCAAGGTTTGGGCTGTATGAACTGAGATGGGCGAGCCTGAATATTGAGCAGGGACATTGAATTGCCGGCCATCCCGCACCATGGCATATAAAACGTGAGGCGTGACCATGCGGCCATTGTTTGCAATCGCTGATGCGGCCATCATCATTTAAATCGGCGTCGTGGCAACGCCCTGGCCAAAAGCATTGGTGCCGAGGTCCGAAGGGGACCAATCGGTATCTCCCGGGGCCTTTAAGCGGCCGGCCGCTTCATCGGCCAAATCAATACCGGTGGGGCGTCCCAAGCCGAACCAATTCATGTATCCATAAAAGTTTTGCGCTCCCATCTGCGATGATACCCAAGCCATGCAGACATTGAGCGAATTTTGAATACAACCCTCCATATCCTGCAATCCCCAGGCCTCATCGTTCCAGTTCTTGATGGTAATTCCGCCGATCAAAAATGAACCGGTATCCAGGAAAGTAGTGGAAGGCGTGACCGTGCTGTTATCGAGTGCGGCGGCCATGGTAAGAATTTTCAACACAGAGCCCGGCTCATAAGGCGTACTGACCGCGAGATTGTATTCGCTGGCGTTATGATAGATGCTCGAATAATTCCAAAATTGATTGAGGTCCATGCGCGGGGTGGAGGCCATTGCCAGAATTTCGCCGTTGCGCGGATCCATGATAACGACCGTGCCGCCCTGCGCGCCGTATTTTGTAATTGAGTTATCCAGGATTTGTTCGGTAGCCGCTTGCAGGTCGCGGTCGAGCGTAAGGATCAAAGTCGTGCCATTGGGCACCTCTGGAATATCTGCGGCTTGATTGGGATCGACCGGCACTTTTATTTGAATGGGAGTGCCTGCCAGTAGATCGTTGTATTTTTCTTCAATCCCAAAATAGCCGCGTCCTTCGTGGCTTACAAAGCCGATCACGTTGGATGCCAACGCGCCTTCGGTATAAGTCCGTTGAGGGCGCGGAGTGAATTCGAGACCGGATAAAGTGCTTTGTGTTCCAGATGGCGTTTGTGAATCCACTTTGATCTTCAGCTGTTGTAATGCCAGCGCTTTATCGGAATCTACATAATTTGCCAGAATGAGATATTCCAGATTGCTGGGTGGATTGGCCATGAGGCTATACAGGTTATCTGGATTTAAACCAAGTTCCATGCCGACTGCAAGGGCGATGGCATGTTTATCTTTAATGTTTTTTAAGTCCACACCGATTTCGTAGACCGTTGTGTTGCCTGCCAGCAAATGGCCGTTGCGATCATAGATCTGGCCGCGCTCGGGATAAAAGGTCCGAACTGTTTCGATGGTCTGTGCAAGTCGTCCACGAAAAGTGGCGGCTTCAGGGCTGGTTTGAATACGGACAATCTGAAGGATGATGGAAAGTCCGACCAAAGCCAGAATCCCTGCCAGCGTCAATGAACGCCAGGCATATTGCTCTCTCATTGCGATACTCCCAACATGCTCATTGACATTGGCGTATGAAGCCGCTGGTTGAACCAATCCAGCAAAGATTGGGTGTATTCAGGCTGAATCGTTGGAGTGCTGGGCTGTAACGAAGGTGCGGATATGAGACTGGTCAGTTGCGGAGCAATATAGCCGGGGACGACGATAAACTGTACCTGATTGGATTGAACCTCTTGGTAATTCAATGCCAGCGCGCGGGTTTCCATTGCACTGTTCGATGTTAGCGTTGCAATGTGAGTTTCCAGATCGGCGTTTGACTGTTGGATCGTGATAAGATCCGCGTTCAAGTTTTGTATGTCGCGGCCGGTGAGGGCGGCGCGTGCAGTCACATCCAAATAAAGTGCTGCAACCATGGACAGGCCCAATAGGATTAGCAAAAAGGCACTGATCCATTGGCGCTGCACTCGCCAGGGAGCTTGTTTATATGCATACTGTATAATATCAATGGTTCGTATCATAATTTTTCTACTACTCTTAATTTGGCACTGCGCGCCCTGGGATTTAATTCAATCTCATCTGCGCCGGGCGTGATGGGTTTTCGAGTCATCTCCTTAAGCGTCGCTTTGCGTTCGACTTCGTAAATCTTTTCATAAGGCGGATTGATCCAATCCTTGCTTTCACGACGAAAAAAATCTTTGACAATTCGATCTTCCAATGAATGGAAGGAAATCACTGCCAGCCTCCCGCCCGGACGAAGGGTCTGAATCGCACGGGGCAGGGCTCGTTCCAACACTGATAACTCATCGTTGACCGCGATGCGGATCGCCTGAAATGTCCGCGTAGCCGGGTGAACTCGACTGTGGCCCGGATATGCCTTCTTTACCATCTCGGCCAATTGCAAGGTTGTCGTCAACGGCCGAGCCTGCACGATCATCTTCGCGATCTTTCTCGCTCGAGGCTCTTCTCCATATTGGAAGAGCAGGTTGGCAAGGTCGGCTTCAGGTGCAGTATTGACCAATTGCGCGGCAGTCAATCCAGCGTCGCGGTTGAAGCGCATGTCGAGAGGCGCATCATGGTTGAACGAGAAGCCGCGTTCCGGAGTATCTAACTGCATCGAAGAGACTCCAAGATCAATCACGATTCCATCTACCGCATCCCATCCGAGATGCTGCATTGTTTCCAATAGAGAGAGATAGGAGGCCTGAACCAGAATGACGCGCTTCCCGTAAGGAGCCAAGGTCCCACGGGTAAGTGCTAATGCTTGCGAGTCAAGATCAAAGCCAAGCAAACATCCATCTGGCGCACAGGCCTCCAAAATCCCACGGGCGTGTCCGCCCGCACCAATCGTCCCATCAACATAACGTCCCGGATTTTTGGGCTGCAATGCGTGTATAATCTCTTGGTAAAGTACAGGTTTATGCGGTGTGACCATGATCGCAGTAGGAACGATTTGATTCGTTACTACGACTTGGATGATAGGTTCAGCGTTGAGAAACGCTGATTGTTCGCTTCGGTATCCTGGATCTGCTTCATTTGTTCATCCCAGGTCGCGGGCGTCCAGATTTCAAAATAATCACCTTGTCCGGCCACAATTGCTTCGCCTTCCAGATTGGCAAACGCGCGCAGGTTTTGTGGAACAAGAATGCGCCCAACTTTATCCGTCTCAACCGGATAGGCATTTGCAAAAATCAATCGGCGCAACAGGCGGGCATTTGGATCAGCCATGTTCATCACATTGATGCTGTCGTAAACTTGTTTGAAATAGAGACTGGTCATGACCATCAGACAGCGATCAAAGCCTTGCGTGATGTAAGCGCCGCCATCCAGCAATTCACGAAAGCGCGCCGGAACCATCAGGCGGCCCTTTTCATCGAGGTTGTGCTGGAATTGACCTAAGAACATATGTACTAAGTCCTTTATGAATGGCAAACGCCGGGTCGGCCGGCGTCTTCCACTTCTTACCACTTTCTCCCACATTGTACATGATATGTGGTAGGAATTCAAGGCTTTTATAAGAACTAACTACATTGATAGGACTAATATCTCATCCACCATGGAGAAATTGCCCACTCTTGCCCTCCTAGAATCATCCCGTTGGAGCGATTACGAATTGCTGGATAGCGGTGATGGTCTGAAACTCGAACGCTTTGGGCCTTATACTTTTATCCGCCCTGAAGTCCAGGCAATGTGGAAAAAGAGTCTTCCCGAAAAAGAATGGACCTCTGCTCATGCAATTTTCCAACCCACGAGCGAAGAAAGCGGCGGACATTGGATGTTAAAGAAAAAAATTCCCGAACGCTGGGAAATGAAATATAACGGGATTCGCTTTTGGGCCATGACGACTCCCGGGCGCCATCTTGGGGTTTTTCCTGAAGTCGCCTCACACTGGGACTTTATCGCGGACTCCGTCCGAAAAGCGGATCGGCCTGTAAAAATTCTCAACCTATTTGGTTATACCGGATTGGCATCCTTGGTCGCGGCGGCGGCAGGCGCTCAAGTGACTCATGTGGATGCATCCAAGAAGTCTGTGACGTGGGCGCGGGAGAATCAATCCTTGTCAGGATTGAACGATAAACCTATCCGATGGATTGTGGACGACGCCCTTAAATTTGTTCAACGTGAAAGCCGGCGCGGCACGCAGTACGATGGCATTCTTCTCGACCCGCCAAAATTTGGACGCGGCCCCAAGGGTGAGATATGGGAAGTATATAAATCCTTGCCGCACTTATTCGAATTGTGCCGCGCAGTATTAAGCGATACGCCTTTATTTTTAATTGTTACGGTATATGCCGTCAAAGCTTCTGCCATTCATCTTGGACAAGCTTTGCAGGATGTGATGTCTAGAAGCAAGGGAAGCGTGGAAAGCGGAGAATTGGTAACGCGCGAAAAATCCGCGGGACGATTGCTGTCGCAGGCCGTGTTTGCGCGCTGGTCAAGTTAAAAATCTTTCGTGGAGAGGCTCTTATGGATCTTTCTAAGCAGTTAAGCGAATCGTTCGTCAAGAACTTCGGTGATAAACCCTCGTTGATCGTTCGCGCGCCGGGACGCGTGAATTTGATCGGGGAACATACCGATTATAACGATGGGTTTGTTTTGCCAATGGCGATTGATCGTGCAATATGGATTGCAGTTCGTCCGAGAACGGATCGCTTCGTACGAATCCATTCGCTGGACTTTGAGGCTGAGGCAGTTTTCTCCCTGGACGATCTCAAGAAGGAACAAGGTTGGGCGGAATATCTTAAAGGCGTTGCATACATTTTGCAGGCAGAACGTTGCGAATTATCCGGCTGGGAGGGCGTGATGATGGGGGACGTGCCGCGTGGTTCTGGCCTCTCTTCTTCCGCCGCGGTGGAAATGGCTACAGCGCGTGTTTTCGCCTCCGTCAGTAAACTTAAGTGGGATGCGGCTTATATGGCGCGGATCGGCCAACGCGCGGAGAATCAATGGGTGGGCGTGAATTGTGGCATCATGGATCAAATGGCGAGTGCGGCTTCTAAGGAAGGCCATGCACTTTTTCTGGATTGCCGCTCGCTTGAGATCCAGCATGTTCCGTTGCCCGATCATGTGGCGGTCGTTGTGATGGATACATCCACGCGGGCGCGGGTTGGTGGATTCAGCTTATAACGAACGCCGTTCACAGTGCGAAGAGGCAGCGCGCTTCTTCGGCGTGAAGGCGCTACGAGATGTCAGCTTGGATGAATTTGAAAAAAGAAAAGCAGGACTCGGTGAAGTCGTGATGCGCCGCGCCCGCCATATCATCACGGATGACCAGCGCGTGCTCGATGCCATGCAAGCCATGCGGACGAACGACCTGGTTCGATTGGGAAATATATTGAATGCCGGTCATGTTAGTTTGCGTGATGACTTTGAAGTCACGAACGAAGCGTTGAATCAAATCGTTGAAGCCGCACAGGAGCAGTCTTCCTGTTATGGCGCGCGCATGACCGGCGGAGGCTTTGGCGGCTGTGCGATCGCTTTGGTGGATGCGGGCAAAGTCAATGCTTTTGTTGATTCAGTGGATAAGGTTTATCGAGAGAAATCCGGACTTGAGCCGCAGATCTATGTTTGCAAGGCCAGCGCAGGCGCAAGTGTCGTGAGTGATTGAAATAAAACGTCCCGCATTTATCAAATGCGGGACGTTTCTTCTTATTTACACACTGCGTTTGGCAGTTTCTCTCTTTATGGTTTGACGTCGTGCCTGCGGCTTGACTTCCTGCTTCACAAGTTCGCGCTTGCCGACAATTTGCGGCGTGATCCGCAGAACTTCGGCCTGACGTTTTAATGCCGAGCGGATGATGAGTTCCATGAAGCCTTGATGACCCATCGGATCGTTCATGAGGCAGAAATCCGCAGAGCCGGCATCATTGGGAGGATAGAAGATGCCGCAATTCGGGTTAATCTCGAGCATGTAAAGCTCACCGTCCGGGCCCAATCGAAAATCACAGCGCGCATAACCGTTGCCTTTGAGCGCCTGAAAAACTTTGACGGTGTATTCCCGCAAATGTTTTTCGTAATCAGCGTTGGTCACAATCGCCACGCTCATCTTATTGTAGTCAACCCATTTCAGGTTATAGTGTTTGAATAATTCGCCCTCGGGGAAAAGAAATTCCACAGGCTTGAACGAAACGATATGCGTGGGATCATCCGGATCTTCCGCGGCCAGGCAGGTGAATTCGCGGCCCTCGATGAATTCTTCAATCAGCGCGCGTCCGTCATCCTTCATGGTGATTGCGGCCTGCGTCTTTAAATCTTCGACATTCGTCACGCGCGATTCTTTGCGGATGCCGAAGCTGGCATACCCATGCGCAGGCTTGACCAGCATCGGAAAGCGCAACGTGCGCGCTGCGCGTTCCACATCCGCCATAGATTTGACGAAGGTGGAGGCAGGTGTAGATACGCCCACGCGCGCCGCGGCCCTTTTCATCTCCTGACGTGTCGGATCGAAGAAAGAAGAATCTGCGCCCGTGAAAGCCGCACCAAGTTTTTCCATCGCCTTGACCAATTGAATGGCGGATACAGGTTCATCGGGTGTGCCATCGCAAAGATTGAGGAACACATCCACGCCATCATCCATTAAAGCTTTGATTTGCTCTTCCACATTGGTGGGCTGCACAACATGATGTCGCCATTGTCTGCCCTCCAAATGGGGTGATGGATCGTATGGAGGATCGTTCTCTTCAGCTAAACTACTCAAAACACAAATATACATTTCGTTGCTCTCTTTATTGATCGGATCAATAGATGTTATGGAATGATGATCCATTGATTCGATAATGTTCATCTTGCTTATAGTCATTTGTATATTACCGCCATATATGGAAATATACAAGGTTTTAGAGCCACAGGTAGGCTTAAAATATTTCAATTCGTGAAATGTTCATTCGATTGATTTTTTAAATCGTGACATCACATCCGTTGTGATTCTTTAACATTTCCCAGTTTCTTTAACATTCGTTGACATCCCTTGACTAGATTGATTTGTATGATTATTGATTTGTAAATTCGTGTTGATTTTATTTTTGAGTTTGAATCTGTACGTCGGCACTCATGCCCCATAGCAAGTTCGCAGGCTGTTGATCCAATGCAATGGTCACTTTAAACACCCAGTCACCGTTATATTTCGTTGCCTTCGGCACAATCGCAATGACCTTGCCGCTGAAATCCTGATTCAAGGGTTTGACATGCACGGTCACGGCCTGGCCAATTTTCACAAAAGCGATCTCGCGTTCGCTTAGGTCTGTTGTTTCTATTTGAAGATGATTCAAATCGCCGATCACCACTACAACTTGATTCAGTTGAACGACTTGTCCCGGGACAACATTGACCATCACAACAGTTCCGTCGTAGGGTGCAATCAACGTGCCTTCATTAAGTGTAGCTTGCGCGACATCGGCCGCGGCTTGCGCTGACTCAAGTTGTGCCGCGGCTTGGTTTCGAATTTCGAGAAGTGGTTTGAGATATATTGGGTGACCGGAATGAAAAAACCATCTGTATGGATAATTCCTAAGATCGACTTCAGCCTGTGCGGAACGAATTGCATCTTTTGCGGCGGTAACCAATAAACTGAGATCGGGTGTATCGAGCACGACCAAGGTTTGCCCGGCTTTTACTGGATCGCCTTCCTTTACATCCACTTCTTGGACTGGAGCCGAGATGAGGAATCCCATTTGCGATGTTTGCGCAGGGGCCACATTTGCGGATGCCGAAACGATTCCGCTCGAAGAAATGAACGAATGATCGGGCGTGGGCGATGCTAATGCCGTTGCGACCGCTGTCGGCGTTGGAGTGGATGCGCATCCTGCCAGCAGGATGGCTAAGATTAGAACCGTAGTCCAACAAAAATATTTCATGGCTTAACTCCGGTCATGGATCAGTTTTCTGTTTGAATGGTCACATCTAAGACCATTCTTCACCCACAGGACCGAGCGTTCATTATGTAATCTTCGGCATTCGAGCGCGTCTTCGATCACTTCACGTAGTTTGGCTTTGCCAGCAAGAATGGCGGACAATGCAATGAAATGGCTCTTGATGGTATTTACAATGACTTGCGCTAATGTAGTTTTGCCGGTGCTGGGAAGTTCCCATAGAATGATGGAAGAGAAGAGGTTATCCGATTCAATGGCGCGGCGTAGAAGTTTAACTTCATCGACAATGTGTTCCTGCCCGAGGTAGTCATCCAGCTTGCGCGGCCTCATGCGTTCTTGTAGGGCGTGGTCGAAGAGATCGGACATGAAATGATTCTACCATTACATCCACTCCGACTGGATGGCATTCGTGCCGCGCTTTGGCTTCCCGAAAGTGCAGATTTATGCAGATGCCCATTGTAGCCAACGTCCCTGAGAGAATGCAAAAAGTTAATGTTACCCCGTAATTAAATCCAAAAAATATCAAAGTTGACAAAGACGCTGCCAGATTCAGAATGGCAATTCATTGCCGCTCCATAGGGACGACATACATTTCCGAGGCTGGAAGTGAATACTTGACAAGTGTACCAATTATGGTACACTATGTTTTATGAAAGAAAAAGATAGTGGGCCAATCCTAGATGTAGTTTTTCACAAAACCGATGCAGGAATCGAACCTGTGCGTGAATGGCTTAAGAGTTTGCCGCGCGAGGATCGCAGAACTATTGGCGAAGACATTAAGACTGCGCAATATGGCTGGCCATTAGGAATGCCTTTGATCCGCAAGATGGAGCGTGGCCTTTGGGAAGTACGTTCTAATGCCAGTACAGGAATTGCAAGAGTGATATTCACGGTCCCAGGCCCAACAATGATTCTCTTGCATGGGTTTCCGAAGAAATCCCAGAAAACTCCGTTAAATGAATTAGATACTGCGCGCCGTAGGCTGAACAATTTGGAGAAGGAATAGATTATGAATAAAAAGAGCATTGGAAGCAAATTCGATGATTTTCTCAAAGAAGAAGGTTTCTTTGAACAGGTGCAAGTTGCCGCAATCAAGCGTGTAGTTGCCTATCAAATTGCGGAAGAGATGAAACGCAAGAAGCTGACCAAGACCGAAATGGCAAGCCGAATGAAAACCAGCCGTGCTGCGCTCGAACGATTATTAGATCCCGAAAATGCTTCAATTACACTGTTTACATTGGAGCGTGCTGCCTCTGTTCTTGGGAAGAAGTTGAAGGTGGAGTTGGCATAAGAGTTTGTATGGATCTCCCGTATTTGGAATTACCCAGCCACTTCGCGAATAAGGGGTTGCAATTCCTTGTTGTCCATTTTGACATCACCTCCTCCTAAAATGAAGTGTAGCGGTATATAGTCAGGGGAAAGGAAGGCTTCCAGGTTATACCAATAGTTGAAAATAAAAAATCCCGTCAAAAGGCGGGATTTTCTGAAAAAAGAGCGTTTTCTATTGCTGTGGTACTTGAATGGTCACATCGGTAGTCATCCGTAAACAATGTAGTTGGCCGTTTTGCTAACTCGTATTGTCGCCGTTCCAAAAGTTCTTCAGCGGCAAAAACGAATTCTAAATAATCGAGATGGTCGGATGAAGGAATTGATCTCATAATTTATATATTAACCGGTAGTGGCTACCTAACACCGTTATACCACAACTATATGGACTAAGATCGTTAAATTGTAAGGTTGGCATCTTTCGCGGCGCGTCGTGGCTTCCTAATTGCTTGAGGAGGATGCCCCATGCTGGGTTTCATACTACTTTCCATATAAACAACGGTTTAGATCAAACGAAAGAGCGGGGCATTCTTTGACTTAGAATGAACCTGCTCTAAAAAATGTGAGAATTGGGAAGGCAACGATTGAGCTCACCCGAGAGGAAGCTTAAGCAAAACAGTAGTGCCCTGGCCTATCTGGCTTTGAAAATTGATTTGACCATCGAAGTGTTTCACAAGCTCGCTAATTATGCTTAAACCCAGACCAGTTCCTGGGACATGTGACTCATACGCATTCTTTGCCCGAAAGAACTCCTCACCCAGGTGGATCAGATCTTCCTGTGGGATTCCAATGCCAGTATCAGTTACAGAGAGCACGCAAAAACCCTCCTGTTCATCTGCGTCCACCTGTACGGAGCCGCCCGCTGGTGTATATTTAACGGCATTCCCAATCAAATTTCTGAGAACCGTCTCCAGGCCATCCTCGGTGGCTCGAACTGTAAGGCCCAAATTGGGATGGCAGTAGTTCAGAGTAATCTGCTTATCCCCCGTCTCTTGTGCGAAATATTCAACCAAGTGTTGAATAACACCATGTATTTTTACCGCCTGTAGCGGCCTTTCGACGCTTAACGATTTACTGGCAGCTAAAGTTAGCAGATCGTTGATCAGCGCTAGTAAATCGTTCAATCTGATTTCCACACGTTTAAGAAGTTCGGTCTGCTTTTCATTAAGCTCGCCTGCCAGTCCATGCAGAAGAGTCCGTATTAGGCTCTGTGTTGCGCCCACCGGTGATCGTAGTTCGTGGGCGACCATGGTTGCAAAAGCCGACTTGAACTCCGATAGTTTTTCGGCCTGTTCCTTGGCCTCCACGAGCGCTGCCGCCTGGCGTTCAACCGCCTGGAGCCGTTTCGTTTCGAGGCAAAGGTTTCGCTTCTGCAGGCCCTGTTCAACGGTCATCAAAAGCATTTGTGCTGTAAACGGCTTGGAAATAAAATCATAGGCGCCTCTTTTGATGGCATCTACCGCTAGCTCCACAGTAGCATAACCGGTAATCAGCACCGGAACCGCATCCGGATCCTGTTCGAGGATCGGCTCCAATAGGTCGATACCCTGCCCATCAGGCATCATTACGTCTAGAAGGATGAGGTCAAAATGGCTTTCCCGAATCTTTTGCAGACCCTCCTTGAAGCTGGCCGCAGTTTCCGTTATATATCCGACGGGTTGTAGAACCCGGCAACAGCCCTTGCGCACCCCTTCCTCGTCATCGATAATCAAGATCCGGCCTTTGACATCCATGGTTTCCTTCAATCTACGAGATTAGATCATCTCTATTCGCCGATCGATCCATTTGTCCATCTGGCAAATGAATAGGTAGGGTAATGATCACTGTGGCGCCATGTCCAAGCTTGCTTTCCACTTTGATCTGACCGCGATGCATTTTGACTATACCATAAACAATTGCAAGCCCCAGCCCGGTTCCTTTGCCCGCAGGCTTGGTTGTAAAGAACGGGGTGAATAATTTATCCAGATTCTCCGGTGCGATGCCCATGCCGGTATCGGCCACGTGAACTTCTACCAACTCCTTGCTGACTGCATGCGTCGAAACTGTAATGGTTCCCGGACCTTCGATGGCATCCGCTGAATTGTTGATCAGATTAATGAAAACCTGCTGTAGCTGGGCAGGATCTGCCTGAATGACCGGTAACTGTGAATCGAAGCTGCACCTAAGTTCGAGACGCTCGAAGCTTGGCTGATTCCGAAACTTATCGACTACATCTATTAACAAGTCATTCACGTTGGTGTCTTGAGCCATCACTTCCTGTTGGCGCGCAAAGTTCAACAGGTCAGCCACAATGACTTTGCAGCGATAGGCCTCATTGATGATCATCTTTAGATCCTCACGACGCGGATCATCCTCTTGCGTATCCCTGTACATTACATCCGAGTATAGCATGATCGTTCCTAGGGGGTTGTTAAGCTCGTGTGCCACGCCTGCGGCAAGCTGGCCCATAGAAACCAGCTTATCTTTGTGCATGAGCGCCCTCTGAGTTTCGTTCAACGTTTCGACCATACTGTTGAATGAACGGCCAAGCGTCGCAATTTCACCTGTTCCATATGGCTGGACACGCACGTTCAAATCGCCTTTTGCGAGATTGCGGTTGGCATCTACCAGCTTAATCAGTGGCTGAGTGATCAACCGTGCGATGGGAATTGCGATAATCCCAGCAACACCGATGCATATCAGTGCGATCAATGCTGCTCGTATATTGAAATCGTTGACCAGTTTGTTAAAATCTGCCTCGCGCGCGCCGACGTAGAGCATGCCGACCACATTGTTCTGATGATCGCGCAAAGGCATGTAACGGCCGACATACCAATCATTAACCACAAAAGCCGGACCAATGTAGTTCTGCCCTTGCAACAAAACCTGATTGTAGACGGCCTGTGAAACCCGCGTCCCAATCGCCCGCGCGCCATTCGCATCCAACACATTGGTAGAAATGCGCAAGTCGCCCAGGAAAACCGTCATGGTTTCAATGTTACCTACGTTCGTGGTGAAGTCCACAAAAGAGAAATCGTTATTGAAAAGGTACGCGGTTAACACCACCCCTTGAACATTGCTTTGCAGATCTTGTAGCGGATCCACGCTTACTAAAGCCAAGCCGCCAGTGCCCTCACGGGCGTCATACGGCTGGGATGCGGCTTGCGAAGTTTCGCGCAGAGGGATAAAAGCTTGCTGTTCCAAGTTAACTTGATTAAGGAAATAAGCTGGAAGCACCTCGGTGCCGTTAATGGCCTTTAGCGATGAGAGTGAGTCCGCGACGATTGGCAGACTGTCCCAATTGCCTTTTAGGAAAGGAGAAGATAATTGGCCATTGGATGAAAGCACGCGTCCGATCAGTATGTTTCCCTTTCTATCCAGGATCAGGACCAGTTCTGAACTCCCGAGGCTGGGAACCGTGATCTTACGACTAATCACCTGATCGACTTCCCCTAACGCATCTGTGTTTCCCTGAAAAGCTGCATCCAGATTGCTGATCGTCTGAGGGTCGCTCGCCAATCGTTCACCGATACCTTCGACCTCTTGCAGCTTCTGCTGATATAAGCCATCAGCGAGGTTCATATCACGCGCAACGCGATCTGCCTGTGATTGGGCTAGATAGTCGTTGATTAAGCGTGAGATGACTGCGGTGTTAAGAACCACAGTCAGGATCGCCACAAAAACAAACGAGACGATGAGCACGGTGATCAAGCGACCGCCGAAGAATCCCGCAAAGAAACGGCTTACTCGATCCTTTTCCAAATTAAACCTCCAATGGGCAGGCACACACTGCATTCATTCATGCAGGCCATAGAATCACAGACGAACCGTCTGGATTAAAGTTCGATTTGAACTTATACCTTCTGACGTTCAAATATCCATTTGACCTTGCCGAGCAAATCGTCCGGATCAATCGGCTTATCTACAAACAACTCCACCGGCAGGTAATCCATATCCGGTTCATATCGAAGCGGAGTTGTGCTGTGGATGGCTGTGAGCATCAGGATCGGTATGTTTTTGAACTGCTTCCATTCAGAAGCCGGGTCGGGATTATGCAACTTAAGGGCTAGTTGAAAGCCTTCCGTATGAGTCTCCATCATTACATCTAGGATGATGAGATCCGGCACCTCTGACCTGATCTTTTCCAGGCCTTCGTGGCCCGTGTTGGCGGAAACCACTTGATATCCGCCGTTCTCCAGCGTCATGCGAACTGCAGTCACAATATCGGAATCATCATCTATTACCAGAATCTTGGACATCTTATTTTTCCTTTCTGAATCGATCTTAATTTTTGTATGACAAACAATCTTAATTTCTTAGGCAATCTACGAGTACTTCGAGGATTTCTTCCGCCGCCTTCTGGACTTGTGGCGTGAGCGGCGCATCGGCGAAAGTCTGTTCTGGCTGGATACCGATCAATTCCACGCCACAGCCAAGCTCTGAATTCAGGTAGGATATCAGGATATCCAAAGGTAGCGTGTGGGTGGATGCACTAAAACCGTCCACTTCCTTGCAGTCCAACCATCGTATTGTCCCGGGGGCTTCATCCAACCGCGCGGCATCAATCATCAGGATCAGATCCGGCTGATAGCGGCGCAGGGAACCGGTAAAGTTTTCTGGCGCGGGACCCGCCTCAATCGCCAAAAGCCGCGGCTCGTTTGGCAGCCTCGCGCGAAGCATACCGGCGATTCGCGTACCCACGGCATCGTCCCCGCACAATTCGTGACCGATCCCGAGGACCGCCAAATGTGCCGGATGCTGATTAGCTGTGCTCAGATTTTGCAGGTTCGCCTTCAGGCGTTCCGGCCAGGGTTTGTTCAACATCGCTTGCCTTCCCAAAATGAATTAAAAATGGCGTTTTGTTCAGAGATGCTAGCTCCCATTCGTCGCTCGCCATGCTAATCGCTCCCTGGTGACAACTTTCCATACACTGACCGCAGAATGTGCAGCGATCAATATGATAGTTCATCACGAAACGCTTTGCTTTGCGGTCCAGCATGATTACTTGGATAGCATCAGCTGGGCAATCCATAACACACAAACCGCAACCCGTGCAAGCCTCTACTTTTAGATTGAGCAAGCCCCGTAACTTCAGCGGAGCTTCCCTGCGCTTTAGGGGATAATTCTCTGTTGCCGGATGACGAAAAAGAGAAGCAGATATATCACTAAACATTGTTCCAAAAATTCCCATTATTTCACCTCTATGCTAAGATCATAACGAACCATTGCACAAGAACCAGAAGGGTGCCGTAGCGCCACCACAGACCTACAGTTTGATCGATGCGCAGGCGGGTTAGCAGGGCCTGTAATCCCACCATGATGAACAAGAGCGCAAAAGTTTTGCCTATAAACCACAACGGGTTGGATACACCGCCTAAGTAAAAAGCGGATACCAGAGTCAAGCCTACAACCAGTTCAACAGCTCGCCCCAAATTGAAGATCGCCAGACCTCGCCCGCTATATTCAGTCAGAGCACCGGCGACGATTTCGGTATGCGCCTCGGGTGCATCGAAGGGTGGCATTTCCAGCTTGCCCATCAGCCCGACCAACGCCACGATAAAACCTAATGGTTGCGTCAGGATCAACCAATGATTTTGGGCGTAGCTTGCGATTGTCCCAACCTGCCAACTCCCGGCGACCAGAGCGGGCCCTAGGAGTGCTAACAGAAAGGGAGCCTCGTAAGAAAAGAGTTGCGTTAGCGCACGCGTGGCGCCAATCATTGAGAAACGATCTAAGGTATTCGTGCCAGCCAAGCCAGTGCAAAGAGTTAGAAGGCTGAGTAGATAAAGTACCACGATCAAGTCGCCTGGGAATCCATAGGTCGGCGCTAGGCCCGCAATCGGCACGTAGAGGGCTGCTGTCAGAGCACCGGCCAGTGCCACTAGCGGCAATCCTATGAAAAGATAAGGATTAACGCCATCCGGGATAACTTCTTCCTTCGATAACAATTTGATTGTATCAGCCAAAGGTTGGAACCAGCGCGGCCCCACTCGATTCTGAAGCAGTGCGAGTAGTTTGCGGTCAAACCATTGGTAAAACA
The DNA here is from genome assembly GCA_963771375.1 of uncultured Chloroflexia bacterium. GTDB lineage: Bacteria > Chloroflexota > Anaerolineae > Anaerolineales > Villigracilaceae > Fen-1038. The sequence goes on from CAVYTW010000013.1 coordinate 391,661, forward strand.
ATCCAACCAGCAGAAGGAAAATACCGCTAGGGAAGAGCCACAGGATGATGATGCTAAAGAAAGGTTTCATTTGGACAGCCGCTTGTAATAATCAATGCCATGTTGACGTAACTCTTTCCAACTCATGCCGTATTCACTGCCGTCGCTGGCTTTGCTGATTTGCACCATGCGATCATTGCAGGAGAAGCAAGGGTCAATGCCGGCCAGGATCATGGGAGCATCTGCCAACTGATGACCGACTGCTAACCGGACCACGGAGTTCAGATTGCAGATTGTTGGAGTTCGTATTTTGAGCCGCTCAGGTTTGTCTGTGCCGTTACTCTTGATGAAGTAGAAGACCTCACCGCGCGGTGCTTCCAGCCGCACAACCGCCTCACCGGCAGGGATACGGCGTGGCATACGGACAGTGAGTTCGCCTTCTGGCATTGCATTCAGAATCTCGCGTATCAGCCGAATGCTTTCAAACAATTCCTCGAGACGTACTTCGAAGCGGGCCTCCAAATCGCCGCGCGTATCGAGAATCATTTGCACGGGGAATTGTGAATAGGCAGAGTAGGGAGCGATAGTTCGTAGATCACGGGGTACATTGGAGGCGCGTGCCGTGGGGCCTACGGCACCCATGACCTCAGCCTGGGAACGCGTCATCACACCAATGCCACGGGTGCGTTGCAGGAACATCTCATCGTGAGTCACAACATCCTGGTAATGGCGGACGCGTTCTTCGAGAAAATCAAGTGTAGCGCGTATTGATTGTGCCTGAGCCGCGTCCACGTCGAATTTGACGCCTCCTAGGAGGTTCGCGGAGTAGTTGACGCGGTTGCCAGTTAATTCCTCCAGCAAGTCCATTACCTTTTCGCGGTCTCGCCATGCGTACATGAAGAGCGTATCGAAGCCTGCCTCATGGGCAGAGACACCCATCCAAAGGAAGTGGCTGTGGATGCGTTCTAATTCGGCGACTAAGATGCGGATGGCCTGTGCGCGCGGTGGAGCTTGTACATTCGCCAGCTGTTCGACTGCCAGTGAATATGCAAAGGCATGGATGTGAGAGCAGATTCCACAAACCCGTTCGATCAAATACAGGTCTTGCACCCAGTTGCGTTCCTCAGCAGCCTTCTCAATGCCGCGATGAGCATAGCCTAGGCGCACAGACGCGCCAGTGATGATCTCTCCATCCACGACAAATTTAAAGAGGCCAGGCTCCTTTAGAGCTGGATGTTGCGGCCCGATGGGAATGGTAAAGTTTTTTGCAGGAAAGTTTGGTTCCATGAGATTATGCCTTTTCAGTTTGAACAGTAAGCTTGCTCGGATTGAAATCTTTGCGCAAGGGATAAACGCCATCCGGCCAATCGTCCGGCAAGTAAAGATGCTCAGTCTCATGCAGGCCTGTAATCTCGATGCCGAACATCTCGCGCAGTTCGCGTTCAAAGACTTCAGCGCTTGCTACGATCTCGGATAAGCTTGGCAGGGAAGCATTCTGACGCGGAACGCGCACTCTAAGTACTATCACTGCGTCTCCCGGACAAAAGTAGTAGAGCACTTCGAGCTCATTCGCCTGAACACCAAGATCAATGCCGACAATGGCAGAGAGATAACCAAGTCGTTTGACACGCAACCCGACGACGATTGGGAGCAGTTCATTCAAGACGTTGACCTTTACGTCGAGCTGATTGGGCTTGGGACGTGAAACCTCGGTTGCCCAATCCCAAGATTTTACAATCTGTTCAGCTAAGGATAAGATCTCTTCTGTTTTCATGAGACTGACGCCTTTTCGGCCGCGGGTTCGTGGGCGGCTCTTTGGTGAGGCTTGGAGCTCAAGCTATCGAGAAGCTTGACCACGCCGTCGATAATTGCCTCGGGCCGCGGCGGGCAGCCGGGGATGTACGCGTTGACCGGGATGACCTGGTCAATCCCGTCCATCACGTTGTAACAACCCTGAAACACGCCGCCAGAAAGTGCACATGATCCAACTGCAACCACGAACTTCGGATTAGGCATTTGCTCATAGATGCGGATTAGCCGCTCGCGTGCCTGCCGGGTGACCGCACCGGTGCAGATCAGTACATCCGCATGGCGTGGGCTGGCTTCAAGTTTGACTCCCATACGTTCTAAATCGTAGCGGGGCGTTAGTGTGGCCAAGATTTCAATATCACAGCCATTGCAGGAACCGCTGTTGAAATGCAATAGCCAGGGCGAATTGACGCGCGCCCATGTTTTCAGACCGTTTTCAACTTGCTGCCATAAATTATTCTCATTCATATTTGCAACCTCTCAACCTAGAATCAAAGCCAGCAATGCTAGCAATAAACCTAATAGATAGATCCGCATCACGGGCGAGGAGATACCTGTTGCCAGTACCAGCACGCCGAGGTGAAGCACCGCGAAAAACAATGCCACTACGAAAAATGGACGGTAACCCGGCGCTGCCAGCATCGTTGGAGGTAACTCGCCGCTTGAATAAGTGCTGGACTTGAGCTGGCTATACTTGGATGGCCCAGCCAGTCTTCTTCCCAGCAAACCGATCAAAATGGCCAACACCAAGAAAATCAGAAAAGCAATCAGAGGAGTAAAAAGAATTTGCATCGTTATTCGACCTCAAACGCCTAAATTCGCCATCAATACTCGGGCAGCGGGAAGTGTTAGCCAGCTCATCAAATTGGGCCAGACACCCACGATGATGACGCCCAATCCGAGCACTAGGAGCGGAACAAACATGATGCGCGGCATACGCGCCCCGCTCTTGACTTTTTCTGAAGGCTCGAGCCTATACATGACGTTGATCAGCGGTACGTAGTAAGCTAACGACAACACACTATTCAAAGCAGCGAAGATGACCAACACTTCCAGCCACGCATTGTGCGTCTCGAAGCCTGCCGCGAAGATCTGCCATTTGGACATAAAGCCGGCCAGCGGTGGCAAGCCGCCTAAACCGAGCACGGCCAAACTCAATGTGAGAGCCGCAGCCGGGTATCGGCGTGCCGCGCCGGCCATGTCTTCAATCAACAGGGGAGCATGGTTACCACTTGCGATATGAAGAGCATACAACATAACACCAGCCGCAAGAAAAGCCAGACCCTTCATCAAGCCATGGTTGAGTAGATGAAACAAACTGCCTTGTGCTCCATCCAGCTGGCCGCTGTAAAACGCGATCCCTAAACCCAAAAGCATATAGCCGATTTGGGCGACGCTCGAATAAGCCAGAAGTCGCTTTACCTGTTTCTGTTGCAAAGCCATCAGGTTGCCGACCAGCATGTTCAATGCTCCAATGCCAATCAATATCAAATACCAGGATGAACTTACGGCAACCAGAGCGCTAAGTGCGCGTAGCATCGCGACCAAACCCGCTTCTATTACTACACCTGAAAGCATGGCGCTGATTCCGCTTGGAGCTTGGGAATGAGCGTCTGGTAGCCAGGTGTGCAGAGGCACAAGAGCCGTCTTGACGCCGAAACCGATCACGAATAAAGCTCCAGCCGCGGCCAGCCAAGGAGAAGGTCCCGCGACTGTGCGGATGTAAGCAAGGTTAAGGGAACCCGTTGTTGCAAATACAAGCGCAATCCCAGTAACCACCAGAACCGATCCAGCCGCATTCTGTACCAGATATTTGAACCCAGCTTCCAACGCTGCAGGCTGATCGCGGTAAAAAGCTACCAGGAGGTAGGAAGTTACTGCCATGGCTTCGAACCAGATCCAAAGATTAAATAAATCGGTTGCGCAGCCTAATCCAATGATCATGCTGATCATTAGTAGTAACATGGCGTAGAACTTTTCCTGGCCGGTTTCTTTCGAGAGATAAGGACCCGAATATAGTGCCACCGCAGTTCCCAATCCCAACGCAACTGCACTGATAAGCAATCCCAAGCCATCCATCCTGAGGGTGATTGAACCGAGGGTGTATTCGAGATTTGCGCCACGAGTTAGTTGAGTCGCTGTAAAGTAAAAAGGTATCCAGCTAGCTAATAGTGCCAACACTGCAGTCAAATAAGGGAGAAACCAGAGTTTGGCCTGCCGTGCGATTCGACCAATTAGATAGGTCAGCACGGCAGATAAGCTTGGTAGAAGAATTAACCAAAGGAAAACAGGCAGATTCATTTCATGCGCCTCGCAGTACAACTAGTAAGATCACTACTAAACCGGATACAATTCCAACGACATTCCAATTCAGTTGACCAGTTTGGGCAATCTGCACAAACGCTGCAGTTCGCTTCACGCCTTGGACGATTTGGCGGTTCAAAGCATCGAAGCCGAATCCCGCCTCTAGAACTGGCTTGCATGCCTCGACCAAAGTTGTAAACCTTGCGCGAACTAGCCAAGAAGCGCAACCAAGCGCAATCACACCGAGAGCGATCCAAGTTGTCGGTGCCAAGCAAATCTGCTTGACCATGGTCAAGGTTGGTTCTGCTTCGAGATGATGGAAGGGCAGGGTGCTTGCCAGCAATTGACTGAAGCCTCCGGCCAGCAACCATGTGGTCAACGTACCGAATGCCAATACAATCAGTGAAACCCGCATGGCAGGCAGACCGTCATGCGTTGGCTGAGGCCCGCCGCGTGACTCTCCCCAAAAAATCAGATAGAGCAAACGAACAGTATATAGGGCGGTCACACCTGCACTGAACAACATAATCAGATAAAATACCAGCGGGCCTGCTTCCAGTCCGCTCTCAAGAATTAATTCTTTGCTAAAGAAACCATTGGCAATGGGTAACCCCATCAGACCCAGCGCGCCAATTACAAACATGGCCCGCAGGAAAGGCATTCGTTTACCCAGCCCGCCCATTTGTCGCAGGTCGCGAGTCTCCAGTGCAGTAATCACGGCCCCGGCCGATAGGAATAGTAAAGCCTTGAAGATGGCATGGCTGAACAAATGGAACTGACTTGCAAAGATTGCCCCCGTACCCACCGCGTAGAACATGTAACCAAGCTGGCTGATCGTTGAGTAAGCCAGCACGCGTTTGATATCGTTCGCTGCAAGCGCCATCAGCCCCGCTAATAGCGCTGATAATACACCGACGGTCATCACCGCTACACTCCAACCGGGGACTGATACGAAAGCCGGGTAAAAGCGGGCAAGCAGATATACGCCAGCGTTCACCATCGTGGCCGCATGGATTAACGCTGTAACAGGTGTTGGGGCTTCCATTGCATCAGGCAGCCAGGAATGAAACGGCACCTGCGCGGACTTTGCGGCGGCGGCCACCAAGAAGCCAAATCCCATCAACCCTAGAACGACCGGTGGCAAGTTTTGATAGTTTGTCAATAGAGAGCTAATTTGATAGTTTCCGAAATAGGCATAAACCAATAAGGCGCCTCCCAGCAAACCGACCCCGCCAAGCTGAGTCATAATCAGCGCCTTGATTCCACCGGCCACCGCTCGAGGATCATCATTATGGAATGAAATGAGTGCATACGAGCAGAGGGCTGTAATTTCCCAGAAAAAGAAAGTGAATAATAGACTACCCGATAGCGCTAAACCTGCCATGGCGCCAATGAAAAACAATACCAGTGCATAAAAACGCGCCAGTTGCTGGGCGTGGCCCATGTAATCCATCGCAAAAATGACCGCGGCGCTTCCCACTACTGTCGCGATGGCAGCGATGAACACAGCTAAGCCATCTGGGATCAATGTAAAATCTCCCAGGATGCCACCCATTGCAATACGAACTACTGCTTGGCTTGTACTAAAGGGTATGACCGCCAATGTCACAATGGCCGCAAGTAGGGCAAAAGTAGTTGCGAGCCCATGGAGTACACGCGGGCGTTTGTCCCGACCAGCCAAACACAAGCTGCTCCGAGCCAGGGGATTCCAATGATAAGTAAGGTTAGGATACTAAGCATGATCAGCCTTTCAGGCGGGAAAGTTCACGTACATCCAGTGTGCCGACCCGCCTGCGGATCTGCACACCCAGGGCAATGCCCATCACGGCCACGATCGTATCGGCAACAATAACGGTTAGTGCCATGCTCTGGCTAAGATTGATCTGCCCATTGAGATTACCGGCTGCCATCAATCCGAGCAACGCGGCCTTGACCAGGATTTGCAGAGCAATGACGATCTTGATCAGATTTCGGCAGACCATTAGTCCGTAGAAGCCAATTCCCAGCAGACCGATCACTCCTACGAAAGCAATACTAAATAAGGAGATGCTCATTTACCCGCCTCTTGGGGATTTGAGATCTGACTTTCCAAGGTATGCAAATCGAGCTGGCGGCGAGCCCCAACTTCCCCCGCCATGGATGCATCGAGGGGTGGTTTGACCTCCGCCAGCAATCCCAATAATCCAAGCACTCCAGAGAAAATCAAGACAACCTGAACGATCAAGTCCAGGCCACGTTCCTGCCAAAGGACTTTTGCGATGGGTGGGTTAGCAATGGCGGATACGGGCAAAGTACCTGCTGAGGCTGGCAGGATAAACCAACCCAGCAACAAGATAAAAATGGCCGCCAGGCCTACGCCTAGGAGCCGTGGAGGAACGGGAGTGGCATCCAATGCATCATCGCCTGCCACACTAATCGCAAACACGAACAACACGGTTACCAAACCAGCACCTACACTCAGTTCGATCACCGCCACCAACTGGGCTCCAAACAAGAAAAATAAGACTGAACACAAAGCACTCACGCCGGCCAGCCAGAGTGCGCTCGTAATTAATTGTTTTGCAAGTATCGCCTGCAATGCAAAAATGAGTGTGACAATAATTAGAGAACCAAATAACATTTATCGCTCCTAAACCGCTGCAAGCGCCCCGTGCGTATGAGAACTCATATATTCGCCCAGCGAGACACCATAAAATTCAGCCATTTCTTTTGGATCATCCATATTAATCTTGGCCCAGCGGGCACGTCCCAAATCGCCCGGCAGGTTAAAGCACCCGCTATAAACCTTGCCATCCGGCAGGATGGCTGCCAGAAGCTGATTCACATGCGATAGCTGTTCATCCGTAAGATTCCGAGCGCCTTGCAGATTTGCTTTATAAAGATCAGCGTAAGTGAGATCGGCCTGGTCGAAATTTACTCGTTGCAGGCTGGCCCGGTTGAACTTGGCACCATTCAGTCTGGCTTTGCTCAGGTCTGCAAGGTCGAGGTTGGATTGGTGGAAATCCACATTTCTTAGATCGGCACCCATTAGATCGGCATCCTCTAGTTGCGCCTGGCACAAAGCAACGCCACGCAATGACCCATCAGTAAGCCAACCACGGATACGCAATTCCTCGATAGCCTCCAGGCTGCGCTTGTTCTCCAAACTTAGAATCTTGTTGATTAGTTCCAATTTCGTTTGCATAGTTGTTCCTCTGCCTTGGTTGTTTTGTGATCGAGATCGGTAGTGATCCAATCCAGCCAACCTTGATCACAACCTATTATATGTGATAGTTGTCACAAACCGGGTAACGAGGCGGTTATAATCTGGTAACAAATTAGCGCGAGAATTTGGTTTGCTTGCCAGTATTTTAGAGTTTAGAGGCGGTGATTATTTTTTTGTTTCTGCTTGCCTATTCGGGGAGGTTGCTAGTGAATATCCTACTCCTGGAACCGTTTCAAGGTGCACCGAACTCGAAATCCCTTCAATTTTCAGCCTAAGCCGGTAAACCAATTGCTTCAGCATGGCATGGTCAGCCCCGCCCTCAGGCCATACGTGATTGATTAATACATCACTTGTCAGAACCTGATCATTATTACGCATCAGGGTTTGCAGTAATTGGTTTTCCAAGGGCGAGAGATGACCATGTGGCTTACCACTAACAGAAATCTCCCTATAGATAGGATCCAATGTGATCTCGCCGGCGCTGAACTGGTTTGGGGAGGAATTTGCGTTTCCGGAGCGCCGCAATACCGATTCGATTCGGGCCACAAGCTGCCGGGGGCTGAAGGGCTTGACGATGTAATCATCGGCGCCATCCTCCAGGCCCGTGACGACATCGTCGTCGCCATCACGTACGCTGAGGATCACGATGGGGATATCTGATTCAGATCGAATTCGCTTAAGGACCTGCAATCCGTTGAGTTTTGGCAGATTTAGATCGAGAATGATGCAATCGGGTTTATCAGACTCCCAGCGTTCCAATGCCATCAAACCGTCATTGGCCATGCTCACTTCAAAACCTGCGCGACGCAGTGTGAAGGAGATTACATCTGCCAAGGCAAGATCATCGTCTACAATCAGGGCTTTCATCTTCTAATTTTCCTGAATGGGAATTGTAAACCAGAAGATGGAACCGCCCCCGGGACGGTCATTCATTGCCACTGTTCCACCATGACTCTCGACGATCATCTTGACCACAGCTAATCCCAATCCGATACCATATTGAGCCTTATCTTTTTCATCCCGACGGATAAATCGGCGGAAGATATCTACTTTATCGACAGACGGAATTCCAGGGCCCCGGTCGCTTATAGAAACCTTGAACGCATTATTTTCCTCAAGACTAAGACTTATTTCAATCGGCTGACCGATCGGACTGTATTTGCTGGCATTGGAAAGCAGATTCACCAGGACCTGGGTCAGCCTCATGGCGTCAACATCAACTTTGGGCAAATGCGGCGGAAGGTTTATCACTAAGGCCTGGTTTCGCCTCTCGAGCAGCGGTTTCATCAAGATTTGAGCTTCTTTGATCATCAGGCTGAGATCGGTGGGGCGTCGACGGATACGAAACCTCCCAGCTTCCATGCTCACACTTTCCAGCAGATTGTCGATCAAAGTCTGCAGGGCTGTCACGCTGAAATGAATGGACTTGACCAATTCCAAGGTCTCATCCAAACTAAATTCCCTGACGCCCTCCAAGAGAAGTTCCACGGAGGCTTTGAGCGCTGAAAGGGGAGTGCGAAATTCATGAGAGATATTTGCCAGGAAATAGGAGCGCAAGTGCTGAGCGGCATCCTCAGCCGTAATATCCCGAATCACCAGGACGATTTGACGGACTGCGCTTTCAGGCAGATTAATGCTGGCGGTGGATATCGCAAGTGTGATATCCTGCCCCGCCCGGTTCAGGACATTGAGCGGTGGAATCACAGTCGCGGACCCTTGCAGGTGATCCAGGATGTTCCCATTCCCAGCAGCGAGAGGTAGCACCTCATTAATCATCCTGCCCAAAGCCGCTGTAACCGTCCAACCGGTAATCTGTTCAGCGCCCAGGTTAAAGAAAAGGATCCGTCCGTCGTTGCTCATCACCACGATCCCGTCGGGCAGGGAATGGATCAACGCCTCAGACCAGTCGGAGTTTTTCAAAAGATCTTCCATATAAGTCCTATGTGCTACCGCGAATGTTAATGATCAATGCTGATGTCAAGAAAATGTTTTTCTTATCCACTTCTATTCGCATCTTGCCGGATGGATTGCTAGATATGACCCGTTCTTTTGTAGACTGCCTGGTTTGATGAATCACAGTTGCATGTTCAATCTGTCCTGTCATTTACGCAAAAGAAAAACAACCAGCCGGGCATTATCGCGAGCGATTAAACATCCCAAAGCTAATATGTTAATAAAAAGGTTCTTCGTTTGACTTTAGAAAGGAAGAACCAACTTCAATCAAGTATACCAAGCAATTTCAACGCTGCTTGATAAATCCCAAGGACGGTTCTCATGGATATGTACAAAGCAATGTAATATGAAATCCAAAAGTGTTGTTTTCCTTGGTTGTTATTCTGGCGAATGTGATCATGGTGAATAGCGTTCTACTCAGGCGAAGCTTTGTAGGTGTACTTCCATGGCAATCCCAACGTGATGGTAGATGATTTTTCATCAGGCGGAAATATTTTTCGCACTGAAGAACGTTATAGGAAGGATGGGTTTCATACCACTTTCCATATTAGTGGATATATCTTCCTAAAATGCGAAGTAGCGCTTTGTAGCCAGGGGGAAAGGATGTTCCTGAGTTACACCGGTAGTTGAATGAAAAAAGTGTGTTTTCTATTGCTGCGGTACTTAAATCGTCACATCGGTGGTCATTCCCCATAATAGCCCTTGTGGTTGTGTATCCAGTTGGATGGTCGCTTTATAGACCACGTCGCCGCCGACGGTTGTAGAGATGCGGGCCATATCGCTCACTTTGCCGGTGAACTGTTTATTTAAAGCCGCAATGGAAACGGTGGCGGTTTGCCCTACCTTCACATTGGGCGCATCGCGTTCGCTCAAATCGGTGGTTTCAATTTGGAATTGCGAGAGATCACCCATGACGATCACGATTTGTCCAGGGATGACGGTTTCAGCGGGAGAGAGATCCACCTCTGCGATGGTTCCGTTAAATGGAGCGGTCAATGTAGATTCGGCCAATGTAGCTTTTGCAGAATCGACGATGGCTTGTGCGTGATCTACATCTGCTTGAGCCCCATCAAGGTCCTCCTGCGATGTCGTTCCCAAACGCTTCAAGAGATCGACCTGAAGTCTGGGCTTTGGCGACATCCGCCTCATCTTCCCGAACTTGAGCCTCCTGCACGGTCGTGTCCAACGTTGCCAGGGTTTGATTTGCAATAACCGTATCTCCGGCCTTGACTTCAACGGTTTTCGCAGTACCGGTTAATGGAAAGCTCAATTGAACGTGTTGCACGGGAACGACCTGTCCCGAGGCGGTGACCGCATTCGACGCCGCGGGGTTGGCGCTTAGAACAACTGTCGGAATGGCTGTGGGGGTGGCAGTTGAACTGCATGCAGTCAAACCGATTGCAAGAATTAAAAGAGAGTGCATAGCTGATCGATTTCATCTTTTCTCCTGACACAATTCTATTGGGAGCGACTCTCTTTTTCTATCAGACCGTCATGCAAGGTCACAACTCTACGGGCATAGTTGATCACACGCGGATCATGCGTTGCAAATACAAATGTGACGCCGGTTTCTCGGTTCAGCTTCTGCATGATCTCCATAACCTGTTTGCCATTCTCCGTATCGAGATTGGCAGTCGGTTCATCGGCGAGAATCAAGCTTGGATTGGATGCCAGTGCACGCGCCACTGCGACGCGTTGTTGTTCGCCGCCGCTCAATTGGTCGGGACGATGATGGGCGCGATCAGCCAAACCGACTGATTCAAGCAGTTGATTGACGCGCTCACGTCGTTCAGTTGGAGAATGATGATCCAGGAGCAATGGCATCTCGACATTTTCGTAGGCTGTCAGAGTGGGGATGAGGGCGAAGAATTGAAAGACGAATCCCAACGCGCTTTTGCGCAAGTCCGCCCGCTGATTGCGGTTAAGTTTCGTGACGTCCTTCCCATTGATTAAAACTTTTCCACTGGTTGGCTGATCGAGGCATCCGAGTAGTTGAAGCAAAGTGGTTTTGCCCGAGCCGGATGGTCCAACCAATGCGGTGAATTCACCGTTTCCAATGGTTAAGTCAACGCCGCGTAAAGCGCGCGTTTCCACTTCGCCAATCTTGAATGTTCTCGTTACGTTCTCAACTTTTGCAACTTCCATTTTTTCTCCTTGTTCACTCACGTTCTTCCAAAGAAGATTGGCGTGAAAGGTGTTTTATTGTGCGTGCAATGCCTCAACCGGCTCGAGCCGAGCCGCGAGGGTTGCGGGGTATAACGATGCGATCAAAGTAATCACCAATGCAATGATCGTGAGGCTGATCGTATCGCTCAGCGTCAGCATGGCGTAAATTCGATCACCCAGCAGGAACTGATAATTTGTTCCGATATTTCCAATATAAAAGCCGACCTTGGCAAAGTATGCGCAAATCAGCCAGCCCAGTACAACTCCAAATGCAATGCCCGCGATTGCCAGCATGCTTGCCTCTGCAAGGAACAAGCTCATGATGCGTCGGCCCTTCATGCCGATCGCGGCCAGGATGCCGATCTCGCGTGTGCGCTCATAGACGGCCATGATCAATGTGTTCACAATGACCGTGGCGGTTATCGCGAGTACGATCAAATAAATGAGGATCATATAACCATTGGCAAGTTGCTCGGTTTCCAGAACCAGATCGTTCATCGTCTGCCAGGTCAGGACCTGATAACCGGGCGTGGTCAATGCCGCGGCGACGGAGTTGGATAGATCGCGGTTATCCAGCATGATGAAGATCGTGCTGGCATGGTTTTGTGTGGCTGTGAAAACCTGGGCCTTGGCAAGAGGCATAAAGATCGTGCTTTGATCATAGGCGGGCGTGTTGGTTGAAAATATTCCGCGCACCGTAAAGGTCTGTTCATTGACATTGCCATTGGCCGTGTTGGCGGAGAGGTCTATCTGGTCGCCGACTTTCACTCCGAGTCTTTGCGCCAGCGTTTGTCCGATCACGATTCCATTTTGGTCATTGGGTGTGATGAAACTTCCGGCGGTCATTCCCTGGACGATGGGCGCGTTTGCCGGAGAGGCCGGATCGATGCCGTAAAGTTGAACGCCGATGGCTTCATTGCTGGTGTCGATGATTCCGCTTGCAAAGAGACGCGGCGTTGCAATCGTCACATGCGGAACGTTTTTGATTTGCGCCGCGACTTGATCCGGGTTGGCGATCAAATCCTCCCACTTGAGACTGCTCTTCTCTTCAACATATGATGCGGCTCTCACTTGCAAGTTTCCGCTTTGCAAGGCGATGGTGGTTTGCATCGCGCCCTGCATTTCGCCATTGACAATCCCAGCCATAAACAGAAGGAGCGCCAACCCAAGCGAAACTGCCAATGCAGAAAGAATCGACCGGCGGCGGTTGCGATTCAAGTTCCGATAAGCCATCTTAAAAGTTTGAAACATATTGATTTTCTCTTTAACTTATTAAACGTAATGCAATGCTTCGGCAGGCTCGTGTTGAGCCGCTTCACGTGCCGGATAGAGGGCGGCGAGGATCGCAACGATTAAAACCGGTATGGCGCGATTCAAGAAATTTTCTATTCCGAGCGTCGGGTAAATTCTTCCGCTGATGAGAGCCATATAAACGGAGATGCCAGACAATTGACTGTAGTCAATTCCGACAACGCCCAGTAAGCCGTTGAAGATCAAACCTAAAACGAATCCGACTGCGATTCCAACCAGACCGAGCATCGCGCCCTCTAAAACAAACATGGTCATAATCTGACGCGGCTTGAGTCCCATGGCTCCCAGTAAGCCAATTTCACGCGTCCGTTCATAGACGGCCATCAACAACAGATTAAGAACGCCAATGCCTGCGATCAACATGATGATGATGCTAAAGATTTCCATTGCGCCATTCTTTGAGTTGATCGCTTGTTGCAAATCTGGGAAACTTTGCGCCCACGATTCGATCTCGTCACCATGCAGAGAAGGAGTCAATGCCGCCATGACCGCCGGTTCTTGGCCAAGTTGCTTCAACGTGATCATGATCTCGGTGGATTGATTCGGCAGGTCATACAGACTTTGCGCCTCCGCCAGCGAAATATAGACTGTTTCTTTTTCGATGGTGGGCACGCCGATATCGAATATGCCGCCAACCGTCATACTGCGTTGCCTCATCTGTTGGTGGGTCGAACGACCGGTCAGAGTGATCTTGTCGCCGACTTGGACATCCATTAAATCCGCAAGTCCTTTTCCAATTAAGACTACGTCTTGATCGTTACTGGTCAAATAATTTCCCGACGTAACATGTTGTGCAATTGGGCTGATCTGCGCTTCCTGCTCCGGCTCGATGCCGGTGATGGTCACCGAGAAGGCGCCTTCGGTGTTGGTCGCTAATCCGCCGGTGTTGATGCGGCGGCTTACGGCAATCACATTCGGAATCGATTTTGCGGTTTGGATGATTGCCTGATCATTTGCCACTGGCAGGAGCGGCAGGCTTTCAGCTTTTTCTGCATAGCCCGCGGCGTGCACGCGAATATTTCCTCCAAGGACTTTAATCGCGTTGCCATAGATGGCTTGTGTGAATCCATCCATCAGGCCGTCGTACATCATCATCATGGCCAAACCAAGTCCCATGGCCACGACGACGATCACGGTCCTTCGGCGATGGCGCCAGATGTTGCGCCATGCGAGGCGCAGGTAAAGTAACATGAATAAACTCCTTTTCTAATACTTTTAGCGAGTTGCCTAACCAGTGGTAAGTCTTTTATGTCGATCTTCACCAGATAAAAGGTACCAATCGATAGCGAACATTCTTGCAATACGCATCATAACCTTTCAGGTTTATCTGCAAAAATTTCTCTTCTTCTATTGCTCGGAAAGCCACAACTAGAATCAATGGTAGGGGAAAAGGAATAGCTATCCAAGATCCTAAAGCCAAAGGTGAAAAGAGAAGCAATAAGATCGCTCCGGAATACATGGGATGGCGAACCACATGGTAGGGTCCCGTATCGATCACCTTTTGCTCATCTGAAACTTCGATTACAGCGCTTGTAAAGCTGTTTTCCCTAAAAACTAAAAAGACAATGAAAAAGCCAAGTGCTACCATCGCTTCAGAAATCCAACTGATAATTGGAGGTACGATCGACCAATGAAAACGAAAATCCAAGCCAGGGACAATGAATAAACCAATGAAAAATAGACTGGCAAAACCTTGAATAACCTGCTGGATTTTTTGGGTCTCTGCGGTTGGCCCAACTTGGACGCGACTAGCCAGGAGTTTTTGATCGAATTTGACTAAATAGGCAGTGATAAGAACAACGCACATAGTCCATACGGCAAGGAACAGCCAGGCTTGCCAGAAACTAAGTGATCCGGCTGACAAGAAAAGCGCTAATGCCAAGCATAATATCAAGAAAGCCAAACCCGAAAAGGACTTTACTATCAAATTATTCATACATAACCCTGTTATTGTTTGTTGCGCCATGCGCGGCGCAGGTAAAGTAGCATGGTTACTCCTTGTGAATCTAAGCTAATCGACCCAGAACTCGAATGGAAGCATCATCCATCAATCGAATCGATCCAGCCGATGCGCCCAGGATCCGTTCCAGCGCATCGGTATAGGCTGCAACGGCTTTCTGCATGACTTGGAATCTTTCTTCGGCGCTCAAATGAACGGCTCCAGCTTCGTGCCCCAGAATAATTTCGCCGAACTTATCGCCCAAGCCTAGGATGAGATAAAAACTGATCTCGGTCGCCTGCTCGGGGAAGGAAGTGCACAATGTTCCTTCCTGGACGCCTTGTTGGATTACCCTGATAAAGGAGGGTGCGATACGCTGTAACATGGTGGCAAACACCTTTTGCCGAGTGATGGCGTTTTCATCCGAATACCAGATGCGCAGCAGCGCCAGCATAAAATCCTTTTGTGTGGCTTTCCACTGGACAGCACTGCTGAAATACCGACATAACTTTTCCAGGGCTGGAAGGGCAGGGTCATCTAGCAGGGGAAGAAATGTTTTTTCAGCTTCATCACCTAGTCGCTCGATCAACGCTGACAGCAGGGCCGGCTTTGATTCGAAATAGTGGTAGAAGGCCCCCTTCGAGATTTTCATCTCATCCAGGATATCCTGGATGGACATCTCTTCGTATCCCTTGGTGTAGACCAGCTTACGGGCAGCATCCAAGATTTCGTTGCGCCTGGCGGCGTAATCTTCTTCTATTAAAACTCTGGGCATAGGGCCTCTTTTAATAAACCGACCGACGGTTTATTAATTCGAATAATATACCCTTGCGCTATTTCAGTCAAGGCTGAAATTAACAAATGAAGAAGATTATTCCTAGCAGTAAGGAAATCCTGTCTCCATAGAGCCCACCATTCGCACTTCCTTCGCTATGCCTATAGGATGTCTATATGGTGTCTATATCATCCACTCGCACTATCTCCAGGTACACGGTAAGGAATTGCTGGCTGCAGGGTGGCCTTGTGAGATACTGTGAGTAGCCATTTCAGTAGTCGTCCTTCACTAGGGAATGGCTAAGAATGCAGTTATTTGTCTGTCGTGTCTGACAGAATGGGATGTACCCGTCGTCAAGGATTGGAATTAATTATTGAGCTACGCTGGTGAGGCTTTAACAAGCCCGAATCTCGTTCCGATGTTTTTCAGGATTAATCCCGTGCGCCAAAAAGCGAACGCGGCCATGCCGTGCGCCAGCACTGCAAATAGCGGCGGCGTTTGATATGTGTAATAGGTCCAGCATTGACGTGTGGTTCCCCATAGCTCGAGAAAGTATCCAAGCCCGGCGCCTGCGACAAAGACCAGTATAGCCAGACGATGGTCTGTTGGAGTAATAATAAGGAGCGCACAAAGCAATAAAGCGAGAATCGTATAGGGTTTGTCAAAGGTTGGGGCAACAAAGATTAACATCAATACATAAAATGAAGCAAAGATCAACCAATAAAGGATTTGGTAAACACGCTTGCCTGCTTTTGGCAGGAAATAACTCAGCGCGCGCGTGATGCGGTCAATGGATAAGGTGGCAATCGGCCAGGCCGGGATGATCCAAAGCGGAGGCCGTTCGCTGGTGTAGTAGAACCAAAGATTGGTTTGTGTGCCCCACGCCTCGATCACGAGTCCGCCCACCGTCGCGACCAGAACGATCAAGCCGTCGGTACGAAGATCAGCGCGGGCAACGATGGTCAAAGACATGAATAAGAAAATCCCAATCAGGAGCCAGTCAATATAAAGCCACCATGCTCCGCGCCAATCTACATAAGCTAGATAATCCTGTGCCAGCGGCCACCAAACGTAGATAATAAGACCGATGACCATCAAAAAAGCACTTAGCAAAATAGTTGAAGCACGCGTCCAGCGGATGAGGGGCGGAAGTTTTTGCACGTCGAGATTATATCGAATCTGGGACGCGCCCGTTTGTTGACCGCTGTAGTCATGGAAGCAGTGTGGGAGATGGTGATTATTTTAGGTTGGAAGTAAAATAGATGTGCATTGAGGAATATCTATTTTAGTTGAGGAGGAAGCATGGAATATCGAACCTTAGGACGAACCGGCTGGAAAGTTTCAGCCATCAGCTTTGGTGCGTGGGCCATCGGCGCGGATTGGGGCACGGTCAGCGATAAAGATTCGCTGGCCGCGTTGAACCGCGCCATTGACTTGGGAGTGAACTTTATCGATACGGCCGACGTTTACGGCGATGGAAGAAGCGAGCGCCTCGTCGCGCAGCTAAAGCGTGATCGGCGCGAAAAGATTTTCATCGCCACCAAAGCGGGTCGCCGACTGAATCCGCATGTAGCGGATGGCTACAACCGCAAGAACCTGACGCGTTTTGTCGAACGCAGTCTGAAGAATTTGAAGACCGATGCACTTGACCTTGTGCAATTGCATTGCCCGCCGACCGAAGTCTATTATCGTCCGGAAGTGTTTGGCGTTCTCGATGATTTGGTCCAGCAAGGCAAACTACGTCATTACGGCGTGAGCGTTGAGAAGGTGGAAGAAGCGCTCAAGGCCATTGAATATCCGAACGTGAAAACCGTGCAGATCATCTTTAACATTTTCCGCCAGCGACCTGCAGAATTATTTTTTGAGCAGGCCAAGAAACGCAAGATGGGCATTCTTGCGCGCGTTCCATTAGCGAGCGGAATGCTGACCGGCAAGATGAAACCGAATACAAAATTTGAATCGAATGATCATCGTAAGTACAATCGTCATGGCGAATTGTTCGACCGCGGCGAGACGTTTTCCGGCGTGGATTATCGCAGCGGTTTGGAAGCCGTTGAAGAAATCAAACGCCTCGTTCCGCATTCAATGACGCTGACTCAATTTGCCCTGCGCTGGATTTTGATGTTCGATGCGGTAACCTGTGCCATTCCTGGAGCTAAAACTCCGGCGCAAGCGGAAGAGAATTTTGGGGCTGTGGATTTTCCGTCGCTTTCAAAGAAGACGATGTCCGATGTTAAAAAAATCTATGATGAACGGATTCGAGAATCGGTTCATCACAATTGGTGAGGTGAAAAATGGCTGATAAAATTTTACGCTGGGGTTTGCTTTCGACTGCGAGAATCAATGCACGCTTGATCCCGCCGCTCAACGCCTCCAAACGGAATCGGTTAGCGGCTGTCGCTTCGAGAAATCAAGCCACAGCGGGCAGCTACGCGCGCGAATGGAAAATTCCGCGCGCGCTTGGCAGTTATGAAGCCTTATTGACCGATCCTGAAATTGACGTGATCTATAATCCGTTGCCGAACAGCCTTCACGCCGAATGGACGATCAGAGCCTTGCGCGCCGGCAAACATGTTTTGTGTGAAAAGCCAATGGCGTTGTCGCTGGCTGAAATGGATGAGATCAAAGCCGCGTCGCAGGGTACCAAACGCGTTGTAATGGAAGCGTTCATGTATCGCCATCATCCGCAGACGTTGAAGGTGAAGGAACTCGTGGACAGCGGCTCGCTAGGTAAATTGCAATTGGTCAAAGGCTCGTTTACTTTTGTGCTGACACACGAAGGCGATGTTCGACTCGACAAAGCGTTGGGCGGCGGGAGCATTTGGGATCTTGGGTGTTATCCAATCAGTTACGCGCGCACCATGATCGGCGCAGAACCGCTCGAAGTGTTTGGCTGGCAGGTGGCGGGTCCGACTGGAATCGATCTGTCGTTTATCGGGCAGATGCGATTCCCGAATGATGTCCACGCCCAATTTGATTGTGGCTTCGCCTCGCCTGAACATTCGTTTATCGAGATTGTCGGCACGGAGGGGACGTTGAACATCCCCGTCCCGTTCCAGCCCGACAAAAAGGAAAAGATTTATATTACGCACGGCAAGAAGACCGACACGATTGAGATCAAAGGCCAGGAACTTTACCTTGGCGAAGTGGAAGATATGGCGGATGCGATTTTGCTGGGCAAGCCGCCGCGCGTTAGTTTGGACGATAGCCGCGTCAACACCGCAACGATCTTGGCATTGCTCAAATCAGCGCAAAGCGGAAAGGTTGTTGTGCTTTGAACTTTCCCTTCAGATAAACGGAAGGAGAAAAGTTCGACGATGAAACCAATCATCAAGGCCATCCTACAGCCCCTTGTTCGTTCTGCGATTGTGAAAAGAAATGCGCAATTTGAAGATGGCATCTATGCGGGGTTGGCTGGCTCGGGTTCTCCATTGCCGGATTTTCAGCGTGTCGGTTCGTGCATCGCTGTGCTGGCGGGAAAACATTTCTTTGTCGTGGACGCGGGCGAGGGCAGCACCCGCAATGTTTTGCTGATGAACCTGCCGCTCATCCGAGCCGATGCGATTTTGTTGACTCATTTTCATTCGGATCACATCGCGGATTTGGGCGAGATGATGCTTCAACGCTGGGCGGGCGGCGGAAACAAAACGCCTGTGGATGTGATCGGACCGACGGGCGTGGAGCGCGTCGTGGATGGATTCAATTTGGCGTATCAACTCGACGCCGGATATCGCGTCGCACATCACGGCGCTGAGACAATGCCTCCTGCTGGTGCTGGCGGAATTGCAAAACCGTTTGAATTATCGGCTGAAGCGAATGCATCGGTCGTTGTGTTTGATCAAGATGGCGTGAAGATTACTGCTTTCAAAGTGGATCATCGTCCTGTTGAACCTGCGGTGAGTTATCGCTTTGACTATAAAGGTCGTTCAGTTGTTGCGAGCGGTGACACGGTCTATTCGGAATCGTTGCTCGAACAATCCAAAGGCGCAGATGTTTTATTTCATGAAGCCTTGAATGCGGACATGGTTCAACTGATGAATGAGAATGCTGGCTTGGTAAATTCTCCATCCGCGAAAAAAGTGACGCACGATATTCCCAGTTATCACTCCACGCCGGAAGACGCAGCGAAGATTGCTTCTGCCGCGGGCGTGAAACATCTCATCTATTATCACATCATTCCACCGCTGCCTTCGCCGATATTGAAGAACTTATTTCTTGGCGATGCCAAAAGCTATTATCGCGGACCCATCACATTGGGAGAAGATGGGATGCTGGTTTTCTTGCCAGCGAATTCGGATCGCATCGAAATCAAGAATGTTTTAAGGTAGTATTATGTTAGTCGCTTGAATCGGCGCAAAGCGGGAAAGTTGTTTCACTTATAGTGTAACGACTTATTGCATGCCGCAAATGATTGGAGGGGTTGTCAAAACTATGAACCAATTCACAATACGGCTTAGAAAGTCTTATTTTGGAGCAATGGCAGCTATCTCGCCGAACGAATACATGTTCGATAATTGGGGCATTGCTCTTCATGATCAGGCAATGTGTAAGCGCGGCGCAGAAGCTGAAAAACTGCTAAAGCAAGCATGTGAGAAATATGCAAAAGCAGTGGCTATCAATCCTGATCATTATCAAGCATACATTAACTGGGGTAATGCACTCAGTGGTCAAGCCGAGACTAGGAGCGGTGTGAAAGCAGATGAATTCTTCAAGAAAGCCTTCGAGAAATACACGATCGCAATCAGATTTAAATCGGACGCTTATGATGCATTTTCCAATTGGGGTATTGGGCTTGCAGCTCTTGCTGGAACAAAAAGTGGATCGGAGGCGGATGAATTATTCAGGCAGGCATATGAGAAATTTGCAGCAGCAGTGGCTATCAAACCAGATTTCCATCATGCACTTTACTGTTGGGGCAATGCGCTTAGTGATCAAGCCGAGACCAAAACTGGTGTGGAGGCGGATAGCCTATTCATGCAGGCTTATGAAAAATATGATAAAGCAGCAGCGATCAAACCAGATCAAGTAGACTTATTCTATAACGAAGGCATATCACTCGCAGCTCAAGCCAAGACAAAGAGTGCCGCGGAAGCCGACGAGCTATTTAAGAAGGCTTATATTAATTTTTTCAAAGCAGTAGCTCTTAAGCCCGACTTTGAAAATGGGTTTTTCAACTGGGGTGTTGCCTTGGTAGATCAGGCTCAGACAAAAAATGGTGAGGAGGCTGATGAGCTATATACAAAGGCTTACGAGAAATATGCAAGAGTATTAGCTCTTAGACCCAAGCAAACAGAGATCTTAAACTACTGGGGTTACGGCCTTTTTAAGCAAGCAAGTGTAAAAAATGGTGCTGAGGCAGATGAGCTATTGAAACAAGCCAATGAGAAGTATGCGGCATCGATATCAATGAACCCAAAAGATGCTAAGGCCCTCCGAGTTTGGGGGGATGTGCTCTCAACTCAAGCTGAAACCAAGAGCGGAGATGAGGCAGAAGATCTATTTAGGCAGGCTCATGAAAAATATTCTTCAGCAGTGGCGATTGATCCTAGTTTATCCGAAACATTATATCATTGGGGATCTTCGCTCATTGCCCAAGCAAAGGTCAAAGAAACTGTTAAGAAAGGGGATGGGACAAAGCTCTTGATCCAAGCGAGGGAAAAGATATTGATATACAAATCCATAGTACCTGGTGAAGGAGCCTACGATTTAGCTTGTATCAGCGCCTTGTTGGGTGATGAACAAGAATGCTTTGGTTGGTTGATAAAAAGTCGGGATTTAGGAACATTGCCAGATCGTGAATACTTAGAGAAAGACTCAGATCAGCGAACAAAATGGTTTATTGAATTTATTGAAAGTTTAAGCAGATAGAGTATATTGCTAAACTTTAGATAAGCTAGAAAAATAAGAATACGCTCGACTGTTTATGTCATCTAAAAGATACTCCAAACTTATTTGACTTTCTTCCATTCTTCGTCTAAACTTTCATCATGCTTGCTCGTGTTTTTTCCTGTGCTGTCATCGGACTCGAAGGTGTCATCGTTGAAGTCGAGGTGGACACCACCAACGGTTTGCCCGGTACCGATATTGTCGGTCTGCCCGATAAAGCCGTGCAGGAGAGTCGTTCGCGCGTGCAATCGGCGGTGAAGAACGCGCGGCTTCGTTATCCGCGCGAGCGCATCGTGGTCAACCTCGCGCCCGCTTCCGTTCGCAAAGAAGGTCCCACCTATGATTTGCCGATTGCGGTCGGGGTGCTGTTGATGCAAAGCCTCATCCCGCCGGATGGTCTCGACGATGCGTTGGTGGTCGGTGAATTATCTTTGGAAGGAACGGTGCGGCATTCGCGCGGCGTTTTGCCGATGACTGCGACCGCACGCCAAAATGGATTCAAACGAATCTTCGTTCCCGCTTCCGACGCGCCCGAAGCGGCTCTCATTCCCGATATTGAAGTTTACCCTGTCGGCTCTCTGCACGACCTTTATCTGCATCTGACGAATCAAAAGTGCATTGAACCTCATCCGCACGTGGAAGCAGAATCTGTTTCCGGTTTCGCACCAACGGATTTCCGCGAAATCAAAGGTCAGGAACATGTCAAGCGCGCGCTGGAAGTCGCCGCGGCCGGTGGACATAATGTGCTTCTCGTTGGTCCGCCCGGCGCAGGCAAAACATTATTGGCGCGCGCCATGCCCGGCATCCTGCCGGAATTATCCGTCGAAGAATCGTTGGAAGTCACGCGTATCTATTCAGTGGCAGATGCGCTTCCACCGGAGATGATGATTCGCACGCGTCCGTTCCGCTCGCCGCATCACACCATTAGCCACGCGGGATTAGTGGGTGGCGGCAACTGGCCTCATCCCGGAGAAATTTCTCTCGCACATCGCGGCGTTTTGTTTCTGGATGAACTTCCTGAATTCGGAACGCGTGTGCTCGAAGTGATGCGCCAGCCGATTGAAGATAAAGTCGTGACGATTTCGCGCGCACAAGGTTCTTTAACATTCCCCGTGAATTTCATGTTGGTCGCCGCGATAAATCCCTGCCCGTGCGGATAACAATCCAAACATTCTGGAGATAACCAAGAAATGGTTCCGGCCGTTAGGTAAGGTTAGTTGAC
>CAVYTW010000014.1:0-150741 GCA_963771375.1 uncultured Chloroflexia bacterium
CCAGCTGTGGCCTGGATCGTGGATTCCAGCGCGCTACACGATAGGGGATCCTTGCCCAAAACCTGAAAACGATCTCCACTGCTTGTCTTCGATGAGCCTTCATACCATATCTCCGTGATCCTGCATCCATCTCCGAATCACCTGTCTTCGATTTTGGCAAAGTGCTGTGTTCTCTCGGCAAAGTGCTGTGTTCTTTCAGTATTCTTGCTCATCAGTGAAATCAGAAAGTGATTGAATTATGCTGGGGTAATCTTTGAAAGTTTTCGGGCGGGTTACCCCCTACGAAAATTGCTCTTATTTGATGAAATTATTCTGTCGACTTATAAGAGAATTAAGTGATTTAGACAAGTGATGTTCATCATGTCTTGAGTATGATTCTCAAAGTCTCGATCCGTCGGTGATGGCAATTTCCTTTATTCACTTGCTGATGTCGTTGACATACTTTTTGGCGGGAGCACACACCTTGGTGAAATGGGACGACATGGCATCCCAGGTGAGCTTGTGTTCTGCTGTCCAGGTTTGGTTGACCGCCAGTCCCAAACAACCCGAACCCGCGTTGTAGTTGACCAATGTGAATTTCCACAAATCTTCATACGAAGCGAAATCTCCCGCCGATTGCGTCGTGTCCGACGGCACATTATTGACAATGACTTGTGCGGTTTGTTCGCATGCGGCCAGCAAGGTACGAGCGAACACGCCCACACTGAAGCTGGCCTGACTCAAGTCAATGCCCAGTGGACATTTTGAACAAGCTGCATTCACGCTTCTGGCCAGTGCCCCACGCAACAACTCTTGATGACTTGCATTAAGGTGAGGGTAACTATTACTACAGGTTGTGGATGAAAGCACGAGCGGGCAATACTGGCTGTAGAAAGTTGGGTTCCAAAGCAGGGCCGTGTCCGCGCCGTTTTCGGTGAGCTGTCCCAGCCCCGCATCATGACTGGCGCGGAACACCCCGGGCCAGAACTGGCTTTCGCGTGCGAATAGATTCTTGAGCAATCGAGCTGGCACACCGGTATCATTCGCAGTATTGACGATCAAAGTGTCGAATTGATTTTGCCACGCATCCACCGAGGGCCGCGCCGCTTCGATCCCGCATTGATTGACCGTTCCGTCCGGCATCTGGCCTCTATCTGGACAACCGCTGGCGTCCACCACGCCCTGCAAAATCAAGTTGGCAGTGAGATAGTTATACGGAATATCACTGCTTAATTCTGCCGGGTCTTGAGGCGTGCTCAACCAATCCGGTGGGCCGCCCACCGGTGGAAACGATCCCCATGTATCGGCGCAGGCGGCGGGATGCACGCCGAGCCATTGCGATGAAAGCACATCCGCATACCAGGACTTTTGATCAGGGTTGCCTGCATCTGAAGGAGCCACACGGACTTGTGCGTTGAATACTTGGCTGCTGTCGCCATAACTCGACCAGGCCCAGAATTGCAGATTGACGCCCGGGTCCTTGGTCGGTGTGAGTTGGAGCTTGCAATCTGCATCGCACGCAAACGACTGTCCATCCATCGTGCCTTCCACCTTCACGATGTGTTCATTGGGAAGCGGCTCGTCGCCTTTCAAAACCAACTTTGGAACTGCTTCGCAAATGTTTGTGCCGGACTTTGAAACGGATTCACAGCCTTCCAGCGATAACCACACTTCAGGCGGGGGCAGTGTCACCTCAACCTGTTTTTGGGCCCGCTCCGTCTTGACGAGATACACATAATATCCTGCACATTCTGAATGGGGAATGCCGGTACCCACACAGGGTTGTTGCTTCTTCCAAGCATGGTAGATCATTGGATCGCAGTTGGTATAAACTTCCCCCAAAGTAGGTTGTCCATCGTGATCAATTTTGATCGAACAGAAGACCTGATTCTTATTCCAACTTGCCATCCACCAGGTATACGCCGTGTAGTTGGCAGTGATGGTTTTCACTCGGTGGGGACCGGGAGGAACTTGAGGCGTGGAGGGCTGTTTCGAGGTCGAGGGCAGAAACGCCAAGCTGCCCCAAGCCAATAGAATGATAAGCGTCCAGCGGAAAGGAATAGCGCGATTGCAAGCTGGGAAATCATTTCCTCTACCCGATGGTGTTTCCAAGGTTAGGCTTTCTGTCTCACGATTGCCCTGCCACATTGATGAGCACCTCGATCGCCACTTATCTAATCAGTGCTTCCTCCAGCAAAGTTAAGAAAATTGTTTTGAGTCGAGGAAATTATTTTGCTGACTTATAAGAGAATCAAGTGATTTGGACAAGTGACATTCGTTACGTATTGAGTATGATTCTTGATGTCTCGATCAGTTGTTGAGAGTAACTGTCATTATTGATCGATGGCAACAGGCGAAACAGCGACGGGTCAATACAAACCAGACCAGTATCAGCAACTGACGCGCAATGGCAACTCTCATATATTCCGATGCATTCGCTTTTGTAGCTTTTGAAATCTCGTCTTCCGTCCTCGCGGTGATCACTCCAAAACCCTCCACTTATAATTCATCAGATCAATTCCGATTTGACAATACGTTCCGTCGCCTATTTATGCGCCATCCTTCTTCTCCCTATTTGGCCTTGGAAGGCGATAAAAAATGGGGATAAGCTTATTTTAGGAACGAATGCTGACGCACATGATTGTTGAGTCATGTCTTTCTATTTTGAAATAACGTTTCGATGCAGGATTCGGACCATCCGAATTTGGCGCTCGCAGCGCTAAGCATGCTCCGGATTATGCACGCTAAGTATGCCAGGTCCTTAATCCCAGGGAGAAGTCTGAAAACGGTTAGACAGTTGGTGATTGGGCATCTCCTTCTGTTCAACCCTTTTTTATTTGCCTCGTATAGATTGTATAGTAACAGGAGCATGCCAAACACTTAGAGTACAATCTATTTACCAGCGTTTTTCCTTCTCTCGGTGTGCAGCATGGATTGGTTTTAGTGTGCGATTTCACCTGCTTATGCACTTGTTTCAAGTCCAATCTATTTGCCCTCCCTCGAATAATCAATTAAAATATCTATCTACAAAATCCCGCGGCTTGAAAACTTTGATCCCCTGAAAACCCGAAACCTTCAGCAAATGCTTATCCCCACTAATAATAATCTTGCTTCCGCTCGCTAGAGCACAAGCGAGAAATTTGTCGTCATCTGCATCCTCGCAAACAGGCTCTTTTAATGGGAGTGGTTTGTAGATCGTTACGTGTTCAAGTACAAATTTGAGAATTAGCTTCAGGTCAATTGCAGGGTGTTCTTCCGCCAAGACTTCGCCTACCCGACGGTATTCATCCAAAATTTCCTGTGAAGCGACCAACTCAAACTCGCCCGTTTGCCAAGCTTTAAGGATGTGATATGGAGGGCCGCTGAAGAATATCCCTGAGACAAACACATTTGTGTCAATAACGACTTTCAAATCTAGAACAATTTTCATTTATGTCCGCGTGCCTTGACAATCGCGAAGTCAATATCTTTTTTCTTCAGTCCCGCTTTCTTCGCCTGCTTGTGTGCCTCTTGGATCAGGGTGTCAAATTCGCCCATATCAGGTGGGGTGACGATTTTCAGGATTACGACATCTGCATTGCCGACCACGACAAATTGTGCGCCTTCTTTTAGTTTTAGCTGTCTCCGGATAGACTCTGGGAATGACTACCTGACCTTTGGATGACATCCGTGTAGTTGCTAGCGTTTCCATAATATCTCCTTTCTTACTAGTAAGATTATAGCACAATGGATCGTAAAGGTGAAAGAACTTCCGAGAACTGTCCCGGTTTCAGTTATCCTTGTCGCGGCTACTTGGCTTATCCGTGTGTGTAAAACATCGCTGGATGAGTTAAAATAGCAGGGACAACCGCAGGTGGCTTTTCATGGGTTGGGTGTTGCGACATCCTTTGATACTATCGAGGAGCGATGCCACAGGAATTTGTTTCTTGGATTGTCCATGTTGGACACCACTTCCTCCTTTTCTAAGATGTTGCATAACGAACTTATAGCTATCCGTCAACTTCTTTCAACCATTCAACTCTCACGATCAGCTTTGTGGATTCAAATTCAGGATCATTGGTTAATATAACTGCATCCTTTTCAACTGCGGCGGCTACCACAAAGGAATCTGCATAAGAAATTGCATAATTTGCTTTGATGTGTGCGGCGGAGAAAACAGCTTTCTCATCAGCAGGAAGGATTTCAACAGGCAATTGTTGAATCAGCGCCAGGGTATCCTGTGTCTTGGCTACGCCGCCTCTTCGCTCCGTGATATATAAAATTTCTCCAAGGTTGATGACGGAAATCATGAGATTGCACTTTTCTTTTTTGGCATTCTCTAAAAGCGTTTCAACGCGCGGCGCCGCCGGCTCATCTTGGAGATAAGCAAGTAATGCAAAACTGTCCAGGATAAAGGCGGGTAGATCAGCCATGGTGTTGTTGAATCTTCGCTTCTTCTCGCCTGCGGTCTTTGGTACGTTCTTTCAGCAATTCTTTAGTTAAGGAGGGGAGATCCTTTAAAGAACCTCGTGCTCGTTTGATTGGTTCGTGCGCAGCCGGAATAATGGATAGGACACCACCGTAATCCACGATGATAACTTTGGCGCCTGGTTTAAGCTTATATTTTTTTCGTAGTTCAGCCGGGATTACTACCCAGCCTTTATTAGAAATGGTCAAAGTCATACTGAACTCCTTGTTATACTTTTCTTATAATAAGTATAACGCATTTTCGTGAGTTGTGGAATATTTGGATAGAGAGTGAAAACTTGTTCCGGTGTGCCGGATACTTAAGTCGTCCATCAAAATTGTGGACGTAAAACAGAACAAAGTATCAAAATCATCTTGGGCTTTTCACCTTCTGATCTACGATGCATAACGCTTTGCCAACAAATTCCCGCCTTCTTACTTGAGGAGGGATGACACAGCGCCGAGTTTCAAACTACTTTCCATGTCGGCGGATACCCCGCCTAAAATGAGGAGGAGCACATTTATAACCAGTGAGAGACGTAAAATCGCCGTTTTTTATGAAAATTTAGCGGAAAGTATTGGGAGTCTGTATGAAGTCATTGCCAAGGGAGTTTTCGTACAGCAAAATAAGGAGGCTGCTAAGATTGGCAGACTTCTTTAATTAAATTAACTCCCCTTGTACAAGAGTTTTTGCTGGGAGGGTACTGGGAGAGTAAGTCGCTGAGGTTTGCAAGCTCCCCATCTTGGAAGTTATGAATAGAAACTTGCATTCATGGCGGTTTCTTTTTGTTTAATTTAGCGTCAGTTCGTTCTCTGTTGCAAACATAGTGCGAAGTGGTAAAACAGGGATCTCTATCTGCGCTGACTTTCCCAAGAGGGTTATTGTAGGAGAAGCATTCCGAGTAGCGACATTGTTGTTGGTATAGAGAATGCCTTTCAGATCAGAGGGTATCCGATGGCTGGTTGTCTAGCGTGAGCTGGATGACAGGATTCTTGTTCTCGGGTGAGATGATCTCGTACCCGATTGACTTATATCCAGCCCGCCGGCGTGCAAACATTTTTGCTAAGACCGGAATATCGAAATCCACATAATCAAAAATTATCACTTCCTTTTTAGACGTGTTCAGACGATGGAGCCGGCCGGCATACTGTGTCAAAGTTCCGCGCCAAGAAATTGGCAGCGCCAGAAATAGAGTATCCAACCGTTCATCATCAAATCCTTCACCTAAATAGCGCCCGGTTGCAACAATCAGGCGTGGCTGGTCGATGGGGATAGCATTGATTTGTTCGGTAAGTTTCACGCGCTGCTTTTTACCCATTCCGCCAGCCATCACAAAAACGTTTGGGATACGCTGGGAAAGCAAATCAGCAAGCAGATTCAGATGTTCCCGGCGCTCAGTTAATAGAACCGGACAACGTTTTTCTTGGATGGCATCAATTACATCTTCAATAATCATGTGGTTGCGTTGGTCATCCTTGACGAGCAGCGCATATAAATCTTGAATCGACAGCGATGAAGAGTTCTGAAGATAAAGCGGGAGGTGAAAACCGGTGGGACGAATCTTGACTTTATGATCAAATGGACGATTCTCGGCTTGATTGCGATCGTTCACCTGGTAGCGGACCGGACCGCACTGCATAAAAATGATCGGATGGTGCCCATCCTTTCGCACAATCGTGGCGGAAAGACCGGTCAGATATCGGGCCTTGCTCTGCCTGGCGACTTGTTCGAAACTAACGGCAGAGATGTGATGGCATTCATCTACGATCAAATAACCATATTTGCCAACAATATCATCCACCACGCCTTTCCGGCTTAGGCTCTGGATCATTGCAATGTCTATCTTCCCTGTTGGTTTATGCCTACCGCCACCAATTTGGCCAATTTCATCTGGCTTTAGTTCAAGAAACTGGCAGAGGATTTTAAGCCACTGATCCAACAATTGCTGGCGATGAACTACAACCAACGTGTTTACTTTCCGTTGAGCAATCAGATAAGCTGCGATCACTGTTTTTCCGAAAGCCGTAGAAGCCGATAAAACGCCTGTCTCATACTGCAACAAATTGGCAGCAGCCTGTTGTTGCTCGATTCGCAAAGCCCCATGGAATCTAACTTCAAGCGTGGTTCCCATGAATCTCTCGTCGGCGATGTTCACCTTGATTTTGAGGGATCGGAACAAGTCGAGCACTTCATCCAAACACCCGCGCGGCAGTCCGAGATGCTTGGAAAAATCCTCACAGCAACTGATAATACGCGGTTTGCCGAAGGTGGACAGACGCATCATCTGCGCTTGATAGAATTCTGGATTTTGGAAAGCTGCTAGGCGGATCAGGTGAATGCGAAGAGATGGCGTGAGACTTGCCTTCGGCACATAGATCTGATTGCCAAGAATTAAGTCAACCTGGTCTGGAAATGGACCCATGATGGGCAGCTCTTTACGCTTTCTTGAAGGCGGTGCAGCCCAAGGTTGATCTTCGTCTTCATCTGTAACCGGGAAACGGATTGCCAGAAGTTCGCCTTGTTTTTCCGCCATGCCGGATACAATCTCGACTTCTAGGCGGCTCATACGGCGAGCAGACGATAGGCAGGCCCATTGATCCCGATATGGGAACAAGTTTTCATCAAGGAAGAGGGTGTTGCCGTTCTCGCGGGGCTTCTTTTGCAGAGGTAAAGCGATCAAATTGCCAAACCCACCTTTGGGGAGTGTATCCTGACTGGGGAAGAAGCGATCGTAAGAATCCAATCCAATTTCAGGTCGCTGTTCCATGGTCCGAGTCAAAAGAAAGGATCCCATTTTGCGTGCCGTGGCTGCAGGAATCGGCTCTGAAAAAAATATCCAGATGTGCCCACCGTTGCCCGAACGCGACCTCTCCAATGCAGCTGGCACATTGAAAAGCCTGCATGTCTCCAGAAAAGCCACCACATCCTCTTGCCAGGTTGCTTTATCGAAGTCGGCCGCAAGGAACCAGCAGGTTTCATCAGGAAGCATAGGGTAGATACCCATCGTGAAATCATGCTTTGATTTGTCTTGGGGATTCATGCCCAGAAGATGGTTTCTAAAGACCTGCTCTGTAACTGGCAGGTATTCGCGATCTTCGCGGTAAATCTTTTGTTTTTCGAAAGGGCCGCTGTCCCACTCGATACGAAAAACGGGTTGGTATCCTTTCTTGCCCGTTCTTAGATTCTCAAATCGTTTGGCGTAGACATCTTCACGCCCTCGAAACAGATTGCGGTAGAGAGCAATTTTCAATTCTTGGGAAGACTGATTGGTGACTGAATCAAAAATAACTGATTGTTGTGGAAGGCTGGGATCCTCGGAAAATAACGCTATTTTCTGCTGTAACTCCGTGATCCGAGTGAGCAGTTGTGTTCTGAGGATATTGAGCCCTGCTAACTCCTCCTCAGTTTTTGCCAATAACTGGTTTATCTCATCCAAGCTATTCATAATCACTTCGTGAATAAAGAGATTGAACCATTACTAATCATTTTCATCATAACAGACTGAATGTTTTAAGGTGATCTACTTGCGTTCCCGCGAATAATCAATCTAAATAGCTATCTACAAAATCACGCGGTTTGAGAACTCTAATCCCCTGAAAACCCGAAACCTTTAGCAAATGCTTATCCCCACTTATAATAATCTTGCTTCCGCTCGCTAGAGTACATGCGAGAAATTTATCATCATCTGGGTCTTCGCAAACATCCTCTCTTAATGCGACTGGTTTGTAGATCGTCGCGTGTTCAACTACAAAGTTGAGAACTAGCTTCAGGTCAATTGCAGGGTGTTCTTCTGCTAAGATTTCGCCTACCCGACGGTATTCATCCAAAATTTCCTGCGAAGCGACCAACTCAAACTCACCCGTTTGCCAAGCTTTAAGGATCTGGTAAGGAGGGCCGTTAAAAATATCCCTGAGACAAACACATTTGTGTCAATAACGACTTTCAAATCCAGAGCGATTTTCATTTCTGTCCGCGCGCCTTGACAATCGCGATGTCAATGTCTTTCTTCTTCAGTCCCACTTTCTTAGCCTGCTTGTGTGCCTCTTGGATCAGGGCGTCAAATTTGCCCATATCAGGTGGGGTGACGATTTTTAGGATAACGACATCTGCATTGCCGACCACGACAAATTGTGCGCCTTCTTTTAGTTTTAGCTGTCTCCGGATAAACTCAGGAATGACTACCTGACCTTTGGATGACATCCGTGTGGTTGCTAGTGTTTCCATAATGTCTCCTTTCTTACCAGTAAGATTATAGCACAATGGATCGCAAAGGTGAAAAAAACTCCGAGAACTGTCCTGGTTTCAGTTATCCTTGTCGCGGCTTGTGCTGGCTACTCAACAATATATGAAGAAAACGAGCAAACTAAACAAACTTGAACGACTTTAGTGTTTCCCGCTACCATACTACATTCTTGATAAATTCTGACGGCAAGATTGCCCGCGTCTTTGAGAATGTGCGGCCAGCAGAGCATAATGCGGAAATACTTGAAGCGTTGAAAA
The DNA here is from genome assembly GCA_963771375.1 of uncultured Chloroflexia bacterium. GTDB lineage: Bacteria > Chloroflexota > Anaerolineae > Anaerolineales > Villigracilaceae > Fen-1038. The sequence continues at coordinate 8,927 of CAVYTW010000014.1, forward strand.
GCTTATCACTCTGAACCCTGTCGAATTCTCGAGAACGAGGCAAGTCTTTTTCCAATTGGCGTCCATTCATAGTCAACGACGATGTTGGTGAACCAATTCTTTTTCGATGTTACTTGGAGGGCGACCTCCTCGTAGAGCAGTTCGTTGCCAAGAGACTTTTTCTGGAAATAATTACAACTTTAGTTTCCGCTAACTGGATTAGATAAAGAAAGCGGTAATGACGTAAAGCGTGGTAATCTTATTTTGTGAAAAAATCCCACAACGCCATTACCAAAACAAATCATACCATAACCGTTTTGGACGAACTACTTGAAGGGTTGCCCATTGGAACAAATCTTGCGATGCTGCATGTGTTCTGGGCGTTTTTGAGCGGGCAGTTGTTACCGAGTTCGCGGCGCATTGTTTCCTGCCTTGAAAGCCATTGGCTTGGAAGATAAAGCAGTACGCAGAGCTTGGGCAGCGACCAATAGTGGCGTCTGGCAAACCACAACTCTGATAGCGCAATGGAGCAAGCATGTGGAAAGCTTGCCCGAGTGGCAACGACATGAATATGAAGGATACAAACCTGTGGTAGCCGATGTGACCGCTTTTTGGCGTCCGACCTTGAAAAACTGTCCAAGCAAACATTATCATCCAGCCGCTGGGCGTGCTTTGCCAGCGGTTATCTTTGGAGTGGTAGGTAAGGTGGGAGAAATCAACGGACAGCGGATCGCATTGCCGCAGGCGTTTGAACGCGTTCACCCCAAAGATCCGAGTGAAAAGCGGTTATGGAGGATCATTCTCAAAAACATCAAGAAAACGCTTTCAGCGGACGAAATTGTGGTAGTCGACGCAGGCGTGAAGGTGAGTGACCTACAAGAAGCCGAGATAGTGCAGTACGAGTTGCGTTTAGCAAGCAACTTTACAGCCCGCCGCAACGTGCTCCCGAATTATTGTGGCGTGGGGCGCATGCCTGTCTACGGAGAATTGATCCGTCCGCTGGCACGCGCGCATAAAGGAAACGTGATCGCCGCAACTGCGCCGGATAAGATACAAAGTTGGGAAGAGCAGGGTCATGTCCTGCGAGCAGAGATTTGGTGTAACTTGGTTTTACCTGACTGCGCGCCGAATGCCTGCAATCAAACCTTTGATGTCTACGCCATCTATGATCCCGATTTTGATACCCCTTGGTTGTTAGCGACTCCTGTGGTTCTCAAACCGATCAGTGTCAGCAACATATACAAAGACCGTTGGCCGGTCGAGCAAGTCCCTTTGAGCGCTAAACAGATGATTGGCGCTCATCGCCAATTTGTTCATGCCGAAGAAATGATCCAGCGTTTGCCGGAACTGGCGCTCATGGCTGGTTCTATTCTAAGTTTTCTCGCAGCCACCACACCCGCCACCCCCACAGGATTTTGGGATCGAATACCCAAAAGAACCCCTGGTCGTTTTCGCCGCACACTGGCAGGACGCGCATTTCCCGAAGTTGTCAATCTTTCTGGGCGACTTCGAAAAAAGAACTCGGTCACTGCTCATTTACCCAAAGGGCACCTCGCACGAATAGCAAAAAGCACTCCAAGAACCCCTTTTTCCGCTTTATGTTAGCGGAAACTAAAGTTACAACACGCGTCATTTATCCCTGCAGTTCCCTTTGATTACATAGGGACTGCAGGTTTTCAAAACCATTGATGGGGCTAAGATACGGTTTGAATTAACATATTCACCTGTCACGCAGATGCTCTCCAGCCTCATTCTTTTTCCGAGATCACCTTAATCATCAAAAGAATCTGGCGGACCAAACCCGGCAATATAATCAAAATTTCCTTCGCCTGCCGTGCGCAACAGCGTGTTGATGACAGACTTGATTTTTCGTGCGTCATCGTAGGGACCGGATATAAAGAACGGTTTACCATCTTTGCCAAATATCACGTTGTTCGTCCGCGGATGTGCGTCAGGCGGGTCCAGTACCTGATCGCAAAATTGGCCGGTGAAATCAATATGAGGTTTGAAGCCGTATTGTTTCGCGTATTCCAGTCCGCCGTAAATAATCTCGTGGGCGAGTTCAACGGAGCAAGATTCCGGCGCACCGCTGCACATTTTGGGCAATCCAGTTTGAAATTTGCGCAGAGAAATATCTGCATTGGCGTAAGCATCCTTAATGCCAAGACAATAAATATCGACAAGACAAACTGCAAAAAGAACTTTGTCTGCTTCCTGCTGGCGGGCAATGACAACGGGTGTAATGCCTTCTTCCTGCCAACCTTGCATCACCCAGCAGCCCCATATGGGGTATTCACGGGCTCGTTGAAGATAATAACGTGGCCCCAGTATTTTTATCGGCCGAATGCTTGAAATGGGAATTTGGTTATTGACCTTAGGCAGGCGCGGCTTCTTGTGTTTCTTTGGCATTGTATCTCACCTCATTTGTTTGAATATATGTTTGCTGAAATCATAAAAGCACGTTCTGGTTTACCTGTAAATTTACCATCATCGTAAATGGACAATTCATATTGATCATTGCTATAAGAATAGAATGCAAAGCCCCAGTGATCTGTTTTTCCATTCCAAGGTAAAGGTAGACGACAAACTGGGGGAAAGGTTATTGTTGTCATTGCGGTCCTAATAAAGATTTTTCCTTTGAATCGCGCTGAATAACCAGGCTTGATTTTGTTTCTGAAGAATGCACTCAAATTAAGGTCTGTTTTTTGAAATGCTGACGATTGAAATCATCCATTATTTTTTGCAATTCGGCTTGGATTTCGGGCAGATTGGATGCTTTTGATTTAGGCGTATTTTATCATCCAAAACTTTGACTCAGTAAACTGTGAAATAACCCCTCTGGAATTTTATGGTTGTTTCGATGGCTGTGCTGTGTCTTTCCTGCTACCCTATATCGTTTTTGATTAATTCTCACGGCGAAATTGCCCGCGTCTTTGAGAATGCGCGGCCAGCAGAGCATAGTGCGGAAATTCTTGAAACGTTGAAAAACTTATCACTCTGAAGTCTGTCGAATTCCCGAAAACGAGGCGTTGAGCCTTTTTCCTATTCGAATGAAATAGTCGAAATATTGTAATCGTCAGATGAAGATTGATGATTCCATTTTCGAACTGTGAAGCAATCTCGCATCAGATATAGGGAGGATTTTAGTGCAAATTAATGTTCCTCATAGCGGTGATTCTCCTCAACCTTTCCTTGACCAATACGCAAACCCAAGTCTTCCAGGCATTTTTTTTGACTTCACTCAGCCTCATGTCTCCCTGCCAGGGCAAATAAAAGACGGCGCGCTCCATAATGGCAATCCGGCGGTGGTTGGCAAGTTGAGCCTCCCGCTGGATGCGCAGGAGCTTTGCATCACCGTATGCCCTTCATCCTGCAAGAAGAGCAGGAAGATGTGGAAGATGTACAACTCATTGTTCACGCCCTTTACGGCCCGACCGGCCGCCGAGCGCATATCGATATAATCCAGCATGAACTACCGCTTCAAAGCATCTCCTCGCTGTCCGCAGGTTTGGCGAACGGGGAGCAGATGTCTGCCAGAGATTGACTGGATCCCGCCGGAGGAGTAAAATATCGTAGCAAAATATGCTACAAAAGGAGAAACCATGCAATTCGTTCCCTATCGCGCCTTACGCAACGAACCTTCTGCATTGCGCAAAAAATTGGAAAGTGAAGGCGATCTGGTGGTGACTGTGGGAGGCAAGCCTTTCGCGGTCATGATCAATCTGGCTGAAGAAGAGGATGTCCAGGATATTCTCTTGATGGTGTCCCGCTTACGAGCGCAGATGGCCGTACGCGCGATCCGCAGTCAGTCACGCAAAAATGGCCTCAATAAAATGACAAACAAAGACATCAACACGCTCATCAAAAAGACTCGCACAGACGGGAAACGCTGATGTTGATCGTAGTCGTATTGGATACCAATGTACTTGTGAGCAGTCTACTTAGTCCAAACGGCTCGCCGGGAAAAATACTCGACCTGATTATTGGCAGCCAGATTCAGGTCGCTTATGATGATCGCATCTTGGGAGAATACGAGGAGGTTTTGTCGCGCCCGGAATTGCATATCCGTCCCTCCCAGGCATTTGCGGTAATTGGTCACATTGAACTCTCTGGAAAATATGTGACAGCTGAGTCGCTTCCCGCGGAAGGGTACCCCGACCCCAGTGATATTATGTTTGCGGAGGTGCTCAGTGCGTCCAACGCAAACGCACTGGTGACTGGCAACCTGCGGCATTACAATCCTCTCGTCCAGAGGAAGATGCCTGTGCTTTCCCCTATTCAGTTTCTAGAAAAATACTTTCCTGCACAGGGATGAATTGAGTCGCTTTCAGGTGACCGCAAGAACAATACAGCATTCGCATACTCAACAATATCTGAAGAAAATGAGCAAACTAAAATAAACTTGAAAGATTTTAGTGTTTCCCGCTACCATACAACCTTCTTGATCGATACTCACGGGAAGATTGCCCGCGTCTTTGAAAATGTTCGTCCTTCCGAGCATAGTGCGGAAGTGCTTGAAGCGCTGAATAACTTATAGTTTTTTTGCTCAGTACAAAAGTCCGGAAATGAAACGCTTGACCATTTTAAAAATCGGAATAAAATATCCAAATAATAGTGACAAAATCAGGAAAATTTGGTACATTAAGTGTCTCGCTGCTTGCGGCGGAATTTATTGGTATTGATAATTCTTTGAGAATCCAACCTTATTCTTTAGATTAACGCCCTTGTTCTTCGGCAATTGCTGATGTCGTCGAACAAGGGGAAAAGCGCGTGAGGTCAAGACTCAGGAGAGAGTGTATGCGACATTATGTAATTACCGGCGTGATGGTAGTTGTTTTAGCCATAGCTACGTATGCCGGATTGATGGCTATAAAATTAATGCCCGTCGAGGCTAGCGCACAATCTATTCCGATAGATCAGTTGTGGAATATTGAGATTGCTATTATTTGCTTTCTCTTTGCGCTAATCATGGTCCCTCTCGTTTACAGCCTGATTGTTTTTCGTAGAAAGAAAGGGGATACATCGGATGGTCCGCACATTGAAGGAAATAATACCCTCGAAATCACCTGGACTGTTATTCCTTTGATTATGGTTCTTATTCTTGCGTATATGGGCACATATACACTGGGGGACGTATTGGCTGTAGATCCAAACGCCTTGGAAATTAACGTGACCGCCCGCCAATGGTCTTGGGAATTTGACTACCCGGAGGGGTTTACTTCCGCAGAGTTGCATTTGCCCGTTTAATCGTCAAGTCGTGTTGAATATGCAATCCACGGATGTCATCCATTCGTTCTTTGTTCCTCAATTTCGAATGAAGCAGGATATTTTACCGGGCCGCATCACAACCTATCGTGTCACGCCGAACTTGATCGGAACTTATCAGGTGGAGTGCGCGCAGTTGTGCGGTTTAAAGCACTCTTACATGACCGCACCCGTCATTGTGAGTTCACAAGCCGATTATGATTCCTGGATTCAAACGCAACTTGCGGCGGCGGCTGTGGCGGCTCAAACTCCGATCGGGCGCGGCCAACAATTAGTGGCAAAGTACGGTTGCACTGGTTGTCATTCTGTAGACGGAAGTTCCACTGGCATCGCTCCCACATGGAAGGGACTTTATCAATCACAAGTCAAAATGTCAGGTGGAACTAATGTAGCGCCTGGATCTGTTGTAACAGCGAATGAGGCCTATTTGGTTGAGTCGATTGTCAATCCGAGCGCCAAGATCGTAAATGGTTTCCAGGATAATGTGATGCCGAAAACTTTTGGAACCACATTATCTCAATCGCAAATCAGCGATATCGTTGCTTATATCGAGTCGTTGAAGTAATTGTGTGGAGTATTGGAATGAAAAAATTCTTTACATCGGCTGTGATGCGCGGTCTGCTCTGGCAATTGATCGGGTGGATCGTTGGTGCGTTGTTCGTGACTGGCATTCGCGTTCTAATGGGCTTGAATGCATTTGTCACAGGCCAATACTTTTTCACGGAACCGGCCTGGGTGTTTGGTGGGTTGGTAGGCGCTCTTTCATATGTGGCCAGTACGGGCGCAATGACGGATTGGTTCAAATGGGCAAAGGGCGAGGAAGTTCCGGAGCATCGTGAAGATCCGCCGGGTTGGGAAAAGTATCTGAATGTTTCTCTTGACCATAAAGTGATCGGCGTGCAGTATACAGTGACCGCGCTGTTCTTGCTGTGCGTGGGCGGTTTATTTGCCATGATCTTCCGCACCGAGTTGGCACATTCAGGTTTGCAGTTTCTTACACTTCAAGAATATAACACCTTTATGAGTTTGCACGGCATTGTGATGATTGTTGGCATCTTGCTCGGTGTTGCCGGCCTGATGAACTACCTCGTCCCCATGTTGATTGGTGCGCAGGATATGGCCTTTCCACGTTTGAATGCATTCTCTTATTGGGTGGCTCCGCCGGCCGCAGTTTTATTGCTTTCTACTCTTGTGTTCGGAGGTTTCGATACAGGTTGGACTGGCTATCCGCCGCTTTCGGAGCGCGCACCGCTCGGCATGCAGATGTTTTTCCTTGGGGTGGCCGTTGCGGGCTGGGCCTCCATTCTGGGAGGAATCAATTTAATCGTTACCGTTGTCAGAATGCGAGCCAAAGGAATGACCGCATTTCGAATGCCGATTTTTGTTTGGGCCGCGATCGCGACCTCTTTGATATCCTCAACCGCAACACAGTTGATTGGTCTTTCTTTCCAGATGGTTATGTTTCAGCGCTTGTTTGGAATGGGATTTTTTGATTCGGATAAAGGCGGGAATCCGATCTTGTTCCAGCATCTATTCTGGTTCTACTCTCATCCGGCTGTGTATGTTTTTGTATTGCCTGGGTTGGGAATCATTTCGGAACTGGTACCGGTCTTTGTTCGCAAGCCGCTCTTCGGTTATCGCTTTGTGGCAATGTCGTCTCTGGGAATTGCCTTGGTAGGATTCCTTGTGTGGGCGCACCACATGTTTGTATCGGGCATGAATCCATATTTGCGGATTCCATTTATGTTCAGCACTCTTCTGGTTGCTGTTCCGACAGGCGTCAAGTTTTTCTCGTGGATTGCGACCATATGGAAAGGGAAGATTGAAATGCCATCGCCGATGCTATTTGTGGTCGGTGGGATCGTGGTCTTCCTTTTGGGCGGTCTTTCCGGACCTCCAAATGCAACTGTTGCAACAGATTTGCATCTCCAGAATACTTACTGGATCGTTGGGCATTTTCATGACACAATGTTTGGCGGTTATATCTATCCTTTCTTCGCGGCCATCTATTATTGGTTTCCAAAAGTTACGGGCCGCAAAATGAACGAGAAGCTTGGCAAAATTCATTTCTGGTTGATGACGCCCTCGTTCCTGACTCTGACGCTCCTGATGATGCGCGTCGGACTACTTGGAATGCGCCGCCGCGTTGCCGATTATGATCCGGCCTTGGGTTTTGATACCTATCATTTGATCATGACGATTGCAGGATATTTGATTGCCATCTCCGTGTTGATCTTTCTCTACAATCTTTTCGTTAGCATAAAGAATGGCGAGACGGCAACTGGCAACGTTTGGAATTCGCGTTCACCTGAATGGCTGGTTCCTTCGCCGATGCCCGTACACAACTATGATCGGCCCTTTGAAGTGGTTGGCGAACCCTATGATTATGGTTTGCCGGGATCGGTCTATGTTCGGTTTGAAGACAAGACAAGCAAGGGTCACTAGAAGGAATCTCATTGATGGAACACACTAATAAATCCGATGTCCTCCGTCAGGGCATTATCGTCTTTGTTTTTCTCGCGGTCTTGACCGCTCTAGAGTTTTTCGTTGCGATTGAAATTGGTTCGACGGTTTTGCTGGCCATGATCGCTTTTGTTAAAGTTGGTTTGGTCATGTACTACTATATGCACATCTACAAGTTGAGCGTGCAGGATGATAACCTTGATCGCCATAGCTATGCGTATAAGCTTACAACCAGCCGTATGGGATTGTGGTTATTCCTCCTTTCCGACGCGTTCATATTTGGCGGACTTTTCATCAGCCGATTCAACTTGCTGGGCTTGACGGCTTTGCCATTAAGTCCGGATAGTCAATATATTGCACTGACTATAACGTCGGTGTTATTGCTTTCGTCATTCTTCATGAATCGTGCAGAAGTATCCATGGAACACGGCGACCGCAAAGGTTTTATTTATGGAATCTCACTGACCATCCTGCTTGGCCTGGTGTTTTTGGCGGGCGTGATTACGGTCGAATGGCCGTCTGCGATCAGCGCGGGCGTGACGCCATCTTCAAATGCGGCGGGAGCTATTTTCTTTATCATGACGGGCATGCACGCCTTCCATGTTTTGACCGGCGTGATCTTCCTCAGTATCGTTTTGCGGAATGGATTGCGCGGCTTATATTCCCCCGAAAAACACTGGGCAGTCGAATCGGCGACGGTCTATTGGCACTTTATCGATGTGGTTTGGATTTTCTTTTATCCGGCTTTGTATTTGATTGGTAAATTGGTAAGCTAATAAAAAATTAAGCTAACGTAAGTATGATAGTGGGCAACCAATTCGGTTGCCCACCAATTTTGTAAAGGAGAAAATTAAATGAACCGAAAGCTTATTATGATTGGAACTGGAATATTGGCAGTTCTAATTCTTGCGGCTGGGGTTTTAGTCGCAACTCACAAGCCCACACTGCATGGCGTTGTGATTAGTCCGGCAGCTCCTGCCACGGAAATTAATTTGACCGACAGTAATGGTCAACCCTTTTCTCTTAACAGTCAGCTCGGTAAAGTTGTATTGTTGTATTTCGGTTATACCAGTTGTCCCGATGATTGTCCCGCGACAATGGCTAAGCTCAAGTTAACGATGGGAACTCTTGGGCAATCTTGCTCAAAATGTACAGGTATTGATGGTGACCACAGATCCTACCCACGACAATGCTGCACAGATGAAAAAATGGATGACCGGATTCTATCCAACTTTCCTTGGTTTAATGGGCACTACAGATCAGCTGCAGCAAGCTTATAATGCTTATGGTGTCACGGTGGAGGATGGTGGAGATACGCACACCACCTACTTGTATGTCATCGATCCCAAAGGGGATCTGCGGCAAACGTTTGATGGTCCCTCAATGGACCCACAGGATGTGGCTGATGATGTTCAAACGCTGCTGAAAGGATATTAATGTCATGCTTCGCAATCCGATTGTAAAGCGCTCACTTATTTTTGCGGTAGCCGGATTGGTTTTTGGCGCTTTACTTTCGCAGATTGCTTTTGTGGTGATGCCTGGGATGGACACGAGGTCGCCGGAGCAAATCATCCTCGTGATTCCTCTCGGCACTGCCCAACGCGTCGCGTTGGGAGAACAACCTCCGTCGATTCCAACGAACATGCTGTTTGTTGTGGGAGATACTTTGGTGGTCAAGAATGAAGATTCTGTGGAGCATCAACTTGGTCCTTTATGGATTCCGGCAGGTTCATCAGCAAGCATGCCGCTCAATACGGATGAGAAATTTGCCTTTCAATGTTCCTTTGTTCCAACGAAAGTTTTTGGTTTGGATGTCAACCAGCAGATTACTGAGGGCACGCGTCTTGAGGCTTATATCGTGGGCGGAATTCCAGTGGCAATCTTGGCTGTCCTCTATAGTCTGCTGATATGGCCGCCCAAAAAAGCAATTACAACCTGATCTTAAAATTGATGTTCAGCCGTCGCTGGTGGTTGGCGACGCTCTTGATTCTTTTTGCAGCGGCAGTATGTATACGATTGAGCATCTGGCAATTGGATCGCCTCAAAGAGACGCGCACATCATATTTACATTTGACCGCAGCGCAGAATATGCCTCCACTGATTTTGCCAGCGCAAGGTGATTTGACGACAATGGAATATCGCCAGGTCAACGCCACTGGAACTTATGATTATCAATATCAAATTGCGACGCGCGATCAATATGATGGCGTTCAGCCCGGATATCATTTACTTACGCCGCTTCGTCTCTTGGACGGGGAGGCGGTTCTCGTTGATCGAGGTTGGATTCCCTCCGACGGCAATTCAGCGCCAACGAATTGGCATCAATATGATCAAGCGGGACAGGTAACCGTCAGTGGAATCATCCGCCTCGGGCAGGTGCAGCCCACTCCCGGGTCCGACACCGACCCGACATTAACCCCGAGCCAAACGCGCCTTGATTTTTGGGTTTATGTGAATTTGAATCGAATCCAACAACAAATCCCCTACCCAATTTTGCCGGTCTACATTCAGCTCAATCCGATTCCAAACCGCACCGATCCACCGATTCCGATTTTTGAGTCTTTGGATACCTCCGACGGTTCTACGAATCTGAATTATGCTATTCAGTGGTGCCTGTTTGCGATCCTATTCATCGTTGGTTATGGTTATTATTTATGGAGGAAGGAATTACGAAAGAAATTATGAAATACAATTTGTCTTCTTCGTTCACTCGTTTAATTTTGACGACAATGGTTTTTGTTCTGTTGCTGACCATTGCGGGACGCGCAGTCTTTGTTACCGGCGCGGCGCTGACATGTTCCGGATGGCCCTTTTGCATTCCAATGAATTCATTAGGTTGGCTGAAGTTCATTCATCTTGGGTTGGCGGGAATCTCTGCTGTTTTGGTCGTCTGGCTTTTTCTAAAAGCCTGGCGCGAGCAACGTGACGATTCTTTGTTTCTGCCATTAACAACAGTGACTACTGTGCTGTTTTTCGGGCAGGCTTTTGTTGGTGCGATTCAAGTTCTGCGGAATTTTCCGACTCATTTAGTTGTTCTGCATACATTAACGGCAGTCTTGCTTTGGATTTCTTTGATCGCTTTGGCTGTGATATCCGGTCTATCAGCACAGGATGGAAAACAATTCCCGAAGGTGGATATTCGACAACGGCTCAATGATTTCTTTGTTCTCAGCAAACCGCTAATCGTCGCGCTTTTGTTGGTCACAACTTTTGGCGGGCTTGTGATGGGCGGCAAAGCCTGGCCTTCTCCGTCGCTCGCACTTTGGACCATGCTCGGCGGCGCGTTGGCAGCAGGTGGCTCTTCGGCCTTGAATCAATATATTGACCGCGAGCTGGATAAAAACATGCAGCGAACATCCCAGCGTCCGCTCGCGGCGGGACGCATGAGCGCAGCGGAAGGGCTTTCTTTCGGGCTGGCATTATGTCTTGCCAGTTATTATATTTTAGCGGGCTTCGTGAATTTGACCGCTGCTCTGCTTTCGCTCGCTGGAATTTTTTATTACGTTTTGTTTTATAGCCTCTGGTTGAAAAAGGCAACAGTTCAAAATATTGTGATTGGCGGCGGAGCAGGGGCGATCCCGCCGATGGTAGGTTGGGCCGCGGCAACCGGCCACCTCAGCCTCGCGGCCTGGATATTGTTTCTGATCATCTTTATGTGGACGCCGCCGCACTTCTGGGCGTTGGCGATTGTCCGTTCCAAGGACTATGCGCGCGCGGGAGTACCCATGTTGCCTGTTGTAAAAGGCGAAAGGGAAACTCGCTTTCAGATTTTGGTTTATACTTTTGTCTTGGTGGGCACGACACTATTGTTGCCCCTCATTCGAGCAACTGGAATCATTTATCTTGTCTCTGCGATTGTGCTTGGACTTTTGCTGATTTACGCGGCATTGCGCGTCTGGATAATCCCCGGCAACAAGGTGGCGTGGACAATGTATCGCTGGTCAAGCATGTATTTGGCATTTATATTTCTTGCGCTGATGATTGACGCGGTTGTTTGATTTTTGGCAACGCCCATTTATAGCAGTGGTTCAAATAGGGAGCGCTCCTGTTTCCTATTATTTTTTCAAAAAGGTAAAGGGACACTTTGGTTCATGATGACGAATTTTTTTTCACTTCACTGGAAGAAAGAATGGACCGGTTTTGCTGTCATTGTGGTTGTTTTGAGAGTCTTTTATGCTGCGATCGGTATATGGTTTGTGGCCCGCGGCGGCCCTATTCCGCTAGACGAAATCATGTATAGGGTCATGAAACCCTTTCTGCTGACCGATCAATTCTCGAAGTGGTTGGTCAACCCTTGGTTTCAATGGGATACGGTCTCTTATTTGGAAATTGCAATTTTTGGCTATAGTAGGGACCCTTCGGTGGCATTTATGCCGCTATACCCGCTTTTTGTCCGATGGGTGGCCCCTGTGTTTGGTGAAAATTATTTATTGGCAGCACTGGTGGTTTCAACGTTATCATGTTTCATATCATTGGTTCTCATGTATGAATTGTTTGTATCATTATATCCACAGCAAATCGCGGGCCAGTCGGTGGTTTTGTTTATGGCTTTTCCCACAGCGTTTTTCCTATTGGCCGCGTACACTGAATCCCTGTTCTTGATGCTTGTACTTGGTTTCTGGATTCTGGCGCTCAAGAAACATTGGCTTTGGGCTGCTGTGCTTGCAGGGCTTGCTACTCTCGCTCGTCTGCAGGGTGCGATCTTGAGTTTGGTGATGTTATGGATGATGTTGGTTGACCTCGTGGAGAAGCCCGCTTTGGATCCTCTGGTGCGGGTGCGTCAAGTTGGTGAGCTATTTACAAGATATAGGGAAAAGTTATTAAGGCTTGATAACAAGACTGTCTGGCTTGCTTCCTTGACCCCGATATTGGCGGCCATGGGCTATCAAGCATGGTTGTACTTATCTGGCTACGGAACAATTACTGATGCCTTGCGCAAATATTGGAAATTGGAAACGGTTGCGCCCTGGACCGGTTTGATCCTTTTCTTACAGCGACTCATTTCATTCCACTTTGTTTATATGGATTGGATTGATCTTGCATTATTCATCATTATATTAATTGCTAGTCTGATTGGATTGCGCTTTCTCGACCCGGCCTTCTCTCTTTATGTCTGGTCTACAATGGCTGTATTATTTACTCGGGGAACTCCCCCACATTTGCTAGCCAGTTATAGCCGGTATTTCCTGGCATTGTTTCCGCTTTTCATTTTGCCTGCTTTGTCCCGGAACAAACACCTGATGCTTGCGGCTTTGATCATTTCCTTTTCACTTCAGATTTTGTTGGTTTGCATATTTTTATGGGGAAGTTGGGTCGCTTGAAAGGCCATGTTTGCTCGCAGATGATGTTTGCTCACTTCAGCCTAACAAATATTACTACCATGCGGTCCTGATAAACTTCCTGCCAGCCTGAAGATGGAAGCAGTTTGATGATCGGCCAGGTTGGTTCCAGCAGGATGGTTTGGACTTTCCATTGATCCAAAAGCGCGAATCCTTGCGGTGTTCCATCTACCACACTCCACCAATCATTGATCAATTCATTTCCATAAAGGTCGGCGCGTCCGTCAATAAAAACGGGAGATTGCGGCAATGACCAGGCTAAATATCCGCCCCAATTGTAGGAATTAAACAGGTGACCGCTGACTTGGTTTTCTTTTAGCCATTCGACGGCGCCTACCGGCACGTTCTTATTTACTTCCGCTGGAATGGATACAAGATATGCACGGCCAAAAGCAGTCAACCCGATAACAACTAAAAGGACAGTATTAAAAATCATAATTATTTTTTCTGAGAAAAGCGGAGAGGCCTCGTTGTCAAGGTGAATTGATAAATCTGCTTTTATATTTTCGACGGCATTGTTGGTCCATTCGGCCAGAGTCGGAGCGGCGACAATTGCAAACAGGGCGATATTGCGCTCAGAGACGAATGTGAGATAGGCGAATCCGATTATCTTAAAAAGCGATGTCCAGTTCGTTTTCGGTTTCGCAAGAACAGCGGTAATGATGAGTAGGAATAACATCCAAAGCAACGGCTGGAATTCCATTTGATGAAAGTCCGGCGAAGCCCATTCCTGGATTTGCATCGAAACGTTTGCGGTGGTAAAAGGCAGACGCCAAATCGAAATTCCGTTGGGATTCAAACCGATTGCCAATCCTGCGATGAGCGACCAGAATATCAGATGCAAAAGAAATTTCCGGTTAGCAGGATCAGAGCGATATTCTTTGCTTAAATTGTTTAATGCAGTGCCAACGATATATGCAGCGAGAAGTAAAAAACCCCAGATCCATCCGCCGTGGATATTAGCCCAAAGTGCAAAAACCAGAACTAAAATCCAAAGCGATGCTTTGTTGTTTTTTTGAATCTGGTTTAGCAGCCAGCCATCCAATAAAGCCAGAATGAGGAACGAAAAAATTTGTGGGCGTGGACTCCATATCGGCGCTGCGGTGACGGTTGCCAGAATGATAACAAATGCATTGATAAATTTATTTCCCTCCATGCGTCGAAAGAGGAAATAAAACGTTACGGCTCCAGTTAACGCGACCAATATTGTAAGCGAAAAGAATCCTCCTAATCGATATAACAAATAAAAAATGATTTCGGAAATCCAAAAAGCATTGACCCAGGGCTGACCGGCGCGCGTATAGCTAAATGTGTCGGTCAGGAGAATGGATTTTGATTGCCACATTTCCTGGCCGGCGCGCAAATGCCACCACATATCTGCATCCTGCGGTGTGCGTGTCAGGATAATAAAGACCAGCACAGGAACAAGGATTTCCAATAAGGTTTGTGTTTTTCCAATGGCCGAAAATTTTAGTCTATTCATGGATCATTTCACGGCGTAAATTTTAACGTCGCGATCATTGTATACAAGTTGAAGATTTGAAGAAGGGATAAAGTTTGAGCCGATTTCTTGTTCGAGCGGACCGTAGATAATCCACTTGACTGATGTGCTATTAATCCAGTCAGATGGATTATTATTTTCATAGAAAGATTTTACATCTTCTTGTTTGGCCAAAAAATTAAGTGTTTCCATTTCGTGGCCGTAATAAACGCGCAAGTCCGTTTTTTGCGCAACGATCTGCGCGGTTTGTTTGGACGCCAACACAAAGTCGTCTGCTGGCGCGTGTTGGTTCAGCCATTGAACCGCGCCATCAATACCGGCGGGATAAAAAAATTCTGCGGGATGAGTTTGCAAATAGACTGCGCGCCCAAGACTTAAATAAATGCTTGAGGAAGATGCGATAAAAATGAACAGCAATATAAAACCTGATCGCCAGCGGTTCAATCCCGGACTTTTTGCGGCTACCGTTTCGAAGAATTCTTTCAGCGCCCAGACCGCGAGCATGGACATGGGAATGGTGATGCCCAGCAAGAAGCGGCGCTGAATCTCGAAAGGCGAATACGCCAGCAGAAACGCGATTACGATCCAGAAAAGCGCTGCGCCTAATGCCGGTATCTTTTGTTTGAGAGCAACCGCGCCGCCTGCGATAGCGAGCGGCCAGAACAATGCGAATCCCCAAACATAATAAAGGAATGGCGGTGACAATGTTTGATTCTCAATAGTATATTGACTCCAAATTGGATCGCGTGTTAGTACAATGAAGTTGTATGCCAGTAGTGGTAACTGTGCGAGCGCTAATAGCGCCAGCGAGCCAACATCCCGGCATTGAATCTTTCGATCCTGCCACCATGCAAAAAGAACCGCTCCCACAAAACCGATATCCACAACTGCAAAGGCAATGGGGTTGGTAGCTTGAACAAGAATTGCTACCAACGCAATCCAAAGAATGTATTGCCAGCGCCGCGTCTTCAGGTATTCCAGCCACAAACTCATTGCGATACACATTCCCGTTAATGCAAACGTGAAATGTGGGAATAGGGAAAGGCTGAAGAGAATATATCCATCAATGAACCAGAAATCAATCGGCGTGATACTTCCTGATGACCAGTGCAAAAGAAGTTGAAGCCAGCCCAAGCCTGATCCCAACGCGGCGAGAAGAAAACCTGTACGCGCCCAAAATCGATCCGGAAAGATTCGGCGAAATAGATCGTAGATTGCAAACAGGGCAGAGAAACCAAATATCCAGCGCGCCAGTTCATAGGTCCGTTCGGGCGCGAGATGGATCCATTTGCTGATGTGGCCGAGCGTGATGTAGAACATCCGCACATAAGCCGGATGAGGCAGTTCTGTTGTAAACCGAAACTCGTAAGCCCAATCTCCCTGCATCCCTGCTTGTATCATCGAGCTGTCCACCGAATAGTCCTGCGGGTCGAAGTAGATGCCTCTAAAATGCAGATCGTTTGTTTGAGCCAATTGCCCGGCCCAGGTTGGAAGCGAACTCCAAATAAGGATCAGCGCGGAGAGAATTGAAATCCACAGCAGATCTTTCTTGTCTTTCCAGTTCACGGCTTCCTCGCGAAGAGATATACATCCAGCCCGTCCCAAACTTCTTTTGTTTCCAGATTGTAGTGTGAATTTAAAAACTCAAGGTCAGGATGTGTTGCGTATCCGCTGGATTGGTATTCTGTGATTGAACTTTGATAAATGATATACCAGAACTCGCGGCGCATTGCTGACAGCAGTTTGAATATTCGGTTTTGCACTCACGCCCAGGACTTCCTGTGTGGCAGGAGCCAACGTATCTTCCGGGCTTCCAGGTGTGTCTGCGATATAAACCTGCGGGAGCGACCGGTCAAAATAGATGGCCGGAAGCAGCGACAATTTGTTCGAATGTACGATCAGGTCGCCGGATTGGATTCGTGATTGCAGTGAAGCATCCAAAGCTTGAAATGGCCCATAGGGAAAATCTTTGAAGGCGACATGTTCGTAAATACCCATGATAGATGCAACTGCCAGAAGGATGAAAGCCAACCCTTGAATGAGGTGGGACAGTTTTGTTTGAGTTAATGCCCACGCAATCCATAACATTAAAACCGCCCCAGAGGGAACAAGCGCGCGCTCGATGTAGACCGGCTCCCATTGCGAAAAAAGAAATAACAGCAGAGGCGGCGCAAACGATAAATATAAAGTCCATAATCCTTCTTCAAAACTATCTTTTCGAATCATTCGGAGCGTTTGCAGAATCCCGACGATCACCAACACCAACGCGATGAATAAAGCGATGGGCAGCCAGTTATTTGGTAAAGGTAAGTTGGTGGTAAATACGAGAAGGAGTGTAAATAAACGGGAAAGATCAGGACGCACAACCCAGTAAGATTGCTCGACTTTTGCAAACTGACCTGGGAGTTCGATCAGCCAGGGAATATATAATACAACGGCTCCAAGCCCGGCCAGCAAAACTGCCTTAACAGATTTCCAGTTCCGCTGAAGAATCGGTGTGATTGCGAGGGGAATTAAATAAAAAGCCGCAAGGTTGTGTGTGTATTGCGCCAACGCGGCCGCGATAGCAAATAGAATCCACCAGCGGCGTTGACCAGATCTTGATCCTCGGAGGTAGGCGTAAGTGGCAAGCAATAGCCACATCGCCATGAAAGAATACATCCGTATTTCCTGGGCATAGTGAATCTGAAATGGAGCCAGCGCAGTGAAAAGCATGGCGAGTTGTGCGGTTGTTTCTCCGAAAAGTTCGCGCCCTATTAAATAAATTAAGCAGGCGATACCCATTCCCGCAATGATTGAAAGGATCCTTACCGCGACGAGCGATTCCCCAAACGCTTTCATCCATAGCCAAAGCAATGTGTAATAGCTTAGAGGGTGTATATCGGCGGTGCCGGAACCGGTGGCCGCCAAAGTTCCATAAAGCATGGGCGAGATTCCCTTTTCCGAGAAGAGAATAGAAAAGGCCTCGTCATACCAAATTGGACGCGTCGCTATGCCCAATAAGCGGACAACTAAAGCCAGAACAAAAATGAGGAGGACTTTAAAGTTTAATTTTTATGTTTTGCATTGGCTGATAGTAATCATTTGTCTGCAGAATCAACCATAGGCAAAAACACGGTTTGATAAAGGGCATCGTGCTCGTCTTTATTACTGAACTGTATTACCACGAGAGACGAATTGCCGTTATCAACCATGGCAACGTCAACAGGGCGGCCATAGGATGATGATGTGTAAAGTTGCCAATCGAATCCGTTTGCGTGCCGTTGACCCACCTCGGTCAGCGGACCATCTAATCCTAGATAACCATAAGCCGGTAATGAAAATATTTTCTCGATATTGCTCGTGCTAGTAGGAACTTTAAGAAGTCCTACCATGGTTGTATCGAGGGGTGAATTGTCTCGATCATAAAGTCCTGAATTGTCCTTGTGCCAACCTGCGGGAATTTCAACATTGATACCGTCAGTGGTCACGGATTTAAGCGGGAGCGCGGGTTTTCCCGTATAAGGAACAATAAAATCAGTGTTCTTCAATTTGTCCAGGCAGGAGCGATCGGGTTCGGTGGATGGATGATCAAGAAACTGAAGCACCATATTCATTGCGCAACCGGAAGAGTCAGTGGCGGTCGGCGTATGCCCAAGATTCGGAAACTCAAAATAATAACTGTGACTCAAATGTGTTGCGACCTGCTTCGCATAAATGGGCGGTGTGGTTGGGTCGAATGAACCGGTGATGATTAATGAAGGAATCGCACTGACCGTCGAGTTATCTTCACCATATTCTGGTGCTG
Organism: uncultured Chloroflexia bacterium; assembly: GCA_963771375.1. Lineage (GTDB taxonomy): Bacteria > Chloroflexota > Anaerolineae > Anaerolineales > Villigracilaceae > Fen-1038. The sequence goes on from CAVYTW010000014.1 coordinate 27,261, forward strand.
TCGCTCCCCAGGAATTGCAGGTATTGAATATATCCTTAACGCCTCCGTAAAAAGGAAGCCAAGCGTAATCCTCGATTATCTGGAGATGTGCATCGGTCTGAACCTGCTCCGGTGTGGTTGATAGTACTTGTTCATGACATGTCATGTTGATGAATAAGCCGGGGCTAATATCGTCGAATTCAGAGGGCAGCGATGACTGCCCAAGGACTAATGTTGAAAAGTCGCCATTCTTAAAGCGGTAAATAGTCTGAGGCGCAGTAGCAATTAACTGGGATGCTTTTATCGAACTTAGGATCACGTTCAGTATCGTTTCACCGGTCACAGTTTGAGTGATCGTCCCGTTTGGGTAATTGGAACTGGTTACCGTAACGGGGTTTGCATCCAGCTGTTTCACCAAATTCCAAAATGTGGTTTCTAGGTTGGGATAAGCTGCGTTGCATTGCGGGTCAACCACGCAATCGGTGAATAATGTCTTCAATCCGGATTCGATCGAATTGGAGTAGTTGCTGAAAAGACTTGTATCTACTGGGACTACTGAGTCCAATATCGCGCTATTTACGATACTGGGATAATCTCGCATAACGACCTGTGCCAGCCGTGTCCCATACGACGCACCATAGAGGTCAGCTTTTGGATATTTCAGTACGGCGAGAAGATCTCGTACATCGGCCGCACTTTCAACAGTCGTATAAGCCTTCAGATTTATTCCCTGCGCTTGCAGTAATCCGTTGCAAGACAGGATTGCGTTGGAGTATACCAAGCTGCGGGTCGAATCCGGTATCAGACCATGGATATCCTGTGAATAGAGCTTTGTCAAATCATCGCAGTTGAGGGTGGGTATAGACAATCCCGTGCCGCGTTGATCGAAAACGATAAAATCGTGTTTTGAGAGGAAGGGAGCTACAATAACGCTATAATCTTCGGCGCTCAATTTCACCGCTTCAGCTCCCGGACCTCCTTGCAGGAAAATGACCGGTTCTGCAGGATCGGGACTCTGGCTGTGATAAACGGCAACGGCCAGCTTGATTGTGTGAGATGGATCGCCCGTGCGATCCTCCGGCACAATCAGGTATCCGCAGTTGATAGCTGCCACGGGCGCGGTGAGTGAGCAGGTCGCACTCTCGAATGTTGGAGTGTAAACGGCCGTTGGAATCGGACTCGGAATGGGTGTAGGCGGGCTCAATGTGGGGCTGGAGGTCGCGATTGGAACTGAAGGGGTTTGAGTATTCGATTGGGTAAGAAGCGGAAGTTGAGTCCCGGCAACAGTTGGATGAGCGTGTATGTAGAAGAATCCATATCCAATGCCTAAGCCACATATAATCAAGATAGGCATGGCTACCATGATAGAAATCAGAATTGCATTTGTTTGCTTCTTTTGTCTGATGGCTTGATTTTGCCGAATAATTTTCGATGACGTTTGGGCAACGCGCGAAGGCCCTAATTCTTGCTTGACCGGAGAAACTTTCTCGTTAGGAGTTGCAATCAGCGCCGGCTGTAGTCTGACGGGTTCTCTCGAATTTTGGGAGCTGACAACTTGAGCAGAAGTGGACTGCTGAGCCTTGGCCGGAGGAGAAATTGAATTGGGCTTCGACAAGAGCACCAATTGTTCTTTGGCATTCCGATTATTTGGATTAAGCGCTAAAACACGGCGAAAGCAATATTCACGCTGATCAGGTGCGGAAACGCAAAACCCCAAGCCGAGCCATCCTTGTTCGGATGATGGATCGATTTTGACGACCTCTGCAAATAGCGCTGTCGCCCGTGCCAAATCACCTGCTTCCGCAGAAGCGATTCCCGCTTTTAGGATTTCCTCTATTGACAAAAAGTCCTCTACTTATACTCAGAATAGTGGAGATAGGATATTCTAATTCCAAAACTCGATCTATGTAAGTATACCCTGACCTAGACCATGGTCATTATTTCCCCTCATAAGGATTGATGGCGGCTAAACGAGCTGTTGATTATTTGTCTTTATTGAGCGACAAAAAACGCCCTGCTTGGGCGTTTTTTGTAATTTTATAGTAGGCCGAACTTTATTCTCCGAGATAATCGCGGAGTTTACGTCGGATGGACGGATGACGCAAACGACTCAGTGCCTGCGCTTCGATCTGGCGGACGCGTTCGCGCGTGACGCCCATCTTGCGTCCGACTTCCTCGAGAGTATAAGCCTGCCCGTCGAGCAGGCCGTATCGAAGCTGTAGAATTCGAACTTCGCGCGGCGGCAGGCTGTTTAATACTTCGCTGAGATGTTCGCGCAGAAGGTTGTAAGTCGCGGTGTCATCGGGCGGAGGCGCTTCATCGTCTTCGATGAAATCACCTAAAACGGAATCTTCTTCATCGTCCGTGGGTGTTTCGAGCGATAAGGGACGCCGAGCCACCTGGATCATGTTCTCAACTTTTTTGGGATGTACATCCAGTGCCTTCGCGATTTCTTCCACGCTGGGTTCGCGCCCGAGGCGCTGGGTCAGTTGATGTTGAACGCGTAACAACTTGTTGATCTGGTCGCCCATATGGACCGGCACACGAATAGTCCGGCCTTGATCGGCGATGGCGCGCGTTACTGCCTGGCGAATCCACCAAGTCGCATAAGTCGAAAACTTATGGCCGCGGCGGTAATCGAATTTCTTTGTGGCTCGGATGAGGCCGATGTTGCCTTCTTGAATGAGGTCTAGGAAGGGAACGCCGCGTCCCATATATTTTTTCGCCACTGAAATCACTAGCCGCGAATTTGCTGTGATCAAATGTTCGCGCGCCGACCAGCCATCCTCGATGAGTTTACGCAGGTCAGTGCGGCGGTGGGCGGTGGCGTTGCCTTTGGCGAGTTCTTCGCGCGCGGTTCGCCCGCGCTCGATACGCTGGGCGAGTTGGACTTCTTCTTCCGCCGTGAGAAGCGGAACGCGGCTGACCTCTTTTAGGTACAGGCCAATTGTGTCATCTGTATCAATATTGGCGAGGTAGTCATCCAGTGAAATATCAGGTTCTACTTCGGTCTCTTCCACCGCGACGAGTTCATCTTCAGTCGGTTCGCCAGGAGTGGCATCTTCCACAAAAGGAATACCCGCGCTGAGCAAAGCCGAAAAGGCCTCCTCGAGCTGCTCCACATCCTGTTCGGCCTCGGGAAAGAAGTGCAGGATATCATCGAGCGTGACATAGGATTTTTGCCGCCCCAGTTCGATTAATCGTGCAATTGCAGGAAATTCTTCTTCATCGTCGGCGATTATGATTTTGTCTACATCCATTTTCTTTCTCGATTTCAGGTTTGATTCCAAATCCAGAATACGCTCTTTTAACTGAAAAATCAAGAGCCTATCTGGTTTGTAATCTTTTCATTATGAATGACGTGTCGCTCGAATTGCCTCTTACGGCGTGGGTGTTGTCGAGACAGTTGCCCCAACGACCGGAGTAAAAGTCATCGCCGCGCCAAGTGTTGCAACCGGAGTACTGGTGGCTTGTGGTATAGCCGTCGACGTGCCAGTGGGAATGGGGGGCGGGGTGGTGGTAGGCGTCAAAGTGGAAAGATAGGGCGGCGCGGTCAACATGCCGACGAGGGAATCAATCCCGGATTTATCTGCGACTACTATCGGGCCGCCGTCTACTTGAACATAATAACCGGTTTGGATTGGATTCACTGAACCGATAAAAACTTTATGGATTTTGCCGCTATCGAATGTTATGGTCATTGAGTAAGTTGGTTTATCGAGCCCGACCACATCCAGGCCAATCTGAATATTGCCAAGCAAGTTTAAAGAGGTCAATTGAGTTGCGGCTGCTTCTGCCTGATCTTGATTGGCCGCGTCTGCCGTCGGTGCTTTCAACACCCAGGAACCGGTGGCGTTACGAGCGATCTCAACAGAAAGGCCGGTCGTATCCTGGATTTTGATATCGGTCGGATGACCATCTTGCGAGCTGAACAGGAAAGTGTTGGCCGGGGTTGGAGTCGTGGCGCCCGCTGACGTTTTCTTTTGATTGTTGAAATAAAATGCGGCGCCAATCAACAGAACCAGGATAACCAGCAAAATCCAAGTGTTTCTTCGTATCATCGTTTAACCTCTTCTGCGGCGTTCCAGCCATGAAAAAATGCCAGCCCCAATAATCAAGCCAGGAATTACGAATACCGTTCCAAGCAGGATGGCAATGAGGGCGAGACCGGACGGCGGATTGAATGTGCGGGTTATGGGTGTATGCGGTGTTACGTTGATCAAATTGTTTTGATTAGCAGCCCAATCCACCGAATTGATAAAAACATCGCTATTTGCATATCCACTAAAGTATTGATCGTTGGCGAATAAAGAGTTGCCAAACACAACCACACGTGCATGGTTTGTCGCGCTCTCACCGGAAGCCGCAAGGGTCAGCGGTCCAGGAATGTCAGAGCTTGGATCATAGGCTAGCGTCGAGTTTTGGTTTTGCAAGAACGAAAGATCCGTTTTGCCCCAGGAAATATGTTGCGTTGCTTGGGAAGTCGGTGCGGTAAAAATTAACCCGCTAGGCGAAATGTTTTTAGGCGGCGTCTGGCTGACTGTCAAACTGCGCGCTTGCGGCAAAATAACGTAAGTTTTTATTTGCTGTGTAATTGCGCTCGAAGTACTATAAGACCCTGCCACGGCCACTAAGGGATTGCTGGAGGCATTATCAATGACAACGTCGTTGTCCAAGGCGATACCCCAGTCAGATTTCAGATAATTTGCCAGTGGATCCGGGTTTGTTCCAATATTGGTGAAAGGAGTTGGATCTTCCATGACTACGAGCGATCCACCCTTGGCAACATAGGCTTTTAGTAAAGCTACTTCCTGGTCAAGCAAGGGATTCTTGGGGCCAGCAATGACAATCGCTTTTGCATCATTGGGAATGCTGTTGGTGGTTGCAAGGTTCAAAGTGTTCACAGTATAGCTTTTGTTTTGGAGCATGCTCTTGGCTTGCGTCATGGCAGTATTACCCGAGCCATTGATATCCGCCTCGTCGTGACCGGTCAGGAAGTAGATTACGCGCGTCTGTGGGCTGATAAGCAGGATGAGCGCTTGATCGATCGTGGTCTCGTCTGCGGATGCTGCAACTTGTGAAGATTTGCCCATCAACAGCGCTATTTTGCCGTCGCCATTGATTCCGTATTGTTTTGCAAGTGTCGGATTCGAGTTGGGATCAACGAACGAATAATCAAATTTCCCGTTGCTGGCCGACTTGTATTTCGTCAGCAGTTGCTTGGCTGTGTCGCTTGGCGTTTGATTCGAGAAGAAGGCGATGGCCGTCACCTTGCCGGGCAGATTCGTGAGGGCTTGAATGGTTTGAGGCGCGAGTGTGTTTTGCTGATCCTCGGTTACGTCACATGAGTGCGAAGGCAATGGACATGGATTTTGGAATGCCAGCATGTTGATGACGAAGAGAATACCGAGAAACGCCAAAGACATGATCACAGCGTTCGAACCGTAACGTGCCTGGCGTCCGGTGAAGAAGCGGGCAACTTTATCCGGCGCCATGATGGCATAAGCAGCCAATCCAAGCACGATCAGCGCCGCGCTGATCGAAATCCACAAGTTGGTATTGATGTCTACTGCAGATACAAACTTGAGCGCAATCAACCCATCAACAAGTCCCAGAAGAACGGTGGCGATCAGTGCGATGCCTGCGACAATCAGTCCGATGAACGCGTAACGTTCAACTTTATTCTGTTTTTTAGCCATTAGCTCCACCTCCGAGATTCAACCGCAACTGTGCCACCGAACAGGCCGAGCGCGGTGAGACTCAGATAATAAACAACGTCGGATAAATCAATGGTTCCGGCGATGAGATTGGTATCGAAATGCCCGCCCATAGAGAGATATGTAAATATGTCGCTGGCCGTTCCCTGTGTAAAGGATGCAACAAAACCAAGGATCCACCAAAGGAAAACAAATACAAGCATCGTCACAAGGAAAGCTGCAATCTGATTGCTAAATAGAGATGATACGCCAACACCGATGGCGAGGAATGCGGCACAAATCAGGAATAATCCCAGATAGGTCGAGAGCGTTACTCCCCAATCAATGCCGGGTACCGTAAACCGATATAAAAGAATCCCCGCCACGATTGTGACAACCCAGATTGCTAATAGGATAAACAAAGCCTCAACTCTTTTACCGGTGACTAAATTCCAGAACATGGCTATAATGGCAATGATCAATATGAAAAGACTTAGGACCTGCCATTGAAGGTTCGCTCCGGGCGTTTCATAAATATTTAGGATGATCGGATAAATTAAAGTGACGGCCAAAACAGTTAATAGAAATAGCATGCCGCCCAGCCATTTGCCGACGATCAATTCCCAATCTTGAAGCGGCGCAGTTAGCAAGAGTTCGAGGGTGCCCATGCGATTCTCATCGGAGATCAAGCGCATCGTCAAGGCGGGGACGGTTAGAATCAATATAATAGTTAACCATTCCGCGACTATTTTGATATCCGGAGCAGTGCCTTCGCCGGTGAATGCGCCTTGCATACCTTGATTGAAAACCAAGAAAAAGATTGCGCCACCGACGAAAAGAATGGTCAAGGCTACTGCATATGAAACTGTAGTCGAGAAGTATTGATTGTATTCGCGACGTGCGATTACCCAAGCGTTTCTCATCTCTCACCTCTATTTATTGCGACGCGAAGGTTTATCCTCGCGTGTTAATTCAAGGAAGATTTCCTCGAGGCTCATGCCGACCGGACGCATCTCAAGCAAATCGTAACCGGATTGGATGACGGTTCTCGCCACTTCGGGTCTGACATCTTGGCCGGGCGCAAATTGGAATTCCACGGAGCCATCCGGCTTCGGCTCCACGTGCTGAACGCCTTTGATTTTGCCTAAAAGTTTAGGCAGTTCATCTGTTTCGCCGCGCACCAATAAAGCCACGCGTTCCGAACCGGTCAGACGTGCCTGAAGATTTTCAGGCGTATCTTCGGCAACGATCTTGCCCTTATTGATGATCAGCACACGGTCGCAAATTTGTTGCGCTTCGGAAAGGATGTGTGTTGAAAGAAGCACGGTGCGCTGTTTGCCGATGTCTTTGATTACGTTGCGGACTTCCACGACCTGAGCTGGGTCGAGGCCAATGGTTGGTTCGTCCAGGATCAAAACTTCAGGCTGGTGAATCAGTGCCTGCGCCAGGCCGACTCTTTGCCGCATACCCTTGGATAGACTGCCGATATAGCTTTCGGCGCGGTTTTCGAGCCCGACCATTTTCAGCGTTTCATAGGCGCGATCTTTTGAATTCGGAATGTGCCGCAAGTCAGCCATAAATTGAAGATAGTCTACAGTGGCCATGTCGGTGTAAAGCGGGACGGTTTCAGGTAAATACCCAACGCGCTTGCGGACTTCCAGCGACTCGTTGACCACATCATAACCGGCCACCGTTGCAGTTCCATCGGTCGGCGGCATATAACCGGTCAGGATGCGTATGGTGGTGGTCTTCCCGGCACCGTTCGGACCAAGAAAGCCGACCACCTCGCCTTGCTCAGCCTCGAAGTTCAGGTTTGAGATGGCCCGGCGCGAGCCATAATCTTTGGTGAGATTTCAACGCGAATCATTGCCTCTCCTTGAAAAAATAAAATGACGAAACAAAAGGCACAGCGCCCTTGGGCCGCAGTGCCCGATTTATATTACTGTAAAATACTATACAAAGATTTAAGAGCATAGTCAAGTAAGTTGCAAAACTCTAATCAAACGCTAATTTTCAACGCAGATAAATATTGATGACCGTACACACCAGTCAAGAGATTGTTTTCATTCCATTGATAATTTTGCCTGTGATTGTAACCCAAAAATAAGCATCAGTCATGCGTTGTGTGCAGTTGCGTTTTGTTGTACACTATGCGTACACCAACTATTCGGAGGCTCCATGACAGAATTACTTTATCAGACTGATAGTTATCTCAAGGAGTTTGACGCGGTCGTTACTACGGTCATTCCGGACGAGAAAGCGGTGGTGCTTGACCGGACTGCGTTCTACCCCGGAGGCGGAGGCCAGCCTAATGATGTAGGCATGTTGGTGGGTTTGAATGTGGTTAAGGTGCGCAAAGCCGGCGATGATGTGTTGCACGTTCTCGATGGCGATTTGCCAGCCGTCGGCGTGCGCGTACATGGAGCGATCAATTGGGATCGGCGCTATCGGTTGATGCGGACTCATACCGCAATGCATATTTTATGCGGATGCGTATTCCGCGATTACGGCGCACAAGTTACCGGTGGAGATATGGAGCCGCTCAAAGGCCGCATGGATTTTGAGTTCGAACGCTTGCAAAAGGAATTGGTGACCGTCATCGAAACGGCGATCAACCACGAGGTCCAGGCTGGACGCGACGTACGTGTCAAAATCCTGCCGCGGGCGGAAGCCTTTCAAATCCCGGACTTGATCCGCACTAAGATCAATCTCTTACCGGAAGGAATCCGGCAGGTTCGCACGGTTGAGATCGTCGGACTTGACCTGCAAGCCGATGGCGGTACGCACGTGAAGAATACTTCGGAAGTGGGGCAAATCCGTGTGGTAGACTACAAGAGTAAAGGCGCCATTAATAAGCGAATTTATGTCGAGGTCTCGTAAGATAACCAAACCCGAGGAGATGAATCGTGAAAACTAAAAACATTTTCATTTTGTTTGTTTTGTTTGCGATTGTATTTTCGTTGGCGGCTTGTAGTACCAAGCCCAAAATATCTAATTTCTATATGGCGAAGGACGATCAAGGGACAAACAAAACCACCACTTTTGCGCCGACCGATGCGCTCGTTTTGTTTTTTGATGTGAACGATGTTCGAAACGGAACTCCCTTTGAGGCTCGCTGGTATGTTTTGAATATTCCAAATCAGGATCCGAATACGCCATTCAAGATTATGGATCAAAGCTATAGCAGCGGTTCGACCACGCTTCGATTCCATTTGGCGAATACGGGCAACTGGCCGATTGGTCAATATCGAGTGGATGTTTACATGTCGGGTAATAAAGTAGGTGAAGTGTTGTTCAGCGTTTCGCAGTAAACAAGTTGTTGTGTAAAAAGACTGCGCTCACCATGAGCACAGTCTTTTTGTTTTAAGAATGGGGATCAAGATATTCTCTTTCAACTCGGAATGTGAGTCACCAGATATTCCAAATAACGAGATTTCACCTGTTGACTCGCCAGGGCTTGCTTGATGGGAGGTAGTCGCAAGACGACTCCCAGCACAGCCGCCAGCGCTCGGTGATTCCACAGCACATGGTTATCAAAGATCAGGTTCTGCAGGTCCCCGCGCTCGATAGCCATCATCACCACGCGGTGAACCGAGTTGACTGGTGTGATGACCCTCTGCGGACGCAAACGCAAAGATAATGCATCGTGCGAACAAGTGCGTAAGCACACGCCGCATCCCAGGCAAGCCTCCTCGTCCACCTTTGCTTTCTTCATTTTGGGATGATGCGGATCATTGGTTGAGACCAGCGTCATGGCTTCCACTGGGCAGGCGCTGACACATTTTCCACAGCCGTTACAATCTTTATCTTGTATAACCGGCAAAAAATTGGATGTGTGCACCGGGTTCAAGATGCCGAACTTGCGGGCGGCGATCATCGCTTCGCAACAGCATCCGCAACAGTTGCAGATAAAGTTGACTCCCTCTCGCACATTCTCGCCGAATTGCACAAGATTTTTTTCGTAAGCCTCCTGAAGCAAATCCATGCCCTCGCTCGCATCTACCGAGCGGGCATATCCATGCCTCGTCAGTGATTGGGCGGTGCCATTGAAGCTCATGCAGATTTCCATCGGCGCGTCGCAGTTGCGGCCAAGGTGCATCATCTTGTGACGGCAGTAGCACACGCCAACTCCGCGATGGCTGGCAGTGCGGATCACTTCGCTGGCGCGTTCGTAATCCAGGACATGCAGGGCGTTCTCCATTGTAAGAGAAGACTCTTGCACGAATACGCGTCCAAGCTGGGTCTCGCCCCGCACAAATAATTGGCGGATGAATTCTTCTTCGACGTTCAGGTATTGATAGAACAATTCTCCCAGCATTTTTTGATCGATATCGCCGCGCAGGCGCATCATCGAGAACTCAAAAAATCCAGCCATGGGCGGCGGCAGGGTGTAGGTGGTTTTGCCTTCACGTTCAACGTCCACCAGGATGGCGCGGCTCGCCAGGTCATCTAGCATCTTGCATGCTTCAGTTAAATCTATTTTCCAAACCTGGCTGGCCTTCTCGGCAGTGAAGGGCTTGATCGGCAGAAGCGCCACCAATTGCGCCTCGCGTTCGCTGAATAGGATTTGCAAAATTTTATATAGGGTGTCCGATGGCGGCGCTCCCTGCGGGAACCGGTTCAACCTCTCGACCAGTTCGGTATATCCAGACCGTAAAGTTGTATGCGACATGATTCAGCCTGCCTTGTTTCTATCGGGTGCAAATGCAAGATGGGTTGATTGACTTTGCTAAACTATTGAGGCTTTTTCTTATTAAGTAATTCTTTGACTCTGAGCCCCAATTCATCCATTGAAAATGGCTTTGACAAAAAATCGTCTGCTCCTGCACCGAACGAAATAACTTTGCTGTCTTCATCGTTCAATGCCGTGACGATGAGGATGGGTGTATCCCAGAAAGCCGAAAATCTTCTTAATGTTCTGCAGACTTTGAATCCATCTGGGTCAGGCATCATCAAATCAAGAATGAAAAAATCGGGCTTGGACTCCAGCGCTGTTTGAACTGCTTTCGAGCTTTGGTTTACCGATATAACTTCATAGCCTTCGAAGGAAAGATAGCTTTCAAACAAGGATGTGACTTCTTTATCGTCATCGACGATCAGGATTTTTGTCATGAAAACTGCTTTGTAAACAGGAATTCTTTGATTCAATTTTACTGCAATTTGCTGTATATTTTTACGCCTCCGCCCTCAACACCTTCCGTAGATCAAATACCGAATATTTATCAGCGTATTTAGTCCGTATTTCCTTCTCTCATCCTTCGTTGTAGTGAGGCAAGTTCTTAGCGAATCGAAAGCGTCGGCTAGTTCCTGAACTTTTGTGCTGATTAGTTCCGTTGTCGGCGGTTTTCGTGATTAACCAAAGTACTGAAAATGACTCCAAAAGACGGGCCAGGGTAGGCGCAGGTTGCGACACACGTAAATGGAGTTGTGATTGACGGCCTCATCGTTCTGAACGTTGAAGGGAGTGGTAATCGCTGATATGAAAGTGCAGCTTTGGAAATTCGCCAGCAAGTCAGAATCGAAGCCAACCACGATCAATGTTGTCGGCGGCGGATTTCCATAACCATATCCCCAATATGAATTGAATCCGCTGATGACTCTGGGCAGGCCATAGCCCGGGCCGTACAGGTCGATGGATCCGATCTCGCCGGAGCTGGCCGCGAGAATCGCCGCGCCGGATCTTTCATCCGCTGGAAGCGAATTGTAGGCTTTTGCCACTTGTTGAACGAGTTCCGGCCAGCCAACCTCTGATTTCAGCTCAACGTTATTCTTAATGATCATATTCCACCAGACAGAGCCTAGTGGAGCAACCGGCAGCTCCGTGGCGATCAAAAGCGCGGCGAAGATGCTCAGCACGCGCCAGGTTGCCGATTGCCAGAAGCGTGCCCGTCGCTGGTTGGTCATGCGTGTAAGGAATCCCTCCCACCACACTGCGCCGCCAGCCGCGAGCATCGGGTAGGCAGCCCCCAGATAATAGCCCTTCCCTTGGGAGAGAATGAGCAGGATCAAAGGCACGATGTACATCCAACCCATCATCCGGTAGCGTTGCCCGGCCGGCGCAAAGAAGAAATAATATAGACCCGCGATTACCAAAAACAACATGACCGGGTTGAAATTGAACAAAACCTGGTCGATCAAGAAGCTCCTGGTCAAACCATTTTGTACATCACGTGTGTGAATGCTCGCCAGGAAATAGAGTGAAATCCAATGATTCTGAAATTGCCAAATTAGATTGGGAAGCCATATGAGCAACGCCCACAAGGCACCAAACCATAGCCAAGGACTCATCAGGTAGCGCCGGTTGCGTGTCGCCAATAGGCCCACGATAACTCCTGCAACCGAATAAGCGATGGTGTATTTGTTCATCATCCCCAGGCCGATGGCCGCGCCAATTCCCAACCACCAACGTGGGTTTTCGGTCTTCAACAGGCGAATGACGGCAAAGGCCAGTAGTACCCAGCAAAGGTAGTCGAAAGTTTCATACTGGAACAGACCGCCTTGAACGATGGACATCGGCGACGTGGCAACGGCCGCAGCACCGAGGATCTGCGCCCAGCGGTTGCCACCCAGATCGCGAATCATCAAGCCCGCCAGCAACATTACGATTCCTTCCGCAATGACAGCGAAGGAACGCAGACCAATGAGCGATGGGCCAAACAATGTCAGCGCCACGCGGGCCAGAAAGGGCGTGACTGGCGGCCATGCCACGTATCCCCAGGCTAGGTGATGGGCGGCTGCATCCAATGTGACTAGTTCATCCTGATGAAAGCCGTACTGTCCGTTCGTAAAAACTTGCAAGAAAATGCGCGCTAGGGCGAATAGGACCAAAATCCAAGTATCATTTGAAATATGAAGTTGGGACTGCTTCGTCTCATCCATATCCACCATTTTACCGTGCGTATTGGAATAAAGTGAAGTGGTTTATAGGAGTATCGCGTTTAATAAATCATCCAACCATCTGCATATCCTTTAAATTACTGACTTGCAATATACTGCTATTGAGCGGCTGTTACGGGTAGCCACTACCATTCATCCGTGTCGTGTTCGCTCGTCGTTCGCTCTTCCTTCGCCCATCCTATACTCATCCCTCGTTTCGATCAGACAGGGCTATCCAGCTAGGAACGAATCCACGGCATCGGCGAGTTCCTTCAAATTGCTGACCTTCAACACGTTGCTGCATAGTGGCGCGTACTTGGGCATATCGCTGTCGCCGTGCCAGAGGTAGGGAGGTTCAGGATTCAGCCAGATCGTCCGCGCCGCGCGGCGGGACATGGTGGAGAAAATGTCAATGCGCGGATCGTTGTAGTTGTTGCGTCCGTCACCGACGAGGATAAGAGTTGTCTGGCTGTTGAGCGTGTCCAAATATTCGTTATTGAAATCATTAAGCGACCAGCCGAGGTCGGTGTTGTAGTGTCCGCTGGGCATGCGCCATAAAACGGAAGCAATTGCTTTGTCCGCGTCTGAGTCATTGAATTCGTCCGAAATAAATTCGAGATGATCGATGAACGCGAAGGCCTGCGTCTTGCGGACCTGTCCCTGAAGCGCAAACAAAAAACTCAACATCAACTCGGAGCAGAAACGCATCGAGGTGCTGATGTCGCAGATGACGACAAGCTTTGGCTTGCGGACGCGGTCACGATGTTTGATCTCCATCGGTACGCCGTTATATTTAAGGTTGGCGCGTATCGTTGCTTTCGGATCGAGCTGTCCATTTTTGGCACGCTTTTGTCGCAGTGCGATACGCGTGCGAAGCGCCGCAGCCAGCCGCTTCACTTCGCGCTGGAGAAGTTTTTTATCCGCATCCGATAGCGCGTTGAACGGGCGGTTCATCAAGCCGTCCAAATTTTCGTTCGGCGGTTGCTCGCTCAAATTCTCGGCGATGCGTTCGCCCGCGAATTGATTGATTTGTTGTTGCATGCCTTGCAGGTTTTGCTGGATGAGTTCACGCAACTGCTCGACGCGCTCCTGGTTCATTCCCATTTGCTGGAGTTGTTCCATCAGCTCGCGCATCGCTTCCTGAACTTCCGGGAAAGCCAGCGCGCGCATCATGCGTTGCGCCATCCAATTTTGATAGCGCAGATCATCTGCCTGATTCAGCCCAACCATTTGCGCTAGCGCCTCAAGTTCCTCGCGGGACAGCGGCTCGCCGTTCATCAAGCGTTCCATCCGCTGACGAAGTTGATCGTTAAACTGCTTTAGTGCATCTACTAATTGTTGGATTTCTTCTGGCGTAAGATTGTCCGTTGGGCTTCCGCCCATCATTGGCGGTTGACTGGTGCCAAAGAACAACGGGAACAGTTTGTCGAAGACCGGCAGGTCTCGCACGTCTTTGATTAATGTCGAGCGCAACGATAAACGGAAATGCTCGCGGTCTTGAATCCCCATCAAGTCCACTGCGGAAAAAGCTTCACTGCTTTCGGCGAGCGACACGCGCACTCCGCTGGCGCGTAAGGCTGAGATTAACTGTAAGATGCGGGATTCCATAGTTTTACAATCCTCACTACGGAGTGCACAAAGATCACAGAGATTTCTTTTAAATTCTCCGTGCACTCCGTGTTCTTTGTCGTGAAAAACCTAATTGCCTGAGAACCTTCCAAAATCATCTGGTCTCTGACGCGGCGGGATAGTCGGCGGCGGTGGCGGATTGATGATGGTGCGTTTCGCTTTCTGCAAATCTGCTTCGTGCTTCAACAAGACCGAAATCGTATCTTCCAATGTTTCCTTATCAATGTTCTTCGCGTTGAGCGAAACCAACGCATTTGCCCAATCCAATGTCTCGCTGATGGACGGCGATTTGCGCATGTCCGTCTTTCTTAACTTTTGAACGAATTCTACGGCCTGCCGCGCTAACTTCGGATTCAACTCCGGCACTTTCAATCGCACGACGGCTAATTCTTCTTCTAGCGATGGATAGTTAATGAACAGATACAGGCAGCGTCGCTTCAACGCTTCGGAAAGTTCGCGTGTGTTGTTCGATGTCAGCACGACGAAGGGTCTGTGCTTGGCGTTCAGTGTTCCTAACTCTGGCACGCTGACTTGGAAGTCGCTCAACACTTCCAGCAGGAAAGCTTCGAACTCCGCGTCGGCGCGGTCAATTTCATCGATCAATAAAACTGTCGGCTGTTCGCTCAAGATGGCTTTCAGCAACGGACGCTGGAGGAGAAAGCGATCCGAGAAGAAAACATCTTCTTCATTTGCTAATCTATCCGCGGCTTCGGCGAGTGATTCTGCTTTGCCAAGTGTGTCGTTCAACTTGTCGCGCAAGAGCTGTGTATAAAGCAATTGCTTGGAATATTCCCACTCGTACAACGCTTTGGATTCGTCTAAGCCTTCATAGCATTGCAGACGAATTAACTCGCGTCCGGTCGCACCCGCGATGGCTTTTGCTAATTCAGTTTTTCCTACGCCTGCGGGACCTTCCGTCAAAAGCGGCTTACCCAGCTTTTGCGCCAGAAAAACAATCGTAGAAATCTCATCGGATGCGATGTATTTTTGTTCATTTAGCTCAGCTTTTACATTAGTCATCGAGTCAAAGAAAATTGTCATAGGTCACCTATAATGAAAAAGTATACCCTCTTGACGTGGATCGAAACCATTCTCTTTCCTAGTCTTAAGGTTGGACTGGTGCGTAAAACGCTCGATGAAATTCAACTTTGCCGTCATGCACTTCGTTGTAAAATGGCCAAGCCATAAAATAGATTGCCGCTGGTGTGCCTTCATAAATCAAATTAGAGTAGGATTTGAAGCCAAAACGTCGGTAATAATCGGGATTGCCTTCCAACACGCAACCTTTCGCACCCAAGTCGCGCAATCTGGCCAATCCTTCTTTGATCAGAGCCGAGCCAATTCCTTGTTTATGGTATGCAGGCAAAACAGAAACTGGCCCTAAGCCATACCACTGCTTGTCCTCGCCGTTAATCTTCACAACCGAAAAGGCAATATGCCCAACAATTGTTCCATTCATTTCCGCGACCAGTGATAGAGCCAATGCTTTAGCCTCTCGTAGTCTCGTGATAATTAAGTGCTCTGTTTGGTCGCTGTAGGGTTTTCCTGAAAAAGCCGCAATTGTGATTTGTTCAATCACTTTGGTATCGCTTGGGGTTTCCGGTCTGATGCTGATCATAAAATTCAAATCTTTTGATACCTGTGCTATCATTGGACGAATTCTTTTTCTGATTGTATCTTAAACCGATGCGTCTAAAAGCAGATTTAACTCTTTTCCTGGTTGCGATGATCTGGGGAACGGCATTTGTCGCGCAACGAATCGCGGGTCAACAGAATGTTGTTTACCTGTTCAACGGCGCGCGCTATTTGTTGGCGGCGCTGGTGGTGTTGCCGTTTGTCAATAGAAAAGGATCAGTCCCTCGCGGTCAATGGAAATGGATGTTCGTCGCGGGATTTATGCTTTTTCTGGGAAGTGCTTTGCAGCAAGCAGGCATCGTTTACACCACCGCCGGCAACGCGGGTTTTATTACCAGCCTGTATGTGGTTTTGATTCCCGTAATGCTTTTTCTTTTTTGGAAAGAAAAACCGCATTGGATTGCAATCATCGCGGTCGCGTTGGCGGCCATCGGTGCATTCTTACTTTCCACGGGCGGCAAGTTTGTATTTCGATTCGGCGATGCACTGGAATTGGTCGGCGCGTTGTTCTGGACGTTCCATGTCATTGTGTTGGGAAAGTTTGCGTCGCGATATGACGCGATGTCGTTCTCAGTGGGGCAGTTGACGATTTGCGGATTGCTCAATCTTGCCATTGGGTTTTTTGTTGAGCCGATTCATTCTCTTGCGAATATCTCCTTGATCGGTGCTATTATTTATACGGCCATCTTCTCGTTGGGGATTGCGTACACATTGCAAATTTGGGCGCAACGCCACACGCCGCCTACGGATGCCGCGCTAATCATGGGACTCGAATCAGTTTTTTCTGTCATTTCTGGCTGGGTTATTCTCCATGAGAATCTGGTGCCTATGCAAATCTTCGGTTGTTGCTTGATTCTATTTGCTGTACTGCTTTCGCAATCCAAGGAATGGAAACCGTCAAGTAAAATCGAGCTGGTCGCTAAATGGAATGACGATGAAAGTTAAAGTCTTATTGAATCCGTATTCCAATCGTTGGAACGCGCAGAAGCGCTGGCCCGAAGCGGAAGTCGCGCTGGAATCTGCCGGTCTGGATTTTGACTTGTCTGTTTCCGATCATCCCGATCATCTCGTGGACCTGGCGGCGGATTCCGTTGAACGAGGTTTTTCTACCATCGTTGTTGCTGGCGGTGATGGTTCCATCGGTGAGGCGATTAATGGAATTGCTCGTCATTGGAACGGCGAGGATAATTTTCCAGCCACGATTGGAATCATTCCTTTAGGCACTGCCAATGACTTTGTCTTTGGGCTTGGCCTTCCACTGGATTTGAACGAAGCGGCGCATGCAATTGCGAATGGCAAAACCAAATCCGTTGATCTTTGCAAGTGTAACGAAAGATTCTTCATCAACAATTCCGGTATTTGTCTCGAACCGTATGTCTCAACACGGCACGAGCGTATTCGTTGGATCAAGGGCACGGCTCGTTATTTGGTTGCGGCAGTGTGGGCGATCATGGATAAGCCGGAATGGCAAGGCCAACTTAAATGGGATGGCGGCGAATTCAATGGGCCGATTACCCTTGGCTCAATTGGTAACAGTCGCCGCACGGGCGGATTTTTTATGACGCCGCACGCCGATCCGTTTGATGGTAAATTGACATTGGCATTCGGCTATCGCGGCACGCGTCTCGAAATGTTCATGGCGTTGCCGCGCACGTTTATAGAAGGCAAAGGCAATTATGTCGAACTGGATGGAATGTGCGAAGTCCATTGCACGCGTTTGACCATTCATCTCGATAAGCCATCGCCGGCTCACACGGATGGCGAGCTATTCGATGATTGGCTGACGGATTTTGATTATCAGATATTTCCTGGCGCAGTTCCCGTATTGATGAAATAACGGTGGGGCAGTGGAGTTTCAGAAGAAACCGCGCTTAACGCCAAGCGAAATCAGATTGTTGATTCTGATCGGTTTTGTGGCCGTAATTGTCGTCAGCGTGCTGATCGGCGTTAATATTGGGCTTAGCCGCTCAGTCCGGGGCGGAGGCGAATTCTTTGTCGCGTGGCAAGGCGCGCGCGGCCTTCTTCTTGATTTAGTGGCCAGGGTGGTAAGCTTTTTCGAGAATTTACCGAATTTTTTGCGGAACTCCACCGCATCAGCCACATCCCAGCCTGGGATTGCGAATCCTTATACGGCCTTAGTTGCCAATCAAACACAGCAATTGGTTTACGGACGTGCCGCGCAGCCCGGCGAGAATCCATATTTCCTAACGATCCCGTTTTCTCTCCTACCATTTTATTTTCCATTTGCTTTGATTGCCGATCCGCTTACCGCGCGCGGCTTATGGTTGATCTTGAATGAAGGCGCTTTGGTTGCGACCGTGGTTCTGATTCTACGTTTGATCGAGTGGTCGCCGCGCAGACTTTTCTTGATTGCATTTTTTCTGCTCTCGATTTTTTCTTTTTATTCTGTTTCCGCATTAATAGACGGCACACCCGCGATTTTGCTTTGCCTTCTTTATTTTGGGATCTTTACGCGTTGCAAAATCAACAGGATGAATTGGCGGGCGCATTGATGGCGCTGACTTTTTTTCGGTGGGAAGTCGGTTTATTGTTTCTAATATTAGTGTTCTGGCGTGTCTATTCCGAGAAAAGATTCGGCCTCTTTTACGGATTCGGAATGCTGACGATCGTGCTTTTGATAGTTTCGTTTCTGATGTATCCTGGCTGGGTCATTCCATTCCTGCAATCTTCACTTACTGATTTCCGCGCCGATTACGGATTCACTTCGATTGCGATTCTTCTCCGTCTTTGGCCAAAGTTTAATACACCTTTCATTTGGATCATTCCAGTCAGCCTGATTCTTTTATTGGGCTTTGAATGGTACGCATCTCGTGGGCGCGACTTTCACCATTTTATTTGGACAGGTTGTTTAACTCTTGCCATAACTCCGCTCGTCGGCTTTCGTACTGACCTAAGCAATTTGGTCGTTCTCATTCCGGGCTTGGCATTGATCTTTGCCACAGTGGTTGAGCGCTGGCGTCACGGATATTGGTTGGATGGATTGCTCTGTTTAATCGTCCTATTCCTTCCGTGGGGATTTTTTATTCGAAGTGTTATTTTTCAAAGTCAGTTCTATCGGGATTTGCTCTCTGTTTTCTTTCCTATTTTCATCATTACTGGTTTATACTGGACGCGCTGGTGGTTCATTCGTCCGCCGCGCACCTGGCTGGATCATGTCCGTTCCTCTCGCCCATAAAGATTCGCATTTATGACTTGGCGCAATTATCTTCTACTAGCATTCCTTGGCTTGATCGTTTCCTTATTCTTCGCCCACTTCGAGCCGTTTCCTGGCTATCTTGATTCTGATTATTATTTTGGTGGCGGGATTCAACTTGCGCAAGGCAAAGGTTTCACCGAGCCGTATGTTTGGAATTATCTGGATGATCCTCAATCCCTGCCGCATCCTTCCCACAGTTACTGGATGCCGCTGGCATCCATCGTTGCTGCGGCGGGCATGATAGTGCTGCATCAATCTACCTATGTCGCGGGTCGCCTCGGCTTTTTCGTTTTTGCGATGCTCGCGCCGGTGATCACCGCCGCCTTGGCTTATGCCTTTTCAAAACGCCGCGATCTGGCCATGGCATCAGGACTGCTCGCCGTCTTCTCGATATATTATGCGCCGTTCATTCCGGTTTCGGACAATTACGGAATCTATATCACTTTGGGTGGTTTGTTTTTTTTGCTGTGCATGGATCGCCTGCCTCGTACCTATTTTTTTCTCGGATTGATCGCAGGTCTTTTGACTCTCGCTCGTAGTGATGGACTCCTTTGGATTGGCTTAACGGTTCTGTTGATCTTTTGGCGCTTCGTCTCCGATCGCAAAGCAGGCGCGGCCTCAATCAGTCTTGTTCTCGCTCTGATTGGCTTCTTCCTCATCGTGGGCCCGTGGTTTTGGCGCAACGTACAAGTCTATGGAACGTTCCTCGCCCCCGGTGGTCATTATCTGCTTTGGCTGACGAACTACGATCAAACCTTTGCATATCCCGCCAATCAACTGACCATGCAATCCTGGCTGGCACAGGGCTGGCAAAATACTCTTGCTGTTCGTTTGGATGCTTTGCGGGTTAATTTCCTTAACGCGTTTGCGGCGCAAGGCGGAATTTTTCTGTTTCCATTTATCCTGGTTGGTATCTGGCGATATCGCAAAGATGAGCGCGTTCAACTTGCATCATTGGCGTGGCTTGGACTTCTCTTCGTGATGACTGTTATCTTCCCATTCGCAGGTCCGCGCGGCGGATTCTTTCATTCGGGCGCGGCGCTCCAATCCGTCTGGTGGACGATTGCGCCTTTGGGTCTGGAGTCCGCTGTCGGCGCAGGGCGAAAGCGAGGCTGGTTCACGCCGCAGGCGTTCAATGTGTTTCGTGTCGCGTTGATCGGTGTCGCAGTTTTGATGACGGGCGTTATTTTTTACATTCGCATCCTCCAGCCCGGTTGGGGAGAAGACGAACAAATTTATCCGAAGGTGGAAGCGGTGCTTCAACAAAATGGCGCTGAAGCCGCGGACGTTGTGATGGTGCGTAATCCACCCGGCTATTATTTGATGACCGGACGTTCGGCGATTGTGATTCCGTACGGTGATGAAAATTCTTTATTAGCTGTTGCCACTCGTTTCCACGCGCGCTTTGTGGCAATCGAGGCCGCTGGCGCATCAGGCCCTATCGAAACGATTTATAACAATAAGGGTGATTCGTTCCTTCGTTTTCTAGGCGAGGTCAATGAACCAAATAATGAAACGCGAAATCTTTGAAACCCAACCTTGATCTAAAACGCCGCGATCTATTGATCCTTGCCGGCGCAGCCATTTTAGGCTCGGGCATTTATTTGCTGGCCAGTGCGCTGATTTATCGCATCGGTTTTCCGCTCGATAATTCATGGATCCATCAAACCTTTGCGCGCAATCTCGCTCTTCATGGGCAATGGGCCTTTCAACTTGGGCATCCATCCGCAGGTTCGACCGCGCCGCTTTGGACATTTGTTCTTGCGCTTGGCTTTTGGCTGGGGCTCGCTCCATATTTTTGGACGTATCTCATCGGTGGTTTGACTCTCTTAGGGCTGGGAGTTTTAACTGAAGCAACGGCGCGAAGTCTTCTTTCAACATATCATCCGCGCGTTCCGTGGTTTGGGTTGTTCTTTGTCGCTGAATGGCATTTTCTTTGGGCCGCAATGTCCGGCATGGAAACATTGCTGGATGCCTTATTATTGACAACCGTTTTGGCTTTGCTGATGACCGGTTCGCGTCGCTATTTGACCATGGGCTTGCTGACCGGTCTAAGTGTTTGGGTTCGCCCTGACGGTTTGACCCTGCTCGCTCCGGTGATCTTGACGATTCTCTTGATAGAAAAATCCAGTCAGGATAAATTTAATGTGATTGTCCAGTATCTAATCGGCTTCGGCTCGCTTGTTGTCCCGTATCTTCTTTTCAACCTTTGGCTTTCTGGAACGCCGATGCCGAATACGTTTTATGCTAAGCAAGTGGAATATGCATACTGGCAAACTGAACCTTTTTTGTATCACATCGAAGTTTTATTGATTCAAGTTTTTACAGGACCTGGCATTATTCTTTTACCAGGCATAATTGGTTGGGCTGTTTTATCCGTTCGCCGACGTGATTGGGCGAGCATGGCCTGCATGTTGTGGTGCGGTGGTTATCTGTATTTATATATTTCGCGGCTTCCGGCCTATCAACATGGACGCTATCTCATGCCTGCTATGCCGATATTGTTTTTGTTTGGGTTGTTGGCATTTTTCGAGTTTGCAAAATCTAATTTCTTGAAGCGTTATCATCGGATGGCACAACAGGTTTGGCAAGTCAGCTTGGTGTTGGTGATACTTGGCTTTGTGGCACTTGGTGCGCGTGCTTATGGGGAAGATGTGGGTTTGATAGAATCGGAAATGGTGGTGACTGCCAAATGGGTCGCGCAGAATATTCCATCTAATTCAATCGTTGCTGCACATGACATTGGCGCGTTAGGCTATTTTGATCATCATCAATTGATCGACTTGGCGGGCTTGGTGTCGCCGGAAGTAATTCCGTTCATGCGCGATGAAGCGCGTTTGGCCGCGTATCTCAATCAGCGCGGAGTAAGCTATTTGATCGCGTTCCCGGATTTTTATCCAAACCTGACACGAAACGCGCCAGTTGTCTTTAGCAGCGGAGGTAAATTTGCCGTTGAGGCCGGTCAGAAGAACATGGCAGTTTATCGCTGGATATTGCCTTAATCGGTTAAAATCAAGTCGTATTTTCATGCTATACTAAATTGAGTCTGCTTGTGATTTTGGTGTGAGTTTAGGATGAAGAAAATTACATTACTCATCGTGGATGATCATCCGTTATTCCGTCAGGGCGTGGTGGACGCGCTTACGTTGGAATCGGATCTGAAAGTGGTTGGACAATCAGCCACCGGATCTGACGCGCTGGAACTGATTCGTTCCCTAAAACCAGCCGTCGCTGTGCTTGATGTGAACTTGCCGGGACTGAATGGTCAACAGATCACTCATCAGGTGACGCAGGAAAAATTACCCACACGTGTTCTTCTGGTCACGGGATATGATGATATCGAACAAGCTTTGCATGCCGCTCTTGCCGGCGCGGCGGCTTATTGTTCCAAGAATATTGAACCGCAAAATTTAATTCAGATTATCCGCGAAGTAGCTGATGGCAAGTTTATATTTGGTTCGCGGATTTTGAATGCACGGGAATTGGATGGATGGGTGAGCGAACAAATGGAGGGGGCACGTCGCCCGTATAGTGAACCCGGAAGCCCGTTTCATCCGCTTTCCGAGCGTGAGATGGAAGTGCTTGAATGCGTCGTGAAAGGCAAGAGCAATAAGGAAATTGCAGGCTTGCTCGGCATTAGTCATCAAACGGTTAAGAATCATGTGACCTCGATTTTGCGGAAATTCGGCGTGGAGGATCGTACGCAGGCTGTTGTTTATGCCTTGAAACATGGCTGGGTGCAATTGAAAAATGCAGAGAAAAATTCTGGGAATAAAATTAGTTAAGGATGTTAAAAATGACGGATGATGATTTTAATGTCCAAGCTGAATTGGAGGAAACTCAGCGGGCATTACGTGAAATTACTTTGATGATGGAACAGAGTCAGGGTGAGATGACCAAGCTCGCTCAGCGGAATGCGGCTATTACGGCGCATCTTCAGCAGGTCCAAAATCAGATCGGACAATCTTCTGCGCAGGACATCAAGATGGCTTACAATTCTGCGTTGGACGCACAACAACGTCTCTTTGTCATGCGCGGACAATTGGAAAAGCTTCAAAGCGACAAGAATCATCTGGAAAAATATAAGGCTATACTCGGTAAAGTCGCCTCTACCGGCATTGCAGAAAGTGAATCTACTCCGACCGGAGGAAAAGCTTCCTCGACCGGAATCGAGATGGTCGTCAACGCGCAGGAAGCGGAACGTCAAAGGCTTTCACGTCAGATGCACGATGGGCCGGCTCAAGCCATGTCGAACTTTATTTTGCAGACCGAAATTGCGATGCGACTTCTTGATGTAGATGCGGCTCAAGCGAAAGAAGAACTTGGAAATTTAAAAGCCGCGGCTATGGGAACTTTTCAAAAAGTCCGCAACTTTATCTTTGAGCTACGGCCAATGATGCTTGACGACTTGGGACTCGTTCCCACTATCCGAAAGTATGTGGATGCCTTTAAAGATCAGACCGGATTGGATATTAGCTTGACGGTTACCGGCAATGAGCACCGCCTTGAGCCGTATTTGGAAGTCATGATATTTCGTGCGGTGCAGGAACTTCTTGGAAATGCAGCGCGTCACAGTCAAGCCACGCTGGTGAAAATCCTTTTAGATATGGGGAACGAAGTAATACGAGTTAGTGTAGATGATAATGGAAAAGGATTTGATTCTGTTTCTGTTCTCAGTGGAAGCAGTTTAGGTCTAAAGTTGATTCGTGAGCGCGCTGAGATGCTGGGGGGCAGCTTTGCTGTTGACAGTGCTGCGGGAAAAGGCTCCCGAATCTCTTTCTCTATTCCAATTCAAGGATGATTATTCTTTCAGATTACAAAAATATTAGACTAACATTATTGTAAACGCTACGCCTTGCCAATTATGTGGAAGTCGCTATAATAAATGTAACCTTGAATGGCTTCAAGGAAACTAATGGAAAGGAGAATAAATCCCCATGTTATTCGCTCCGAAGGAAAAAGGCCAGGGGTTGGTTGAGTATGCATTGATTCTTGTTTTGGTTGCCATTGTTGTTATCGCGGTCCTGATGGTCTTGGGCCCCGTCATCGGCAACGTATTTAGCTCAATCAACAAAAGCCTCTCAAGTGTGTAAATTTTATAGCTCTTGGCGAGCGGGTGGGACTCTGTCAAACTGACAGAGTCCCACTTTTTTTTCACCATGTTTTTGCTATTTTTCCTGTATAATGAATATGATATAAATTTATCTTATCATGCTTGAGAGGAGAACTATATGCGCCGCGGGCGAATTCTCATCTTCGTACTGTTGATTGTGGTCATCGGCCTAGTTGTTGCGTTTGTAGCGTTTCGTCAATTGCTCGCCCCATCATCACAATCTGCAACTCCTGCGAATGTGGACGTTTATGTTGCTGGCCAAAATATTCCGCAGGGCGGAAAAATAACCGCAGACGTGCTGGCTACCAAGACTCTGCCGCAGAACTTGGTAACTGCTGACATGTACACGACAGGTCAACAGTCTGAGCTACTGAATAACAAAATTGCCAGTATTCCTTTGTCTCAAGGGACCTTTATTACAAAAGGAGCTATCATAGACGCTTCCCAGGCAGTTGCGATCCCTGGTCCTTCGTGGGCGGCGGTCATCCCGCCGGGGATGGTGGCGGCTTCTATTCCGACAACGCGTTTTTCCTTGACCTCTTATGGTGTTGCCGACGGTGCTCATGTTAATGTGAATGCCTGTTTCCAGTTTGTGGATGTCGATGCTGGATTTCAATCCATATTGCCAAATCATACTGCCATTTTATCTGGCACGGGCGCTGCTCAAGGTTCGTTACCGACACTCTCGTTGGGAGTCAGCTCAGGGGGCGCGGCTAGTACGCAGGGCCGTGTCGAGCTTGAGCCATCACTTCAGCAACCGTATTACGTTGTGCCCTCCGAAGCCCAACGATCTCGGACAGTATGCCAGACTGTTTTGCAGGATGTGGTCGTGATGAAAGTTGGAAATTTTCCTTTAGTATCGGCAAGCCAGACTTCAGCTCAACAGCAACAAACACAACAACAGGCTGTTGCTACGGTTGCGCCCGATCTCATCACGTTGATCGTTTCGCCTCAAGATGCAGATATGCTGGATTATATGGTTTATACTAGTGCCCAGATTACATTGGCGTTGCGGAATCCAAATGATCAATCCCGCCAAGCGACGAATGCGATTACGTTGCAGTTCGCGCTAAGTCAATACAATATTCCGGTCCCGGCCAAGTTGCCATATGTTACCCAACCTCGTGTTGACGCTTTAGCTCAACCAACCTTACCAAATGATGTTGTGCCGACAACGTCCAAATGAACAAATAATGCGGAAGTCTAGAATTTAGAGGAAAAGTATGGCTGATAAAATCCGAGTTCTGATTGTGGATGATGTTGCAGAAACTCGCGAGAATATACGTAAGCTACTTCAATTCGAGGCGGATGTTGATGTTGTCGGCGCGGCACGTTCCGGAAAAGAAGGTATTCAGCTCTCGCAGGAGCTTGATCCGGATGTTGTGCTAATGGATATCAATATGCCTGATATCGACGGTATTTCTGCTACGGAATCCATTCGTCAGAAGTCGCCTCAGATTCAAGTTGTTATCTTGTCAGTTCAGAATGATCAGAATTATATGCGCCGGGCGATGCTGGCTGGTGCACGCGATTTCTTATCAAAACCTCCGGTCGGCGACGAGTTGATATCGGCTATTCGCCGGGCGGGAGAAATGGCACGCAGTGAGCGCAGCAAAAGCGCCCAACAAGCGCGGGCGGCCTCTGTACTACCTAGCGTTGGGCAGGTCGCGGGGCCCGGCATGGTTGGCCTTTCACAGGGAAAAATCGTTACAATCTACAGCGCCAAGGGCGGTACCGGCTGCACAACCATTGCAGTCAATCTGGCACTGGCTTTGCACAATGAAGATACGCGTGTGGTCTTGGTGGATGGAAATCTGCAATTTGGCGATGTGGCGGTCTTTTTTAATGAGCAGGGCAAGAATACCATTCTTGATATTGCTCCGCGTGTTGATGAATTGGATCCTGACATTGTTCAGAGTATTATGATTAAGCATGAACCATCCGGGATTCATATTTTAGCGGCACCTCCGCGCCCGGAGCTGGCTGAGAAAGTTTCAGCTGTTCAATTTTCTAAGGTGCTGGAATACTTAAAACAAATATATGCCTATGTAGTTGTGGATACTGTGCCGATTTTGACAGATATTACTCTTGCGGCAATTGACGCAAGCGATGTCATTGTGTTGGTTACCACGCAGGATATTCCCGCTATTAACAACGCGCGGTTATTTCTGGATGTATCTGCGACCATGGGTGTTGAGCGAGAACGCATTGTTTTTACGATGAATCGTTTCGATAAGCGTATTGCCATCACGCCCGAACGAATCAGTGAGAATCTCAAACAGGAAGTCAAGGCGGTTATTCCACTTGATGAACGAGCCGTGATTCCAGCGGTCAACCGAGGCGTTCCGTTCATGTTGGACAATAGATCTCAACCAGCTGCAAGAGGCATACTCACCCTTGCCGAAGCTGTACGTGCTCAATTGTCTGTTCTCGAATCTCAGGAAGCCCCAGCCGGTAAACGTTAAAGAGAGGATGTATGTCATTACTTAAACGTATTGAGCAAGGCGGTCAGCAGGGACAACAGGGCACTACGGCTCCTCAGCCGTCCAGTGGTGGATCGCAGGGTAGTAGTGGAGATGGTTCTCGCCTTTCCTCTCTTCAAGCCCGCCGAGTGAGCGCACCGATTACTTCTCCGCAAGCCGGTTCTTATTTTGATCTAAAGACTCGCGTTCAAAATAAGTTACTCGCCGAACTTGATCCTTCCATGGATATTACGAAAACGGATGAGGTTCGCAAAACGATCCAAGGTCTTTTTGAACAAATTCTGACCGAAGAAAATATTGTTCTTTCCCGACCCGAGCGAGCGCGTCTATTTGAGCAGATCGCGGCTGAAATTCTCGGTTTAGGTCCTCTTCAACCTCTTCTCGAAGACGATACTATTACCGAAATTATGGTGAACGGCGCCAAGAATATTTATGTTGAACGCAAGGGCAAGGTCCATCGCGTGCCGGTGACATTTGAAAACAATGACCATGTCCTGCGAATCATAGATCGGATCGTTGCCCCACTGGGCCGCCGTATTGACGAATCCAGCCCTTATGTGGATGCCCGTTTGGCGGACGGTTCGCGCGTAAATGCCGTAATTCCTCCCATCTCGCTGATCGGACCTGTTCTTACGATCCGTAAGTTTTCCAGGAATCCCATTACCCCTGAGCAGTTGATTCAATTCGGATCCATTACTCAAGAAGCAATACAGTTTTTAAAAGCTTGTGTGGAATCTCGACTGAATATAGTCATTTCAGGCGGCACCGGTTCTGGCAAGACAACCCTTTTGAATGTGTTGTCGGGCTTTATTCCTGCTGACGAACGTATTATCACCATTGAGAACGCTGCGGAATTGCAATTGCGTCAGGAACATGTGGTCACCCTTGAATCCCGTCCGCCCAATATAGAAGGACGCGGCGAGATCACAATCCGCGATCTGGTAATCAACTCCCTTCGTATGCGTCCTGAGCGCATTATCGTAGGCGAGTGCCGAGGCGGCGAGTCCCTGGATATGTTGCAGGCCATGAACACGGGACATGATGGCTCAATGACCACGGCGCATGCCAACAGTCCGAGGGATGCGCTTGCACGTATTGAAACCATGTGCCTGATGGCCGGTATGGATTTGCCGGCGAGAGCCATTCGCGAACAAATGGCCGGTGCTGTTGAATTGATTTGTCAAGTGTCGCGCATGAGGGATGGCACCCGTAAAGTCGTCAGTATTTGTGAGATCAGTGGCATGGAAGGTGATGTCATCACAATGACTGATATCTTTTCCTATGAGCAAACGGGTTTTGAAAATGGTCAGGTGATCGGTCGATTGCGTCCGACTGGCCTGCGCCCGAAGTTTATGGACAAGATTGAAGCAACCGGCATCCATCTGCCTCCGTCCATCTTTGGCATCGGCGAAAGGCGTCGCTTATAGGAATTGAATTTTTGAAAGGCTGTTGGTAAGATTATGGCTTGGATCATTGTCATTGGCGGAATCGTCCTGATTGTTCTTTTGATCATCGGGGTAGTGGTTTCTTCCTCGAGCGAGCGGGCGTTGGTTGAACAACGTCTTGGTCAATATCTGGACGAGGACAAAACTGGAGTCGACGGTCAAGCTCAGAACGCGGCCCTAACGGATTGGGTTTCTAAGCGTGTGGAGCGGACTTCCTTTGGCGAGCGCATCAGCCGCGACTTGGCGCGTGCCGATCTAAAATTCAAAGCCGGAGAGTACGTTGCATTGATTGTTATTGCAATTATTCTCGTAGGAGGAATTGCCTATTTTATCGGCGGCCGTAATCCAATATCTTTTGTAATTGGCGCTGTCGTCGGTTACTTCATCCCGGGCTTTTATGTTCGTCGGCAGCAAGCTAGGCGCTTGAGTAAGTTTAATGAGCAATTGGGGGATATGATCAATTTGATGGTGAATGGTCTGCGCGCAGGATATTCCACGATGCAGGCAATGGAGGCAGTAAGCAAAGAACTGCCTCCGCCGATTTGCGATGAATTTCACCGCGTGGTACAGGAAATGCAGGTAGGCATCCCAATGGAAGGCGCACTCGATAATCTCCTGCGCCGGATTCCGAGCGAGGACTTGGATTTTCTTGTCACTGCCATCAATGTTCAACGTGAGGTGGGCGGCAACCTTGCTGAAATCATGGATACGATTTCATTTACGATCCGCGAACGCGTCAAGATCAAGGGCGAGATACGCGTATTAACTTCTCAAGTCCGTGCATCGGGTACTCTTTTGTCACTGGTTCCTGTTGTTCTGGCCTTGATCATTTGGTTTATCGATCCGACTTACATTATGTCCTTTATGGATGACGGTCCCGTTTGTGGTGCGGCTATTGCCGGGTTAGTTTTGTTTATGATCGGGCTGGGCTATTTTATTATGCAGCGTATTGCGGATATCGAGGTGTGATATGGCGAATGTTTTGATCTGGGGAATAATCATCCTTGTCATACTCGGCGGCGTGGTCGCTGTG
This sequence comes from uncultured Chloroflexia bacterium, assembly GCA_963771375.1. Classification (GTDB taxonomy): domain Bacteria; phylum Chloroflexota; class Anaerolineae; order Anaerolineales; family Villigracilaceae; genus Fen-1038. The sequence continues at coordinate 56,367 of CAVYTW010000014.1, forward strand.
ATCGTGGCGGGTATTGGGGCAACTCATAGCCGTGAGGAAGACGATCCACTGATGGCTCGCTTGGCTGAGGCTACCCAGCGCGGTGACGTTGTGTCATCTCTTGAAGAAATTGAAATGCAGCAACCCTTTAGCCAACGTGTTCTTTTGCCGGTGCTCCGCCGTATTGGTGAATTTTCAGTCCGCTTCACTCCACAGAAAGCGTTGGAGGATACGGCCAAGAAAATTGAATTGGCCGGCAACCCCGGCCATATCGACGCGGCAACTTTGCTTGCTTCCCGATTCGTGTTTGCGGGTGTGTTTGGCGGAGGGCTACTTCTGATTGCGTTACTCGCTCATAATTGGCCATTGATCCGAATATTCATTGTCGTGGTGCTCTTTACAGCCCTGGGATTTTTCTTTCCGCAGTTATTGCTTCAAAGTCAAATTAATGCGCGCCAGAAGGATATTCGCAAAGCCATGCCGGATGCGCTTGACCTGCTGACCATTTGCGTGGAAGCTGGATTGGGCTTTGATGCCGCTTTGTCGAAGGTTGCCGAAAAATGGGAAAGTCAACTTTCTGTCGCTTTGTTACGTGTGATCCGAGAGGTTCAGTTGGGAAAACCGCGGCGTGACGCACTGAGGGATATGGCAGAGCGGATTGGCCTCGCTGAAATGACGAGCTTTGTGGCCGCTGTAATCCAGAGCGAGAGTCTAGGTGTCAGCCTGGCGAAAGTCTTGCGCATTCAATCGGACCAAATGCGTATAAAGCGCCGTCAGCATGCCGAAGAAGAAGCGCATCAAGCTCCAATCAAAATGCTCATCCCGATGGCGCTGATTACTTTTCCTTCCATCTTTATCATTTTGCTCGTGCCGGCCGGCATACAGATCCAACATTCGATGTTCACCAAATGAGGTGTGTTTTGGATTAGCAGGGAACTTGGGGATGAACACTTCTCTGGCCTATTTTTTATACCGATTTGCCTGGGGCAGTTTGGATTTAATTTTCCCGCCGAACTGTGGCGGATGCGGCCAGCCGGGCCGGCGTTGGTGCAAAGATTGTCAATCCAAAGTTCAGCGTTTTGTTGAACCTATTTGCGATGTTTGCGGAATTTCAATGGTCGAGGCGGGCCTTTGCGCGGACTGTCAGCGGGTACGGCCACGATATCGCTTCCTCCGTTCCTGGTCTGCGTTTGATGATCCTGTTCGCAGCGCATTGCATAAACTTAAATATCGTTGGGATATGGCGCTGGGAGATGCGCTTGCCGCACAACTGTCGGATTTTTTTATAGGTTTGAAATGGCCGATTGAAATGATCGTCCCGGTTCCACTAGGTAAAAGGCGCTCGCAGGAACGGGGTTATAATCAGGTGAGCTTGATCGCGCGTCCGCTTGCTTTGGGGGCCGGAATTGCTTTTGCGTCCGATGGATTGAACTCGAGTACGCGAGACCCGATCTCAGGTTGGGTTGACAAAGAAAGAACGCCGCGCAAACGTTGATGGAGCTTTTCAGGCTCAGGGGACGCGTGTGAATGGCCGAATCGTTTTATTGATGGATGATGTTGCAACAACGGGATCTACTCTTTCGTCCTGTGCCAAGGCACTTTATGCCGCAGGTGCCCGGGACGTTTTCGCATTAACCGTATCCCGTGCATTGGCTCATCACGGCTTGAATAGCGTCTGAGTAGTTTGTTTAAAATATTTTCTATTCTCTAAGGAGGCCCGATATGGCAATTCAAGTGGATGTTCAAACGCGAAACATTCGAATGACCGATCGCATCAAGGATCATGTTGAGAAGAAAGCTGCAAAACTGGATCATTATTTACCTGCCATTGAAGAGGTGTACGTGGAATTGACCTATAACAAATCGGCGCGCAACGCGGTGGATCGCAACGTGGCTCAGATAACGGTGCGAGGCAAGGGCTTGTTGCTTCGCACGGAGGAACGCGTGGACGAAACGCTGGTTGCGTTTGATTCGGCCATCGATAAATTACAGCGTCAGATTGATCGGTATAAGGGCAAGCATTATCATGGGCGCGGGGATGGTCGTTCTGCCAGCGAAGTGGAAGAGAATGCAGTGCCAGTGGATGAGACAGGTGAATTGCCTCCGCTAATCGCGCGGCACAAGCAGTTTCGTATCCTGCCGATGAATGAACTGGAAGCAGTGGAGCAAATGAAATTGCTTGGGCATGATAATTTCTTTGTTTTTTATAACGCTGATACCAGCAAGATCAATGTGCTTTATCGCCGCCGTGACGGCTCGTATGGTTTGATCGAGCCGGAGATCGGTTGAAAACGGGATGACATAGACAAAGTCCGACCGAAATGGCCGGGCTTTATATTTTTAACAATGATAGGAACTTCTATTCATTTTCGTGATCCAATCTCTTTTGATACTCTATGCTAATTAATGCAGCGAACAGAATCAGCCAGGCTGCAATTTGCGCGGCGCGCAGGCCGCCGAGAATCAAAAGTGCTGTCGCCGCGAAAACCTTCAATAACAAGGCGGCTTGCGGAAGTTAGCGCAATGAATAACAGAAATTCAAATCCGGGCTTTGCAGTTGGTTTTTGAATCAAGATCAAGACCAAAGTCAAGATTGCCGCGATAATTTCATAGATTTGTGTTGGATGTCGCAATGCGCCCCATTGATTGATTGCCCAGGGAACGCTCGTCTCTTTGCCAAAGGCCGTACCTGACGCTAGATGCGAGAATGCAATGCCAATTGCCAGTGTGGCGAAAAGCGGAGTTAGCGCATCAAGCGAAGGCCAAAGCGGAAGATGAGCACGCTGTCCATAAACAAAAGCTGTAATGGCCGCGGCTGCCAATCCGCCCCACTGATCAAATAGTGCGGTGTTAATTGAAAAGATGCTTGTCGGGCTTTGCGAAAAAATGGCGAGATTCTCCAGAGCGTAAAGAACACGTCCGCCAACAACAAAACTCACCAAGCTTACAAGCAAAAGATTGCTCAGTGCGTCCAGGTTTACCTGATGACGCGGGGCATGTCGTTCTGACAACATCAGGCCCATCCACGCCGCAAGAATGATTAGAATCAGATCGCGCGGCGGTGCAAAAATGTTTTGGAATAAAGACATTATATTCATCTAATGATTTCTTCGATATTCGTACGAAGCAACGCCTCAGACATTGGCCCACCGACCACTACTTCTTAATTACACCATCACGTCCGATGAAGAAGGATGTGGGTAAAGAGCGCAGTTCATATAGGTCGGAAGCTTCGCCATTCATATCCAGCAAAATAGGAAAGGTAATGCCATATTGTTTTACGAATGGCGCAATGGCTGTCGGGTCGTCTTGGATGGTGGCATCTACACCAAGCACAATAAGGCCCTGACTTTGGTATTCCTGATATACCTTTTCGATAGTCGGCATTTCGGCGCGGCAAGGCGGACACCATGTTGCCCAAAGATTGACGAGTATGGCTTTTCCGCGTTCGTCGGTTAGTGCAATGGATTGACCGTCAGGCGTTTCGAGTTTAAACTTGGGCGCTAGGAATCCTTTTTGCGGAGCGGGAATTCGTCCGGCAGTTGCAGAGTTAGTTTTGTCGGCGCTGACAAAGATCCAAACCAAACCCGAGAGTAAAATAATCGCGTAGAGAGAACGTCGAAAAATCGGTTGCATAAGTTTCTTTTTTGTAATACACTTCTACTGTGTGCGTTTGCGAGCTATATCTTACTATGTTTTTAACGGATTCGGTTTACATCGGCATTGATCTAACTTCGGGGCATAAGGCATTGACTTACGCCGCGTTGGATCATGATTTAAATCTGGTCGCGTTGGCGGATGCGGAATGGGAAGAAACGTTCGCATTTCTTGCCGGACAAAAATCGACCGTGGTCGCGATTAATGCGCCCTCGCATGTAAATCATGGTGTTGCAAGGAAGAATCTTGAAGGACAAAGCTTGACGTCCCGTTCACGGCATGGCAAGGAGATGCGCGTTGCTGAATATGAGTTGCGTCAGCGGGGCATCGCGGTCAGGAGAACAGATGCCAAAGAATCGCTTTGTCCGGCCGGGGTCCGCGCGGATTCGCTTTCTATAAAGAACTATCCCAGCTCGGATTCGAAGCATATCCCTGCGACACTGCTCCGCATCAATGGCTGGAGACAAATTCCTATGCGTGTTTCTGCGTTTTAATCGGTCTCCGCCCGCTTTCGAAAATGACTCTGGAGGGAAGGATTCAGCGTGAGTTGTTGTTGTATGAACTCGGATTTCGGATCGGGGATCCGATGGTTTTCTTTGAAGAAATTACCCGCCACAAATTGCTGCATGGCCTTCTGCCTTTTGAACTTGTCTATTCGCCCGCGCAGTTGGATGCAATGGCTGCCGCTTATACGGCATGGCACGCCGTGCAAAAACCGGTTGAGATAATTCAGGTGGGACATCAGCTGGAAGGTTTTGTCACATTGCCGGTATTGGCATTGAAAGAAAAATACTGATCATTGAGGAGAACTATGTCGACTGAAGATTTGCAAGTACGCGCCATAAACACAATTCGTTTCCTTTCTGCAGATGGGGTTCAGAAGGCGAATTCGGGTCATCCCGGGCTTCCAATGGGAGCCGCCGCAATGGCTTTTGCGTTGTGGACGCGTCATCTGCGCCACAATCCGCACAATCCTAAATGGGCCGGCCGCGACCGCTTCGTCCTTTCTGGCGGACACGGTTCAATGCTTTTATATTCGTTGTTGCATTTGACCGGCTATGATTTGTCGCTGGACGAATTGAAGAATTTTCGTCAGTGGGGGAGCAAGACTCCGGGGCATCCTGAATATGGATTGACGGCTGGAGTTCGAGACGACCACCGGGCCGCTCGGTCAGGGTTTTGCCACAGGCGTAGGAATGGCAATTGCTCAAGCGCACCTTGCCGCGTCTTTCTCGCCGGATTTGTTCGATCATTATATTTACGCCATTGTGACGGATGGCGATTTGATGGAAGGTGTTTCATCTGAAGCCGCGTCACTGGCGGGACATTTGCAGTTGGGGCGATTGATTTATCTTTATGATGATAACCACGTCTCAATTGACGGATCGACAAATTTGGCCTTCACGGAAGATCGGGCCGCGCGCTTTGAAGCTTATGGATGGCATGTTCAAAAAGTGGATGACGGTAATGACGTCGACGCAGTTGATCGTGCGATTCAGAATGCAAAAGCCGATTTCGCGCCCATCGCTGATCTGCGTGCGTACAGTGATTGGCTTCGGCGCGCCGAATCGCCAGGGAACATCGAAGGCGCACGGCGAGCCGCTTGGTGATGAAGAATTGAATGCCGCCAAGAAAAATCTGGGCTGGCCGCTTGAACCGCGCTTCGTGATTCCCGGCGAGGTGCAGGAATTTTTCCGTGAAGCTATTGACCGCGGACAAAAATTTGAAGAAGCATGGAATGAGAAATTCGAGGAATACAAACAGGCCAATCCTGAAAAAGGAGCGGAGCTGGAAAGACGTCTAGCTGGAAAACTTCCGAAGGACTGGAAGTCGGCTTTGCCAACTTTTTCGGTTGATCCCAAAGGGATGTCCACGCGCGTGGCGTCGGGCAAAGTAATCAACACGCTGGCGGCGAAGCTTCCGGAACTCATCGGCGGCTCGGCTGATCTGGCACCCTCGAACAACACAAGGATTGACGGCAGTCCTGATTTTCAAAAAGAGATTTATCAAGGACGCAATTTTCATTTCGGCGTCCGTGAACACGCGATGGGTGCAGCGTTGAATGGCATGACTCTATATGGCGGCGTGATCCCATATGGCGGAACGTTCCTCATCTTTTCTGATTACATGAAGCCTGCGATTCGGATTGCCGCGCTTTCGCAGATTCCCACAAGATTTATCTTCACGCACGATAGCGTGGGTCTCGGCGAAGACGGCCCTACACATCAGCCGATTGAACACCTCGCTGCCTTGCGTGCCGTGCCGAATGTGACGGTCATTCGTCCTGCCGATGCGAACGAGACCGTGCAAGCCTGGAAAGTAGCAATAGAGAATCATCATGGGCCAATCGCGTTTGCGTTGACGCGCCAAAATGTTCCGATCTTTGAACCTACAAATTCTTCAGCGGTGGAGAAAGGTGCCTACGTATTGAAGGATTTCGGCAAGAAGAAGCCAGAGTTAATTCTGATGGCTTCCGGCTCGGAAGTTGGATTGATTTATGATGCCGCGAAAAAACTGGAAGAGCAGGGACGGAGCGTGCGGGTTGTGTCCTTCCCATCTTGGGAATTGTTCGAGAAACAGGACGCGGCTTATCATGAGTCCGTGTTGCCGAAAAAGATTCAGGCAAGGATCGCGGTCGAAGCGGGAGCCAGCCTCGGCTGGGAACGATACGTCGGTTCCTCTGGAAAGATTATCGCGATTGATCGCTTCGGCGCGTCTGCACCGTATAAGATCATCTTCGAAAAACTTGGGTTTACCGTTGAAAATATTTTGGCACAAGCCAAACCTTTATTGCCAAAGAAAGAGAGTTCCAAAAAGGTCAAAACAAAAAAGACAGTAAGGAAGAAGAAATGAAAATTGCTGTTGGATTTGATCACGGAGGTTTTTCGTTGAAATCGGTAATATTGGAGGCCGTGAGGAGCGCAGGTCACGAGCCGATTGACATGGGCACCAATAGTGCCGAGCCGGTGGACTTTCCGGACTTCACTGAAAAAGTTGGACGCGCGATCCAGAGCGGCCAAGCTGAGCGCGGAATTTTGGTCTGCGGTTCGGGCGTGGGCGCATGTATTGCCGCGAACAAAATGAAGGGGGTGTATGCTGCCATTTGCCACGATGCGTATTCTGCCGCGCAAGGTGTTCTGCACGATGACATGAATGTATTATGTCTCGGCGGGCGCGTGATTGGACCGGAACTTGCCAAGGCGTTGACCGTTGCCTTTCTGGGTGCACGTTATATTGGCAATGAACCCGGCGGCGAAAGATTAGCAAGACGAGTCAAAAAAATTCACAAAATGGAGAACGGCGAGTCCGTTTTATAGAGGTCGAATGTCAACACTTATCGAAAAATTAACATCTCTTGGTCAATCTCTGTGGCTGGATAACATCCAGCGCCGGCAATTGGAGAACGGCGAACTCAAAGCCATGATCGAACGCGGCGATATCCGCGGCATGACTTCGAATCCGACAATCTTCAATAACGCCATTTCAAAATCGAAGGATTATGATTCCGCGCTTGTGCCGCTGGCATGGTCCGGCTGGGACGCGGAAAAAATATTCTGGGAACTTGCCATCGAAGACATCCGCGCGGCCTGCGATTTGTTCAGCCCGCTTTATGAAGAGACAAACGGCGGCGATGGTTATGTGAGCATCGAGGTCAGCCCGACGATTGCGCATGATACGGAAGCGACCGCGTCTCAGGCGCAACAGCTTTGGGCGCGTGTGGCCCGTCCCAACCTCATGGTCAAAATTCCAGCCACAAAAGAAGGCATACCGGCCATTCGACGCGCCCTTGCTGTGGGTGTTAATGTCAATGTGACATTGATCTTTTCGTTAGAGCGGTATGTTGAAGTGATGGAGGCATATCTCAGCGGATTGGAAGATCATCTCGCCGCTGGACATTCCATTGATCACATTGCATCCGTGGCTTCGTTTTTTGTCTCGCGCGTGGATACAAAGATTGATCCCCGGCTTCCGGAAGGTTCGCCTTTGCACGGTCAGGCTGCGATCGCAAATGCCAAGCTCGCCTATGATGAATTCGTGAAAACCTTTGTGGGTCGCCGATGGGAAAATCTTAAGGTCAAAGGCGCGCGCGTCCAGCGTCCGCTGTGGGCATCCACCGGCACAAAGAATCCGGCATATCCTGATACCGTCTATGTGGATAATCTGATCGGCCCTGAGACGGTCAACACGGTTCCGCCTGCAACGCTCGATGCATTCCGCGATCATGGCGTTCCCGCAGTGACTTTGACGCGCGATCTTGATAAATCAAAGGAAGCGCTTGCCCAGCTTGAAGCCGCGGGGATTTCGATGGATCAAGTCACACAAGAATTAGAAGATGAAGGAGTCAAGGCATTTGCGGATGCGTTCTCACAGCTCTTGACAACAATTGACGGACGAAGAAAGAACGCCGCTTCTGCTCTTGGACCGTTAGCGGTTTCCGTTTCCAAACGGATATCTCAGCTTCAAGCGGATTCCGTTCCCGCACGGCTATGGAATCATGATCCGACATTGTGGACAAAAAATCCTGCCGGTCAAGCCGAAGTGAAAATTCGCATGGGCTGGATGGACTCGCCTGATAAAGCGCGCCAACGATTGAAAGAATATCAAGCCTTTGCAAAAGAAATCCGTAGCGAGAAGATTGATCGCGTTCTGGTTTTGGGCATGGGTGGTTCATCATTGACTGCAGAAGTATTCAGTTTGCTGCTCGCCGCCGCGAATGTGGATGCGCCGTTGTCATTAGCCGCTTTGGATTCCACCGATCCTGCGCAAGTGGCGGAAGCAGCACAAGATTATCCGCCTGAGAAAAGTCTCTATCTTGTTTCCAGTAAATCAGGTGGCACAGCAGAGATTATGGCGAATTTCAATTATTTTTGGAAGTTAAGCAAGAAAGATGGTTCGCGCTTTGTTGCCATCACCGATCCAGGCACATCAATGGAAGTGCTGGCGCGCAAACGCGGATTCAGAAAAATATTTTCTGCCGATCCAATGGTCGGCGGACGATATTCCGCGTTGACAGACTTTGGACTTGTGCCAGCCGCCTTGCTCGGCATGGATTTGAATCGTCTGCTCGATAAAGCCGATTGGATGAAACGTCAATGCGGCGAACATATTCCCGCGGCACGCAACCCCGGTTTGGCATTGGGTGCCGTCCTGGGCGAATCCGCTCTCGCAGGCCGCGACAAGTTGACGATCCTGAGCGATGCGCCATTATCCGCTTTTGCGGCATGGATTGAGCAAATCATCGCCGAGTCAAGCGGCAAGGCTGGAAAAGGAATTCTGCCGGTTCCGCTTGAACCGATTGGGGAAGTAAAAGTTTATGGTACTGATCGTATATTTGTGTATCTGCGCCAGACTGGCGAGTTGGATGCGATGATGAAGTCATTGCGAGACGCGGGATATCCGGTGCTAGATTTTGCGATTGCTGATCCTTATGATGTTGGCGCGGAGATGTATCGCTGGGAAATTGCGACTGCAGTGGCTTGTTCGATTTTAGGAGTCAACGCATTTGACCAACCCAATGTGGAATTGAGCAAGAGAATCACCCAAGCTAAGATTGCCGAGTATCAAAAGAAAGGCAAGTTGAAGGAAGGCAAGCCTGCCTGGAAGAAAGATGGCGTGACGGTCTTCTCGCCTTCAAGTTTGAGTGGTGTGTCGTTGAAATCCATTTTGAATGGATTCCTGAAGAAAGCTAAACCGAATGGTTATGTCGCCATCGATGCCTACTTGCCGCGCAACGCAGCGATGACTGAAGCCTTGCAGGAGTTGCGCATTGCCATCCGCACCAAGACGGGCAATGCGGTGACCGCGGGGTTTGGCCCGCGCTTCCAACATTCGACGGGACAGTTTCAAAAAGGCGGACCGAAGAATGCATTGTTCATTCAAATTACTGCTGAGTCAGAAAAAGATATAAGTATTCCCACTGAAGGTTTAACGTTTGGCACGTTGATCCATGCACAAGCTCTGGGTGATTACGAAGCGTTGATCGAGGCTAAACGAAAAGTGTTACGCGTTCATTTACTAAGTGTTAAAGATGTATCATTACTAGTAGATGCTTTGAAATGACTACTGTTCTAATCTAGTATGTCCTTGACAAGGAGTCTGCTATGGCGCAAACCGCCTCGCTTTCTTCTTCCCAATCTATTGTTCGGCGTACGGCTGATTTGCTTGAGCGATTTTTCCCATCACCACGCGGATTTGGAATCCGTTTATGGGATGGGAGCGAATTCCCTATTGATGGCGGCCCGTCATTCTCTCTTGTTCTCAATCATGCAGGAGCGCTTCGGCATATGTTCAAGCCGCCCATCGAACTCTCGCTTGGAGAGGCGTTCATTCTCAAAGATTTCGATATCGATGGCGATATTTTTTCTGTATTCTCGTTGATGGACACGATTGCCACCCGGACGCTCTCTATTGGAGAAATTCTTGGAATTGGGTTCGGTCTATTGGAGCTTCCCACCTCGAGTGCGGCGCGACCGCAGGGACGCGGCCCGCTCCAACTTCACGGCACGCTTCATTCTCGCGAGCGGGACTTGCTGGCAGTTCAGTATCATTATGATGTTGGCAACGACTTCTATTCGCTTTGGCTCGACCGCAATATGCAATATTCATGCGGATATTTTCCGACTGGCGCGGAGGACCTCGATACCGCGCAGGGATATAAGATGGAACATATCTGCCGCAAATTACGGCTGCAGCACGGCGAGCGCCTGCTTGACATCGGCTGTGGCTGGGGCGGGCTGGCACGTTATGCCGCCTCGAAATATGGCGTGAATGTACTTGGCGTGACTCTGAGTAAGAATCAAAAAGCTTATGCAAACGAACAAATCGTCCGCACGGGACTTCAGGAGCGGGTTGCCGTTGAGCTGAAAGATTACCGCGATCTCGACAACGAGTTGTTCGATAAGGTCGTCAGCGTGGGCATGTTTGAGCATGTCGGGCGAAGTCATCTGCCAGAATATTTTGCCCAAGTCCATCGCCTGCTCAAACCCGGCGGATTGTTCCTCAATCATGGCATCTCGCGCCGCACTGTGACCAAAGCTGACGAGCAAAGCTTTATCGCCAAATATATCTTTGGACGCGGAACTTTCCAGCAAAAATATATATTTCCTGATGGGGAATTGACGCCGGTTAGTGAAGTCAATGTGATGGCGGAGGATGCCGGATTTGAAGTCCGTGATGTGGAAAATCTACGGGAACATTATGCGCTCACGTTACGCAACTGGGTCAATCGCTTGGCGGATCACCGTGAAGAAGCGATCAAAGTCTCCGACGAAGTGACCTATCGCACGTGGCGTTTGTATATGTCGGCTTCTGTTTATGGATTTGAAAGTGGCAGCATCAATGTCAACCAAACTCTGCTATCAAAGATGAGCCGTGATGGTAAGAGTAATGTGCCGTTCGGTCGCGCAGACATTTACGGCTAATATAAGGTGCCGCAAGTTCCTGGAGGTTTTGCGATAGCAAGCTTATGCAAATGAACTATCGTTTTTCCCGACCCACATACGCGTATAGTTCATCCAGTTCGGTGACGACGATCTTTTGCGTTTTGAGCATGGTGTCTGTCACTCGTTTGGATTTTTCAGGATATCAACTGGCTAACCAGATTGTAGACTGTATAAGGCGCTGTTTAGGGGGTCCTACGACGCAATATATTCTCTACAGATTACGTGACTAAATCTTTCATGGTCGCAACGCCGGCTTTTCGTGCTCTGTCAAAGTAACTAAAATCGCTGTACTGACTTGAATCAACTTCTCTTCCCTTTTGCTTTCTTTGGTGCAAGCATTGTGCCGCGGCAGGTCTTCGCTCCGCAATGGCAGGCAAATTGTTTTTCGGTTTCAGGAGTGTCATTGCCTTCGCGTGTGAGGTTGTAATCATATGTCAGTTCTTTGCCTGCGGCGATGTTCTTGATGGCCTTAATATATACGCGCTTCTTTTCAACGACTGTCTTGCAATTCGGTTCGCATGAATGATTGATAAAGCGCGCGTCGTTGCCTCCGACACCGGCATCAATGACCGTGTGCTTGTCTACCACGAATAGCAACACATGCGGATGTTCATCTTCGTCGCTGTAGCGGCGGTCGCCTTCCTCGGACGTGATGCGTTCTCCGATATATTCGATGATGCGCGTCCCTTTGCGGATGCGTTGTGTAGCGAACCCGCCGAATCCTTGAATGGGGGAATCGCGAACTTCAAATAAAGACTTGTTCATGATTATACTAACCGGCTTCTCTCATCGGTATTTTCTACTTGCCCGTTGTAAACTCAGGAAAAAGTTTATTATCAATAAAGTTCAAGTTTTTGTTGAAATCAGGTGTACAAGGAATCCTTGAATCCCAGCACTGATTCCCGTTTAGAGGAGTCCAAATCACCAAGCTGGAAAGAGTTATTTTCTCGACCAACCGGACTTTAGGTAAAGGTGCATAACCATTAGCCGGTAAGGATGTAAATACTTGGGGATTATTAACAAAAAACCAGATTACATTGGCGTTGACAATTACGAACATTGCCAGGACGATTCCGTTCCTGATCTTTTGTGAGGCTTCTATGATTTTTACGGTAACGATCATGGTGGCAACAGGAAGAATCCAGAACAGGGCATTCGCAAAACGAGGGTCGGGAGCTAGTCCAAACCAGAAGATGATACCTATCCAAATTGGCACAGGGATTAAAAAGATCTTTCGATTAACTTTTTTGGATGATACGCCACAATATAATATGATACTTACAATGATTCCTAGTATTGAAATAATCAAAGGATATATGACCGTTACTATATTATCCTGGAGTATTCCGTAAAACCACGGCCCCAGCCACGCCCATGAATTTAACACTTGATCGGGCGGCATTCCATTTTGCCGCGCCCAGCTATAAATACGGTTCGCTTCTAACTTGACCGCGTTAATCGGTTCCGCCCAAGCTACGTGCAAACAACCGAAGGTTGATGGGTAGGCAGGGCAACCGCTTAAGAGTATCCCCCGAAAGCTCCATAGTACTACGATAAGGACAGGCAATCCAATCAGCCAGCCAATGGTCGAAAGAGTTTGTTTTGATGGCAGGTGGTGAGACCTAATCCTGACCAATAATAGAATCGCAAATAACGCTGCGACATAAAATAAGTTGCTCAACTTGACGGTAATCAGGCTTGCCGACATGATAAGAATAAAAGCAATTCGCGCCTTGTTGCCTTTGTCGGATAGGTTTTCTTCGATGTCACGGACAAAATGAAAGAACAGCAGGATTTGCAAAAATAATGATGCGATATCGGGGCTTGGAGATGACATGCCGGTTCTCGACACCTCAAAGATCAGTGCCATATATATCAACGTGGGTATGAAAAGGATGGGGATTAAATTGGACGACGAGAAATCTGCAAGACGATCTTTTTTGGAAATAGAGCTTGAAAGATATAACAGGCATTCAGCTAACAAGACTAATAACAGAAAACCGTTGGCAATATTGTAGCCATGGTTAAAGAGGGGATAAAGATTAAGATAAGCTACGTACGCAAAAAAGGATTGATTAAAGGCGAGGCGACTATATAAATTACCAAGTCCTAGCACAATAGGATACTCATTTAGCCAACGTATCGAGTTGAAGTGGTAAAGCCCGTCGTCGAAGATGGTGGGCGCCGACATGGATAAAATGGCAATCCAAATCGTCGTGACCGCCAGTAAGACCGGATAAATCCATGAAGAGGGAAACGCTTCTTGTTTCCAACCTTCATATCTAAAAAAGATAATCGCAGCTATCACTCCAAGAATCAAAAAGGGGACACTTGAGAATATATTGATAGGAAAAAATAAATTCAATATCTGGAGCAAGAAAAGCGTAATAGCCCATCCCAGCCATATTAGAACAAATAACTTTTCTTTGACAGGAAAATCAATTCTCAGGATTCGTGAACTAGCCCATCCCAAGCCGAGATACGAAAAAGCCAGGATGACATAGCCAATCACGGTTATTGTTAAGTCAGTGAGTAGTGTCATTGTTTTTCGATGTCGTTCAACTCAAGACAATATTATTGGCTTTTCTCTATCCGTCAAATTGACTTCAATCGCTTTGCTGGCTTTGATCAAATTATGCGGCGTGATCATGATCTCGTTTCCCCATTGCCCCGCGCCAACTCCTAAAACCGGTTCATTCATTAATGATGCTTCAAGAAACGAACGAAAGCCCTCTGTCTGCCAACTGAAAGGTGGGATCGAACCAATTACATAGCCGGTCGTTTCTTTGACCACTTCCGGCGCGGCCATTTGAATATTGCGCGAGCCGATTGCTTTCTTCAGATTACCCGAGATCGCATTCTGGTCGCCGCCAAGCATCACCAGTACGCGCTCTCCGGTATCGGCTTGAAAGATCAACGTTTTGACCGCTTGCCGCTCATAGAATCCCAGCGCGCGCGCGACATTCGCCGCGCCTTTCTCTGTCTCGGATGAAAAACTTTTGGCTTCGTATGGAATGTTAAGCGAATCCAAAAAGAGATGAGACGGTAGTTTCATAATTTCCATTCCTTGCGGATCAACGCAACAATTTCCTTTGGCGTCTTTGAGATATCCGCCTTCAGCGTGTCATTTGGTTCTTCCAATATAGCAAATTGGCTTGCCAGCATCTCGGGTTTCATATAATGTTCCTTGCGTTCCTTCATCCGCGCTTGAATTTGCTGATAGCTTCCTTGCAAATAAATGAAGTGAATTTTATCGTTGACACGCAGAACGTTTCGATATTCTTGCTTCAGAGCGGAACATGCTAACACAGCTGATCGGCTTGTTGCACCGCATTGATTCAACAACCGGCGTAAACTCATCAACCAATCCGCGCGATCTTCATCGGTCAACGCAACGCTGTGGGACATTTTGTCCTTGTTCGCCGCCGAATGAAAATCATCTGCATCATAAAAATTCCAGCCAAGTTCTTTAGCAAGCAACCTTCCAACGGTTGTCTTACCCGCACCCGAAACGCCCATGATAACAATAATCATCGTTACTAATCGTGCACTTCTTCAATTTCAACCTTGCTGCCGCGGGTGGACAAATAAATTCCCATCAAAATCAACGCTCCGCCTGCGATCACGGCGATGGTCGGAGTTTCCTGCAAAATGAAGTAGGCAAGGATGGAAGAACCGATAGGCTCGCCGAGCGTCATGACTGCCACAAAAGCCGCAGACAAATATGCCAAAGCCCAATTATAAGTTGAGTGACCGATCAATTGCGGCACGAGTGCCAACAACAAAATCCAAATGTATGTGATCCAATGATAACCGATTAGACTTTCTCGCGCGATGAACACGATAATCAACAAACATACCGCCGCCATTCCATAAACCAAAAAGATATAAGGCATGAGCGATATCTTTGCGCGCAATTTGCGTCCAATCATTAAATAACCTGCCACCATCCATGCGCCAACGAGCGCCAGAAAATTCCCGAGCAACATTCGTCCGTGCAAAATTTGATTCAGCGATGGACAAACGAGTTCATTATGCCATGAACATGCATCGGCTAAAGCAATGACAATTCCACCAACCAATGCCAAACTCATCCCGGTCAATACCGGACGAGTGAGCGGCTCCCGCAAAAAGAAAGGCGAGAGCAACGCCACCCATAACGGTCCCGTGCTGACGAAGATCACCGAACTTGCAACGGTCGTATACTCCAGCGACGAAATCCATGTAGCGAAATGAATCGCGAGCAATAAACCCGATAACAATCCAAGTAATAATTCACGGCGGGTCAATCTCTGTAGTTCAACTCGGTGACGTGTTAATGCAACGGGCGCAAGCGCGAGGCTGGCCAAGGTCAATCTCAAAGCGGCAATGACCAGCGAAGGCGCGTCGGATTGTGCGAAGCGGATAAAGATCGAGGCGGTGGAGACGGCTAGGATCGCGATAAAAAGCGCAAAGGGCAGAATGAAGCGAACGCGTTCTTTGGTCATAAGTTTCGGCAAGTATACTGCCTCTATTAGCGATTTGTTAGAGTCGACATCCTTACCTTGACATTCATCTATTGTCTGAATAGAATCTCGACATCATTTGTCTTTTTTGTCTAAGGAGAAAATAAAATGGCTTTTGAACTTCCAAAACTTCCGTACGCGGTCGATGCACTTGAACCATATATCGATGCACAGACCATGACCATTCATCACGATAAACATCATCAGGCCTATATTACCAATCTCAACGGCGCGCTTGAGAAGCATCCCGAACTGGCGAGCAAATCTCTCGAAGCATTGTTAAAAGATTTGAATGCCGTGCCCGAGGACGTGCGCATGGTTGTCCGCAATCATGGCGGTGGTACATGGAACCATAGCATGTTCTGGGAAATCATGGCTCCCAAAGCTGGCGGCGCACCGAAGGGCGAACTTGCTAAAGCAATTGATTCGTCGTTCAAATCCTTCGATGCGTTCAAAGAAGAATTTACCAAAGCCGCTAACGGCCGCTTTGGCTCAGGCTGGGCGTGGCTCGTCAAGAAGGGCAGTGGACTCGCTGTTGTCTCAACCGCTAACCAAGATAATCCATTCTCTGATGGCGCGACTCCGATTATGGGCGTTGATGTTTGGGAACACGCGTATTATCTCAAATACCAAAACCGCCGCGCGGATTATGTCACCGCTTGGTGGAATGTAGTCAACTGGGATGCGGTGGCGGGTCGTTTTGCAGCGAAGTAACTAAAATCGTAACGATGTTTTATGTCAAGGAGAAAGAGCTATGCTTTTTCTCCTTTTATTATTTGTGGAGGTGCAATGACGCGGTATTGAATTATAATTCTCACTAATACTTAGGAGACAATATGCAATCGTATGATTCTGCTAAGAAAATGGTCGTGGAGACTGCGCAGAAGTTAACGCAAAAAGGCTATCTTGTTGCAACAGGCGGAAATGTATCGGTCCGCATCCTTAAGGAAAAGGCATTTGCCATTACGCCTTCGAATTATGATTATATGAAGATGCGTTCCGAGGATGTGTGTATTCTGGACTTTGAACTCAATGTATTGGAAGGTCAGTTTAAGCCGTCGGTGGAAAGCGCCATGCATTGTGCAATCTATCAGGTGCGGCCGGATGTCAACGCTATCGTGCATACTCATCAAGTCTATGCCAGCGCGTTGGCGCTGATTCGTGCGCCCATTCCGGCCTTGTTTGATGAGCAGGCGCGCTTCCTTGGGCGCACGGTGGAAATTATTCCGTATGCTCCTTCAGGGACATCTTTCCTGAAGAATACAATTGCGAAGCACGTAAAGAATCATAACAATGCTTTTATCATGCAAAATCATGGTGCGTTATGTTTTGGTCATGATGCGGAGCGCGCCGAACATAACGTGGAAATCCTGGAGAAGTGCTCGCTAGCTTATCTGCTGGCATTGTGCGCTGAAAAACCTGTAAGTAAGATTCCGCTGGCGATTCGCGAGATCGCCTTCTCGAAATTACGAGCCGACCAAAAGAAAGTCGAAGCCGGTAATTTTGAAACAAGCGGAGAGTAATTCATTTCACATCGAAGAGAAGAGACATGAACGAACAACAATATGCTATATCTGAATATTTGAACGTGAACGAAGTCTATGAACGCTTGGATAAATTGATCAGTCAGCCAATTCGACCGGTGCGTCGCGAAAAGATGCAGGCGTATCTCGATTATTTCGAGACGAAATGCAAACGGTCAAAAGAGCTGAACGATGCGGCGTGTGAGATCATTCCGGGCGGGGTTCAACATAACCTGGCATTTAACTATCCATTTCCCATTGCTGTCGAAAAAGCGGATGGCGCATATTTGTGGGACGTGGATGGAAACCGTTATATTGATTTCCTCCAAGCGGGCGGCCCGACCATGTTGGGAAGCAACTATGCGCCCGTTCGCGAAAAAGTTTTTGAGATGTTGAATTTATGCGGGCCAGTCACTGGATTATTTCATGAATACGAATTGAAACTCGCGCAATTGATTCAGAGCTTCATGCCTTCGATTGAAATGTTCCGCATGTTGGGTTCAGGGACGGAAAGTGTCATGGCGGCGATTCGCGCGGCGCGAACTTTCACGAAAAAGAAATATGTCATCAAGGTCGGCGGCGCGTATCACGGCTGGAGCGACCAGATGGTCTATGGCTTGCACGTTCCCGGCACGGGTCGGATGGAAGCGAAAGGCATCCCGCGCGGAGCCAACAGCGCGACACAAGAGTTCTATCCGAATAATTTGAGCGCGCTCAAACGACATTTGATCTTCAATCGTTTGCGCGGCGGGACGGCGGCGGTGATTGTCGAACCGGTTGGACCCGAAAGCGGCACGCGGCCGGTTCCGTTTGATTTCAATCGAAAGGTCAAGGAATTATGTGATGAGTTCGGTGCGCTATTAATCTTCGATGAAGTCGTGACGGGCTTTCGACTCGGCATGGGCGGGGCACAGGGATTCTTCGGCATCAAACCTGACCTGACGATATTCGGCAAATGTGTCGCAGGCGGCTATCCGATGGCGGGCGGCGTGGGTGGACGGCGCGAAGTGATTCAGAGTTTTGCGGCGGGCATCGGCGGAACCGGTGATCGCGCATATGTTGGCGGAACGCTCTCGGCTAATCCGCTTTCATGTGTAGCCGGTTATTATTCTTTGCTCGAAATGGAACGAACGAATGCACCGGTCGTTGCGGGAAAAGCGGGCGACCGATTGACAAAGGGCTTGAATCAAATCATCGAGAAATATGAATTGCCATTTGTCTCATTCAATCAAGGCTCGATTGTCCATCTTGAAACGTCTGGCGTGATGTTGCTTGATTTCAGGAATGTGTTTCGTTTGTTGAGGGAGGCTGACCCACGCAAGCATATGATGGAAGAAATGGGCGCGGCTTACATGGCAGAAGGATTGGTCACGCTGGCTGGTTCACGCATGTATACGTCCATGGCGGATACAGATGAAGTGATTGATGATGCGTTAGCGAGGTTTGAGTTTGTGCTTTCGGTGTGCGATAGAGTTTTGTAAATCGCAAGACTTGCTTTATTCAAACTCCAACTCAATCTCTTCGTCGTCCTGCCAGCCCTCGAGGCGATCAATCTCGATGTTGCTAAACAAGCCCTCTTGCCGCGCTTCGACACGATAACGCTTCACTAGTTCAAGCAGGGCCAAAAACGTAACCACGATCTCGAGACGCGATGGACTATCTCCCAACAAGCCGCGAAATGATGTGTGTTGAATCTGTTTCAGCATTTTGGATATCAGATCAATTTTTTCGCGGATGGTGATCTTCGGCGCGGCAATCACCGACGCAAGCGGTTCCTTGTCTTGTCCTTTTGCAAACGCTGATTCAGCCGCGGCGACCAAAGCATTCAGCGTAAGTCCTGATAGGTCGAGCTTGGGTTCCACTTTCGGTGGCGGAGCGACGCGCAGGTAAGTTCTCAAGCCCTGCTCTTGTCTTTCCATTAACCATCCGCCGATTTCTTTGAATAGTTTGTATAACTTTAACTGTCTGACCAAATCCTCGCCGATATTTTCATCGCCCGGTTCATGTACTGGCGGACGTGGCAATAACGCTTCCGACTTGATCTGCAACAACTTGGCGGCGATAACAAGGAACGCGGAAATTTCATCGGCGCGCGCTTGCTCTAGACTGTGAATATATACAAGGTATTGGTCTGTGACCATTGCCAATGAAACGGTTGTAACGTCCAGCTCGGCACGTTCGATGAGATCAAGCAATAGATCGAGCGGCCCTTCGTACACAGGCGTGTGGACGGTATAGTTTGTCTGTCGCCCTAACAAGTTATCCATGGTGGCTGGATTATATCATTCCGAATAAATCTCTCGGTTATAATTTATATATGCCAAGCAAACTTACACATCTCGATGAAGGCGGCCGCGCACGAATGGTAGATGTCAGCGCAAAGCCGGATACCGCGCGGATCGCAATTGCGAAGGGCGAAGTTCAAATGAAGAAAGAGACGCTTGATTTGATTCGCGCGGGGCAAATTAAAAAGGGCGATGTGCTGACCGTGGCGCAGATCGCGGGAATCACCGCTGCAAAACGGACCTCGAATTTGATTCCGTTATGTCATCCTTTGCCGCTCACCCAAGTGGATGTTGATCTTGCGCTCGACGATTCTTTGCCGGGCGTGCTAATCACTGCCACTGCCAAAGTCACCGGCAAAACCGGCGTCGAGATGGAAGCGTTGACCGCGGTCTCGGTTGCGGCGCTGACCGTTTATGATATGGCTAAAGCCGTTGAAAAAACGATGCGTATTCAAAACATCCGCCTCGTTGAAAAGCATGGTGGTCGTTCGGGCGATGTGGTGAATGAATAAAATAAAAGTTTTGTTCTTCGCCACGCTTCGCGAACGCGTCGGGACGAAATCTGTCGAGCTTGAAATTCCTGCTAATATGACTGTGCAAGCGCTGAAAGATAAGCTTGCCGGCGATTACCCGAACCTTAAAGAATCGATGAGGACGGTTTTAGTTTCGGTCAATAAAGAATACGTGTTTGGTGAAGCGGCTATTCCATCGGATGCGGAAGTGGCATTGTTCCCACCAGTCAGCGGCGGGTGAACTTGAAAATGCAAGCCACAAAATCTCCAACCATCTTTTTCGTTACTGAAGAAGAAATCAACCTTAATGATTTGCTTACAAAGATCACTTTGCCAACGACGGGCGCGGCTGCGATCTTTACCGGAATGGTGCGCGGCGTGACATCCCGTGATGACCTACATGAGACGGCATATCTCGAATACGAAGCCTATATCCCGATGGCTGAAGCCAAGATGAAACAAGTTGCCGAAGAAATCCGCGCCAAGTGGTCAAGCGTTGAAGGAATTGCCATTGTTCAACGCGTTGGAAAACTTTATCCGCAAACACCGACGGTGTTAATCGCCTGTACCGCCGCACATCGCGACACCGGTGTCTTCGATGCGGCGCGTTATGGGATTGATCGCTTGAAGGAAATTGTTCCAATCTGGAAAAAGGAAGTCGGCCCGAATGGCGAGTTTTGGGTGGAAGGCGAATACATTCCCAAAGCGGGTGAGTAATGAAAGTCGCTTGTGTCAATTGCGGACAGCCTTATCCCGATTCAGGCGTGCCATATAAATGTCCCACCTGCGGGGGATTATATGATTATACTGAACCATTAACCTTAAACAATCAACCTGTAACTTTAAACCAACTCGTTTCATTGGGCGAAGGCAATACTCCATTATTATCCGCTAAAGTTTTTGGGCGCGAAGTTTATTTCAAATGCGAATATTTAAATCCAACCGGATCATTCAAAGACCGCGGCACTTCAACTCTAGTTTCATTTCTTCGCTCGCGGGGAGTGACGAAGGCTATAGAAGATTCATCAGGCAATGCGGGCGCGTCGTTTGCGGCGTACGCAGCACGGGCAGGAATCAAAGCGCGGGTGTATGTTCCCGACTCTGCTTCGGGTCCAAAGCGAAAACAAATCGAAGCATATGGCGCGGAATTGGTCCCTGTTCCAGGCCCACGCTCGAAAGCATCGGAGGCTGTGAGCCAAGCCGCGAATACAGGAATGGTTTATGCGAGCCATGCCTATCTGCCGTTCAATCTTCCGGGATATGCAACGTGTGCTTATGAAATATACGAACAGCTTGGGCGCAGAGCCGGCGCAATAATCGTCCCAGCCGGCCAAGGCGGATTTTTGCTTGGCATGGCGCGTGGTTTTGAAGCTTTATTACGTGCAGATAAAATTCAGAAGATGCCGGTGATGATTGGAGTGCAAGCCAGCGCCTGCGCGCCGTTATATGCTTTATGGAAAACCGGAACGATGAATGATGTGGTAGAGTCTCCGACGATTGCAGAAGGAGTCCGCACACGCCGGCCGGTACGCGCAGAAGCTGTCGTGGAGATCGCGCGTCGAAGCGGAGGCCGCTTTGTATCGGTGGATGAAGTTTTTATCTTATCCGGGCGTGACGCATTGGCACATTTGGGGTTTTATGTAGAGCCAACGTCGGCTCTGGTATGGCACGCGTTGGAAGAATTGATTGCCGATTTGCCCGATCCCGTTGTCGTTGTGCCGACCGGTTCGGGTTTAAAGGATCTTTCATAGAGGAGTGAATTCATGGAACGAATTGTCATCACGGGAATGGGAACGCTCAATCCGCTTGGCCTGACAGTTGCCGAAACATGGAAGAACGTGACGGCGGGTGTATCCGGCGTGGGGCCGATCACGATGTTCGATTCTTCGTCGTTGTTGGTACATATCGCAGCGGAGGTAAAAGGATTCGATCCCGCAAACTATATGGATACGAAGGAAGCACGGCGGCGTGATCGTTTTGAGCAGTTGACCGCGGCCGCGGCAAAAGAAGCGATTCAGTCTTCAGGCTTGGAAGTCACCGAAGCGAACGCGGGAAGGATTGGCGTGATCATTTCATCGGCCATTGGCGGGCTGACCACTTTGCAGGAAGCGGTCTTGATTGTCAACAACGATAACCCGCGCAAGGTTAGCCCGTTCATGATCCCGATGCTGATGTCGAACGGCGGGGCGGGATTGGTCTCAATTGACTACGGGTTCAAGGGACCGAGTTTCTCTGTCGCTTCGGCATGCGCTTCGGGCGCGGATGGAATCGGCATCGCCATGATGATGATGCGTTCAGGGATGATTGATGCAGCCATTGCGGGTGCAACAGAGTCCACGATCACGATGACCGGCGTGGCGGCTTTCGACCGTGTGGGTGCGATGTCGCGCCGCAATGATGATTATTCGATGACGCCTCAACCTTTCGATAAGAATCGCGATGGTCTGGTGATGGGCGAAGGTTCGGCGATCATTGTGTTGGAAACGGAGTCGCGCGCAAAGGCGCGGGGCGCGAATATTTTGGCGGAACTTGCCGGTTACGGTTCCACGGCAGACGCGTTCCACGTTACTGCGCCGCATGAACAGGGCGAAGGCGGCAAGGCTGCGATCTGCATGGCATTGGTATCCGCCAAGGCCAATCTCGAAGATGTCGGTTATATCAACGCACATGGTACGGGCACGCAGTTGAATGACCAGTCTGAAACCCGCGCGGTCAAAGGCGCGTTCGGTGGCTTAGCGCATAAAATCCCGATCTCTTCCACTAAGTCTATGACCGGCCATATGATGGGTGCGACGGGCGCATTGGAAATCATCTTTTGTGTGCAGGCGATTCGCGAAGGGATTCTCCCACCGACAATTCATTATCAGACTCCTGATCCCGAATGTGATCTGGATGTCATTCCAAACAAAGCACGAGAGAAGAAGATAAATCTGGCAATCAGCAACGCGTTTGGGTTCGGCGGTCACAACGCGGTGCTGGCGGTGAGAAGGTATCAATAAGCCGGGTCCATGGCTTTTCCAAGGTCGATTGACAAAAAGTGAAAAATAAGATCCTTCTCAGTACAATTGCGAGTGGCAACTAGCAAAGAACTGAGGAGGATCCGCCATGGATTGTAGCACGGGCAGAACGCAGGGTAAGGGCAAATTCATCACCCAAGATTACGGAGCGAGTGGAGTGCTCTATGAGGCGGGAAGTGTCTATGGGCGCATGTTGAAGCTCAGTGATGTTCGCAAAGCGCGCGGGAAGTTATACCGCCTGGAAGATGTGCTGATGATGATCGTGTTGGCCAAATTGTGTGGAGAAGATCGGCGATCGGGGATTGCGGAGTGGGCGAAGAATCACCAAGAGGCTTTAGTTCAATTACTCCACTGGAGCCGACCAGCATTTCCCAGTCACAGCACGTATCGTCGGATCCTGGCGTACATTGTGTATCACGAAGAAATCGAACGACTGGTGGGCGAGTATAACCCAGCGGGCGAACATGGAGAGGTGTATGCGATAGATGGGAAATCGCCGCGGGGTGCGCGAAAAAAGGACGATGATTTTTCAGAATATTTATTAAGTGTCTACGACGTGGAACAGGCGAAAGTCCTATCGCAAGTGGCGGTGGGACGCAAAGAAAATGAGATCACCAAGGCTCCGAAAGCCTTGGAAAACGTGAAAATCAAGGGAAAAATCATCACGGGAGATGCGTTGCACACCCAACGCAGGCTCTCAGCGGTGATTACCGAGCAAGGGGCAGACTACGTCTTTCCCGTCAAGGAAAATCAACCGGCTTTATACCAAAGCATCCAACAACTCTTTGCGCCGGAATACCCTAAACCCGGATTTGGAAAAATTCAAACTGATTTCCTGACCGCTGAAAAAGTGAATAAGGGTCAAAGTGGTTCCGTAGTTCAGAACCATGGACGTTTAGAGACTCGAAAAATTACCACGAGCGAAATGTTGAATGCCTATTCCACGTGGCCGGGACTGGCTCAAGTCTATCGACTGGAACGACACTTTCAGTGGTTCCGTTCCGGTCATTGTTATCATACCTCTCACGAAACCGAATGGGGGATCACCAGCTTGGATCGAACACAGGCGAGCCCGTTACACCTTCTCAAAGTTCGTCGGGCTCACTGGGGTATTGAAAACGGATTGCACGGCCGCCGCGATGTCACCTTCCATGAAGACGCCACCCGCATGACCATGGGCCACATGGGACAGGTCATGGCTTCCATCAATAACTTGGTGATCGCTCTCACCCGACAAGCAAAATTTCAGAACACAGCTCAAGCGCGACGTTATTTTGCTGCTCATCTATCCGATGCTTTTTTACTCCTTACCATGCCTTTTTCTCGACCTTGAAAAAACCATGAAGCCGGGTCAATTTGACCTTGTGAATTGTGAACTGACGTGCTATAATCCGCCAGCTAAAAACGAAACTAAAGTGAGTAAGGAAGAAAGCTAATGGCAGATATGATCAAGGCCGTTGAGGCCAAAAAGAACGAGAAGATTCCCGAGTTGCGTCCTGGCGATACCGTCAATGTGCACGTGAAAATCAAAGAAGGCGACCGCGAGCGCATTCAGGAATTCAAAGGCACCGTGATCCGACTCCGCAAAGGCGGCAATGACGCCTCTATAACCGTGCGGCGTATGGCTTCCAACGGCATCGGTGTGGAGCGCACCTTTTTGCTTCGCTCGCCGCGCTTGGATAAAGTCGTCGTTGAGCGTCATAACCAAGTGCGCCGCGCACAGCTATATTTCATGCGCGAACGCACCGGCAAATCGGCACGCCTCAAGCAAAAGTTTGATTAGTGAAAAAAGAGCGCAGTCATCTGCGCTCTTTTTGATGTGCGCCCAGCATGGGCGTTGACTCGAGGGTGAGGGTCCCGGATGGAGGTTGATTGCACCAACCATTAGCCAAGAGCAAGGGCGTCAGTGCGAGGTGAAGTCCGAAGGAAGCTGGCGGCAAACCTGCGACTTGATGAACAAGAATTCCATGAGAGGCTGTAAGGGCGGGCGAGCTGGCATCAAACAGTGAAGCCCAATGCGATGGTAGGGCAAACGCCTACCACTTTCAAAGGCCAAAGCAGTAAATGGAACAAGGGTGCAGCGAAAGTCAATGCTCTTACCTGGGGAGACCTGCCATCTAACCGAAGTTGGTAACCCCGATTGAGAAATTGGATTGAAATGGCAGGGGTCCTGAGAGAACACAGGATACCAATCAGCCGAGGCCATATTCCCACTCCCGTTTGAGTGGGAAGGGCCGAACATTAAACAGGAATAGTAACTTGAGCAGCTTGCAGGATGAACACAGAAGGCCGTCTTTCCCGGATAGGGATACTACGGAGCCAGCGAAGTCGGTGAAGCCGACGGGATTGGAAGCGAGAGCCGAGCCATCCTCAGTGCGAGACGAGCGAACTTCCGACGCAGGGCTGTGGGAAAGGATTTTGGAAAGACAGAACTTACTCATAGCGATAAAGCGAGTAGAGAGCAACGGTGGAGCTGCGGCCGGGCATCGACGGGATGACGGTGAAAGAACTTCGTCCGTACCTGAAGGAACATTGGTTGGAGACTAGGGCAGCTCTCGAAAGCGGAGCCTATCGGCCGAGCCCAGTCAGGCGGGTTGAGATCGCCAAACCCGATGGCGGGGTCAGGCAGTTAGGGATACCGAATGTACTGGATCGCGTCCTCCAGCAAGCGACATCGCAGGTGTTGGTTCCGTTATTCGAACCGCTCTTCTCAGAGCATAGTTACGGGTTCCGACCCGGCCGCAGTGCGCATGGAGCTGTGAGGCAAGCCCAAACGTATGTGCAAGAGGGATACGAATGGTGTGTGGATATCGATCTGGAGAAATACTTTGATCGAGTGAACCACGATATGCTGATGGCCCGCGTGGCACGGGGGATAAAAGACAAACGAGTGCTCAAGCTGATCCGAGCTTATCTGGAATCGGGAGTAATGATTAATGGAATAGTAATGGATGTAGAAGAGGGCGTGCCGCAAGGCGGTCCGCTTTCCCCATTGCTGTCCAATATCATGCTGGACGATTTAGACAAAGAGCTGGAAAAGCGCGGGCATAAGTTTGTGCGCTATGCCGATGATTGTGTGCCACGAAGGCTCCTACGAAAAGGAGGAGACTGAGCCGAACTGTACGAGAGATGAGGGCAGGCCCCTCGGAGCCGCCATGCAGGTGGAGGCTTCAAACCGCCGTAAGCGGCTGTGGACAAAAGCCATGGTCGTGAGCGTTACGGAAAAGGCAGAGCGAAGACTCTGTCAGGTAAGTGTGATGGAGACGAACACAAGTGAACCACTGCTCAAGTGTCGAAAGCGTAGGGAAGCCATCAAAACCAGGTAGAGTCGTTGACCTGGGATAAGTCTGGAAGGAACCTGATTACTGACCAGACGGTGACCGGCATGAAGGTGGCGTGAACATCACACAGGCTCTTGTATGGAACGTGGGAACCTACGACTCCGATGAGAATGGAAAAATCCAAGCGGAAATCCCGCCAGGATGAAAGTACAAATGCGGAGTATAGGGACGGATCAACCCGTAGTAGCGAAGAACCCACTAAAAAGGTGGGGGAGCGAAGGGGTTGAGTTATCCAGTTTTGGACAATGGGTCAACTGCTGAAAAGTAGGAGGAACCCTTGGACAAAACGAAGCCGTATGACACGATCTATGGCTGGATAATGGGAGCCGGATGAGCTGAGAGGTTCACGTCCGGTTCTGAGAGAGCCCGAGGGTGAAACTCCCTCGGGCCACTCACCGCAATATTTATGTTAAGACGCAGCGAGCGGGCGAACGAGTAATAGAAAGCGTGAAAGGGTTTCTGGAGAAGAAGCTTAAGTTGAAAGTCAATCCCAAGAAGAGTAAGGTTGAGAAAGTAGGGAAGGTGAAAATTCTTGGGTTCAGTTTCTTCAAGCGCAAAGGGATGGTGCTGATCCGAATTGCGGACCGAACGAAGGAACGCTTTATGGAGAAGCTCTGCAACCTGACGAAGCGCACTCGGAGTGGCACACTGGAACAGATCCTGGAAGAGATCAACCGTTACATCATGGGTTGGATTGGATACTACCGGCTGGCTGACACACCGAGCCTATTTGAAGACCTGGACGGCTGGATACGACGACGATTGAGGCAACTGATTTGGAAACGCTGGAAACGAGGTACAACCCGCTACCGAGAATTAGTGAAGCTGGGCGTCCCAAAGCAAAGGGCACAAGAAGGAGCTGGAGGCAGAAGCCCCTGGCATATCTCTGCCTCACCTGTGATAAACGAAGCCCTGAACAATGCCTACTGGCACAACTCAGGGCTGAAGAGTTCTCAAAGCACGGTATCAAGAACTGCGTTCTGCTTGATGAACCGCCGGATGCGGCCCCGCATGTCCGGTGGTGTGAGAGGAGGCGGTTAACCGCCGCCTCCTACTCGATTATAATTGGTCTATGCCTCCCATCATTGGAATTACAACCAACCATTCAAACAATTCTTATGGTCAAGCAACTATCTTGTTGGTGCAAGCTTATGCCCAAGCGATCATGCAGGCGGGCGGTGTGCCGGTGTTGATTCCATCGTTGATCGCGAACGATGGCTGGGATGCGCTTTATCCGCGCCTCGATGGGATTTTTTTACCGGCGGTGGCGACATCTCTCTCGACCACTTCAAAGGCGATCCACATCCACGCATCGGCGATGTGGATCCGCAGCGGGACATCGTTGAATTGAATCTGCTTCACGCTTCGGTCGCGGACGGCAAACCGTTCCTTGGAATTTGCCGCGGCTGTCAATTGGTCAATGTTGGCCTCGGCGGAACGCTTTATACGCATATCCCCGATCAACTGCCGAATGCGCTCGATCATTCTTATCCCGGTGATATGCGGACGGTGCTGGTGCATGAAGTGAAAATTGATGAGGGCACGCACATCGCGGATGTATTAGGCGAGCCGATTGTCAAAGTCAACAGCCATCATCATCAGGGCCTCAAAGACATTGCGCCATCTTTGCGCGTTGCTGGACATTCACCCGATGGACTCATCGAAGCCATTGAGTTGCCCGATCATCCGTTTGGATTGGCAGTTCAATGGCACCCCGAATGGCTGACCGATCAACAGCCGACAAGAAATTTGTTTAAAAGGTTTGTAGAGGCTTCAAAAAGATAAAAAGCAAAACGGGGTGCCAAGGCCCAACGGTTTGCTTTCGCGAAGCATGGCGCTGGGGTGGGACGCTGACTCTGTTTGGAAGCAGAAAGAACTCGAAGCGAGAAAAATGCTTGAAAAGCCGCACCGTAAATAACCCCAGCGTTCAGTCACGCTTTGTTGGGCAGCCTTGAATATATTTCAATTATATTTTATAACCATGGAATTCTTACTTTCTTGATATATTCAGTCCAAGCATTACCAAATATATTTGATAATGTCTTTTCTTCTTCAGGTGCATAAATTCTTAATATGATAAATAAGGTTATTCCAATTACTACACCTAACCATGTATTTATTATAAATCCGACCCATGGAATGACCAATAAAGATACCCCTGTATATAAAGGATGCTTTACAATAGAAAACGGTCCAGATGTGATTAATTTATGTTTTGGAACATTTATAATTATTAATATTTGTGACCAAATACAATTTATCAGACCAATTATCAGCACTATGGTTGAAATTATTAATAACAAAGACGACGGCCCTCCAATAAAAAAGTATGATGGAAATAAGATATTTATAATGATGCCAATAATTATTATTGGAAATATAATTCGACCGGTTTTATCGCCAATTCCAATTAATTCCTTGATATTCATAAGCACCTGCATTGAAAATATATAAACGCCTAAAAGCGGTTCGGATGTTAAACGGTGGCGGGTTAAAATAGGATGAGAAAATTATAGCATAAAGCCGCACAAGATTTAGCACACCATACAATTTGACTTTACGTTTAGCGCTTTGCGTTTTATCATTCAATAATGTTCTCAATCAATTCTCAAAACCCCATTGGTATCTTTGACTCTGGCGTTGGCGGACTCTCTGTCCTGCGCGCCATTCGCCAGCAGATGCCAGAAGAGTCGGTCATCTATTTTGGCGATCAAGGACACATTCCGTACGGCCCGCGCCCGAGGGGACAAATCCAAAACTTCTCCGAAGCGATCACGCACTTCTTGCTTGCTAAAGGCGCAAAGATTATTGTGGTGGCTTGCAACGCGGCTTCTGCCGCAGCATTGACATATCTGCGTCAAACATTTTCGGATGTCTCGTTTGTCGGAATGGAGCCAGCCGTCAAGCCTGCCGCCGAGCATACTGAAACTGGTGTGGTCGGCGTGTTGGCAACGCCTGCGACATTTCAAGGCGCGCTGTACGCGTCTGTGGTGGAACGCTTTGCAATGGGTGTGGAGCTATTGCAGGATCCTTGCGTTGGATTGGTACAACAAGTCGAAAAGGGGGATTTGAACGGCACATCAACGCGCAAAATTTTGGAAGACGCGCTCCATCCGATGCTTGAAAAAAACATTGATACCGTTGTGCTGGCCTGTACGCATTATCCATTTGTGATCCCGCTCATTCAGGAGATCGTCGGGGAAAAGGCGCGGGTGATTGACCCGGCTCCTGCAGTGGCGCGACAGGCAAAGCGTCTGCTTGAAGCGAAAGGAATGAAACGTGAGACTGGCGGTCGGGGCGAGGTCGAATTCTTTACTTCTGGCGACGCGAGTTTTGTTCAATCCTTATTGCCAAAATTATTTGGCGAAGAGGCTAAAGTCCAGGCGCTTCATTGGGATGGTGATAATATTTGAGGGAGTTGTAAGTTTTTTAGATCTCGATTTGTCCTAGTCAAGGAGATAAATTTTGGACGCATTGCAAACAATTCAAACTCGCCATTCCGTTGGCAGAGTCAAGCCGGACGCTGTGCCCCGCGAGGTGATCGAGAAATTATTGAACGCGGCAGTTCAGGCGCCGAATCATTATCAAGTCCGGCCCTGGCGCTTCGTAGTCCTGACTGGAAGCGGACGCGACCAATTGGGCCAAGTGATGGCCCAATCCATGAAGGCGAAGTTTCCCCAGTTGACCGATGAAGCTCTGAATAAAGAGCGCGCCAAGCCCTTGCGCTCGCCGGTGCTGATTGCGGTCGGTGTGGACAAGCCCACTGAATTCGAAGGTTCTGGAGATCGAGAATATCTGTGCGGCCGCTGCGGCTTGTGAAAATATTCTATTGGCCGCGCATGCTTTGGGTCTCGCGGCTAAGTGGCGGACTGGAGATGCCGCGCGCGATCCGGTCGTCAAAAAGTTTTTAGGCTTTGCCGAGGACCAGTATATCATTTCATTTCTTTATATCGGATATCCCGATGTGATGCCCCAGGCCACGCCGCGTCCTGGCTTTGAAGATCGAACCGTTTGGATGGATTGAAACTCATGCCTCCCGAAATTGGGAGACATGATTGTGTTTTATATGGCGCTGATTTGCTTCCCGTCAAAAACTCTCGGATTTGAAAATTGCGCCAATTTTCTCTGATATAATGCCCACCTTGTAACACCGAATGAACGATTCGGTGTTATGTACTGAAATATTTCAACGGAGACGTTATGAATAAGAAGGAACAACTTGAACTGTATCATCAAATGGTTTTGATCCGCCGCGTGGAAGAGCGCGGCGCGGAGTTATATCAGCAAGGCAAGATTGGCGGCTTTATGCACTTATATATCGGACAGGAAGCGGTCTCCACCGGGCTGATCGCGGCTCGCCAGCCAAATGACCGCGTCATCACCGCCTATCGTGACCACGGCGTCGCCATCAACTGCGGCATTCCTGCCAATCAGGTGATGGCAGAGTTAATGGGCAAAGCCACAGGCGTTTCGCATGGCAAGGGTGGCTCGATGCATATGGCGGATCCCGGGAAAAATTTCTGGGGCGGACATGCCATTGTCGGCGCGCATCTTCCAGTCGCAATGGGGATGGCGCTTGGCGATAAGTATGGCCACCGTCCAAATGTCACGATCTGCATGTTCGGCGATGGCGCAACCAATATCGGTTATTTCCACGAAGCGTTGAACATGAGCAAAGTTTGGGACTTGTCGGTATTGTGGGTTTGTGAGAATAATTTGTATGGCATGGGCACCGCTGTGGATCGCGCCTCGGCAGTTTCCTCCATTGCGGTGAAAGCGCGCGGCTATGATATGCCGAATGCTCAAGCAGACGGCATGGACGTGATGAAAGTCTACGAAGCCGCGCAGAAAGCGATTGAGACCGTTCGCTCCGGCAAAGGGCCGTTCTTATTGGAGATTCAAACCTATCGTTTCCGCGGTCACTCCATGGGCGATCCCGAACGTTATCGCAAGCAGGAAGAAGTCAAGAAATGGGAAGAGAGTGACCCCATCGGTGCGTATCACAAGTATTTAACCGAGAATAAAATTGCCACCGCGAAAACTCTGGATGAAATGGATGAGCAGGCGATGGATGAGGTGCAGAAGGCGGTTGAATTTGCCGAGGCTTCTCCCGAACCGACGATGGAAGATTTGTACAAGGATGTTTACGCAGATGCGTAGAAACGACTTAAGTCGTTTCTACCTTGTGAGGAAATCATAATGGCTAGAATTACAATGCGCGAGGCGATCTCGCAAGCACTTTGGGAAGAAATGGAACGCGACCCTGCTGTGTTTATCTTGGGCGAAGAGGTCGGTGTGTGGGGCGGTTCGTATGCCGTCACCAAAGGTTTCTATGATCATTTCGGTGGTGAACGCGTGCGCGATACGCCCATCGCGGAAGCCGGTATTATCGGCGCGGCGATTGGCGCAGCTTTGGTCGGTCAGCGGCCTGTGGCTGAATTGATGACTATCAACTTTGCTTTCTCAGCGATGGATCATATCGTCAACGAAGCGGCCAAATTTCATTACATGTTTGCAGGACAGTTCAAACTTCCGCTGGTGATTCGCACCGTCGGCGGCGGCGGACGCCAACTTGGCGCGACGCATTCGCAGACTCCCGATGCGATCTTCGCTCACTTTCCCGGACTGAAAGTGGTCGCGCCGGGGACGCCGGAAGATGCCAAAGGATTGCTGAAGTCCGCTATCCGCTCAAATGATCCGATTTTATTTATCGAGCATGCCACCATGTATCAAGTGCGCGGCGAAGTTCAGGATGGAGATTTCACCATCCCGATTGGCAAATCCAAAATTCAACGAGCTGGTAAAGACGTTACTATCATTACATATTCCAAGGGCCTGGAGATTTCGATGAAGGCCGCAGATGAACTTGCCAAGGAAGGAATCGAAGCTGAGATCGTTGATCTCCGGACGCTTCGTCCACTTGATATGGAACCCGTGTTTCAATCGTTCTCGAAAACCAATCGTGCGGTAGTGGTGGAAGAAGGTTGGAAGTCATTTGGCATTGGCAGTGAAATTTCCAGCCGCATTTATGAAGAATGTTTCGATTATATCGATGCGCCAATCAAGCGCGTCGCGCAGGATGAAGTGCCGCTGCCATACAATCGCACGCTGGAACAAGCCGCGCTCCCGCAAGCTGAAGATGTGATCGCAGCAGTGAAGGAGGTGTTGTAATGGCTGAAACCATCACGATGCCCAAACTGGGTTTTGACATGGCCGAAGGCACGCTCGTTCGCTGGGTGAGGAACGAAGGCGAGAACATTAACAAGGGTGATGTTCTAGCTGAGATCGAAACCGATAAAGCGACCGTTGAAGTTAAATCATCTGCGGGCGGTGTGGTTCGCAAGTTGTTGGTGGACGCGGGCGCGATCGTTCCCATCGGCGCGGCGATTGCGATTATCGGTTCGGCGGATGAAAAGATTGATGAGCCGAAAGCAGTCCACACTCAATCATCAACAAAAACAGAAATTGCGCCTCCGACTCCGCTAAAAGCGGCTCCCGTTGTTCAATCTATTGTTGCTCCGCAAATGGGTCCCGTCAAAGCTTCGCCGTTGGCGAAGAAGATGGCGCGCGATACCAAAGTTGATTTATCACGCGTTCAAGGCACTGGCCCCCGTGGGCGGATCGTTCGCAAAGATATCGAAAATATTTTGTCTGCTGGTCCAACAATAAGCCACGCAAATGTCCCGGCCTATCAACCGGCAATTCAAACCACTCCAACCGATGAGACCATTGGAATGACCAAACTTCGTCAAGCCATTGCGCGCCGCATGGCGGAGTTGAAGACCACCGTTCCGCATTTCTATGTTTCGCATGAATACAAGATGGATGCGGTGATGGCTTTGCGCAAACAACTCAATGAGTACTTGCCGGATAATGAAAAACTTTCGGTGAATGATTTCATTGTCAAAGCGGTGGCGCTTGCGTTACGCGTGTTCCCGAATCTCAATGCCTCCTTTGCGGGCGATAAAGTGATTCGTCATGGCGCGATCAATGTCGGCGTGGCAGTGTCAGTTGAAAATGGTTTATTGACTGTAGTCAGCAGGAACACCGATCAACAACCGTTGCGGCAGATTTCTGCGGAAGTTAAACGCATGGCCGTGGGCGCGCGCGAAGGCAAAGTCAAACCGGATGACATCGCAGGCTCGACGTTTTCGATCAGCAATCTTGGGATGTATGATGTCGAGAACTTCGCCGCCATCATCAATCCGCCCGAAGCCGCAATCCTCGCGGTGGGTTCAGCGCGCGAAGTGCCGGTAGCTGAAAACGGTGAACTGAAAATCGGCTGGCGGATGAAAGCCACCGTTTCCGTTGACCATCGCGTCAGCGATGGAGCAGAGGCGGCACAGTTCATGCAAGCGCTAGCGAAATATTTGGAAGAGCCGTTGATGTTATTAGTGTAAAAAGAAAACTTCCGAAGCTTTGTAGCTTCGGAAGTTTTGATGTGCGCCCAGCATGGGCGTTGACTCGAGGGTGAGGGTCCCGGATGGAGGTTGATTGCACCAACCATTAGCCAAGAGCAAGGGCGTCAGTGCGAGGTGAAGTCCGAAGGAAGCTGGCGGCAAACCTGCGACTTGATGAACAAGAATTCCATGAGAGGCTGTAAGGGCGGGCGAGCTGGCATCAAACAGTGAAGCCCAATGCGATGGTAGGGCAAACGCCTACCACTTTCAAAGGCCAAAGCAGTAAATGGAACAAGGGTGCAGCGAAAGTCAATGCTCTTACCTGGGGAGACCTGCCATCTAACCGAAGTTGGTAACCCCGATTGAGAAATTGGATTGAAATGGCAGGGGTCCTGAGAGAACACAGGATACCAATCAGCCGAGGCCATATTCCCACTCCCGTTTGAGTGGGAAGGGCCGAACATTAAACAGGAATAGTAACTTGAGCAGCTTGCAGGATGAACACAGAAGGCCGTCTTTCCCGGATAGGGATACTACGGAGCCAGCGAAGTCGGTGAAGCCGACGGGATTGGAAGCGAGAGCCGAGCCATCCTCAGTGCGAGGCGAGCGAACTTCCGACGCAGGGCTGTGGGAAAGGATTTTGGAAAGACAGAACTTACTCATAGCGATAAAGCGAGTAGAGAGCAACGGTGGAGCTGCGGCCGGGCATCGACGGGATGACGGTGAAAGAACTTCGTCCGTACCTGAAGGAACATTGGTTGGAGACTAGGGCAGCTCTCGAAAGCGGAGCCTATCGGCCGAGCCCAGTCAGGCGGGTTGAGATCGCCAAACCCGATGGCGGGGTCAGGCAGTTAGGGATACCGAATGTACTGGATCGCGTCCTCCAGCAAGCGACATCGCAGGTGTTGGTTCCGTTATTTGAACCGCTCTTCTCAGAGCATAGTTACGGGTTCCGACCCGGCCGCAGTGCGCATGGAGCTGTGAGGCAAGCCCAAAGGTATGTGCAAGAGGGATACGAATGGTGTGTGGATATCGATCTGGAGAAATACTTTGATCGAGTGAACCACGATATGCTGATGGCCCGCGTGGCACGGGGGATAAAAGACAAACGAGTGCTCAAGCTGATCCGAGCTTATCTGGAATCGGGAGTAATGATTAATGGAATAGTAATGGATGTAGAAGAGGGCGTGCCGCAAGGCGGTCCGCTTTCCCCATTGCTGTCCAATATCATGCTGGACGATTTAGACAAAGAGCTGGAAAAGCGCGGGCATAAGTTTGTGCGCTATGCCGATGATTGTGTGCCACGAAGGCTCCTACGAAAAGGAGGAGACTGAGCCGAACTGTACGAGAGATGAGGGCAGGCCCCTCGGAGCCGCCATGCAGGTGGAGGCTTCAAACCGCCGTAAGCGGCTGTGGACAAAAGCCATGGTCGTGAGCGTTACGGAAAAGGCAGAGCGAAGACTTTGTCAGGTAAGTGTGATGGAGACGAACACAAGTGAACCACTGCTCAAGTGTCGAAAGCGTAGGGAAGCCATCAAAACCAGGTAGAGTTGTTGACCTGGGATAAGTCTGGAAGGAACCTGATTACTGACCAGACGGTGACCGGCATGAAGGTGGCGTGAACATCACACAGGCTCTTGTATGGAACGTGGGAACCTACGACTCCGATGAGAATGGAAAAATCCAAGCGGAAATCCCGCCAGGATGAAAGTACAAATGTGGAGTATAGGGGCGGATCAACCTATAGTAGCGAGGAATCCACGAAAAAGGTGGAGGAGCGAAGAGGTTGAGTTATCTGGTTTTGAAGATGTGTCAACTACTGAAAAGTAGGAGGAACCATGGACAAAACGAAGCCGTATGATATTCCCAAGCAAACAGTCTGGGAAGCATACAAGCGAGTCAAAGCGAATAAAGGGGCAGCCGGGATTGATGAAGAAACGATTGAAAAGTTTGAAGAGGATCTCAAAGGCAATCTGTATAAGATCTGGAATCGGATGTCTTCTGGGAGTTACTTTCCCCCGCCGGTTAAGGCAGTAGAAATACCCAAGAAAAGCGGAGGGACGAGAATCCTGGGGATACCGACCGTTGCCGATCGTGTAGCGCAAATGGCAGTCACGATGCACTTTGAGCCGAAGGTGGAACCCTACTTTCAGGCAGACTCCTATGGATACAGACCAGGCAAGTCAGCCATTGAAGCGGTGGGAAAAACGCGCGAGAGATGCTGGCGTTATGACTGGGTGCTGGTATTTGACATCAAGAAATTGTTTGACCGGATCGACCATGAACTGTTAATGAAAGCGGTGCGGAAACACACTGACAGTCCGTGGGAGATACTCTATATTGAAAGGTGGCTGAAAGCGCCTTTCCAGATGCCGGATGGAACCATGATTGAACGAACGGCTGGGACACCTCAAGGCGGGGTGATCAGCCCGATCTTGGCGAATCTATTCATGCATTATGCGTTTGACCAATGGATGAGCAGAGAAAATGCACGTAATCCGTGGGCAAGGTATGCGGATGATGCAGTGATCCATTGTCGAACGAAAGAGGAAGCGGAAGCCTTACGGATCAAGCTGGAAGAACGGTTGAAGCAGTGTGGATTAGAAATGCACCCGGAGAAAACCTGGATTGTGTACTGCAAGGATGATGATCGAAAAGGGGACTACCCTGTAACGGCATTTGATTTTCTTGGCTATACCTTTCGGCCGAGGAGATCAAAGAATTGCTGGGGAAAGTATTTCATCAATTTTACCCCCGCGGTAAGCAATCAAGCGTGCAAAGCTATGAGACAGACCATCCGAAGTTGGCGCATGCAACTGAAATCGGACAAAGAGATCGACGAACTTTCGAGGATGTTCAATACAATCATCAGAGGCTGGGTCAATTACTACGGCCGCTTCTACAAATCGCAGCTCTATCCAGTGTTACGCCATATAAATGATGCGCTGGTCCTCTGGGCACGGCGGAAATACAAGAAATTAGCACGGCACAACATCAGAGCAATTCATTGGATGGGGAGACTGGCCAAGAGTCTACCCGAATTGTTTGTTCATTGGCAGATGGGCATTCTGCCTACGGCTGGATAATGGGAGCCGGATGAGCTGAGAGGTTCACGTCCGGTTCTGAGAGAGCCCGAGGGTGAAACTCCCTCGGGCCACTCACCGCAATATTTATGTTAAGACGCAGCGAGCGGGCGAACGAGTAATGGAAAGCGTGAAAGGGTTTCTGGAGAAGAAGCTTAAGTTGAAAGTCAATCCCAAGAAGAGTAAGGTTGAGAAAGTAGGGAAGGTGAAAATTCTTGGGTTCAGTTTCTTCAAGCGCAAAGGGATGGTGCTGATCCGAATTGCGAACCGAACGAAGGAACGCTTTATGGAGAAGCTCTGCAACCTGACGAAGCGCACTCGGAGTGGCACACTGGAACAGATCCTGGAAGAGATCAACCGTTACATCATGGGTTGGATTGGATACTACCGGCTGGCTGACACACCGAGCCTATTTGAAGACCTGGACGGCTGGATACGACGACGATTGAGGCAACTGATTTGGAAACGCTGGAAACGAGGTACAACCCGCTACCGAGAATTAGTGAAGCTGGGCGTCCCAAAGCAAAGGGCACAAGAAGGAGCTGGAGGCAGAAGCCCCTGGCATATCTCTGCCTCACCTGTGATAAACGAAGCCCTGAACAATGCCTACTGGCACAACTCAGGGCTGAAGAGTTCTCAAAGCACGGTATCAAGAACTGCGTTCTGCTTGATGAACCGCCGGATGCGGCCCCGCATGTCCGGTGGTGTGAGAGGAGGCGGTTAACCGCCTCCTCCTACTCGATTAACTCATAATCGTCTGGCGTAAATTGATTTGTTAGCTAGTTCCGTATTCAAATGCTCCGATATCGGGCGCGCTGCCATTGAAGTTATCATTGATACCGGGGATGAGCATTCCGCGGTCAATGTTCTGACTTGTGGGGAGAAGCGTGAAATTTCCTCCACTCGGATTGACGAAACCGGGTGGATTCTCGTGGCCATTGCGTTCCAAGCCAGTCGCCGCAGATAACTGAGCAATGGTTTGGTAATTGATATCTTCCCACATGAAGTGAGGACCGCTTGTGCCGCGTGTCGTATACCAGTTATCGTAGTTCCAATCATTATTTTTTGCGCCGGTAAAACTTGCTTCGAAGGCGAATCCGTTACCCTGAAAAATGTTGTTTCGCATCACCGAGTTTTGCATCGGGGTGATCATGCTCATGGCATTCAGCCCCGGCGCATTCGTCCAGCTGGTGTTATGATAAATCAGCACGTGCCCAGTGGGATTCAATGCCCATTTGATGCTCGTGCCGTTCGGAAGGATGATGTTCGTGAACAAACAACGTATCACCCACGTCGGGCCTTGGGTAACGGGACCGATAGAGACGCCAGAGTGTGATGTGTCCACGGTGTTGCTGCGGAAACGATGGTTGACGCAGGGACCTTCCGGTTCCAATCCGTCGTCTCCGATATTGTGGATGTTGTTATTGTAGATATCAGCGTCGAAAGCGACATCTGGATTCTCGAGCGCGGCGGATGATCCAGTGTAAATCCCGTTATTGATGTTATGAATTGTGTTGCCGCGCACGATTGCGCCGATGTGGCCTCTAACGACGATGCCTGTTCCCTCCATGGAAGAGCCTTTGACTGCACTCCAGGGCCATTGATCCACGGGCGGATCGTATATTTCGTTTCCCTCGACGCGTGTATCGTTGCCTTGGGCCTCGGTCCCATACCAGTTGAAATAGATTCCCAATTCTATGCCGTGAATCTTGTTGTTCCGAATTACGATATGAGAGGCATTGGTCGGGCAAATGCCGCAACCGTCGAGTTGCGTACCGTAAAAGCGAATTTCAAATCCCTCGATCCAGATCCAATCGCTGCCGATTACATCGAATCCATGATTGAGAAAGGGCACCTGCCAGGAATGGTTTGCCGGATTGTCGAGGCAGCGGACATACAGTTTTCCAGTGCCTGAACTCATAGAACCAGCCTTCGTTCATCTGTGACGTGCCGTCATGTCCAAGACTTTTTTCCAGCCACGCCAGGCTGTCGTAATTGTAGTAACGCTGCCCGTCACGCGCCAAGTATGCGATGGACCTGCCAAGTTTTAGGAACCATACCTTGTTGACGCCGCCCATCGCGCTCCATGTTTGCCCCGCCAGTCCTTTTGACCCGTCAAGGATCGCGCCGCTTCCAGCCGCTTTCACTTGGATCCAGTTGTTGGTTGTACCCGAAGCGGGGAATGTGACGGTCTCAGCATATGTGCCATCTGCAACCAACACCTGTGTGCCAGGAGTGGCATGATTTACTGCAGCCTGTATGGTTTGGAAGGGTGTGGCCGCTGCCCCATTGCCCTCTGCGGCGGCTTTACCATTTACATAGAGGACTGTTGAAGGTGTAAATTGCAAATCATCGGGCTGTGTCGTAGTTGAGCCGCTGACCTCGTTGGTGCCATTGGAAACTTGAATGAAATAAGTTGTGGATGGGGAAAGCCCGAACAGACTGCCAACGAGACGGCCATCCTTAATTTGCATCAACGGATGACTGTTTTGCCAGGGTGCATTATCGTTTTGCCGATACATAAGTTGTGCCGCGGCTGGCAAATTGACGCCACTGGCAACGACACCAATCGTCTCAATGTTAGGATAAAGACTCAATTGCGTGATTGTGCCGTTGGGCGCGGGCGAAGGAGTTGGCGTTGGCGTGGGAGTAGGTGTCGGCGAAGGATTCGGCGTTGGTGTGGGAGTGGGGGTCGGTGCCGGGTTCCCTATGAAAAAACCAACGTGATTTGCTACGGCCCGTTCCTGTCCTTCATCATTCGGCGCACTGACCAATCCTTGTCCCTGAATGGCTAATGCGGATGAACCACCCCCATCGAAATTTATTGCCTGGACGCAACCTAAAGCGAGCATGTAATTGGCGATTTCGGGTTTCGTCATCCCGATCCCCGTTTTTTCGTTTCCGTCACATACCACTGCATAGACATTCGTATCGTTCCAGCCGAAAGCGGTACGAGGCGTGATGCTGGTTGTCTCCAGGCTGGCGTTGACTACGCCATCGGTGATGAGACGATTGGGAAAGGAAACCGCGTTCCATAATGTTGCTGGGCGAGGATAAATGGTGAAGACATTGTTCTTGTCAATATATAAAGTATCTTCAACGGTATTCTTTTGATAAACCTGACTATCGCTTGCCCACGTTCCTAAAGTCATCCCGGCTGGAGAGGAAAATGCATCGCCATTCCAACATGCCTTCAATCCATATTTTGCCAGGGCATCGGATGTTTTGAGGAGTTCAGCTTGGGGGCTGACAAAGAATTTTGCCTGTTTAGGATCTATTTGTAATACATGCAGAGTCGTATTGCGAGGGCCGGTTTCTTTTGATAATACATAACCTGATGCGGGATTTGGTATTGGTGTAGGAACGACGATAGGCGTCGGGGTGGGAGTCGGCGTAGGATCGGGCGCAGGTGTGGGCGTTGGAACAATCCCGCTGTAAGCAGTCAAATACGCGGCGGAACACCAGCCAATGAGACCGTCGCTGCGGCGAATTTCAATCCAGCCTCCATCAGCCGAAAGAGTGAGTCCGCTTACAATCGCGTTTTGCAGTAATGTCCCGATGACGGGATTGGAGGTGCTCGGGCCGGATCGAATGTTCAGAGCCGCAGCTGTGACCTGATAATAAGCACTGACAGTGGGCGTTGGGGTGGGCGTGGGAACAGTCCCGCTGTACGGAGTCAAATATGCGATGGAAGACCAGCCGATGAGACCGTCACTGCGGCGAATTTCAATCCAGCCTCCATCCGCGGAAAGAGCGAGACCGCTCACGATCGCGTTTTGCTGTAACGTGCCGATCACTGGGTTGGAAGTGCCTGGGCCGGACCGGATATTGAGAGCCGTAGGCGTCACTTGATAATAGGCGCTGACGTTTGGCGGTGTGGGGGTTGGCGTAGGTGGCGGCGTTGGCGTCGGTGCGGGAGTCGGAGTAGGGGAAGGAGTCGGAGTAGGTGTGGGAGTGGGCGAAGGTGTGGGCGTGGGAGTGGGAACAGTCCCGCTGTAAGGAGTCAAATACGCGGCGGAAGACCAGCCGATGAGACCATCACTACGACGGATTTGAATCCAACCTTTATCCGCGGACAGAGCGAGGCCGCTCACGATCGCGTTTTGCTGTAAAGTGCCGATCACTGGGTTGGAAGTGCCTGGGCCGGACCGAATATTGAGCGCCGTAGTTGCCACTTGATAATAGGCGCTGACGTTTGGCGCTGGTGCAGGAGTCGGCGTAGGTGTAGGAGTTGGCCCAGGCGCAGGTGTTGGCCCAGGCGCAGGTGTTGGCGTCGGTGTTGGAGTCGGTGTTGGAGTTGGCTGGAACACTCCGGCAATGTAATTTGCAAAATCGGTTGCGGTGCCATTGAAATAGTTTAAGTCGATGCTTTTTGAAACCGTGCCATACGTCCCGCCATCGCCGTTGGATGTCCACTGCCAAAGGAACCAATTTGTCCATGGCGGAGGGACTGCTGGCTGGGTAACCTGGTAACCAGCGATCCACAATTTGTATTTTAGCCACGAGGAATCTGTAGAAGCAATTGTATCTTTCCAGTAATAGAAGCCAGTATAAATTAGAACGTCATCTTTCCACGGCCAGGGATTGAATGCTTCGTGAAGATACGTAATAAACCCGAAGACATCTGCAGATGTTAGAACTACAGGTTGGTTCTTGGAATCAGTACCCTGATACTCTACATCCACACATGGAGGCAGCTCGCCAGGATCAGGCTCCAACAAGCTGACAAGAAGGTTTGCCTGTTGCCGGATCGAAAGTCCGGTCGAAGACGGATACAAAAAGTGATATCCGCCGCGCGGTAACAGGCCCTTCGATTCGCTCCAGATCTTTGAAAATGCTCCATCCGTATTGAGACCAATGGAAGCCCGGGTGTACATGAACTTGATGCCGGCTTTCACCATCGTACTCCAATTGATGCCGGTCCCCGTCGATACATCGGGATTAGAGTCGTAACTCGAAAGATCCGTGCCGCCTACTTTGGTTGGATCTAGAATATCAACCATATCTCATCCTTTTCTCTGGGCTTGGTCTGCATCCTATCGCTGATCGCCGTTTACGCAGATGTTTCATCGAATTGGTTGCCTGTAATTATACAATACAATATATATTAAGACTATAAGAACACAAGAGACAATGCCAGTTGGCGTTTTATCCACGTTTATTTAGCGTTTCTCTACCGTACAAATGTGAGTAAAAACCAGTTATAAGGTACACTCAAGGTGACCAAACCAAAGAGGAGCACCTTATGACTGATCGCGACATAGTATACACAAAAGTGAAGAAAACCATAAAGCGAATGCTGAAGTTGGATCATCAAGGGCAGGTGGTCACCTTGGCGATGATGATTTCAGGGTTAGTCCTGAGTGGCAAAGCGCAGTTGTCGGCGATGAGTTCAGAGGTGCCAGGCAAGACAAAAGATCAAAGCATTGAAATGCGCATGCGGCGTTGGGTCAAAGAGGATCTGGATGTAGAAGCAGTATATATGCCTTTTGCGCGCCAAATTTTGGAAGCCTTGTCACATCAGCCATTGGTATTCGTCATGGATGGAAGTCAGGCTGGGCGCGGTTGCATGGTGTTGATGGTTGGAGTGTTATATCAGAAAAGCGCATTGCCGATTGCCTGGCTGGTCTACAAAGGCAAAAAAGGACATGCCACGGCGGATCGCCATATTCAAGCACTGGAAAAGATCATTCCTTTGTTGTCCCAGGATAGCCAGGTGGTTTTGTTGGGTGACGCAGAGTACGATACGACCGAAATGCTGGCCTGGATCGAGAAAAACACTTCCTGGCAGTACGTTTCGAGAACTTCACCGCAAATTTATGTTCAGACCGGCGAGACTGGACAACCGATCCGAGATTATCCACTGGAGAAGGGCAGACTCTTTTTCTTGAAGAACGTTGGTTTCACGCAGACTTCGACGGTGATCTTGAATGTGATTGGCTGGTGGGGTTCGGGCTATGAAGAACCGATTTTCTTGGTCACCAACCTGCAGAACGCTTATGAAGCCTGTCGATATTATCGGCGGCGATTTCGGATTGAAACATTCTTCTCTGACCAGAAGAGCAGAGGCTTTCATATCCACAAGAGTTATTTGGCGAATCCTGCCCGTCTAAGCCGTTTGTTGATCGCGGCCTGTTTGGCTTACCTCTGGATGTTTACTCAAGGCTTGCGTGTCATCGCTGAAAATGGGTTATCCTTGATTGACCGCACAGATCGTCGTGACAAAAGTCTCTTTCGATTAGGCTTGGATTGGCTCAAATACGCTTTGAAGCACTCCATTGATTTTCAGCCCACTTTTTACTTTTCACCTTTGGAGACCCTTGTTCGTGTACGGTAGAGAATTTAGCGTTACATCTTTATTTGTGGTTAAATTGGCTTATGTCTATCATAACTTTAACACCAATAGCCCATATCCATAACGTTTGTCGCAGCCTCGACGATGATCATTGGGGAAATATTGTTTCTGAAATCAGACTTGACGAATCTCTACCCCAAGAAAGTTTGGAAGGCATCGAGACTTTTTCTCACGCTGAAATTGTTTTCTACT
The DNA here is from genome assembly GCA_963771375.1 of uncultured Chloroflexia bacterium. Lineage (GTDB taxonomy): Bacteria > Chloroflexota > Anaerolineae > Anaerolineales > Villigracilaceae > Fen-1038. Next base: position 99,658 of record CAVYTW010000014.1, read on the forward strand.
TTGATCAAGTCTCGGACGAAGAGAATATCTTTATGTCTCGGCATCCGCGTGGCAATAAGGATTGGCCCAAGGTTGGCATCTTTGCTCAACGCAATAAAGATCGCCCCAATCATCTCGGCCTGACGATTGTTCGTATCGTCCAACGGGAAGGCCGCAGTTTATTTGTAAAGGGACTTGATGCAATGGATGGTTCTCCGGTATTCGATATCAAACCGGTGTTTGCCGAGTTCTTGCCGCGCGAAGCGATTCGTCAACCCCAATGGTCGCACGAATTGATGAAAAATTATTGGGACGAATAATTTCTTGAATTAGAACTCGATCTCGCCGATCTGTTCAAAGTTGACATCAAACGCAGCTTCAGAGTCCATTTCCGCCTCCGCTTCGTCAATCTGACCGGCGTGCGTGCCGCGATTGCAGTAGGAACGATAGACACAGAAGCGGCACGTCTTTTCATCTTCAGTCAATGGGAATTCTCTTATGGACGATATTTCATTGACGACTTTTTCAATCGCAGACCAATCGCGCTTGAATTGATTTACAGCAGATTTAAATCTTGTGGGCTCCGACGGAAAATCGGCGTACCAGTAAATCATTTCAATCTGTTCCGGTTCGACTGAATTGTTGTTATTCAGATGTGCGCCAGACTGAACCAGCAAAGCACGATATACGCGTGTCTGCCAACGCGCCGACATCCATTCATCGCGCGGACGCTTGGTATATGTTTTCCAATCATAGATGGTTGCCTTGTTGCCTTGAACCGCGACCAAATCATATTTTGCGACTAGCCGATGATTTCCAATCGGCGAAGATAAAGTCAACTCGGGATGAAGTTTGCCGAGGCTGTCAAATTCCTGTCTAAAGTTATTCCACCATCGTTCAAGATTTGGAGTATTTGCCATGCGCGAAAGATTTTCGGAAGGCACTCCCAATAAATACTGTTGGACAAGCCGATGAAAGATTTGTCCCTCGATTTGGCGACGCTCGTTTTCCGCCACCGGCTCCGACTTAATCGCAGGCCACGTCAATTTTTCGATATACCGCAACTGAAAACGTCGAGGACAATCCACATAATCTTGCAGGGACGATTGCGAAAAAGTGAAGGGAGTTGGAAGGTCTGTCATGACTGTTAGCACAAATGTACCACAAGTGCAGCTTAAAAAAATCATCCTGCCACCTGATTCTCAGATGACAGGATGATCGAATTGACTTTATTGAACTTATTCGCTAATCACGACTGCCCCGTGTTCTTTCGTCAACACGCTGCGATCTTCCTTGCCGCGCACGAATGAAATGCCCGCCGCGACGAAAACCAGAACAGTCGAAACCAGGAACGCGCTGTGCATACCGGTGACAAAAGCCTGCATCGGCGCTGAACCGAGTGCGACATTGGTGCCCACGAATAAGGCCATCATCACATCACGCGGCAGGCTGGTCGCCGCCACGGCCAGTGCGAGCGCAAAACTGGTCACCATCCCGGCTTGACGAAGTGTAGCCAGTGTGCCGGATGCAATGCCAAGTCGATTCTTCGGTGCGGCGTTCATGGCGGCGCTGGTATTGGGCGGATAGAACAAGCCGCCGCCGATTCCCATCAACGCTAATCCGGCACCGATGTTGAACAACGAGGTGGTCGGAGTCAATTGCATGAACCATATCAGAGCCGCGCCCTGAATCAGCAAGCCAATCGTTGCCGGGATGCGCGCGCCGATTCGGTCCGCGATGTTTCCGCCGAGTGGAGCGATGATCGATGTGGCCACCGGCAACGGGATGAGCAGCAATGCGGCTTTCAATGGATCGAAGCCGCGCACACCCTGCAAATAAAAGACGATCAGGAAGTTGACTGCAAACAGCGCTAGCGACTAAATCATTGCGGAAAGAACCGAGAAGTTATAGACTCGGTTGTTGAACAATGAAAGGTCAAGTACCGGATTCGAGGCCCGGCGTTCCCACCATAGGAAAAATGAAACGCCGATCAGGAATAAAATAAATAGCACTACAATCGGAGTGGATGTGAAGCTGTATTCGATGCCGAGAGTTAGCGCGATCAATAACGCGGTCAATCCGAGGCTGAAGCTTACTGCCCCGATAACGTCAAACTTCTCGCCTTTTTTGCGGATGGACATTTCTTTGAGCGCGCGATAACCCCAAATCGCCCCGAAAAGTCCAATCGGAACGTTGATGAAGAAAATCCAGCGCCAATCAGCCAGCGTCAGAATCAAACCTCCTAGGATGGGCCCGGCTACGCCGCCGATGGAGAACGTGATGGCGTTAAGTCCCAGAGCCTTGCCGCGTTCGTTGGGCGGGAAAACCTCGGTGATAAGCGCCACACTGTTAACCACCATCATCGCTGCGCCGCTGCCTTGTATCAGGCGAAAGATGATCAGTTGTGTGGCATTGCCGGAGAAGCCGCATAGTGCCGAGCCAACCGTAAAAACCACGAAGCCCAAATTGTACATGCGCACGCGGCCCAGTATATCGGCCACGCGACCAAACGTCAGCAGAAAGACCGTGCTGACCAATATATAAGCCATGATGACCCAGATCATGGAAACCAGGTCAGCGTGCAGTTTGACCATCATGTCGGGCAGGCCGAGGATGACAATCGTGCTGTCGATCGCGGCCATCAGCGAACCGATGGTTGTCACGCTTAATACGATCCACTTATAAGCAATCTTTCTGCCAAATAACGAATATTGTGTTTCCATTTTTGTGCTCTTTCTCCTTATTAATAAAGCTTTGTTTTTGTCGCTTTTAAACCTGAAAGTCTTACCTCCTTAGAGAGGCAGGCTTTGGCTTTAGAGCAAAAAATTTCTTACTTCGTAGTAAATTGATTTAGATGAACGATTGAGCCAATGCAATTGCGCCCAAACTGCCGGAACGGCTTCCTAACCTAGGCGGGACAATATACTCGTCCATCTTTTTCAGCAGGCTTTCGCTTTCCACATAGCCATTCAATGTATTCAAAACCTTGCGTCGAATCAGCGGAAAGAGAAATGTTCGTTGCATGATTCCGCCGCCGAGGATGATCCGTTTTGGCGAAAGCGTGAGAATCAGATTGGATAAGGCTAAAGCAATGTAATCCGCTTCGATGTCCCAGAACAGATCGTCGTCGTGAATCGTTTCGCCGCGCACGTTGAATCGTTTTTCGATGGCAGGTCCGCTGGCAAGCCCTTCGAAGCAATCTCCGTGGAAGGGACAAGCGCCGGGAAATGGATCCCGCTTCAAGTCGTGCGGGAGGCGGATGTGACCCATTTCGAGGTTATTCATGCCGATCAATGCTTTCCCATCTTTGATATATCCGCCGCCTATGCCTGTTCCAATCGTGATGTAAAGCGACGGATCGGTGCCTTGACTCGCGCCCCAGCGAAATTCTCCGAGCGCCGCGGTATTGACATCCATATCAAACGCAACATTGATTTTTAGTGCGCGACGAATCGCTCCAAGCACATCGATGTTGCTCCAACGCGGCTTGGGCGTGGATGTGATAAACCCATAGGTTGGCGAATCGGGATTTAAATCCAGCGGGCCGAAACAACCGATGCCAATCGTTGCGATCTTTCCAGTCGTGGTGTAGGGTTGAAAGAATCGGATTACTTTGCCAAGCGTCTCTTCGGGCACCGTGGTATCGATGCGAGTTTGCTCGACGATATTTTCTGGTCCGCTACCGACCACGCAAATGAATTTTGTTCCGCCGGCTTCAATGCCGCCGTAAAGTTGATGTTGACTCATGTGTCAATTATAAACAACGATTGGAATATATTCAAATGCATTTGTGACTTGGTAAGAATTTATAATTTAGACGCATCTTAATTTTGGATTTAAGGAGATGAATATGAGTGAAGTTAACGATTGGAACAAAAAAACTATTGATGAGTTTCGAGCGAATGGTGGCAAGGTTGGTGGTGCGTTCGAAGGTAGGACGCTACTTCTGTTACACACAAAAGGGGCGAAGAGTAAACAAGAGCGCATCAATCCAGTTGCTTATGTTAGGGATGGTGATCGGTTTGTAGTGATCGCATCCAAAGGCGGCGCGCCGACCAATCCAGATTGGTATTACAACGTGGTTGCCAATCCGGAACTCACCGTTGAAGTCGGAACTGAAAAGCATAAGGTCCATGCGAAAGTTGCTGAAGAGCCCGAACGAACGCGGCTGTATGACAAAATGGTCGAAATGATGCCCGGTTTTGCTGACTACCAAAAAAAGACCACGCGCAAGATACCTGTCATTGTGCTAACACCCGTAAAGTGAAGCTTGCCTAGATAAAAAACGGTTTCGATGATTTTGCATCGAAACCGTTTTTTATATTATTCTTGTTTTTCTAACCATCCAATCAATGCCGCAAATGGAAGCGATGGCGTTGCGTCGCCTTTACGACCCGTATTCCAAGTTACGATCAATTCCTTGCGAGCACGTGTGATGCCAACATACAACAATCGCAATCGCTCGCGGACATAATCTAAGCGCGAACGCCGCGTGGCTGAACCTTCTTCGTAGTATTCGTATTCGCTGGTTGAAATCGCCGCCGTCAGTTGCGCTAACGCTTCAGCTTCGAGATTCAAATTGTCACGCACAAACCATCGCTCCGAAATAAAACGATCATTCGGTTGGTTCGACGGATAATCATAATTATTCATCGACATTAAATAGACACGATCCCACTCCAGCCCCTTGGCTTTGTGCATCGTCGAGACTACCACCATGCCTTTGTAGCTATCGGGATTGAAGCCCGCGTCGTCCGATGAAAAGCCGATGAAGCGTCGTTCGTTGCGCGCAATCTCATGCAGGCTCGGCGTCAGTTCGGGCAAGCGCCATTGAGGATTTTCATCTGCGACCTGTCTCAGCACCAGCGCGAGCTTATGTGATAAAGCTAAATCAGTGGGCGATGTAAAGACGTCTTGCGATAACGTCAGAATCAATTGGTCAATCGGCAGGACGGTCGCACCGTGCCAGCGAATGACCACTTCGCGAAAAGCGTTTAATTCTTGGATGACTTCATCCGCTTCATCTTCAGGACTAAGAGCGGCCAGCCAATCTTGATCGGCGCGCGGCGCTAAGAACGACTCAACTTCTTTGCATTTGCGAATGAGACTTGCAACATGTTCAACCAGCAGTTCATGCTCTTCATCTTCGCGCCAGTCGCGTCGCCAGACTCGATAAGCTTGCGCTAACTTGGATGCGCTATCCGGCGCGGCGAGATAAGCCAGAACATAGCTCAACGCGCCCGCCACGGCACGCGTCGGCGAAGTGCTGCGGAGTAATTCGCGATATTCGATCTTACGTTGCTTTAATGCCTCGGCAACTTTCGCGGCATGATCATTCGTCGAAGTTAATACCGCAACCGTTGAGTCTTTATGATCGGGCAACCAGTCCTCGATAGACTTGACGACTTCATTCACTTCTTCGTCGGGTGAGAACTTCTTGCTGACGAGTTTGATGCCGCCTGGATCGTCAGGTGGATTCGGTTGCGGATCGTTTTCGGGTGTCGGCTCGATGTATGGCGGCGATAAGGCATCGCGCGCTTCGGGAATGGGATGTTCGGTCATCGTCCAATCAATGAGATGATTCGCGAGATTGATAATCGACGGCTGACTGCGTCCGGACTCGGGCATGGGAATATTTTTGTTGTCATGAATGAAGGCGCGCAGAAGTTCCGGATTGGCAGTCGTGAAGGTTTCAAAGATGGCTTGGTTTGGATCGCCAACACGAACCCAGTTGCCAGAATCGCCTGCAAGCATTCCCAATATTGCTTGTTGAATATCGCTTGAGTCCTGAGCTTCGTCTTCGAGAATATAGGGCCAGCGATAACGCAGTCGTTCGAGAAGTTCATCGGAGGTATCGAGCATTTCGTAAGCGAGTTGAATCAAATCGTCGAAGTCCACCGCGCCGCGATAAGCAAGGGCGCGCTGATAATCGGAATAAATATCCAGCCCCATGTGAGCCAGCGAAAGGGGAGCAGGCTGACGGTCGAGAGCGAGGCGTAATTTATCCGGTGTGAGTCTTCTATCTTTGGCGGATCGAATAAAACTCGACGCGAGAAGTCTCGATGAGTCCGGGCCAATCCTTATCGCGCACGCGTCGAGTTTGATAATCATCAAGCGCAGTCGAGATGTATTGATCGAGAAAGTCGGGATGAGTTTGAACCCAGGCGCGCGCCGCATCGGCAATCATGGACGATGAAGCGGTCTCGTCCACGATGGAAAATTTTTTATCGAGACCGACCAGCGGCGGATTCTCGCGGACGATGTCGTGCGCCAGCCCGTGCAGTGTGCGGACGCGATAGCCGAGTTGAGGGATGAGGCCGCGCGCCTGAATGAACTCGCCGATGCGCGCCGAGAAATTATCCACTGCCGAGTTGACCAGCGTGACGATCAACACTTCCTGATCGCGTTCGAGCTGACCGCCCGAAATAATTTGCGCGGCGAGCGCCGAGAGCGTGTGCGTTTTGCCTGAACCGGGCACAGCCGAAATGCCAAGCGTGCCGCCTGTGTATTTCAGGATTTCGCGTTGCGAAGGACGAGGAGTGAAAATCATGCGTTAGTCTTTGAAACTTGAAGGTTGAAGAGCAGATAATTCAGAGGTAGATGACGAAATGAGATAAACAAAACATTACATTTCACGCTAGATCGTACGGAAACCATTCTGGGAGTACATCCAGTTGTTTGTGAATTACATTATTTACAGGCTCAAGCATTGACCGACAATACTTTTCTTCAATAATTATTCTTCCCGCCAGTTCTGAAATTCCAATGTCGGTATCAATCAGCATTTTTATTTTTTGCCTGTTAGTTGTATCTGTTATTCTTGAATTCTCGTGGACAATTTGATTTCTGATCAAATAAAAATATTTGAGTTCTTGCAGTTCGGACGAATCTATCTGGAAGAATACAGCTTTATTTTCAAAGAATTTGCCCAGCCTGTGCAGGAAATCTCCTTTTAAATCAGACAACGAAATTGCAGGCGTATCTCTTTCTTGTACATATTTTGCAATTTCAGTCATTGCATCCTCGAACAAAGAACAAAGTATTATTATGAAAGAATTACCCAGATACCGTGGAATAACATAATGCTCTAATACTTCCCCCATTTGGTCAGCTGTTTTAATATATTCCTCTTTGTCAGTAATAGAAAATAATTTGGCCTCGGTAAGATATCGTTCGCTTTCAAGTTTAATTAAATGTGATTGGTTAAGCTCAATAGTATCAAGATACTGTCGTATCACCCAAATCTCAGTTTGAATGCTAATTTTCAGATCGCTATATTTCATTTTAAGTCCAAAGGGTACAGAACTATCCTATGTCCGTCCCAAACTTTAGTCAAGTGATAATAATCATGCGTAATGCTGGGTCAACAACGATTCGATCTTGCCAGTTCACGTGGGCTCCTTTTAGGTGTCAATTATAACCATTTCCTTCTTGCAATACCCTTTGAAACGCCTTCAACAATTCTCCGCGTTGTTCAAATCCGCTTTCGCCTAAACTGCTGATGCCTAAATAAATTTTCTCGCGGCAGCGATGCAACAATCCCGAAACCAAACGCGCCATCGTCTGCTGGTTGGTCTGCTCTTCGTCGGCAAAAGTCCATTGCTTGCCAACGGGCCATTCGCGGCTGAGCACCTGCGGATGAGTCAATGGCTGGTCGAGGCGCTCGTACCATCCGCTCGAACCAACATCGAGCCAGAACTGAACGGTCACGGGCCGGTTCATAATCAGGAACGTGTAAGCGGGCGCGACCAAAACTGATTCTTCATTTTCCGCTTTCCACGATTCCAAATATTGCGCGGCGATGACTCCCTCTTGAAGCATGGCGATATATTCGCGTCCGAAATCGAAATCGGGATGATCTCGATCCACGAACGACGGCTCCATCGCCAGACGGAACTTTCGTATCGATTCGATCAGGCTGGCGGCGACGCGGGCCGCGTCGAGGTTGCGATGGAATCCGAACCCCGGTTGAGCAAGAATCTCACCGAAGAAGCGACGCAAGAAATGATCGAGGGGCAGAGGTTGTTCTTCACGATAATTTAGAATCCAATTGCGAAGCATCGAATAGCGATTGCCAAAAGTAAATGTGATGCGTTCCTGCTTATCGGGATTGATTTGATCGAAAGATGAAAGCGTAAAATCTTTTATTCGATAGACGATCTCAGCTAATAATTGTGCACGGACTAAATCCATATCTAGAGTGAGTTTAAGCGCATAGCCAATATCATACTTCGATGGATGAACATTCCAATACGGGTGCGCCAGCGCGGCTAATGTTAGCAGTGCTTGCGACGTAGGTTCATCGCGCAGCGAACGCGACGGACGATGTGTTCGCCAAGGAATATTCTTTGCTTCGAGTTCGACTCGTAATGGCGAAGCGCAGCGCATCCGAAAGATAAGGTGCAAGAATAACGATATCAGAAGCAGGAAGCCCATCATTAGAGAGCAGTGAATGAATTTGCTCAACGAGCGTGTCGAGGAGTTCAGGATAGAAACGCGTAGTAATAATAGATAATGCTGATTTATTTGTCCCCTGTCCCTTAACTCTTTGAACGGAAAGGGGAGATGCGATTGGATTGATTGCTTCAGTTAGTGAATTCGCTAAACGTGTAATCCCTTCTGATACAACAAATGATTCATCGAACGTCACTTGGTCATTGCATAACTCGCGTAGCGCGTAGGCAGTGTCTGTATCGGCGCCGAGAAAGCGGCGGTAGCCCGCGCCTTCATCGTAGATTAACAACACGGAGTCAAATTGCGGTAACCATTCGCGAACCATATCATGCGCGCGTGGGACATCTTCCTCGATATTGTCATAGATCAAATGGTGATATGTGTTTATAAGATAATTATGCACAAGTGAGTCGGACCAAAGATGATTCCAGAAGACTTCAAGTTGTAAAGAAAAATCGAGCAGATTGTTTTGTAAACAAAATTCGCGGAAGCGCGTCGCGCAATCCTGTGCGTCGGTATAGATTCTGCGCTGGCCCGGATCGCCAAACCAAGCCGAGTCAAGGCGTGAACCGATTTCGGTGTAAGGGAATCCGACCGCGGCAGATTTGTTAAGGTTGTCAAGGATTTGGGAATATAAACGATTGCGGTCAATCGTCACTGACTCAAAATAACCTTGGTCTAATAATGGCCGGACGATGTGCGCCATGTAATATTGCGCAGTTTCAAGTGTTAGAAAAATGGGTGGGCGATCAGGATGCGCGAAGCCGGCTTTATCTGCGGCCAGCGGCCAGAACAGATCCACCATGCGCCGTGCTAAACCACCGACGGTGGCCGGAGTCACATCGCCGCCCGCGATTCTTTCAGGCGATTGGATGATTTCGAGATAGGGTTCTTGCAGAGTCCGTTGCGGCGTAAGAACGAGAATCGAATCGCCACTAATATCGTTTGCTAAAAGAAATTTAAGACGCTCCACACCGATGGTGGATTTCCCTGTCCCGGCGGGACCGGAGAGAAAAAGCTTGGATGATGGATCAGCTTCGATAACGGCGAGCTGGTTTCGGGTCAGAGTGAGGCGGTTCACGTATCAAGGTTAGCGGATGCAGGGAGATTTGTCAACAAGAAAAACGGATTGTTAGCCCAAAGTAGTAGAGTCCCCTTTTACCAAAGTTAAAGTGTCCCTTTTGCCCAAAGTTATAATGTCCCCTTCCAGAAAGGGACAGAAAGTGGATGAACTACTAGACATGAGCACAAAAGAATTAAGCAGATTGCAAGTGATGCAGGGGCTGGCAGAAAAGCGACTGAGTCAGAAGGAGGCCGCCAAGATGTTGGATCTGAGTGTGCGGCAAGTCAAACGATTACGAAGCGCCTATCGTCGCTCGGGAGCGGCGGGCTTGGTATCGAAACGGCGTGGACGACCCAGCGCCAATCAACTGGACGAGAAGCTGAAGCATAAGGTGTTGAACTTTCTGCATGGGAAATATAAAGGCTTTGGTCCGACCTTGGCCTGTGAGAAACTGGTGGAGATCGAGAAGCTCTCGATCTCGGATGAAAGTGTGCGCCAGATCATGATTGCGGAGGACTTATGGAAGCCTCATAAAATTGCAAAGCTCGTGGTGCATCAAATGCGCGAGCGGCGAGCTTGCTTTGGGGAACTGGTGCAAATGGACGGATCGCCTCACGCCTGGTTTGAAGATCGCGGGCCTGCCTGCACATTGCTCGTCCTAATCGACGACGCCACCGGAAAACTCCTGGGACTGCTTTTCGCGGACCAAGAAAGCTTTCATAATTACGCCCGCCTAGTCCGCACCTACCTGGAGCGTTACGGCAAACCGCTAGCCTTCTACACCGACAAACACGGCGTCTTTCGGGTCAATCAGGTGAGCCGTGAAAAAGGGGATGCCCAGACCCAATTCGGGCGGGCCATGCAGGAGCTGGACATCGAACTCCTATGCGCCAATTCGCCCCAGGCCAAAGGACGGATTGAGCGCGCCAACCAAACTCTCCAAGATCGCCTGGTCAAGGAAATGCGTTTGCTCCATATTTCCAACCCTGAGCAAGGCAATGCCTATCTTCCCAAATTTCTCGAAGATTTCAATTCCCGATTCGCATTCTCACCGCGCAGTTCTAACAACGTTCACCGCCCACTCACGGTCCGCGAAAATCTCAATCACATCCTCGCCTGGCAGGAATCCCGTTTGCTGTCGAAGAACTTAACCCTGCAATTCAACAAGGTCGTCTATCAGATCCAAACGAAGCCCGGTAGTTATGCGCTGCGCAATGCCCACGTCACCGTTTGCGAAAATGCTCAAGCGGCTATCTCAATTCTCTATCAATCCCGAGAACTCCCCTTCACCATTTCCACAAGCAGGAACATTTGGCCGAGATCGTCAATTCCAAGAGTGTCGATCTGGCTCTTCCCGCCAAGACTTTTATCCCTGCTCCGGATCATCCATGGCGCCATCGCCATCTATTCTCCACGCCCGAACCCGCCAGCAGTTCGTAACGCCTGCCGTGGATATGTGGATAACTCTCCGCTGCGCTCCGAGTTGCCCACATATCCACCGCCACTACGGCGTCGTCGAGGGGACATTCTAACTTTGGTAATCAGGGGACATTTCTACTTTGGGTTGACAGCGAATAGCGGTTTGGGGGTGCACGAAAAGGTTGTAAGTGGATTTTCAAAAATGAGCCTCTAAGGTAAGCTTTGGGCTTCTGATAGACCAAAGGATATTCAGGAGGCTCGAGATGAAGTTTAGCATAGCAGAGGTAAGAAAGATAGCGGAAATCATGACCGAGGCGGTGCAGGAGAAACTCGAGGAAGGTGCGCAAGTGGCAGAGATTGAACAAGCGCTGCGCGAGGTAGCGAAAGAAGCCTGTGGGCTTGGATTGCAGGAAATGATTGAAGCGAATGAAGCGAAATATGCAAGTCGTGTCCGCTGTGGATGCGGGGCGGAAGCGGAGCCGCTGGGCAAACGGGAAGCTGTGGTGTGGAGTGTGTTCGGCAAAGTGAATTATCAGCGTCGATATTATCTGTGTGCGGATTGTCATCGTGGGCAGTCGCCCTTGGATGAGCGCTTGGGATTGAAGCCGGGACAGAGCACAGCGGGATTGGCGAGCTTGCTCGGGATCTTGGGAGTGGAAACATCGTTTGAAGAAGCCCGTCAATTGGCGGAGCGTTTTCTATTGTTTGGAGTGAGCGATCATACCGTACTCAAACATACCGAAGGCTATGGACAGGCACAAGCCCAACTCGAAGAAGAATGGAAACGAGCGGCAGAAGACGTGAAAGGATTAGAAGAACAGGAACAGAGCCTGCCAAGGCAAGCTGGGCGCATCTATGCCTCGGTCGATGGAGCGCATGTGCCATTGCACGGGGAGTGGCGAGAGTTGAAAACGTTGTGTGGGTATGAAGTGGAGCAGATTCACCCTTCTCATCCCCAAAATCACCATGGTTCTGCGGTACCGAACCAGCACGGATCCCGCGTGGGAGAACAAAGTCATCTGCAAGCCAAGAACATGAAATACCACTGCGACATCCAGGAAGCCGAACAATTTGGACGATTGTTATGGGCGACGGGGATCCAACATCAGGTCGACGGCTACGAAGAAATCGTCTTCGTCTCAGACGGTGCCGTGTGGATTTGGAACCTGGTGCAAAAATATTATCCGAACGCCGTACAAATCGTGGATTGGTACCACGCCAGCGAATATCTCACGCCCATTGCCGAAGCCGCCTTCGGAGCCAACACCCCGCAAGCTCATGAATGGCTGACCCAAGCCCGCACAGAACTTTGGGATGGCTGCATCCAAGACGTGATTCAATCCTGCCGAAGTTTGCTTATGCACGCGGCCGCACGTCCCTTCATCGAAAAGGCAATCCATTATTATGATCACAACGAGAAGCGGATGGACTACGCACGCTTTCGGCAGCTCGGGTATCTCATTGGCAGCGGAACCATCGAAAGCACTTGCAAGCAGATAGCCGCTGTCCGGTTGAAACGTTCTGGCGCACGTTGGACCTTGCCTGGCGTGATCGCCACCGCCAAAGCCAGAGCCGCTTGGCTCAGTAAGTCTTGGGATTCTCTGAAGCCGTCCTATGCTGGTTTACCCTTGGCCGACTAACAAACTTTGCGTACTCCCAACGGATGGCATAAAAGCCATCCGTCAAATGTTAATTGAGATTCTTTTTGAAAAACTTTGTCGCTCGTTCCCACGCGTCTTTTGCTGCTTCTGGACGATACGAACTGGGATCGTCGTCGCGGAAGAAGGCGTGGCCGGAATTTGGATAAACAATGACTTCGTGCTCAAGCCCGAGCTTGCCGAGCAGTTTATCGAACTCCTCCACCGTACCGACCGGAATGGATTGATCTTTATCGCCGAACATTCCTAGCACGGGCGCATGAAGATTTCCAAGCTGGTCGAACAGTTGTTGCATGCCGCCGCCGTAAAAGACGCAGACCGCGTCCACCGGGCGGCTGATGCCAAGCGCCAGTGACATCCGTCCACCAAAACAAAAGCCAATGCTTCCGACTTTGCCGTTGCAATTCGAATCCTTCTTGAGCGCATCGAAGACCTTCTGTAAATCAGAGACCGCGGTTGGACCATATTTTTGAGTCAACTTCATGGCGGTATCATTATCGCCGAGCTTTGCAAGTTCGCCGTGATAAAGATCAGGCGCGAAAGCCAGATAACCCACCGACGCAAAACGATCGGCAACGGACTTAATGTGATCGCTGAGTCCCCACCACTCTTGAATGACGATCAAGCAGGGCCAGGGGCCGTTTCCTTTTGGTTTAGCAAGATGACCAGGCACTCCTCCAAGTTGTACAAGTTCGCTCATAGTTTCTCCTTTGTCGAATGTGATCTTATATTAATAATAACACCTTCATCAAGGTTATCCTTCGGTAGACTATAATCAACCATTCCATGAATAAAACTACAGTTGGAATCTTCAGCGGTCTGGCGGCAGCATCCATTTGGGGCGGAATGTATGTGGTCAGCAAAGTGGTATTGAATGTTATCCCGCCATTTACGTTATTGAGTCTGCGGCTTGTACTTGGGATTCTTTCGTTGGGTATTGTCATCGTCTTGAGACCCAAGACACACATGGCGCCTTCTGATGTGTGGCAAATATTTCTGGTTGGCTTTGTGGGTTACGGTATCTCGCTGGGGTTTCAATTTGTCGGAACCAAGCTGTCTACCGCATCCAATGGCGCGTTGGTCACCTCGGCTACTCCGGCGTTTATCTTGATCTTTGCGCCTTTTTTGCTCTCTGAAAAAACAACCACCCGAAAAATCATCGCGCTGATTATCTCCACACTGGGTGTGATCGCGGTCATCGATCCGCGCAACGCTGAACTTTCGCCAACTTTATTTTGGGGAAATATGAGTCTGCTTGCGGCCGCGCTGACGTGGGCGCTGTATTCCGTGCTGGTTCGAAAAGTGACTCAAACAACCGATGTGATCACATCAACAGCGATCATGCTGGCAGGTGGACTGCCGTCCGGCTTTTTGTTGAGCGCCTGGGAATTAAAAACTCAAGGGATGGGCACGATCACACCCGGAATCATCGGCGGGGTTCTTTTTCTTGGCATCATCTCCACTGCGATTGCTATGTTCCTGTGGAATTATGCGTTTGCCAAACTTCCAGCCACAGTCGCTTCCTTGACTTTTTTCGCGCAGCCTGTGGTTGGCAGTTTATTGGGATGGATGTTTCTTAAAGAATCAATTACGCCGCTCTTTCTCTTGGGCGGCGTATTGATCGCGATTGGGTTGATAATTTCTTCAACAGAATAATCATTCGCCCACGGTATGCAGCAACGCCATGTTGGGCGGACGCACTGCGCCAACTGGAAAACCGCACACTAACACAACTTGCTCGCCCGATTTTAACTACTTCCGAGCGCATCAACGCTAAATCAACATACCCAAGCATTTCCTCGAGCGAATTCGCAAATGGGACTTGATGCGGATTCACACCCCACAAAAATGCAAGACGCCGCCAGGTTTCAAGCGCGGGAGTAAACGCCATGATGGGCACCCGCGGCCGGATCTTTGATATTAGCCAGGCTGTTTGTCCTTGCATAGTAAAACAGGCAATTGCCGTAACGTTTTTATCGTTTGCCAATGCCTGCGCAGCGCATGCCATAGAGGCGGCATCGTCGGCAGTGCATTCATTCGACGAGCTTGTTTCCGTACCCCATTCAAGAAAATGACTCTCCGCTTCACATACAATGCGGTCCATCATTTGAACCGTCTCAACGGGATACTTGCCCGATGCTGATTCTGCGGACAGCATCACCGCGTCGGTTCCGTCAAAGATGGCGTTTGCAACGTCTGAGGCTTCAGCGCGCGTGGGAAGCGGATTATAAATCATTGATTCCAGCATTTGCGTCGCGGTGATCACCAGTTTGCCGCGCGCGTTCGCCGCGCGGATAATCTGCTTTTGCAAAGCGGGCACGCGCTCTGGTGGAAGTTCCACGCCCAAATCGCCGCGTGCCACCATCACGCCATCCACGCGTTCGAAAATAGAATCAAGATTGTCGATTGCTTCTGGTTTTTCCAGTTTGGCAATTAATAGGGGCTGGTGCTTGCCGTTCGAGAATCTCTCCATGGCATATCGGACTTTCTTTACATCCTCCATCGAGCGGACAAACGATATTGCAACTGCATCCACATTTTGCGAAATGCCGAACGCAAGATCATCTTCATCTTTCTCAGTGAATCCAGGAATGCGAAGGCGGACACCGGGAAGATTGATTCCTTTGTGAGATGAAAGCGGCCCGCCGACAACCACACGCGCAGCCAATGTGCGCTCTTTAACAGAGACCACTTCTAGGGTTAGACGCCCGTCATCGAGCAGGAGCCGATCCGACGTCTGGACTGAATCGAAAAGCTGGCGAAAATCCACAGGAATCTTTTGTCCGTTATCATCTGGAGGTGTTGTTTCAGTTGCATAAAGGTGAACGATCTCGCCTTCGGAGAGTTGAAGAGGCGCGGGTAATTCACCCACGCGGATTTTCGGGCCTTGCAAATCCTGTAAAATCCCCACAGGCGTGTTCAGTTTTTCAGAAATGCGGCGAATAGTTGTAATGTGTTTCGCATGTTCCTCATGAGTACCATGCGAGAAGTTCATGCGAGCAACATTAACTCCCGCCAGAATGAGGTGCTCCAAAATGGATTCATCCTGGCTGGCAGGCCCAATGGTCGCAACGATTTTGGCTTTTCAATTCATCTACTTCCCTTTCAATAATGAATGTAAATTAATAACCATCAGATAAAACCCCAAGTCAATCATGAGATAAGCAGAGCAACAAGGTAAGTTGTTGTATAGCTGTACCCTGCGTAGCTATGGACACTCAAGTGCTAAAGCCAGCACAACTCTTTGGCTTTTTTCTCCAAATCGTTGCGAAAATCGGGATGCGCAACTTTGATGAGTTGCTGTGCGCGTTGCCTGACGGTCTTGCCATATAAATCCGCCACGCCATATTCGGTCACGACATAATGAACATGGTTACGCCCCGTGACCACGCCGGCGCCTTGCTTCAACATGGTCACGATCCGGCTGACAACCGTCCCATCTTTCAGCGTGGTGGTGCTCGGCAGGGCAATGATGGGTACGCCACCCTTGGAGCGCGAGGCTCCATAGATGAAGTCGAGCTGTCCACCAATGCCGCTGAAGAACTTGGGGCCGATACTATCTGCACACACCTGGCCCGTCAAATCCACTTCGATGGCGGAGTTGATCGCAACCATGCGTTCATTCTGCGCAATCACAAACGGGTCATTGACATATTCCTGACGATGGAACTCGCACAGAGGATTATCATCCGCCCATTTATACAGTGCTTGTGTGCCCAGGATAAAGCCAACCACGATTTTTCCCGGATGCAGAGTCTTGCGGGCATTGGTGATCACGCCTTTCTCCACCAAACGGACGACTCCGTCCGAGAACATTTCACTGTGGATGCCGAGGTCTTTCTTGTCGCCCAGAAAATTCAGTACCGCATCTGGAATGGATCCGATGCCCATTTGCAGCGTAGCGTAATCGGGGATCAAATCCGCGATGTAACCGGCGATCTTCCGGCTGATCTCATCATCGCCTCCGTCGCCCATGGGCTGTTCGGCGACGGGATAATTCACCGGTACCATGTAATTCAAACGGCTGATATGAATGAACGAATCACCGAGCGTACGCGGCATTTGCTCATTGACTTCTGCAATGATGATCTTGGCCGATTCGGCGGGGGTTTTGGTTAAACCAACTTCCACGCCCAGCGAACAGAATCCATGTTCGTCTGGCGGCGAAACATGGATGAGTGCCACATCCACTGGAAGTACTTTATTCTTGAATAACAGTGTGAATTCCGAGAGTAAAACCGGCGTGAAATCGGCGCGGCCTTCCTGGACTGCTTTGCGAACATTCGCGCTGATAAACAAGGTATTGACGCGAAGGTGTCCTTCCATTGCTGGAGCGACGTAGTCAGCTGGACCAACGGATAGCGCCTGACAAATTTCAACATCCTTCAAGTTGGGAGCATACTCTACCAGGGAGGCTAGCAATTTCTGTGGTACAGAAACATTGCCAGTCATAAAGATGCGATTGCCTGACTTAACGGCTTGGACAGCCTCTTGGGCTTCCACGACCCGGGATTTATATTGATTAATCCATTCCATCTTCCACCTCCTTGTGGTTGGTCAAGCGCACAAGATTCTTATACTTTCCATCGTGTGTATTGACCGCGGCTTCGAGGGACGGATTATTGAGTATTCCTTTTACACCGCTTTCGGCAATTTCCATGATATACGACATGGCACAATTGACGAATGCATAAGTTGCCGTACGTGCCACCGCGCCCGGTATATTCGGAACGCAATAATGTAATATGCCTTCATCGATATATACCGGATGTTCGTGAGTGGACGGACGCGATGTTTCGACGCATCCACCTTCATCGATGCTGATATCCATAATGACCGAACGTGGCTTCATGGAACGAACCATCTCACGCGTGACTAGGATCGGTGCGCGTTCACCCGGATTCAACACTGCACCGACTACTACATCTGCATAAGCTACCGAACGCTCGAGGTTGCGCTTCGTTGAAAGCAACGTAACAATAGTGGGGAAGCGATCCCAAATCTTTTGAAGTGCGAAGAAATTATGGTCGATGACCGTTACGTGTGCGCCCATTCCCAGGAACATCTGTGTGGCATAGGTCCCTACCACGCCTGCACCGATAATGACAATCTCGGCTGGTGGAACGCCGGGCACCCCGCCCATCAAAATCCCTTTACCGCCCCAGTTGTTCTGCAAAAGGCGCGCCGCAATTTGCGCGGCCATCGCCCCGCCAATCTGGCTAAACGGATAAAGAACAGGCAGCGAACCATCACCTGCCCTGATCTGTTCATAGGCAACGGATGTGACCTTTTTTTCGAGCAGGACATCAATCTTATCCTGGCGCGCGGAAGCCAGATGCAGGAAACCTGAAAGTATGGTTTTGGGCTTGATCCAATCCAGCTCTTCCTTCAAGGGCCGCGCGACCTTTAGAACAAAATCGGAACGCCCAAAGACTTCGTCGCCGGAATAAACCAGATGCGCTCCGGCCTTTTCGAACTCCGTGTCGCTAAAACCGGCTCCTAATCCCGCCTCGTGCTCAATGAAAACCTTGTGTCCGCTTTGAGCAAGCATTTCCACACCGGCGGGCGACAATCCCACACGCCATTCAAACGGACGCCTTTCTCTTGGTATTCCAATATTCATAGAGCCTCCGACTTTTCTCGCCTATCTGAAGGACAGGCGAGCATGATTTATTTCATATTGAATACTTCGCGGATGGATGGAAGTGCCCAATCGATATCGCTCTTTTCAATGACCAGTGGCGGCGCAAAGCGAATTACGTTCTCATGAGTTTCTTTTGCCAGGATTCCTTTATTTTGCAGGGCTTCGCAAAATCGCCGCGCCCCGCCCGCCGACGGCTTCAGTTCAACGCCGATCAACAAGCCCTTGCCGCGCACTTCCTTCACATGTGGGCTGGGGATTTCCGTCAATTGTTCAATAAAATATGTTCCCAATTGTTCCGCGCGCTGAGCCAATTTCTCATCGCGGATCACCGCGAGTGCCGCGCGGGCGATTGCCGCCGCCAGCGGATTCCCGCCAAAGGTCGAGCCATGCTCACCGGGCGTGAACAAGCCCAGAATGGGTTTATCCGCCAGAATAGCAGAGATGGGATAGAAGCCGCCTCCCAACGCTTTGCCGATAATCATAATATCGGGACGAACGTCTTCATATTCGCTCGCAAATAATTTGCCCGTACGCGCCAATCCGGTTTGAATCTCATCGGCAATAAACAAAACATTATTCTTCTTGCAAATCTCCGAGACTTTTTTCAAATAACCGGCAGGCGGCATGATGACTCCGGCTTCTCCTTGAATTCGGCTCTAGTAGAACCGCGGCTGTATTTTTGTTGATCGCTTTTTCCACCGCGGACGCGTCACCGTAAGGCACGGTGACAAAGCCGGGCGTGAACGGACCGAAATCGTCGCGATACAAAGGATCGGTCGAGAAAGAGATGAGGGTCGTTGTTCGCCCGTGGAAATTTCCGGCGGCGGTAATGATCTCCGCTTGATGACGCGGCACGCGTTTGACTCGATATGCCCACTTGCGTGCGAGTTTGATCGCAGTCTCAACCGCTTCCGCGCCGGAGTTCATCGGCAGTGACATTTCGTAGCCGGTCATCTCGGATAATTCTTTATAGAGCAGCGGCAATTGATCGTTGCGAAAAGCGCGTGAGGTCAACGTTACTTTCTTGGCCTGCTCGAGCAACGCATTCAAGATCTTTGGATGAATGTGACCTTGATTGAGTGCTGAATAAGCCGATAGGCAATCGAGGTATTTCTTCCCATCCACATCGTAAACCCAAACCCCTTCGCCGCGCGTGATGACCACGTCGAGGGGATGATAATTGTGTGCACCATATTCTTCTTCTAAAGTTATGTAATCCTGCGTATTCATCAATTCATCCTTTACTTTTTAAACACAAAGAGCACAGAGGTAACGAAGGAAAGACGAAAGGAAGAGATTCCTTTGTGTCCTTCGTGTTGAGCCTTTTTCATGCCACACCAAACAAACGCGCCAGAATCGCCTTTTGCGCATGCAGACGATTATGCGCCTGCGGGAAGATGACCGAATGCGGACCATCGGCAACTTCATCCGTCAGCTCTTGATTGCGATGCGCGGGCAGACAGTGCATCACGATCACATCCTTATCCGCTTCACTGACCAATTTCGCATTGACTTGATAAGGCGGGAAGACTTTCTCGCGCTTCGCCGTTTCTTCTTCCTGCCCCATGCTCGTCCAGGTATCGGTATAAATCACGTGTGCGCCTTTGACCGCTTGATGCGGATCGCGAATAAAGTTTAATTTGCTTCCGGTTTCCTTCGCGATGTTCTTTGCGACTTCAACTTCTTTGGGATTCAAGTCATACCCGTCCGGGCTGGCTAGCGTAAAATTCCAACCGAGTTTCGCGGACACATGCATCATTGAAACTGCAACATTATTTCCATCGCCGACAAAAGTGACGTTCAAGCCTTTGGCTTGGCCGAACTTTTCCTGAATAGTCAAAGCATCGCCCATCCCTTGGCACGGATGATTATAATCGCTCAGGGCGTTGACCACTGGAATGCTCGACCATTTTGCTAATTCCAAAATGTGTTCATACGCGAACACGCGTGCCATCAATGCCTGCACGTAACCCGAAAGCACGCGCGCTACATCCGCAATTGACTCGCGCTGACCGAGCCCGATCTCGTTCGGCGAGAGATACAAGGCGTCGCCGCCCATGTGACGCATCGCCATGTCAAACGAAACGCGCGTCCGCAGGCTGGGCTTCTGGAAGATCATACCCAGCACCTTGCCTTTGAACAAGGGCGGATTGCCTTTCTCAAAATATTCCTTCTTTAGGCGGATTGCCACGTCCAGCAGGTCCTGCACTTCCGCTGACGAACAATCCGAAATGGCGAGAAAATCTTTCATAGTCAACTCCTCAAGTATAGTGGTTTAGCCCAATTGTAACCTGTCTCAATCGTCACTGATTGGATGTGACGTATATCTCTACAAAAACCCATGCTTGCCTACAGGATATAAGCATATAATTTATATGTAGATCTATATCGAAGGAAAACATTAATGAAACAAAATCAAGCCAGCCGCACAGCAGAGTATATGGCTCTTTTCCGCGCCCTTGAGACCTTTCGTTCGTCGAATGTCCGTCTCTTTGAAGATCGTTTTGCTGTGGAGTTTTTAAGGCCCTCATTGAGAGTTGCTGCCCGATTGTCGCGCTACCCGTTCTTTAACATATTGATATCGTGGTTTATTGATCAAAGATGGCCCGGTGCGCGTCCATCTGGAATTGCGCGAACTCGTTTTATTGATGATGCTTTACTATACACACTTCAAGGCGGGACGCAACAAGTTGTAATTCTGGGTGCTGGTTTTGACTGTCGCGCTTATCGTATTCCAGGCATTGATCAAACTCGCGTCTTTGAAATCGACCACCCCAGTACATCAGCTACCAAACGTCAAAAGCTGAATCATTTGTTAGGCGGTTTGCCTCAGCATGTCATTTTTGCAGAGATTGATTTTAACCAACAGCAACTCAAAGATGTGCTTACTATATTGGGTTTTGATTTTTACTTGCCCGAGTTGCTTCATCTGGGAAGGCGTCACAAATTACCTTACCAAACAGGCAGTTGATACGACGCTTAATTTTATCAGCACAACTGCGGTGGGCAGCCAAATCATTTTTACCTATGTTCATAAAAGTGTTCTCGATAATTCCAATGAGTTTGATGGAACACGAAATCTAATGCGGTTGCTTCAGAACGATGACGAACCTTGGACGTTCGGGCTTTATGCGTCCGAAATTGCCGAATACCTTAGCGTGCGAGGGTTCCAACTCTTAGAAGACATCGGTTCAATCGATTATCGGGCGCGTTACATGAGTCAAAATGGTAGGCAATTACATGGTTACGAGTTTTATCGGATTGCACGTGCTTGCGTTGTTAGCTCTTCGCTCAACAGGGATGTATAAGATTTGGCTTCTCGAATGTCATGGCGGCTGATGCACACCACTACGCCGCCATTCTCACTTTCTTCCAATACCTCAACAATCCATCTGCGCTCATGCCAAGCGGGTTTGCCAAATCATAGGCCTTCACCGCCTCGGCACTCAAGCCTTGTGCGCGGCCCTGCTCATTCATCCAAGCCGTAAATTTCTGGCGCAGTTCTTCGACGGACGGCTCGGCAGGCATCACAGCTTGCAGCCATTTCTCCGCCGCGTTCAATTCCTTTTCGACTTGATCCAAATGCCAATCGGGATCATCGAAGATTCCAAAATGGGTTGGCGCGATACGATTGAACTTTTCCTTTCGCAAGCGCGTCAACGTCTCATGCCACTGGCCGAAATGCAGTTCGGGCGGCGGCATCGGCAATTGCAGATACGGATAACCCGGAATGCGCACTCCGGCCACATCGCCTGTGAAAGCAATGTCTTCGAACAAATAAACATAATGATGCTCCGCATGACCGGGGGAATTGATTGGAAGGAAATGTAAATTGCCGATGACGATTTCTTCCGCATCGTTCACGACCTTGAGTTGACTCTCCGGAACAGGCAGAAACTCACCCCACAGCGTTTCCATCTGATCGCCATAAATGCGCGTCGCACTCGCTAAAAGTTTTTCCGGGTTGAACATGTGCGGCGCGCCATTTGGATGAACAATGATCTGCGCGCCTTGCCGCGCCCACCAGCCTGCTGAACCGGCATGATCGAGATGAATGTGTGTCAGCAAGACGTGAGTGACGTCAGATGCCGATAAGCCATTTGATTTGAGAGCTGCTTGAAGCACAGGGAGAGTCGTGCCGGGTCCGCATTCGATCAAGATCGCGCCGCTCGAATGTTTGATGAGATAAACAGCAATGGCTTGCTTCCTGCCCTGAAAATCTAGATCAAGTGTGATAACTTCGGTCTTTGCCATGTGGTCACATCCCGGGAAATATAATCGGATGAAAATATGGAAAACGTTTTTGCCAGGCCATCTTCACAACGAACAAGACAAACGGGTACGCGTCGCTCTATTAACAGATGCATAAGTTTATCACTGCCCATTTGCCCGCCAAATGATTCGGCGGAAAGCAAAATCAAAACCGGACGCAAATTACGTCGTTGTAAATCGTCCACTGCGATAATCAGTTCAGGCTCAATGGTCGGCGTGACGAGAATTACACTCGAGCCGGATGGCAGTTGCCGCGACTGTGCGCCCGCCAGCGCCGCGATGGAGAGATTGCCTTTGCCTTCAAGGAACGCAAGCGTTTCGAGAATTTTATTTTCATGCCGCTCATTATGCTCGGCGGGAATCATCGTGTAGGCGCGGTCTGCGGCAACAAATCCAACCGATCGTTTTTGCTCGATAAAATAATGCGCCAATGAAGCCGCGATCGTGATTCCATATTCCAACGTGGATGGTGGTAACGTAAACTTGGGTCTGCGAGTGAACAACAGATCTTGAACGGGCAATTCGGGAATTTCATTGTGAGGCTTGGATGATTGCGCGCTTTGCTGTGCGTCGAGGAAAAGCCAGACTTCTGCTTGCGGGTCCTGATCAAATTCTTTAACCATCAACTGCCCGCGCCGAATCGATGCGGGCCAATGAATGCGCTTCATCGGATCGCCGGAGTTATATTCGCGCACGCCGGAAGCATGAGGCGTAATATCCGTTGACTTGCGGCGGATCACTTGTCCGCCAGGCAACAAACCGGGAGGGGAAAGAAAAGATTCGATGGGGAAGATCATCGGAAGCACGGTCAATGATTTTGAAGCTTCAAATTTTCTCTCGATGCGGAACAAACCCAGCGGATCAGAAATTGTGACAATGGTCGGGCCAAGCGGGAAACTGCCGCGCCGCGTTAGCCACATGCGCACCGCGTACGATTGTTTTTGATGCGCCCGGAGCGTGGTCAGTAAGCGCGAACCGGAAGTGGAAATAGGCGTGGCATTTTTTACTTCGACCCAGGGCGCAGAGAAACGGCTTCCATTGCTGACATCGAATCGCTCCTTGAAAATATCACCGACACTGCCGCGCCGCGCGTCGGAGATTCGTTCAATGTGCAAAGATCGTGCGACCAAAAACGTCCAAAGCCACGCGCCGATCAACAATAACAAACCCAAATAAAGCATATGCGAATAAAAAGCAGCCCCGCCTGCAAGCAAGCCAGCCAAGCCGCCGAGAATCATCAGCGCGACAAGAACGCGTCCGGGATTCATTTTGATCTTTTATTTACACTTGTTTCTGATGAAGGTGCCTGAAAACTTCCACCCGGCACTGCGATATTGTGGATGATATCCTGAATGATGCGGTCAGCGCCTAATTCACGCAAGCGCGCTTCAGGGCTGACGATGATGCGATGCGCCAGAACCGGAACTACCAAATCTTTAACATCATCCGGCAAAACATAATCACGATCTTGAAGCGCAGCGTAAGCTTGACAAGCGCGCGATAAACTCAACGTGCCGCGCGGACTTGCCCCGAGATAAATATCGCCTGATTGACGCGTGCCCCTCGTCACGTCCGTGATGTAGCGTTTGACGGCTTGAGAAAGATAAACGCTTTTGATCGTCTCCGCCGCATCTAATACTTCGTTCGCTTTGACCACTGCTTTAAGCGCTTCAATCGGATGCTTGAACTGTTGCTCATCGAGAATCTTTATCTCGTCTGACAGATCGGGATAACCGATGCGGACGCGCAAAAGGAAACGATCCAGCTGTGCTTCAGGAAGCGGAAATGTGCCTTCATACTCGATTGGATTTTGCGTGGCAAGCACCATGAACGGACGCGGCAGGATGTGCGTCAGGCCGTCCACCGTAACCTGATGTTCTTCCATTGCTTCGAGTAACGCGGCTTGCGTCTTCGGCGTGGCGCGGTTGATCTCATCTGCAAGAATGATCTGACCAATGATCGGACCGGCACGAAACTCGAATTCTCTTTTCTGCTGGTTATAAATGGAAACGCCGGTGACATCGCTGGGAAGCATATCAGGGGTAAACTGGATTCGGCTGAACGTGCAAGCCAGCGAACGCGCCAAGCTGCGTGCCATCATCGTCTTTCCTACGCCGGGTACATCTTCGATCAGAATATGTCCTTGGCACAATAACCCCACCACGATCAATTCCAACGCGTCGCGTTTGCCGACGATTACTTTTTCAAGGTTATTGATAACGCGTCCACCGAATGATTTGATATCCATTATGATTATCCTATAAAGTGAATGCGTCAATTCTACCTTGCAAGTCATCAGATAAGCAAGGAAAGAAATCTTCGTGTATAATCCCGATATCGCCCCCGTAGCTCAATGGATAGAGTGCCTGACTTCGAATCAGTAGGTTGAGAGTTCGAGCCTCTCCGGGGGCGCACAAATATCGTCGCAAGACCATGTTTTTATTTAATTCAGCTGCCTCGCGCGTGCAGGGAGGCCTTCTTGTTATTCCATATAAGTTCCGTAAACATGGACAACCACAGGTGGGGGCATTTCACAGGATTTTGGAAGGCGCGGATAGGGAGATCCTTCGCTCTGCCTTCGCTCATCCCTCGCTCAAGCCTCCTGCCGGATACCTCCCATATCTGGAGTATAAAACCTGTGCAACTCATGTCCCTTTGCTTGAGACTCCAAAGGAGGCGTTCACGCAATGGCGCAGGCCGCGAAGACCATGCGCCAGCAATAGTTATCCCGTAAGATCGCAGGATGATGCCTTAAGCTTTGAAGATGATGCCATAACATTGAGAATGTATGGCGTAAGACGCCAAGATTACGTTAGAAGATCGAGAGATTATATGAGAAGATGGCAATCTCCTAATATAAGATGTAAAGATTTCGCCATAAGATTGCAATCTTCTACGGTAAGACGGCAAGATTATGCCAAGCGGTGACGAGATCGTATGATCTTCCATATAATAGCAGCCCGTGAAGGTATCCACCAAACTACCGAAGTAGCAAGGGTGAAATTCTCTGTGCCGCGTTTTCTACGGCGATCGTTGAGGGGTTGGGAGAAAAGTTTTGCTACTAATCACATTGCCAGTATATGGGTCAATAGCTATTTTGAAATGAGAAAGACCATCATTTCCAAAATATTCCACTTGCCAACTATCATACGCATCCATATTCAGAGCCGCAATCAAGCTACATTGATTTTTTTTTGCTAAACGAAAAGATTTGCCACCATGGTCGTCTGCTATTTCGAGAGCATCATCGGCGGTAATTTTGAGCCCGATTAAATCAATACTTTTCCATCCAGAGCTAGGACGCGAAAAGCCCGACCCTAATCCGCCTCCTCCCCAAGATACATCCTCATCTTGCGGGGTGATGAGCACCTCGCGCGTAGTGTAGTTCGTTTCGTCAGCCTTGAAAAAATGAATATCACCTGACTCAAACCCATCAGGGTCATCTCGGCAGCTGGTATCAAATACCATGCTCAATAAGCTCCAACTAGCGAATGTCTCTTTCCACACAGATTGGAACGCAGCGTTGGTAATTTTGAGGTAATCGGATTGATGCCATGAAATAGTCGAGTTGAATATTGGCGCTGGCGGGGTTGCTGGTTCCGGGGCAAAAACGTCTGTTTCTCCACGATCCAAGGATGCAAGGATTGTGTCAGGATCGATTTTATAATAACCCGTGTGCGCGGGATCAAAATCACTAAGACCATTTCTGGGATAGTCATGAGGGTTATAGTCGTTAAGGGAATTAGACCACACATAGATTGCACCAAAACAGATTGTGCCTATGATCAGGATTAGGAAGGCAAGAATCAGGGCTGTTCTTTTTCTTTTCATGGTTCATCTCATGGATTCTGTAGTAAGGTATCTACGTAACCCCAATCCACGCCCAAGTCTGAACGATTCCCAACATAGCCCTTGAATTGGCTGATCAACGATAGATCTTTGGATATGTCTTTTGGCTCTCCGGCACCTCCACCGGGACCCAACCACTTTTGCCAGTTGATTATTACTGGTGGAGGTGTTAACTTATCTTTATTTATAGCTGTTTCCACCTCTTGTGGATTCATCGACTCGTTCTCAGCTAATGCTGCAACGAGAAACTCATCCGTTGCCGTACAGCCATTGTTTAAGCATTTCTCCGTTCTTAAGGAAATCCTTGTTTGCATCGCCGTGGTAGCAACGCTATCAGTATCTTGATCTTGGCTAGCTGGGCAAAAAATGTTACAGTGCACTGTTGTTCTCAATCCGAGGCCGACTCCGCAAGTCTTTTTTTCATCCGGACTCGGACATGGTATTCGAACATTAGTCGGCGTTTCCATTTGCATGTCAGTCACTTTGGCAATGCCAATGCCGGTATAACGGGGATCAGTATGCGCTTTATAAATATCGTAAGTATAAACCGCAATTCGTGATCTCGTATTTAGTAAAAGAAGGCCGCTTTGAGTTTCAAGACCAGCCCATGTATATATATTCAACACATCACTATTACTTAGCGTTGATGTTGGTCCTGGCGTAAGCGTGATCGTGCAAGTTGCGGATGGAGTACCCACTGGAGAGCCTGCGGGCGGGGGCGTTGTGATCGTTACTGTAACACCGCTTGGGGTAGGCGTAGCCGTAACCGTACCAGGTCCAGTTGGGGTATTTACAGGGGTCGTAGTTGGTCCATTGTTGCTGCCACACGCCGTCAAGCTCAATCCAAGAGACATACTTAGCACCACCAGAATGATGATTATATCCAGTGTACCGCGTTTCTTTCTGCGGCTGTAAAGCAGGGAAAGCAAAGCCAGCGGCGTGAAGAGCGCGCCGGTTGGCTCCCCGCCCCACGGCACATACGGGTTGGTTTGATCGGGTTTTGCATTGCGGTTTAGGAATCTTCCTGTGGTTGGATCATAATACTGCCCACTGCCCATGTACAGCAAGCCGGTAGATGTATCCATCAAGCCGCCCAAATAGCCGTAAGTGAAGTTGCCTGTTCCACTCGATTGCAGAGTATCACCCCAGGGAGTGTAACGCGCTCGAGAAGGTGATCTGTCCTTGTGCACTCACCAACTGGCGCGGCGTGTTCGTACCATCCGAAAGATCGTAAGCCCACGAATCGGTCTGCTGACCCACAGGCCCTACGCCATACAGATAAGCGGTCGTCTTGCCACCGGATGTGGCTTCGAGCGGCTGGCCATTATCGAGCACATATTGCGTGGTCACACCTGCGGCGCTCATCGAAAGACGCTGGCCCAGCCCATCGTAAGCCATCGTCACCTTCCCTGTCGCGCTGGTCACCGAGATCAAACGATCGGCTGAATCATAGGCATAGGTGTTCACGCCATTGGAGAGCAGGTTGCCATCCGCATCGTAGGCGTAATGCACCGCCGAAGCGCTGCCCAACTGTGCCGTGGCCAGTTGATTGGCAGAATTGTAGGTGTAGGTTGTGGTCACATTCAGAGTGCCTGTGGTCTGGGTGTATTGCAAAACGTTTCCAGCCGCATCGTACACATAAGCGAAGGCGTTGCCATCGCTGTAGTTCGCCGACGTCAGACGATTAAGTGCATCGTATGTATAGTTGATCGTCACAGTCTGCTGTGCGATATTGCTGGGCAGGGTCACGGTTGCAGTTGTGCAACCTGGCACGGTGCAGTCATTCTGAGCACCGCTCCAGAACTGAGTTCCATTCAAATCGGCGCGGAAACGATAGGAACTGTACTGTTTTCTAACATCGTGACCCAGTGCAATTTACCTACATCGTGACCCATGCCAGCCATGGGGGTATATTTCCTCTGAAACAAGGAGGTCGCGATGGAAGAAGAGTGGATCGTGGATCGGGGTAAATTGCGAGAAGTCTGGTTCGAACATCCAGAATGGAGCCGCCAGAAAATGGCCAATGAAATGGAACGCTCTAAATCCTGGGTGAAGAAATGGCTTCATCGCATCCGCAGCGCACCTTTAGAAGATCAAATGGTCTTGCTCGGGAAGTCCCATATTCGCAACCATCCACCCACGTCACTCGACCCGAAGATCGAGGAAAAGATCCTCGAGATCCGTGATCATCCCCCGCAACAGCTCGGACGGATTCCCGGACCACTTGCCATTTTGTATTATCTCCAAAAAGACACCGAACTCAACGAATCAAAATTCAAGCTACCGCGTTCCACCCGAACCATTTGGAAAATTCTCCGAAAATATCAACGTATCCATCAGCCCCTGAAGAGTATGGCGGAACCGGACGAGCGTCCCGCTCCCGGTATGGAATGGGGACTGGACTTTCATGATGTCAGCACGGTGCCAGCGGATCCTGATGGCAAACAACAGCATGTCGTGGAAATCCTCAATCTGGTGGACCACGGTTCATCGGCCGTGGTCGCATCTGAACCAGCCGGGGATTACAACGCCGAAACGGCGCTGAGAAAAGTGGCTGAGGTGCTCTTGGAACAGGGCTGTCCGGATCGAATTCGTTTGGATCGTGATACGCGTTGGGTGGGAAGCTGGACAGCCAAAGATTTTCCCTCTCCCATGTTACGCTTCCTTCAGTGCCTCGGCATCGAGCCGAGAGTGTGTCCGCCTCGACGGCCGGATAAGAACCCCTTCGTGGAACGCTATCATCGCAATTTCAAATATGAATGCCAACTCGTGGAACGACCCGTCGACCTCCTCACAACCCTTGAAGCCAATCAACGCTATGTGCACTTCTATAATTTCGAACGTCCAAATCAAGCCATTACCTGTGGCAACCAACCCCCGCGTATTAAATTTCCTGATTCACCGACGCTCACTCCAGTTCCGCAAACAATTGATCCAGATCGCTGGTTGCTGGCATTGACCGGCAGAACCTACAAACGCAAACTGGATTCAACAGGGTCCTTTCAACTTGGAAACCAAACCTATTATGTACAGCAAAGTCGTCGCGGACAAATGGTTCTCATTTGGGTGGACGGAAAGAAGCGCAGCTTGAATGTATTTGCAGAGAAGGCACTGATTAAAAAGCCTTCCCATCAAAGGATTGATCAATCACCCCATGAATTTTCAGGAATATCTCGAAACAGTTTGCAAAGAAGCTATTTCCATGTGGCAACGAACTCAACGGCGCACCGCCAAATATAGGCAGGTCACGATGTAGGTAAATTGCACTGGGTCACGATGTTAGAAAACAGTACAGGAACCTTCAGGCAGGGTGAAGGTGGCATGCCCATTCGCATCGGTCGTGCCGTTGTACCCAGTATAGGTTGTGCCGTTAAAAGCATAGACAGACAGATTGGGATAAGGCTGTCCCGTCTGGCCCTGCACCGTCAGGATGAGAGGCTTGGTCACGGTGATGCTGGCCGTGGCACAACCCGGAAGCGTGCAGGTGTTGGTACTGCTGCTCCAGAATTGAGTTCCATTCAAATCCGCACGGAAGCGGTAACTGCCTTGCGGAAGGGTCAGGCTCACCTGTCCGTTGGAATCGGTTGTACTTTTGTGACCAGTATATGTGGTTCCGGCGAAAGCATAGACGGGCAATCCTGATTTTGCGGTCCGATCTGTATCCTGTACGGTGATCGTCACAGGCAGGGTCACGGTAATGGAATTGCTGGTGCAGCCAGGGGTCGTGCAATCATTCTGGGTATTGCTCCAGAATTGCGTGCCGTTAAAATCCGCGCGGAAGCGATAGCTTCCCTGAGGCAGGGTAAATATGACCTGCCCATTCGAGTCCGTTGTGCCGGAGTGGCCTGTATAAGTCGAGCCATTGAAGGCATATACTTTCAGCCCGCTCTGCGGCGCATTATTGGTATCCTGCACAGTAACACTCACGGCACTTGGCGCGGAACTGGTGGACGTTAGCGTAGGTGAGGGAGTAATACCGGGCGTGTTGGTTGGTGGAACAGCAGTGCTGTTCGCAGTGGGGGTGCTGGCAGGGGCAGGAGTACCTGTAGATTGATCCGCAAGAATCCGGTTCGAGGAACCAGGCTTATAAACCGCTTGAACAAACCAGGATTGAGGAACAATGTTCAATGCGCCTTGGTTCTGCGAAGCGAAGCCACTTTGGTTCTGCGAAGCGAAACCACTTTGTGTGGAAGTCGGTGCAGAAGTGTTGGTTGGAAGGGCGGTATTGGTGGGCGCTGGCGAGGGCGTATTCGATGGAGCAGGCGTGTTGGTGGATGCCGGAGTCGGCGTGCTGGATGGAGCAGGCACGGTTGTATTGGTCAGCGCTGGGGTGGGCGTATTGCTTGGAATAGGCGCAGATGTATTCGTCGGTGCCGCCGTGGAGGAAGCGGTCGGAGTAGATGAAGAACCCACTATGACTTGGTCGGTTCCGCAGCCTGGAAGTGTGCAGTTATTGCTGGCACTGCTCCAATATTGCGTTCCATTGGAATCCGCCCGGAAACGGTAACTGCCCTGAGGCAGGGTAAAGATCACATTTCCATTTGCATCCGAAGTCCCGCTGTAACCACTGTAAGTGCTGCCACTGAAGGCATACACCTTTGGTAGGTGGCAACTTAGGTTAATTAGCAAAACCTGATTACGGAAGAATCCTCACTCCAAATGTTTGATTGCCGTCAGCAAATGCCACAACCACAACCCCGTTGCTAACAGCGATAGAGGAAACAGAGCCTATTTGCGGATCGATCGGGCCGCTGGCCAAAAACTTGGTTTCTCCCAAAACATTTCCGGTTTGCAAGTCAATTGTCAAAAGCACATTATCGCTCCGCATAGCATATCCAAGTTGAGACTGATGATCAACTGCCAATGTTGAAAGAAATTCCTCCGGGCGACACCAATTATATTGGCCAGTTTGCAGATTGAGAGCACAGATACCCTTCATTAGGCCATATCCTCCAGGTTCACGAGCAACGAGCAGTATATTTGTTCCTAAAGCCTGTGGTTCCAAACTCTCCGAGAAATAGAATGACGGGCCTTGCCATAGCAGCTTGCCTGTTTGCCTATCAAAAGCGCTGAAGACCTTTAGCACAGTGTCCCCGGATATCCAAGTCGCATAACCTATACGTTGAGAATTGAGTATTTTGCCTGTCTCCGGGTCAAGTTCATACAATGTATTTCCATAGTAAACTCTCAGCACGCCAGAATCCAGTTGGAAAAATATGGTTACATGTCCTTCACCCAGTGTAGTCGACCACTCTAGCTTGCCAGTTTTGGCTTCATATGCAGCTACGCCAAGCGCATTCACGGCAAAAACTGTATTTTGATTCGCAACCAAACCACTTATACCTTGATGCACAAAAGGCAGGCCCGCCTCCCATATTGTGGTACCGGTTTTAACGTCAATTGCCATAAGGCTATCTCCTGCTAAGGGGATCATAAATACCACACCATTATCATTAGCAGTAGTAACGTAATAAAAAGCAACCTGCTTTAGCCATAAAACCTCCGCATGTTGAGTGGAAGATGCAAGGCTCCAAGTAATGTTGCGAGGCGGAGGCTCTTCAATTCTCTCGAGCCATGTTAATCCTAGCCAGATCAGTGCCGCTACCCCAATCAAAAGAATCAGCGGCCAGCGCAACTGAATTCGAAATCGGTGAATTAAATTTTCAGACATTATCAGCCTCCAACCCACTTCTGGTCACGGAGTAGTAATAATGGGGTTAATACATTGAACAGGTTGTTGGTAGTACTGCTCGAACATATAGGCCGCTATCAAAGCATTCTCTATTTGGTTAGCTCTTTCAGTCGCAACGAAGGCGGCCTCTCCACCGGGTATTGGTGAATGATCACCAGTAAGTATGTCCGAAATAAGCCTTCCTGTATTGACTTGACCTGTGTTTGGATCATAATAGTAGTCTATCCCAGTATGCAGATAACCTGGCAATGACGCAGAGTCAAGCGAATAATTGGTGTGAAAGCCAACGACTTCAAAGGGTAGGAGCCCCGCACTGAGAGAGGTATATAGGAAAAATCCTTTTACTTTGCTCGTTGAAGATTGGAAATAGCCTGCCCCAACACTAAGCGGCACACCGATATCGTTTAGGCTTGGTCCGGCATAAGCTCCATCAAACCAGCCCTTATAATCGTCTTCAATTAGCGTGCTAGGAAGAGGAAGAGGAAATCCACTGCTTGTATTTGGTCTGAACTCATAACGAAAGCCCCAAGCTTGCCCTGCATAAACTGCGACACCAATTGAAGCAAACAAACCTCCTGCTGTTCCCGTGTAATTAAACCTTGCCCGTGTCATTGTGGCGTAATCATAGACGATTTCTTGACCCGCGATAGCTCCACCTTGAACAAAGCCCGCGGCGTAAGATACTCCCTCAAAATAGCCAGTGGGCGAAGGGTCATGACCTGAGGGATCTGTATAGTTCACCGGATTATCTCGTGTATAGAGATAGCGATTCCAGTCTTCTGGAACAGTCGGGTCTGGTACAATGATGTCGGGTTGGATGAACTGGTTAAGATAAGGATCGTAATATCTTGCGCGCAGGAATTGTAAACCGGTTCTGTCCGTTTGCTGGCCGGTGAAGCCGAAGATAGAACTGTCGCTTCCCGTAGAACCAATTGTATTCCCAAACGGGTCATAGTTTTCCGCCAGCGTGAGCTGATCATCGGCATTGACCAACTGCCGCGTCGAACCGAGGGCATCGGTCAGGAAGTAATCGGTGGTTGAGCCGTTGATCTGCGCCAGATTACCCACGCCATAAATATAACTGTCCGTTCCATCCTGAAGGACTTGAGGCAGAGAATTATTGATATCAACGACGTAATTGGTAGGAACACCACCGATCGTTTGCTGCAGGCGATCTCCGAGTCCATCGTACGCAAACGAAGCATGGACCCCCTGTCCATTGAATCCAGTCAACTGGTCGGCGGAATTGTAAGTATACGTATTCACGCCATTGGAGAGCAGGTTGCCGTCCGCATCGTAAGCGTAATGCACCGCCGAAGCACTACCCAACTGTCCCGTGGCCAGTTGATTGGCAAAATCGTAAGTATAGGTGGTGGTCACATTCAGAGTGCCTGTGGTCTGGGTGTAATGCAAAACGTTTCCGGCCGCGTCATATACATAAGCGAAGGCGTTGCCGCCCGCCCCAGGGTTGTTGGGGTCGCTGTAGTTCGCGGCGGTCAAGCGATTGAGGGCATCGTAGGTGTAGTTGATCGTCACCGTTTGTTGAGTGATACTGCTGGGCAGGGTCACGGTTGCCGTTGTGCATCCCGGCACGGTGCAGTCATTCTGAGTACTGCTCCAGAATGGCGTTCCATTCAAATCAGCGCGGAAGCGATAGCTCCCTTGAGGCAGGGTGAAGGTAACATGCCCGCTAGTATCGGTCGTGCCGTTGTACCCCGTATAGGTTGTGCCGTTAAAAGCATATACCGGCAAATTGGGATAAGGCTGTCCCGTCTGGCCCTGCACCGTCAGGATGAGAGGCTTGGTTACGGTGATGCTGGCCGTGGCACAACCCGGGAGCGTGCAAGTATCCGTAGCACTGCTCCAGAATTGAGTTCCATTCAAATCCGCCCGGAAGCGGTAACTGCCCTGTGGCAGGGTCAGACTCACCTGTCCGTTGGCATCGGTCGTGCTTTTGTAATCAGCATATGTGGTTCCGGCGAAAGCATAGACCGGCAATCCCGTTTGTGCGGTTCCATCGGTATTTGTCACGGTGATCGTCACAGGCAGGGTCACAGTAATGGCATCGCTGGTGCAGCCGGGAATCGTACAATCATTTTGGGCATTGCTCCAGAATTGTGTGCCGTTCAAATCGGCGCGGAAACGATAGCTCCCTTGAGGTAGGGTGAAGGTAATACGCCCGCTGGTATCCGTCGTGCCGCTGTAACCAGAGTAAGTTGTGCCGTCAAAAGCATAGACCGGCAGATCCAGCCCTCTCGATTTGTTGAGGTTGCAGCACCTCCTCCCGGTGGCGGCGTCGGTGTTGTTCGGTATAATCCACTCGGGGTTCTCATGAGAATCGGCTGCTCCTTGTTTCAGAATCAAGTTGCAGTTTACCTTGAGAACCCCCTGGTCAAGCTAAAGTGACTTTTGCGGTAGTGCGTTTAAACAATAAAATAGTTAATGGTTTAATGAATATTTGAACAGCTTGCCAGCCGCCGCTAACCATAATTGTTGCTCCGAGTCTTCGATAATATTTGCCGCTACATTTGTGAACATACATCCTTTCCCTGTTTTTGGATCATACCAAGCTGTACCATCTACTCTTACATCATCTAGGAGCTTTTTATACCAGAGTATCCCACTAGAACTTTCCAATATTAGGGTTGGCGATATCCAATAGATATCTCCCGCATGTTCGAAATATTCTTGAGGATTGGGATCAACTAGATGCCAATCGCCACTAGGCTCTTTATAACCAATGGCCCCTAGCCATAATCTGCCGTTGTGATCAACCAACATCCCCGAGAATATAGGCCAAGACTGGTTAGGAATATTTAATGGGGCGATCTGCTTTGTTGCAGGAGTGAATTGAAATAATATCCCATCCGATAGACGAAAGAAACTCTCTTTTGAGTAGACTTTCTCACTATATACTTCAAAAAAAATACTCCCATCAGGAGACAAAGCTGCACGAGTCACATTTAAACCTGAAAGGTCGGCTTGTTTTTCCGTTCTCTGAACAGCGGGGTCGTAACGATAAAGCCCATTGTTTTTAGTAAAAATCCAAAAAATATTCTTATCATCTAACACGATTTCAGGCCATGGGAAGAAATTATTGGAAAACATTGTAGACGAGATTTCTGGCGCACCAGTTGCAAATTCAAATCGTTGTGTATCCTCGTTGAACTTGCTTAAAACCGGTACGTTTTCAATTTTAGGTTGCCCATGAATAGTATCCCATACAGTTGTGCCCCATAAATTCCCGTCACTTGTCACAAAGAGACTTCCTACAAAAAAACCTGTATTTCCAATATTGGATGGGATAAGCTTCCATCCTTGCGACCCAGGCTGGTAAACTAAAAAAACGTTGGTTAAGCTTTGACTTGAATCAACAGGACTGAGATTCTCAATAAGCCATATTTCTTGGTGTCCCTGTATCGAACGCGCTATTTCAACATCAACAGTGGTTGATGGATAGTAACCAGCAATTTGCTGAGTTGGAACTGCTGCTTCGACTTCCCATGGAGAAGGTGGCAGTATCGTCTCGGTCCTTGCATTCGGATTCGATTCTGGTAAAGAATAGGCAAAGTCATCGAACGATCTAATGCACTCCATCTGAAGGACATTATTAACATAGCGGTCATTACAAGAGCTGATGATCAGCGGAAACAGAGAGAATAAAAACAACATTGTCCTTCTAAGCTTATTCATTTACTAACTCCTTGTTTCTGACATCGATCCATTCTTGCCATGGGCATAAAAAACATCAGTGAGCAGCGAACCAACTATATACATCGGCTCTAAACTCTGGGCTGTTATTGGTACCATTGCCCGGATAACCGCCTTGCCAATGCTCCTGGCTTGGACGATATTCAAAATGGAACCTTCCAGTTGCGTTCGGAGGTGCTTTATACCCGGCCGCTGCACCTCCGTAGGCGGCCTTGTCTTCAAGAATATATATATTTGTTCCCCATACCAATAGATTATCTAAAACTTCGGGCCATTCTTTGGCAAGATCTCTTCCGTCTGTCATTTTTCCGGTCATTGTCCCACCCAATACCGCAATATCAATGATTTTTCCACTTCCACAGTTTTGTATCTGCTGTCTCCGATACTTATCTGCAAAAATTAGGGCAGCGTCTCCTCCACTGCTATAGCCTATTACAATAAGATTAACATCCTTGTAAGTATCGATGTTAACTGCATTTGCTTGATTCATTTTCCCATTGATACCACCGCCCGGGAAGCGAACCACTTGATTAACATCTTGGATCCATACAGGTGTTTGAAAACTAGGGTTAGGCCCTATGTCATTAAGACTTACACCATCACTACCGGCAAAAAAGATTGTCGCAGTAATAGTAGGCGTCATTAGCGTAACCGAAGCCGTACAAATGGCAGATGGATTTTTGGTTGGAGTGCCAGAAGGCCCAGGTGTGGATGTGGGCGTGAATGTGCCGGATACCGTCAAAGTCCCATTTGGACCTGGTGTGGTAATAACCGTAGCGGTTCCAATCGTAGCAGTTCCATTTGATACCGCCACGGTAGATGTGCCCGGTGTGCACGCGGTCAAACTCATTCCGATAGACATACTTACCACAACCAGAATGATGATTATATCCAGTGTACCGCGTTTCTTCCTGCGGCTGTAGATCAACGAGAGCAAAGCCAGCGGCGTGAAGAGCGCGCCGGTGGGGTTGCCTCCCCACGGCACATATGGGTTGGTCTGATCGGGTTTTGCGTTCCGGCTCAGGAAACGTCCGGTGCTTGGATCATAATAATTCCCACTGCCCATGTACAGCAAGCCGGTGGATGTATCCATCAAGCCGCCCAAATAGCCGTAAGTGAAGTTGCCTGTTCCACTCGATTGCAGAGTATCACCCCAGGGAGTGTAACGCGCCGAGAAGGTGATCTGTCCTTGTGCACTCACCAACTGGCGCGGCGTGTTTGTACCATCCGAAAGATCGTAAGCCCACGAATCGGTCTGCTGACCCACAGGCCCTACGCCATACAGATAAGCGGTCGTCTTGCCACCGGATGTGGCTTCGAGCGGCTGGCCATTATCGAGCACATATTGCGTGGTCACACCTGCGGCGCTCATCGAAAGACGCTGGCCCAGCCCATCGTAAGCCATCGTCACCTTCCCTGTCGCGCTGGTCACCGAGATCAAACGATCGGCTGAATCATAGGCATAGGTGTTCACGCCATTGGAGAGCAGGTTGCCATCCGCATCGTAGGCGTAATGCACCGCCGAAGCGCTGCCCAACTGTGCCGTGGCCAGTTGATTGGCAGAATCGTAGGTGTAGGTTGTGGTCACATTCAGAGTGCCTGTGGTCTGGGTGTATTGCAAAACGTTTCCAGCCGCATCGTACACATAAGCGAAGGCGTTGCCATCGCTGTAGTTCGCCGACGTCAGACGATTAAGTGCATCGTATGTATAGTTGATCGTCACAGTCTGCTGTGCGATATTGCTGGGCAGGGTCACGGTTGCAGTTGTGCAACCTGGCACGGTGCAGTCATTCTGAGCACCGCTCCAGAACTGAGTTCCATTCAAATCGGCGCGGAAACGATAGGAACCTTCAGGCAGGGTGAAGGTGGCATGCCCATTCGCATCGGTCGTGCCGTTGTACCCAGTATAGGTTGTGCCGTTAAAAGCATAGACAGACAGATTGGGATAAGGCTGTCCGCTCTGGCCCTGCACCGTCAGGATGAGAGGCTTGGTTACAGTGATGCTGGCCGTGGCACAACCCGGAAGCGTGCAAGTGTTGGTAGCAGCGCTCCAGAATTGAGTTCCATTCAAGTCCGCCCGGAAGCGGTAACTGCCTTGTGGAAGGGTTAAACTCACCTGTCCGTTGGAATCGGTTGTGCTTTTGTGACCAGTATATGTGGTTCCGGTGAAAGCATAGACGGGCAATCCCGATTTCGCGGTCCCATCCGTATCCTGTACGGTGATCGTCACAGGCAGGGTCACGGTAATGGAATCGCTAGTGCAACCAGGGGTCGTGCAATCATTCTGGGAATTGCTCCAGAATTGCGTCCCGTTGAAATCCGCGCGGAAGCGATAGCTTCCCTGAGGCAGGGTAAATATGACCTGCCCATTCGAGGCCGTTGTGCCGGAATGGCCTGTATAAGTCGAGCCATTGAAGGCATATACTTTCAGCCCGCTCTGCGGCGCATTATTGGTATCCTGCACAGTAACAGTCACGGCACTTGGCGCGGAACTGGTGGACGTTAGCGTAGGTGAGGGAGTAGTACCGGGCGTGTTGGTTGGTGGAACGGCGGTGCTGGCAGCCGTGGGAGTGCTGGTAGGGGCAGGAGTACCCGTAGATTGATCCGCAAGAATCCGGTGCGAGGAACCGGGCTTATAAACCGCTTGAACAAACCAGGATTGAGGAACAATGTTCAATGCGCTTTGGTTCTGCAGCAGCGAAACCACCTTGGTTCTGCACAGCGAAACCACTTTGTGTGGAAGTCGGTGCAGAAGTGTTGGTTGGAAGCGCGGTTTTGGTGGGCGCTGGCAAGGGCGTTTTCGATGGAGCAGGCGTGTTGCTGGATGCCGGAATTGGCGTGCTGGATGGAGCAGGCGCGGATGTATTGGTCAGAATTGGGGCTGGTGTGCTGCTTGGAACAGGCACGGATGTAGATGTATTCGCCTGCACTGTGTTTTCCAGTGTAGGCAGAACCGTGGAGGTGCTGGCCTGCACTGTCGGAGATCCTGTGTTCTGCGGTGTCGGAGTAGATGAAGACCCAACTATGACTTGGTCGGTTCCGCAGCCCGGCAAGGTGCAGTCATTGCTGGCGCTGCTCCAATATTGCGTTCCATTGAAATCCGCCCGGAAACGGTAACTGCCTTGCGGCAGGGTGAAGATCACATTTCCATTTGCATCCGAAGTCCCGCTGTAACCACTGTAAGTGCTGCCGCTAAAGGCATACACCTTCAGTCCTGATTGCGGCGTTCCAGCTGCATTTTGCATAGTGACCGTAACAGGTTTTGTTACTGTCACTTGATCCGTACTGCATCCCGGCAAGGTGCAATCGTTCGCGCCGCTGCTCCAGAACTGGGTTCCGTTCAAATCGGCGCGGAAGCGATAACTGCCCTGTGGCAGGGTGAAGACCGCCTGCCCGCTGGCATTGGTCGTGCCGGAGTATCCGGTATAGGTGGTTGCATTGTAGGCATAGACTTTCAGACCCGATTGCAGCGTGCCATCCGTATCCTGAACGGTCAAGGTCATCGGTTTGGTAACGGTGATGGATGATGATCCACAGCCCGGTATTGTACAGTCGTTCTGTGCGCTGTCCCAGAACTGCGTGCCGTTCAAATCGGCTCGGAAGCGGTAACTGCCTTGCGGCAGGGTCATCGTGACCTGTCCGCTGGCGCTGGTGGTTCCGGAATACCCGGTATAGGTCGAGCCGTTGTAGGCGTACACTTTCAAGCCTGATTGCGGAGTGCCATCCGTATTCTGCACCGTGACAAGCACGCCATTGGTCACCGTGACCGCACCACTGGTACAACCGGGGACGGTGCAATCGTTCTGTGTGCTGTCCCAGAACTGCGTCCCATTGAAATCGGCGCGGAAGTGATAGCTGCCCGCAGGGAGAGTAAGAACAGCCTGTCCATTGACATCGGTCGTGCCGCTGATGCCGGAGTAGGTGGTGCCGCTAAAAGCATAGACCGCGATGCCCGCGTGAGGCATGCCCAGGTTATCCAATACCGTAACGGTCACAGGTTGAGTAACTGTAACCGAAGCCAGCGTGCAGCCCGGCACCGTGCAGTCATCCTGGGAACTGTCCCAGAACTGCGTGCCATTGAAGTCGGCCCGAAAATGGTAATTGCCCGGCGGCAGACGCAGGGATACCTGTCCATTCACATCGGTCGTGCCGCTATAATTGGTGTAGGTCGTTCCGTCGAAGGCATAGACCGCCAGGCCGCTCATCGGCGTGCCATCCGTAGATTGGACAGAGACCAGCACTGGCTGCGGCACGGTGATCATCACACTTGCGCACTGTCCTATGGTGCAGTTGTTCTGCGCCGCGCTCCAGAACTGCGTGCCGTCCACATCGACCCGGAAGCGATAAGAGCCCGCAGGCAGGGTGATGGAAACCTGGCCATTGGCATCGGTCACTTTGCTGTATCCAGTGTAGGTTGTGCCATTGAAGGCATACACGGTCTTGCCGGACAAAGGCGCACCCGTGGTGTCCGTAACCGTCACCTGGACAGTGGGACCTACAATGGTTTGTATGTTTTCCACGGCTTGGGTAATGTTGCCGTTGGCATCGTAGGTATAACCATAAGCTGCCAGGTTTGTCCCGCTTGTGGCATGATCCAGCTGAGTCAGGTGCCCGGCAACATCGTCGGTATAATCCGAGTTGACATTGTTGGGACGCAGGATATTCAAGAGATGCCCGACTGCATCATAACCATATTTGGTTTGCTGCCCGCTCCAGTCTGCGATCTGAGCCAGCCGATTGGCGGGATCGTAGGTATATGTCACCTGCTTGGTGTCCGGGTAAGTCAATCCAGTCCGGTTGCCTGCCGCATCGTATCCATATTTCACCGTCTTCCCATTCGGGTCGGTCACCGCGATCAGACGTCCTAAATTATCATAGGACCAGGTCGTGGTTCCCAGGCCGTCGCTCATGGTCTTGCGCTGTCCGGTGGGAGTATAGGTGAACGAAACGGGCGCAT
Organism: uncultured Chloroflexia bacterium; assembly: GCA_963771375.1. Classification (GTDB taxonomy): domain Bacteria; phylum Chloroflexota; class Anaerolineae; order Anaerolineales; family Villigracilaceae; genus Fen-1038. The sequence continues at coordinate 140,356 of CAVYTW010000014.1, forward strand.
CCGGTGATGGATATTGAATGCCGGTTAACTGGTTTCCTAAATCATAAGTGTAATTTATTGTCTTGCCATTTGCATTTACGGTCGAGAGCTGGTTGCCATCCGCATCGTAGGTGTACGTCCACTTGTTCTGCAGCGGATCGATCTTCGAGATGACCCGGTTCGAGGCATCATAGCCAAAGGTGGTCACATGCCCATCCGGATCCTTGACGGTGATCCGGTTTCCCACCGCGTTATACGTATAATCGGTCCCCACGTTCGTCTGCGCATCCGATTGTACGCCGGGGCGGTAGTTCTGAATGGTCGCCAGCGGGCGACTCAACGCGTCGTAGGTCGTATGGGTGACCACACTGTTGGCGTCGATCTGGTCCGTGATATTTCCAAGCGCGTCATAACTGGTATGAGTGGTCTTTTGGAGTGGATCGGTGACTGCCACGCGCCGGTTAAGCACATCGTAGGTATAGGTGGTGGTGTGTCCCAAGGCATCAGTCGTGGAGAGCAAATTGCCCACGGCGTCATAGGTATTCGTGATCACCTTGCCATTTGCATCGGTGGTGGTCAGGACGCGGCCCAATGCATCATACGAAGTTTGTGTGGTCTGCCCGTTTTGATCGGTGGTCGCAAGAACTCTCCCGAGTGCGTCATAGGTGGTTGTGGTGGTCTTTCCCGCCGGGTCGGTGGTCGAAATCAGGCGGTCGAGCAGATCATAGGCATACGTGGTGCGGTTGCCCGCGGCATCAATACTGGCTGTACGCCGTCCATATTGATCGTATTCAGTTCTGGTCGTCCGGTTAAGTGGGTCGGTGGTAGCGATCAAACGACCATAACTGTCGTAGGTATAGGTGGTCTGATGTTGGAGCGCGTCAATAGTGGCGGTCTTGTTCCCGGTGACCGGATCGTACACAGTGGTTGTGCTGCCATCCGGGCCATTGGTGGTTACAAGCCGGTTGAGCGCATCATAAACATAGTTGGTGGTGCGCCCCAATGCATCGATCCGGCTGGCAACATTGCCGTTTACATCGTAGGTGGTGGTCGTGGTATCGCCCAATGCATCCACCACTTTGATCACACGTTCCATGGAATCATAATAATACTTGGCGGTGTGCCCTAACGCGTCTTTGGCGGTGGCGGTGTTATTTGGGATATCAAAGGTGGTGGTGCCGGAGGAGATACCCAACGCGTTAATGGTTGAGAGCTGCCGCCCAGCCGCGTCATAGGTGTAGGTAGTCGTGCGTCCGAGTGCGTCCTTGGTGGAGACCAGTTGCCCATCGGCATTGTAGGTGTTGGTCGTGACATTCCCCAGCGCGTCGGTGGTGGTGATCAGATGTCCCTGATCATCGTAGGTGTAATGAGTTGTACGTCCGAATGTATCAGTGGAGGCGATCTGGTTCCCATGCGTATCGTACTGGTACGAAGTCACGATGTTATACAGGTTCTGGTCGTTCTGGGGGCGGCTTGGGTCGTAGTTTGTGATTGTGTTGAGCAGTTCACCTGCCGCATCGTACGCATTGTGGGTATCGCGCTGGCGCGAGTCGAACCGTATCGGTCAGCCGTCCAAGCGAGTCGTAGGTGTATCTGGTAGTGTTCCCCAGCGGGTCAGTCGTGGAGGTTTTCTGCCCATGAGAATCATAGGCGTAACTGGACGTCTGCCCGGAGGGGTCGGTCTCCGAGGCCAGTTGTCCATCCGCTGTATAGGTGTAAGCAGTCTTGCCGCCGGATGCATCGGTTTTGCTCGTCATGAGCTTGCCTTGATAAGTGTAGCTCGTGACATTTCCCAGCGGGTCGGTGGTGGAAATCAAGTTATGCAGGTTATCGTAAGTATTCACCGTTTTATTACCGGCCGGGTCGGTCTTGGAGAGCAAATCCACACCATCCGCACTCCATCCCATCGTAAGCGTTTGTCCGGCATCATTGGTGATGGAAGTCGGGCGGAAGTCAGGTGCATAGACGGTATCCGTCTTGCGCCCCAGCCCATCCACGGCCTCCGTGTTCACGCCGCGGCTGTCGTAGGAATGCGTCTGGGTATTCCCATTCGCATCCGTGAACGTGGCGCTGCCATCGGTATTGTAGATAACCTTGGTTGTGAGATTCCCTTTCGAGTTAAACTGCTGATAGGCGCGGCCACTGATATCGTATTCGGTGCGCATGGTTTGAGCGCCGCTGGGATCTGTCATCTGGGTCATGCGGTGGAGAAAATCATAGGTGTAGGTCCAGGTACGGCCCAGCAGATCTGTTGAGGATGCCAGCTCTCCATTCGTATCGTAGCTGAACGTGACACTGCGCCCGGTATAATCGGAAACAGATACAATCCGGCCCTGGCCATCATAGCTCAGGAAAATGGATCGCGTGCCGCTGTCCGCACTGATCTCCGTAAGGTTCCCTCCCGAACCATAAGTATATTGAATGACATGTCCTTGTGGATCAGACGTGGATGTGATTTTTCCGTTTGCGTCGAAGTTGAACTGGGTCTGCTCCGGGGTCGTCACCGTGTAGGTTGAGCCGGAGGCCGTGAGCACTGCAAGCACACCGGGCCCGGGCGAATAACTGCCATCGCTGTTGATTTGGAACAGGTTCTGGTTGCCAAGAGTATCCTGGAACTGAATATAGCCCGGTATGCCGTCCGGATCGGTGGGGAAGATCAAGTGAGCAGACTGGTTGTCGGTCCAACCGTAACCGAGCGGCTGTGCGAATGCATGCGCAGCTCCGCTTGAATAGGTTCGCTGGAAGATCAAATTCCCCGCGCTGGTCGGGATGGACAGATCCGGCGTTGAGAAGGAAAAGGCGCCGGTATGTGTGTCGATTGGATCGCCATCAATGCCCTGCGTGCAGGCGACCGAACTCACAGTACAGTTGTTTTGCTCTGCATTCAATTGGATCAGGGCTTTGATCTCGGCTCGTGTCACAACTGAATAAGGAGGAATATCTGTCAGAGGGTTGAAGGGCGGAGCTTCATATGAACCAATGTCACATTGGGGTCTAGGCCCCTGCGGACGGGTAAGCCCATTTTGCGAAGTGTTGTTGACAGGCGGGTTAGCACAGATGGAATTGTCTCCCGCGTTAATGGCTGAGGAATAGACACCCAGTACGAAATAACCCGGCCAGCCGGTTAGTGCTCCAAGGTCGGCCGAGAAACTCACGATATTGCCATTGACCCTATCGGTCAGACCGCAAACGTGAAAGCCGCTGGCTTGAATCAGGTTATTCGATCCGGCGGTAGCATCCTTCACACATGCGCTGCCGTTGGCAAGGATCGTGTTGTACAGCTGCAAGCTGGGACTGTCCAAACTGGTTTCCGAGAAGGTGTTGTTCGTGCTAGTCAGTGTCCCGTCACTGGAGACAGTCATTGCGCTCGAATTGAAGGAGACGAATGTGCTGCCTGCAATATCGCTGCCTGAACAGGCATTATCTACGGTGCTGGAAGATCCGCCCATGGAAACAGCATTCGTGTTGCCTGAAAAAGTGCTGTTTGTAATGGCAAGCGCATTACTATTCTGGATGGTCAATGTTGCAACGCTGAAGTCAGAGGAACATGAAGCCTTGCTGTCGGTAAAGGTTTGATCGCCCACACTGGTGATCGCAATATTCGAGAAACTGCTATTCTCAATGCCCAGTGTCGCCCCGGTGTCGATGTCACTACCCTGTGAAAAAGTGCTACCTGTGATCGTTAGAGGACCTTCTCCAATAACACCACTGTAGCCGGTGAAACCACTGCCTGCAATCGTTAGCGCGCCAAATGCAATCACACCACTATTGTCAAGATTACTATCCGTAATCGTTGCCGTTGTGCCAAATGCATCTACACCACTGTAGCCAGTGAGAGTGCTATCCGTAATCGTTAGCGTGCCTTCGTTGCCTTCTTCAATGACACCACTGCTGTCATTGAGAGTGCTATTTGTAATCGTTATCGTGCCTTCCGCGCCTTCTGTCATGGGGCCACTGGTAGTGAGGGTGCTGCCCGTAATCGTTATTGTGCCTTCCGCGCCTTCTGTAATGGGGCCGCTGTTAATGAGAGTGCTATTCGTAATCGTTATCGTGCCTGCTGAACTAATAACACTGCAATCATCGACACTAACGCCTGAGATGTTCAGATCGCCCTCGCTAAAATAGGGGGAGCAATCGGTCGTGGAATCATCCGCCGAGCCGTTCAATGTGAACACTGCACGCGAGAAATCGTTGAGTGAACTGACGGGCTTATAGCCCTGGATGATCACTTTCTGACCGTTGCCATCGATCGTTACACCGGCCTTATTGGTGATATAGGGCGGCAGGGAATTTAGCGTGATCGTGCCGCTAACGTTGAATTTGATGGTCACTGGCCCCGCGGCGTCATTGGCGGCATAGATCGCTTCACGCAGGGAACAATTGGCTCCGCAGTATCCCTCATCCTTGTCCACGAGGGTGGTCACGGTGAATACAAGGCCTGCCTTTGTCGCCTGCGAAATGGAGCTAATGTTTCCAGGGTTCGTTCCGGGCGTAGCTTTGCGAACCGGGTTCGGACCTGGTTTAAGAGTCTTAAGCGATGCGTTACCCAACTGTGAATTTTGCTTCAGCAAATAATCATGTATTTGCTGTTTGCTGGGTTTGGTCTTGATGAAATTCAGGAAGGCGCCTTGCCGCTGCCCGGCAGGATTCTTTGAAGAGGAGGGGGGTGTGCCGGTCGGCTGGGCGGGATTCTGATTCGCCTGCTCCTTCGTACTTGGAGTTGCCTGTGTCCCCGGAGTGGTTGGCTGCGAGTTGTTTTTCAGCGGAGTTGGAGACGGAGTTTGCGCCGACGGCACAACTTTACTATTGGGTTGATTCACAGGAGCGCAACTCGACAAAATCAAGGCGATCAAAAGCGCGATATACGAACCTTTACGCCAAATCAAGCGGTTTCTATTGCTTCGGGAAAATAGCTTCATCATATCCTCCACCAGGGTTTGATATACGCTTTATTTCAAGGAGTTTCATTGCCCTCGCCCTGGCTCGAATCGTGGATTCAGACGCGTTAAACAGCAGGATAATTGCCGCGCAAAACCTAAAGATAGCTTCCGCAAAAATGGTTTCGCTTCGCGACTGCAAGGAGCGGTCACTTTGCCGAACCATTTTTCTTCGATGAACAATCATGACGCCTCCCCGGCAACTCATTTTATTCAGATGGGTTATGAAAGTTAATGGGGGCCTTTTCAAAAATAAAACTTTGCAACCCCGCCGCTAAAGAATAAAGTCGAATCCCTTCAATCCATACTCTATTTTCTCCGAATCTTTTTTCTTGTCAATGAGGGAAACCCCTTAATGCCCGAAACCCACCAGAGAATCGCCTGGCTCCTAGTCTTGACCCCGATCTTCCGATAGATACTGCTCAAATGCTCCTCCACCGTCTTCTCGCAAATACCCAGCGAAGCGGCAATTTCCTGATTGGTACATCCTTCCAAAACGCTGAGAAAGATTTCTCGCTCCCGTCCTGAAATGGATTGAACAGCAAATCGATACGCGCTTCATAATATTTTCCTCCGTTTTGAATTTCCAACTTATTTCCATTCTACATACTCCCGGGCTTCAAAAAATTAAAACGATGGTTCACTTGCTGATATCATCGACATACTCTTTGGCCGGTGCGCAGACATCCGTGAAATGGGAGGACATCGCTCCCCACGTAAGCTTGTGTTCGGTTGACCAGGTTGCGTTGATTACCAATCCTAAGCATCCCGGACCCACGTTGTAGTTGACCAAAGTAAACTTCCACAAATCTTCATACGAAGCAAAATCCCCCGCTGATTGAGTTGAGGTGGATGGTACATTGTTTAGAATGACTTGTGCGGTTTGTTCGCATGCGGCTAGCAAAGTATGTGCAAACACACTCACACTGAAGTTGGCCTGACTCAAGTCAATGCCCAGCGGACAGTTTGGGCAGGCTGCATTCACACTGCTGACCAGCGCCTGACGCAATAGCTCTTGATGGCTTGCGTTAAGGTGAACGTACCCTTTACTACAAATTTTGGATGAAAGCATGAGCGGGCAATACTGGCTGTAGAAAGATGGATTCCAAAGCAGGGCAGTGTCCGCACCGTTCTCGGTGAGCTGTCCCAGCCCTGCATCAGGACTGGCCTTGAACACGCCCGGCCAGAACTGGCTTTCGCGCGCGAACAGATTTTTGAGCAATCGAGCCGGCACACCGGTATCATGCGCAGTATTGAGGATTAAAGTGTCGAATTGATTTTGCCAGGCTTCGACCGAAGGCCGCGCCGCTTCAATCCCGCATTGATTGACAGTTCCGTTCTGCAACCAGCCTCCATCCGGACAGCCGCTGGCATCCACCACGCCTTGTAAAATCAAGTTTGCAGAAAGATAATTATAAGGAATGTCGCTGCTCAAGTTTGCCGGGTCATGAGGCATGCTCAACCAATCGGGTGGGCCGCCCACCGGCGGAAACGATCCCCATGTGTCGGCGCAACTCGCAGGATGCACCCCGAGCCATTGCGATGAAAGCACGTCCACATACAATGACTTTTGATCTGGATTTCCTGCATCTGCAGTTTTGACACGAACTTGTGCGCTAAATACTTGGCTGCTGTCGCCGTAACTAGACCAAGCCCAGAATTGTAAATTGACGCCTTGATCATTGGTCAGTGTGAGTTGCAACTTGCAATCTGCATCGCATGCAAACGACTGTCCGTCCATCGTGCCTTCCACCTTCACGATGTGTTCATTGGGAAGCGGCTCTTCGCCTTTCAAAACCAATCTTGGGATGGTTTCGCAGATCGTCGTTCCGGACCCCGAAACGGATTCACAACCTTCTAATGATAACCAGACGGAAGGCGGCGGCAGTGTCACCGCAACCTGTTTTTTGGTTTGCTCCGTTCTGACGAGATACACATAATACCCTTCGCATTTTGAATGAGGCATGCCGGTACCCACACAGGGTCGTTGATTCTTCCAAAAATAGTAGATCGTTGGATCACAGTTAGTATAAACTTCCCCGAGAGTTGGCTGGCCGTCGTGATCCACAATGATGGAACACACGACCTGATTTTTATTCCAACTTGCCATCCACCAGGTATACGCGGTGTAGTTGACAGTGATGGTGGTCGCGCGGTCGGGGCCGGGAGGAGCGGTCTGTTTCGACGTCACTGGGAGAAACGCCAGATTGCTCAAGGTCAGCAGAATGATAAGCATCCAACGAAAGGGAGTAACGCGTTTGAGAGCCGGGAGACAATCTCCCCTACCAGATGTTGTTCCCATAATTAAGCTTTCCGTCTTTCGATTGCCCTGCCGCATGGAAGATCCCTTTGATCCTCACTTGCCGTATCACTGCTTCCCGATGATCAATCTCGATATTCAATTCTATTTTAGCTGAATCTTTTTCCCTGTCAATGAGGGAAATCCCTTAATGCCAATGACCAATTTAAATCACCAGATCAGTCTCCGTAGGTGATTATCCCTTATCACCAGGTAATGAGTTTAGAAGTTCTGTTTATACCTTCTAAAGCCCCATTCGAAGAGCGTACGTGTTGTAAAGGGACTCACCTAAATATATATTTCGAGGGAGGTGTCTGACAAATTCAAGTGCGGCGGGTTGCACATTCTTCATGATTGGAACATATCAGCTTCAAGCAGCGTCTAGTTTCATATGAAGAAGCTAAAGGAGAACGTTATGCGACATGGAATTCTAATTACCCTTGCGATTCTGCTGGCAGTTGCCGGTTGTGCTCCGTCGAAATTTAACTCTGAGCCGAGTCCGATTACGATGACAATTCTGCCGAATGGAATGCTCACGCCATCTGGTAACGCTATGATTGTTCGGAGTGCGCCCATCGGCGTCTGTCTGTGCCCAACAGGAGTGGTAACGCCTCCTCAAACTCAAGGAGTAATCTCTCCGCCTCCGGTTATATGCAATTGTCCTGCCATCCTTGTGACGGAATCTGTTCAGCCTACCGATGAAAGTACGACAGAAAAAGTGATTACCCTGCAAGATAATGGCGAGACCATTACCCTGCATTCCGGGGAGACTTTTTTGCTTGATCTTGGAACGAATATGTATGACTGGACAGTAGATATTGATACTCAGAGCGTGCTCAGCCGAGTGATCAATATTATGGTGATTCGCGGAGCACAAGGTATATATAAAGCGCACAACCCCGGTACAGCTATTCTGACCGCCACTGGCGATCCGCTTTGTCGCAAGACCATTCCGATATGTGCAATGCCATCGTTGTTATTCAAGCTCACTGCGATTGTTCAATAGATGGAAGAAAAATTGCTTTAATATTAGACCTCCAGAAAGGTAACCCTCGTTTAATCAAGCAAGAGAGCCATAGTTGTATTCTTTGTTGCAGCAGAGAGCCAAGCATATATTACAATGGTGCAACAAATCATTGTTTCCGTTTTTCTTCTTATTGCAAGACACAATCTGTAGACCGGTAAAATTTTAACTGATGCAATTTGAAGCCATTTAGCAATTTTCATTTACTAGATGAACAGAGTTGGCTTATGGTGCGTTTTGTGATAAGGTGAAACAACTCCTCGGTATGGGCTCTCCATCGAATCCTCAAACTTCCGCCCATTGACCTGCCCCTGTTTGTTGTACCCGTTCAAAGGCTGACCCAGTCCATAATCTCGGATCGCTGTCTCGTCCATCCTGTCCATTGTGTCCATAGGTTATCGAGTTTAAAAAGACGATAAGACTAATGACCCTATGGACACAGTGGACGAGCCGTCGCTTGACATCGGACGGTCTAGTTTCTATAATGCCGTGCATGCAACAACCCTTACTTACCAGCGATGAAGTTGCCAAGATCTTGAAAGTCAGTCGTTCCCATGCTTATTTTTTGATGAAGCGTGGTGATCTTCCCGTTGTGCATGTTGGAAGCCTAATGCGTGTGAGACCGGAAGATCTGGAACGATTTATTCATAACAATGCAACACGGAGCGGTCTCGCGATTCCATCACTCGATGATGGAGATTAGGTTTGCGATGGGTTACAATGGCGCGGAAGCGCCATGGCACCTTAATAATCAAATAGCACAGTGTAGCCAGCTCATTCCTAACCTAGAAAGGAGAAATGAGCATGGCTAAAAGACGCGGTAATAATGAAGGCACGATCTACCAGCGCAAGGATGGACTGTGGTGCGCCCAGATCAATTTAAATGGAAAGCCCTCACCAAATATGCCAAACAACGCAGTGAATGCTATATCTGGATCCGAGAAACACTGGGTCGCATCCACGCCGGATTATCCTTCGATGGCATCCAAATGACCCTGGAGAGCTACGTGGAAACCTGGCTCAAAGGCAAGGAACTGTCTCGCAGACCCAAGACCGTGGAGCAATACGCTCAACTCACAGGCGACACATCCTGCCACTACTCGGACAATCCGCCTGACAGCCATACAACCGGCACACCTGCAACAACTATATGCCCTCAAGCGGGGGGAAGGACGCGGTGACGCACCGTCCAGTTGAGCCCTACCACGCTCTACAACATCTTCAAGCAGGCGGTACATCAGGGAATGTCGAACGCAATCCCGCCGAAGCAGTGGAACACCCTAAAGTCGAACCGGTGGAAATGCAGATCCTGAGCGAGCAACAGATCGGACAATTCCTGAGCACGGCTGATGGATCGCCCTTTGAAGCGCTGTTTTATCTGGCCCTGACCAGCGGCATGCGCGAAGGCGAACTCATGGGATTGAAGTGGTCTGATATCGATTGGGAGCACGGCATCTTGTTCGTGCAGCGCCAGTTGCTGCAGATTCGTGGCCAAGGCAAGGTGTTTTCGCCACCCAAAACCAAATCGGGTAGAAGGCAGATCCGGTGGGTGCCAGCCACACTCCAACAATTGGAACAACATCGAGATAGGCAGAAGCTGGCGCGAGCGGAAGCAGGGGATCGCTGGCAGGAACATGATCTGGTTTTCCCCACGAGCATCGGAACGCCAGGGGATTACAAGCGTGTAGTCAATGGATCAAGCGATTATTGAAAATGGCAGGATTGCCAGAAATCCGATTTCACGATCTACGGCATACATCGCTGAATTCCCTGATGGAGATGGGCATGCCGGTCAATACGGTTCAGCGGAGAGCGGGACATTCCAAAGCCAGCACGACCATGAACATTTATGGACATGCGACCATGCGATCGCAAGGCTGCTGAAAGGATTGAGGAAGTGATGCACCCCGCCAAATTGCAGTAGGGTTGCAGTAGAAAATGGACGCTTTTGGGAATTCGCCCCCAGATATGGTGCTCAAGTAGTTTAAAAAATCCCATATATGGGGGTTTTAGAAAATCCCCCGCTGTCTTTGAATCAGTAGGTTGAGAGTTCGAGCCTCTCCGGGGGCGCACAAATATCGTCGCAAGACCATGTTTTTATTTTAATTCCAGGTACTCACACGTGCAGAGGAGGCCTTCTTGTTATT
>CAVYTW010000015.1:0-38376 GCA_963771375.1 uncultured Chloroflexia bacterium
AACGCTCTAGTTATAAAAAAACTAGGGCGTTTCGATTTTAAAATCACACCCTGGTATTCCAAAACTATTCCAATTGGAGTGAAATATGAAAAGGTGTGCGTCCTGCCTATAATTTAAACCGGAAGAAGAATTTAACTGGAGAAATAAATCTTCAGAGCTCTCCTATCTCTATTTTGCCATGAATTTTCCACTTGCTACTGGTATGATTTTACGGGAGGGTTACCATACCATTACAGATCATTGGTTGGAAGACTACAACTCTATTCGTCCCCACGAAGCCTTACAAGGCTTATCGCCTCGCCAATATGCACGACAGAATGCTTGAGTTTGTCTACTTGCAGATGACACTAAAAATGGGATGTTGACAAAACCTATGATACACCAACGGCAAATGCAGAGTATATTTCCAATCTAAACGCTAACGCAACGTCTCGGTCGCTGGTCGATCCGGCAATTTTTCCATGAGTTGGAAGATGATCACCAAGGCTAAAACCACCGACAAAATATCCAGTTTTCCTCCGCGGAGAACAGATCTTCAAAATCCTATCCGTGAAACTTCTCAAAGAGTTTTTCCCCAATTGATCATAAGCACTGTCTTCTCGCAAAACGATTTTGCCGACTGTGACGGTGTACACACGAGCATCGGCCAAGAGTATCGCACTTTCAAACATATGCTTTTCCACCCTTCAGTCGAGCAGGCTTGCCAACAATATCTACCAAAGTCGATTAACAAAATTTGAGTTGCATGGTGTCTCGCGACAAGCCAAGAAGAAGTTCACCAGAAGATTGGTTATTTTCTTAGATTCCGGATTTGAATCTTGGGCTTTTTGTAAAGTCATGAATATTACCCAAATGGGTGACCCTTTCTGCCCATATTGGATGTATAATTTCCCCTTAATTTTTTCCGGATGTTGTATAAACAGTCTATCATTATCGTTTTCCCATCCAAAGAGGAGAGACAATGCGTCACGGCGAATATCCAGATGGTCAACGTATCGGACTACCAGATAAACAGGGATTGTACGATTCCCGGTTTGAGCATGACGCCTGCGGGGTGGGTATGGTGGTCAACACCAACGGCAGGAAGTCGCACGAGGTTGTTTCCCAAGCTTTGACCGTTCTAGCCAATTTGACTCACCGCGGAGCGCGCGGCGCAGAGCCCAACACCGGAGATGGGGCTGGCATCCTGCTGCAGACCCCGCATGCCTTTCTTCAAAAGAAGGCCAACGGCAAGGGCTTTAGCTTGCCTGATCCCGGTGAATACGGGGTCGGCATGGTCTTCCTACCTCCGGACGTCAATCATCGCCGGCTGTGTGAAAACCATTTTGAGAAAATCGTTGCATCTGAGGGCCAGCGCGTCATTGGATGGCGTACGGTGCGCATCAACCACGAGGCCGACCTCGGTGCCACAGCCAAACGCGCAGAGCCCAAGATCCGCCAAGTATTCATCGCCCGTAACCCAGGCATCATCGACGACATGGCCTTTGAGCGCAAACTTTATGTCATTCGCAAGCGGGCGGAGAACGAAATCCGTTACGCCGGCCGGCTGGAGGGCGGCAAGTTTTTCTATATCTGCAGCCTCTCGTATAAGACAATGGTATACAAGGGTATGTTCACATGCGAGCAACTGAAAGACTATTACGAGGACCTCTCGGATCCGGATATGGAGAGCGCACTGGCACTGGTCCATTCGCGCTTTAGCACCAATACATTTCCAAGCTGGGAGAGAGCACATCCCAACCGCTACATCCTGCACAACGGCGAGATTAATACCCTACGCGGCAACATTAACTGGTTGCGCGCTCAGGAAAGCATGTTCGAGTCCGAATTGTTCGGACCGGATATGAAGAAAATCCTGCCCATCATCCAGCCGGACGGGAGCGATTCGGCTATGTTCGATAACGTGCTCGAGTTTCTGGTACTGGCCGGGCGCTCTCTCCCGCATGTTATGATGATGATGATCCCGGAGCCCTGGTCGCACCATGCCACCATGCCGGACGAAAAGCGCGCTTTCTACGAGTATCATGCCAACCTCATGGAGCCTTGGGATGGGCCGGCAGCCATGGCTTTCAGCGATGGTATCGTGGTCGGAGCCACTCTTGACCGCAACGGATTGCGCCCGGCACGCTACTACGTCACCAAGGACGATCTGCTCGTGCTGGCCTCCGAGGTGGGTGTGCTGGACATACCGCCTGAGAATGTGGCTCGCAAAGGACGTCTCGAGCCGGGCCGCATGCTGCTGGTGGACACGCGCCAGGGCCGCATTATCAGTGATGAGGAAATTAAGCACCAGTTGGCTGCGGAGCATCCCTACCGCGATTGGCTGAACAAATACCAGGTCCTTTTGGAGGACTTGCCCCAGCCCAAACCCGAACAAATTCCTCCGCCCGATCCAGCCACGTTGGTCGCACGCCAGCAGGCCTTCGGTTACACGGAAGAGGACTTACGCCTGATTATCCAGCCCATGGCCGAGAACGGCATCGAGCCAGTGGGTGCCATGGGCAATGATGCTTCCCTGGCAGTTTTATCCGATAAACCCCGTCTGCTCTACGATTATTTCAAGCAGCTGTTTGCCCAAGTGACCAACCCGCCCATTGACGCCATCCGTGAGGAGCTGGTCATCTCTACTGAGGTAATGGTGGGCGCCGAGAGCAACCTGCTCAAGCCTAATGCACAAAGCTGCCACCAGATCCGCTTGGATTATCCCATTCTGACCAACGAAGAGCTGGCACAGATGCGCCATACGAAAATTGCTGGTTTCGTCTCCATCACTCTGCCGATCCTCTTCCCGGCCGGCTCGGGTGGAACTGGGTTGGAACAGGCCATGGATGAGCTCTTCCAAGCGGCCGATGCGGCCATCGTGCGCGGCTTTAACCTGATTATCCTGTCAGATCGTGGCGTGGATCGCCAGCACGCCCCCATCCCGGCCTTGCTGGCGATTTCTGGTCTGCACCATCACTTGGTCGAGAAGGGCAGCCGTACGCAGGTCGGCTTGATCTTGGAAAGTGGGGAGCCGCGCGAGGTACACCATTTCGCGGCCCTGATCGGTTACGGCGCCACTGCTATCAATCCTTACCTAGTGTATGAATTTTTGGACGACCTGATCATCCAGCAATCGCTCAAGGGGTTCGACTATGACCGGGCGGTAAGGAACTATGACAAGGCTGCCATCAAAGGCGTGATCAAGACTTTATCCAAGATGGGCATCTCGACCATTCAAAGTTATTGCGGCGCCCAGATCTTCGAAGCCCTCGGCCTGCATCAGAGTGTGATCGATAAGTATTTTGCTTGGACTACGTCCCGCATCGGAGGGATCGATTTGGAAGTCGTCGCGAGGGAGGTCGAGATGCGGCATAAGAGAGGCTATCCTGACCGCTCATACAATGGCCACAACCTACAATCCGGCGGCGAGTACCAATGGCGCGAGGATGGCGAAAATCACTTATTCAACCCGCAAACCATCCACAAACTGCAGAAAGCTTGCCGGACGAACGACTATGCCACGTTCAAACAGTATTCGAAGCTTATAGACGACCAGACCACCCATTTGGGAACTCTGCGCGGGCTGTTCGATTTTAGGTATCCAGCCAACCCAATTCCCTTGGAGGAAGTGGAGTTGGTGGAGTCCATCTGCCACCGTTTCAAGACCGGGGCGATGAGCTTTGGCTCGATCAGCAAGGAAGCCCACGAATCTCTTGCGATCGCTATGAACCGCATCGGCGGCAAGAGCAACACCGGCGAGGGTGGCGAGGACCCGGAGCGTTTCATTCCCCTTCCTAATGGCGATTCTAAGAAAAGCGCTATCAAGCAGGTAGCCTCCGGACGCTTCGGCGTGACCAGTGAATACCTAGTGAACGCCCAGGAGTTGCAGATCAAGATGGCCCAAGGCGCCAAGCCCGGCGAGGGCGGTCAGCTGCCGGGACGCAAAATTTACCCTTGGATTGCCCGTGTGCGCCATTCCACGCCAGGGGTGGGGCTGATCTCTCCTCCTCCGCATCACGACATTTATTCAATTGAGGATTTGGCCGAGCTGATCTACGAACTCAAGAACGCCAATCGGGACGCTCGCATCAATGTCAAGTTGGTCTCAGAAGCGGGCGTGGGCACTGTGGCCGCCGGGGTGGCCAAGGGACATGCGGATGTGGTCCTGATCAGCGGTTATGACGGCGGGACCGGTGCATCACCTGTGAGTAGCATTAAGCACGCCGGCCTGCCTTGGGAACTCGGCCTAGCAGAGACGCACCAGACACTGGTGCTTAATAACCTGCGCGACCGCATCGTCGTCGAAACCGATGGCCAGCTTAAGACTGGTCGCGATGTGGTCGTGGCGTCCCTACTGGGTGCTGAGGAATTCGGTTTTGCCACTGCACCGCTGGTGACATTGGGCTGCATCATGATGCGCGTCTGTCACTTGGACACCTGTCCGGTGGGTGTAGCCACGCAGAACCCGGAGTTGCGTAAGAACTTCACCGGCGATCCCGAGTTTGTAGTCAACTTCATGAAATTCATTGCACGGGAGATGCGCGAGCTGATGGCCCAGCTGGGTTTCCGCACGGTCGACGAGATGGTCGGCCGCTCAGACCTGCTCGAGATGAGGCCTGCCATTGAGCACTGGAAGGCTAAGGGTCTGGATTTCTCCGAGATCCTTTACCAGATGGATACTGATGAACCGGGCAGCGGCCACTGTAAGGTCAAACAGGACCACGGGCTAGAGCATGCGCTGGATAGCCAGATATTGCTTGAGCTGTGCAAGCCAGCACTCGAACGCGGTGAAACTGTCGCGGCCACCCTGCCTATTCGGAATGTCAACCGGGTGGTCGGGACGATGGTAGGTAGCGAAATCACCCGCCGCTACGGCGCAGAGGGTCTGCCCGATGACAGCATCCAGCTCCATTTCGAAGGCTCCGCCGGACAGAGTTTCGGGGCCTTCATCCCGAAGGGAATGACGCTGACCCTAGAAGGTGACTCCAACGACTACATTGGCAAGGGCTTATCGGGCGGCCGGCTGATTGTCTACCCGCCCGCCAGCTCTACCTTTGCGGCCGAGGAAAATATCATCGTCGGCAACGTGGCTTTTTATGGTGCCACCAGCGGTGAGGCCTACATCCGCGGCGTGGCCGGTGAGCGTTTCTGCGTGCGTAACAGCGGCGTTGATGCTGTAGTGGAAGGCGTCGGCGACCATGGTTGCGAGTATATGACAGGTGGGCGGGTGGTAGTGCTCGGGCGCACGGGACGCAATTTTGCAGCCGGCATGTCAGGCGGAATTGCCTACGTGCTGGACGAAAAGGGCGACTTCTCCGTCAACTGCAACCAGGAGATGGTGGAGCTCCAAAGCCTTGACGACCCAACCGAGATCGAGATAGTAAAGGTCATGATCCAGCGTCATGCGAACCTGACGGCCAGCGTCCTAGCTAAGCGTGTACTGGCCGGTTGGCCTGGCCTAGTGAATAAGTTCGTCAAGGTGATGCCAAAGGATTACCAGCGCATGTTGCAGGCGATCCGGGAGGTCGAGGCCTCCGGGTTGAGCGGTGACGAAGCTGTAATGGCAGCATTTGTTATGAATAAGAACGACCTAGCCCGCGTGAGCGGGAATTAATCGACGACTTGGATTTGGAGTGACTATGGCAAAAGCAACCGGATTTATGGAATACCAGCGCGAGCTCCCACCGGACCGCCTGCCGGCCGAGCGAGTCCACGATTGGGATGAATTCCATCTGCACATGCTGAACGAAAAGCTGGAACAGCAGGGGGCGCGTTGCATGGATTGCGGAATCCCGTTTTGCCATACCGGCACGCTCTTGAGCGGGATGGCCTCTGGTTGCCCCATTAACAATCTGATTCCCGAATGGAACGACCTCGTCTACCGAGGTCAGTGGCTTCAGGCGCTTGAACGCCTTCTGAAAACTAACAATTTCCCCGAGTTCACAGGGCGAGTTTGCCCTGCGCCTTGCGAAGGCTCATGCACTTTGGGTATCAACGCTCCACCGGTCACAATCAAAACCATCGAGCAAACCATCATCGACAAAGGTTTTGCAGAAGGCTGGATCGTCCCGACGCCGCCCGCTATCCGCACCGGAAAAAAGGTGGCAGTGGTCGGGTCGGGGCCAGCCGGTCTAGCCTGTGCCGACCAGCTTAACAAGACCGGCCATCTGGTGACCGTCTTCGAGCGGGCCGATCGCATCGGCGGGCTGCTCATGTACGGAATCCCCAATATGAAATTGGATAAACAGATCGTTCAGCGACGGGTCGATTTGATGGCCGCCGAGGGCGTCAGTTTTGTGACGAACACGGCGGTTGGGAAGGACTATCCGTCCGAAAAACTGTTGCAAGACTTTGATGCAGTGGTGCTATGCGGCGGGGCAACTAGGCCGCGCGATCTATCAGTGGAAGGCCGGAAACTCGCAGGCATCCATTTTGCCATGGAGTTCCTGCACGGTAACACTCAGCACATATTGAATCAGCGTTGGGACGGGCAAACATCGGCGGCTTCATTCTCGTTCCCATTCCTGACCGCAGAAGGCAAAGATGTGGTCGTCATCGGTGGCGGGGACACCGGCACTGACTGCGTGGGTACCACCCTGCGGCAGGGTTGCCGAAGCTTGGTCCAGCTCGAGATCCTCGACCGGCCGCCCGATGTCCGCCAGCCAGATAATCCCTGGCCAGAATGGCCGAAGATCTACCGCCTAGATTACGGCCAGGAGGAATATAAGACGCTTTATGGACGTGATCCGCGCAGATACGCTGTTTCGCCCAAATGTTTCATCGGCGATGAAAACGGGCATGTCAAGCAGGTCCAGACCGTGCAGGTTGAGTGGGTCAGTAATGGAAACGGACGAACCGTGCCGCGCGAGATTCCCGGCACGGAGCAGACCCATCCGGCCCAGCTAGTCTTGCTGGCGATGGGTTTCCTAGGTCCGGAGGATATACTCTTGGCCGGATTGGGCGTAGAGCGCGATGAGCGAAGTAATGTAAAGGCCGAGTTTGGCAAATTCACCACATCCATTCCCGGGGTGTTTGCGGCGGGCGACATGCGCCGCGGTCAGAGCCTCGTAGTATGGGCCATCCGGGAAGGGCGTGGAGCCGCGCGTGAATGCGACCGCTACCTGATGGGCACCACCGAGCTGCCATAAAAGTTCATCAGCGATTTTTCGAAGAGTGCAAACGGAGGGTGAGCAAAGAATTAAGCTCTTTCATGTGGGTGGTCAAGGTCTCCGCCAAGCACCTTGAGATAGCCCGCTTGGAAAGTTTCTTGTCATTGCGGTGCCGGACACCAGTCAAGCTCCATCGACGCATTGATCCTTGTCAGTCACTGCAATAGCTTCTATTGGGAATGCGCCAATGCAGCGAAAACAGGAACAACATCTTACTCCGCTTTTTTGAGCGTGACGGTAAATGTGGTTCCTTGGTTCACCAAGCTTTCAACCGTGATCTTTCCTCCTAATTCATCAACGATTGATTTGACGATATAGAGTCCAATCCCACTTCCGGGGATCTCTGCAATTGTCACATTCTTCGCGCGGTAGAAACGCTCAAACAAATGAGAAGCTGCCTCGGGCGGAATCCCAAGTCCGTGGTCTGAAATCGAAACGCAGACCTCGGACTGGCGTTCTGATAAATTGATGTCCACTTTACTTCCTTCAGGAGAGAACTTCACTGCGTTATGGATCAGATTAATAAATACCTGTTCCAGTGCGCTCCTGTCCCCAACGACCCGGGTTAGTTTGTGCAGACTATTCAACTGGATTTCAACGTTTCGTCTTTTCGCAATGGGCTTAACCGCTTGAACGGAATCCACCAAGGTAGGCACCAGATCCAATGGAACATTTTCCAGTTTCATGGTGCCGCTCTCCAAACGCCCGGCGATGAGCAGCCGGTCAATTAAGATCTTCTGCCGGTTGAGTTCACTCTTCAGCGTGTGCCAGTATTCATCGAGTTCTTCCTGTGTGCCACCTTCCTGAATCAATTCAGCCAGCATAATTGCGGAGGTCACCGGCGTGCGCAGTTCATGGGAAGCCCGGTTGATGAAATCAGATTTCATTTGATCGAGCTGGACTTGTTCTGTGATATCGCGGATTACAATCAGAGCTTCGCCCGAACTGATGGGATACAAGCGCGCTTCATACTCGTCTTTACTAAAGGGCAGAGCGAACCTTTCGAGTACCTGCGGCGATTCGAATCCCCGGCCGCGGCTATCTCCCATAATCTTCTGAACCACATCCTCCGGCCATGTCTCAGACAGTCTCTGGCCGGTAATCACATCCCGATGAACATAAAGCGGATGCTCGGGATTCGCGCTGTAGTCCAGAATAGTGCTGTTGAAATCCACGCGGATCAGAAGATCGGGCAATGCAGAAAGTATGATTCGATTACGAGCTTCGCTCAAACGGATCGCCTCTTCATAGTCATTGCGCTGCAACGCCGAACCAATCAAATTGGCAGCGGTTTGAATTGCCTCCCGCTCCGAGGTTGACCATGAAAGATTGTGATGATCAGCAAACAGGCCGAGGATGCTCCAAAGTCCCCGAGCATTATGAATTGGCACAAAACCAAAGGACAGATTTTCGGAATTCATTTGGTCCATAGCACTATGGAAGGAACTGCCGGTTTCATTCAAAATGGAGGAGACGCGGGGAGTGATTGCATCAATAACCTTGAAATCGGAAAGTTCTTTTTTCATCCACTGATATGGGACTTTAATGGACGGCTTACCGGAGAAGGTGGTGATCTCCACAATGACGCAGCAGAAACCGTTCATGGCCCGGCCCAAAGATTCCAGCACTTCCGGAATTCGGGATTCAATATTCGGCGATTGCAGCAAACGCGCAGTTGCATCGCTGATCAGGGAAAGGATGCGCGCCTGCTTCTTCAGCATTTCTTCCGCGTTTTTTCTTTCAGAGATGTCGCGGGCAATGCTCTGGATGTAGGCTGGCTCATTGCCGGTTTGATAAACCAAAGAGGTGGTTACCTCAACCGGTACCGTTGTTCCATCCTTGCGTTTGAGAATCCGCTCGTACAGATTAGGCCCTTCCACAAGAGAGTCATGCGTCAATTGTTCATCCAATGACATCACACTACTGACCGGCATGCCGACCAGTTCCTTTTCTTCATATCGCAATAACCGCAATGCCTGTTGATTTGCCGCGATATAGGTCAGGTCAAGTCCGATTATAAACACACATTCCTTGGTTTGATCGAACAAGGCGCGGTAATTCAAGTTCTTTCCCAGTTCGATATTCCGAGCCTTAGCAAGCAGTTTCTGGCTTGGTCCGTGTTGCGAGAGGGGTACAGTTTTTTCATTCATAGACAATAGCACCCTGACTGCGCTCCGGAAGATAAGCGCGTATCCTGCATCCCTTGGGGCTGTCGAGAATCTCCACCGTGCCGCCGAGATTGCGGAATACTGTGCGAGCAATCGTTAAACCGATACCCAAGCCGCCGTATTCTCGGCTATCACCCTGGCTGATCTGATAGAATCGTTCAAATACCTTTTCCCGTAAATCAACCGGGATTCCCGGCCCCTCGTCTTGGACGAGAAGAGTCGCGCCTCCTTGAGGGCCGGAGGCTACATTCAGATGAATGTTTCCGTTTACAGGGCTGAATTTGAAGGCGTTATCCATAAGATGCACAATCGCATGCGTGAATTCGCGGCGAGGGGCAAGGATCGTTCCCGGCTCTTGGCAATCCAGGGTCAGGTTCAGGTTTTTTTGCTTATAACGATCAAGACGTTTTTGGATCGGCACGATAAGATTGGTTTTCAGATCCACGGTCTGCCGGATCGAATTGAGATTTCCTTGGTCGATGTTGCTCAATAGAATTAAAATCAGTCACCAGAGAATCAAGCCGATCTGCATTTGATAAGGCAATTCGGAAAAAGCGGCTTTGTTCCTCGGGGTTATCGAAGCGATTATTTGCAGCCAATTCCAATGGGAGTAAGATGTTGGTGAGCGGCGTGCGTAATTCGTGATGAAAGTTTTGAAGAATGGTCTGTTTCAGTTTTTCCAGATCCTGTTGTGCAATCGCTCTCATTTCTTCACGGCCGCGTGCTTGTTCGGATTGCACGCGGCGAAGAACTGCTTCGATGCGCGCAAACAGTTCCTCGGTCTCAAAGGGTTTGATAATATAATCATCGGCTCCATCTCTAAGACCGCCGATGCGATCCTCCACGCTGGAGCGTGCTGTAAGAAATATAAATGGGATGGATGCAAGCTTAGGTTCCAGGTTCATCATCTTTCGCAGCTCAAACCCATTAGGCGGTGGCATCATGACATCCGAGATGATCAAATCCGGCAGTAATTCTTTTGCTTTTTGAAATCCATCGCTGCCATCGGTGGCCGTCATCGCTGTATATCCATGCCGCCTTATTTTTGCTGCCAGACCTAATAACAGGGCCGGTTCATCGTCGATGATCAATATCGTCGGCATATCCTGGAGACCTTCTATTGTTCGTCCATATGTAGGCTTTGAGTCGTCCTCATAGCTTTTTCAATCAGCTTGGCATTGTTGTTGACAAACATCATTTGTATGCTGGCAATTGTGATGAGATCACCCGAGTTCAGCACGCATCGATCAATTTTCCGGCCATTGACAAACGTTCCCGAGGTGGACGCGTTGTCCTGAAGAATATATTTGCCGTCTTCACAGTGGATCTCCGCATGAAAGCGCGAGACGAACTCCTCATGAAAAACGATATCGTTCTCCATTTGGCGGCCAAGCCGGATCACGTTTTTTTCGAGCGGGATCATCTGCTTGTTGACGATTAAGAATACGCTCTGTACGAAGGATGATTCTTTTGGCGTCGAATTTTGCTCGTCCATAATTTTCTCCTTAAGCTCTCCGAGACTTTGCGGTGAAAAAATTGAGATCGCCTGATGATACCGGCCCGGGTTCATTCATATTCAAACTCTTTCAGGAAGATATCCACTACTTGGGGATCGAAATACTTTCCGCTTTGCTCGCGGATGTATTTCAAGGTATCCGGTTTGCTCCAGGCTTTGCGATAAGGACGGTCGCTGGTCAGCGCATCCCAAACATCGACAATTGCAAATATCCTGGCGGCCAGCGGGATCTGTTCAGCTTTCAAGCCTCGTGGATAGCCCGTGCCATCCCATTTTTCATGGTGGCAGTACGGGATATCGAGGGCACGGCGAAGATATTTGATGGGATAGAGCATATCGTAAGCAAACTGCGGGTGCTTTTTCATGATCTCCCATTCCTTATCTGTCAGCTTGTCCGCTTTGAATAGGATGCTGTCGGGTACACCCAGCTTGCCGATATCGTGAAGCAGGGCACCGCGCCGCAGTTGAACGAGGTACTCCTCACCCAGTTGCATGGCTTTTCCCAGTTGCATCGACATTTCCGTTACGCGTTCGGTGTGACCCTCGGTTTCCTTATCGCGTAGATCCATGGCTTGTGACCAGCCCTCAATAGTGGCATCATAGGCGACGGCCAGTTCCATATTGGCCTGCTGCAGGCTGTTGAACAATTGGGTGCTATCTATGGCAATGGCGGCCTGACCTGCGAGTGTCTCAAGAAAAGCGCTCCAGGCCGCATTGGGTGTGAAGGCTTTCCGATGATAAACGCTGAGCACGCCTTTAACTTGTCCTTTCGAGATCAAGGGGACAGAGTCCATGCACTGGAACCCTTCTTCCAGCCAGAGTTTGGCAAGTGCAGAGTTTGGTTCTCTGGCATCCCGATTGTTGATGTGGATCATTCGGCGTTCCATGATCGCCTGCCTGGCTAAGCTTTCGCTTAGTTTATGGTTGGTAGTCTCAATGGTGCGGGTATGGAAGCCTTTGCCGGCAGCATATTGTAAGGTTCGTTGATAAGGCTCCAGCAGAAAGACGACGGCCGCGGCCGCTTCTAGTTGATCAATCGTATGCGTCAGCAAAACATCGAGAGTGGAACGCTGGTCGAAGCTTCCGGCAATGTTCTGGTCAATTGCATGAAGCGCCTCAAGCCGCTTGATCTGATGCAGGGTTTCTTCATACAGCCTCGAGTTTTCGAGAGCGACCGCCGCCTGGTTAGCCAGAGTGATCACGAAGTGTTCATCCGCTTCGCTGAAAGCCTGAGGCATTTCGCTTTCGATGCTGATCACACCCACCACGCGCTCCCCCGTCCTCAGCGGAATGTACATTCCGGAATGCAAACCTGGCTCGGTTTCGACATAACGAGAATCATAAGTCAATTCGCCAATGCGCACCACTTGGCGATGTTGAACCGTCCAACCGGCCAAGCCATCGCCAGCCTTTGTGATCATAGTTTTGAATCGTTGCTCTATTGCCCGATATTTCTCCGTACTTATCGTGACTGGTAGGTTGAAAGCCATTAATTCCAGGGTTTCATCTTCTTCATGATACAAACGAATGGCCGTATGGTGCCAGTCCAGTTTTGCGGCCATCAGGTCAATTAGCTTGTGTGTGACCTCTTTGGGTGACAAAAGCTGGCCGAACACCAGGCCGCTTTCATAAAGCGTTTCAAGCTCGGTAATGTGTTGACGAATCGCCTGTTCCGATTGCTTGCGCCGGGTGATGTCGTGGCCCATGCCGACGAGTTCAAAGATATTGCCTTGGGCGTCCTTCAGAAGTATTTTGGTGCTGGAAACCCATATTTTGTTGCCGGCCGCATCTACCGCGGGTTCTTCGAGTTCCAGCACTGGCTGACCGGACTGGAAGATCGCCTGCTCATCGGCGTAGTATTTGGCTGCCAGTTCTTGCGGGAAAAAGTCAAAGTCGGTCTTGCCGAGGAGTTCGTCTGGCGTGGCTGCTCCGATTACGCGTGCCAATGCCGGGTTGGCTACAAGGAAGCGACTCTGGGTGTCTTTGACGTAGACGTAATCTGGCACGTTGTCGATCAGCGAGCGCAGGAGGCTTTTTTCCTGCGCCAGCGCCTCCTCCATCTGCTTGTGCTCGGTGATATCGGTTGAGATGCCGAAGGTACCGATAATGTTCCCCTCGTTGTCACGCATGGGCATCTTGGTAGTCAAGACCCATTTATCAGGACGATCGGTCCATGTCTCCTTTTCTTCCTTGATCAAGGGATGTCCGGTCCGAATAATGGCCTGTTCATCCTCGTAGGCCGGTTGGGCATGTTCCGTTGTAAAAAAATCAAAGTCTGTTTTGCCTATCGCCTGCGCCGGATCACTCAGA
Source organism: uncultured Chloroflexia bacterium (assembly GCA_963771375.1). Taxonomy (GTDB): domain Bacteria; phylum Chloroflexota; class Anaerolineae; order Anaerolineales; family Villigracilaceae; genus Fen-1038. Next base: position 13,146 of record CAVYTW010000015.1, read on the forward strand.
CCGAACCGCAGGGACTGAGACTTGCTAATTCTGGTGAAGCGGCTTGCCCGATCTTTGAAGTAGATTGAGCTCGGCAGGTAATCCATCATGGCTTGCATGTTATATTGTTCTTTGGTCAGCGCCTCTTCCATTCGTTTGCGCTCGGTAATGTCACGCATAAAAACTACAAGGCTCCCAGGTTCCTCTTTAACATCTTAACACTAGCTTCAATAGTTAAAACACTGCCATCTTTGCGCCTATGCATGGTCTCGAAACGATCCGAACCGTTTTCGATAATTCGCTGAATTCGCTTTTTGATTACTTCCTCGGTCTCCACTGCCTCAACATCTTTTACACTCATTTTAAGCAGTTCCTCGCGGCTATAGCCGATCATCGAACAATAAGAATCATTAGCTTCTAAAATTCGCCCTTCCGTATCGACCGTATAAAAGCCATCCATCGCCGTGCGAAGAATTGTCTTAATTTTCTCTTCCGAGCGCTTGTGTTCGGTGATGTCCCGGATATTGCACTGGATCATCTTGTGGCTGTTCACCAAATATACATTGCTGACGAATTCCACATTTCTCCGTTGCCCGTCTGCGCTTTCCATTGCCAGGTTTTCGTAACGGATAAATTCCTTCTGTTGCAATTCCAGGAAGTTGGCTTGGCTAGCAGCAACGTCCTTGAAGAATCCTAATTCCCAAATCTTCTTTCCGAGAATTTCTTCCTGCTTTAAGCCTAGTAACTGGATCAGGAATGGATTGACATCCACGACGGTTCCCGTCTCGTAATCGAGGATCAAGATGCCGTCTTTCGCCGCTTCAAAGAGACGCCGATACTTGAGTTCTGAGACGAGCAGCGCCTCTTCACTCCGCTTGAGGTCGGTGATCTGGCGGTTCGATTTCCTATTCGTGACTTCCGCCTTCTCTCGTTTGGGTTTTGCTAGTTTCGCTGCTTTTGTGCGCGGCTGTGATTTGGTTTGCTCTTTCATAGTTCGTCCTTCCCAAAGATCACAGTGCGGTTGCGTCCGCTTCGTTTCGCTTCATATAAGGCATCGTCGGCGCGCTGGATGATGCGCTCGACGTTATTGTCTTCTGGTTCATGCCGCATCTCAGCGATGCCGATACTCAGAATGATGGTGAGCGGTTCTTTGTCGTTGGGGAACGCATCCACAGGTATCGCTACCACACCCGCGCGGATGCGCTCCGCGGCGGCCAGCGCCTGTTGCGCGCTGGCATGCGGTAGCAGGACGATGAATTCATCGCCGCCGTAGCGCGCTACTAGATCGGAGGGCGTGTACCTGCGAGGCAGCAATATGTGCTACCTCAACCAGCAACTTGTCACCGGCGGTATGCCCAAGCGCATCGTTGATCTGTTTAAAATAATCCAAGTCAAACATGACGAAAGCGAGCGGATGTTGATATCGTACCGCGGCTTGGAATTCGCGCGCGGCTAGTTCAAAAAAGTGACGGTGGTTGCACAATCCGGTCAAGCCATCGGTGTTGGCCAGTAGCGTTTCGCGCTCCAGCGACTGCTGGAGTTTGAGCAGGGCAGCTTCGAGATGGTTTTTGGCGCCTCGTAATTCCTCTTCCATCTGCTTGCGCTCGGTAATATCGGTTGAGATGCCGAAGGTGCCGATAATATTCCCCTCGTTATCATGCATGGGCATCTTGATCGTCGAGACCCATGTATCGGGACGATCAATCCACGTCTCCTTTTCCTCCTTGATCAAGGGCTGCCCGGTCTGGATAATGGCCTGTTCATCTTCGTATGCCTGTCGGGCATGTTCCATCGTAAAAAAATCAAAATCTGTTTTGCCTATGGCATGTGCAGGATCGATCAGGCCAAATGACTGTGTCTGAGCTTTGCTGATTCTGATGAAACGGCTTGCCCGATCTTTGAAGTAGATTTTGGCAGGCAGATAACTCATGATGGTTTGCATCTCATGCTGCTCTCTGGCCAATGCTTCTTCAACCTGTTTGTGCTCGCTGATATCGCGAAAAGACCAAACTTTGCCTAGAAGATTTGCGTCTTGCAACATGGGACGCGAGTGACGCTCAAATACCCTCCCATCTTTGAAATAGAGCTTATCAATATTTTCTGCGGCCGAGTGATATAGTACCTTGTCTTTTTGGAGGAAGCCCTGCGGATCGGATAATTGATCGAGGACATATTGGAGAAGAATCCGGTCATCCTTCGATGCCATGATTTCCTGCGGAATCATCCACATCTTGGCGAATCGCGCATTGGCAAAAAGCACTTCGTTATCTTTATTGACTACTAATATCCCATCTGAAGTAGATTTTAGAATTGCTTGCAATAAGCGGTACCCCTCCTCAATTCCACTTAACGACTCCGTTTTCCCGCTTGATGTTCCTTGGCGATCGATGATGCAATTCTCCTGCGGAGGCGCAATCTGATCTGCCCTTAACGCAACGCTGCCAGGCGATATGAAATCCCGCTTTTTCTGCCCGGAAATTTTTTGTCTTGCAATAGACTCCTTCTTCTTAGCCATCTTGAACTTTCTACTAATGCAGAAATTAGTATATCCTCTTGGCAATAATTTCCGCCTTACAGTTCGGTTACTAATATGGTCAAGTTTCCCCTAGTGGATGAATCAAAAAGGGCGCATCACAGCGCCCTTAAATTGTTACACGATAAACTGTTATCCTACTGGGCCACCTGTGCTTGGAATTGGCGCGGGAGCGGGAGCAGGCGTTGATGCGGCTGGAGTTGTTGGCGATGATTGAGCCGCTGTGGGTGAGTTGCCGGAACCGCGCATATTGATTATTTTATTCAAAACGTTAAACCAGAACGGGGAGCCTTGTGCGGCCGCTAAACCGGTGATAAGGATTCCAAACAATTTGGCAAACCAGCCTCCTAAATCGTTCATCGCTGGCAAGTTGACGATCAGGTTGCATTGGTTTTGAATCCAGATGGCAGGATGAACGTTTTGTCCGGGTGTCCAACCGCATTGGGTGGAAGAGTTGGCAATCGGCGCTGTGGACCAGCCGAAGGGGACCGCGAGGCTGTCTGCATAATCCTGCGGCTTCAGCAGCGTGGATAAAGTGTTGGTGGGTACAGCGTTGCCTGCGGTCGTAGTCGCTTGTGCAACCAATGCCTGCCGGATGGTAGGCGCTTTCCAAAGCTGACCCGCGATCTGGACGGTATCCACGTTAAAAGCCAGCGCGAGGATCAAACCTATTGCAAAGGATGTCACTGCCGCACGGCGTTTATACCATCCGCTGGCGCGCTCTTGCACGGAGTTGTACCAGTTCTCTATGTATGTTTCCGCCTGTACCACGGATTCGTCAACACTCACAATATCATTAGACAGGTGCGGAAAATGAATGTCTAACATGCGGCCAAAGCTGGGATAATCCTGTTTGAATTTGCTAATGCTTTCGTTTACACGTGTGCTAAAGGGAATACCCGTACTGCTGGCTGGGGCGGTCATCCCTGTAATTTGTGGAGCCGGCTTCGCATTGACGATCATGTCCACCAGCACTGTGGAAAATGTGGAGGCTTGAATGTAAGAAGGTCCCCGGTTTTTGCCGGGCTCGCTCAACGATTGAATATACGGATGGTTGTAGAAAGCCTTCGTGAGTTGACCATCCAACAACATGCTACCAATGGTCTTCTCCAAGTCTTTTGCGCGCCATCCCAGCCAGCTGCTGATCCACTCCTGCACTTGGCTGACGGCCACACTCAGTGTTAACCAGGCAGCGACCAGGCCAATCGCGACCTCGAGAATAGCATCCAGGTTCATAGTCTTCTCCTTCTTTAAGTTTTACTAAGTATATAAGAGATTCCCTACAAATACAAGAATGGATTGTAAATCTTTTTATGTAGAAATGAATGGTTCATGCGGAAGGTCCGCTGTGTTTTGCGGAAAGAAGCGGAGGAATTTCGCTTAGCGTAGATACAACCGCGTCGGGCCGGACCTGAATGCGGTTCGCCGTTTCGACAGCGCGGCGCGTAATCTGGATGCTTTTCATGCCGATCTGATGTGCTCCCAAAATGTCGGTCTCCAATAAATCGCCAATCATGACAGCTTGATTCGCCTCGATACGAAAGTGATCCAACGCCGCTTGAAAGATGGCTGGATGCGGTTTCCGTTTTCCCAGGGCTGCCGAAGATATAATAAATTCAAGGTACGGACGGAAGCCGCCCTTATCAATCAGGGTCTGGGTATTCTCGTCATCGGCCGCGTTGGAAATCAGACCGAGGCGGAAGCCGCGCTCTTTTAAGGTTTGCAAAGCTTGGAGGGCATCCTCTTCGGGAAACCAATTGCTTTGGGTAACAGCATACATGGAGCGCAGTGCCATTGCGATCACATTATCGCTTACATTTAAGTTGCCCTGTTCTTGGAGCAGCTGCTTAAGCAGAGCAGCAGTGGTTTCTTCGTCAGTATCATCGCCGCGGCGATCATAGTATAAACTGAGAAGTCCGCGGTGACCGTGAACAAAAGTGGACGGATCAACTTGCAAGCCCGCGTCCTGCAGTGTTTGAATCAATGCCAGATCGGCATGATGAAAAATCGGTGACCAAGGATCTTTATCATAGATGAGGGTGCCGCCGAGATCGAAAACCACCACGCGGATGGATGAAATCATGAGTTGACCCGTGAGCGTGTATAAAGGTTAATTAAGACCGCACCCAGCGCGAGGGCCGGAAGAATGATCAATCCGGCTTCGGGGCCAAACGCGCCGCCCGTCCAAACTTCTGGTCCGGAAACGTTAATGTGAATCAGTGGATAGATATTCAATCCGCTGACGGGAAATCCAAAGACCACGCCTTCAAAGAAATTCCAGCCGATGTGCAGGCCAATCGAGAGCCAGAGCTGTTTGGTGCGGATATAACCGTAAGCAAGAAAAAGACCCGCAAAGAAAATTCCCGCCGCGCTGACCCATGTCGCGTTCGGATTGGCGAGATGCAATCCACCGAAGATAATGGATGAAATGATGAGCCCCCAAAACAAATTTAATCCGCTGGTAATCGTTTGAAGATGATAGCCTCGGAAAAGAAGTTCTTCGTTAAAACCAACCAGAACAAAAACGAAAAAGAACAGGATGGCTTGCGTGGTGACCGTTGCCGCTGGATCGGTGTTCCAAGCGAATGACTCAAATTTGAGCCAGCCCAGAGCTTGCATGCCAAGAAATATTAAACCCATCATAATGAACGTGATGATAATGCCCGCAAGAATGTCGAACGCGAACCACTTGTCAATCTTAAATCCGAGACTAGTGAAGGAACGTTTGTCGAGAAAGCGGCGTGCGAGATAGATCGAACCTGTAAAAGCTATTAATTCAGCAATTTCCCCAACAGAAAATCTCCCTGTATCAAGAAGAAAGATTGTTCCAGCAATATACCCAATTCCTATAAATAGAACAATCATCAGTATGGTTTGTAAAATTAAGCGCCACCCAGCGCGCAATCGCGACTCCGAGGATGAGATGAAGATAGTGGCGAGGAATGAACGTTGAGGAGGAATGATTGGATTTGACATATTAACTTCCTTTGAGATAAATCCCCGTTGGATCTAATTCGTTACGCAGAATATTGAGTTCTTTTTCGGTTACAAGCTCAGTCGTTCTTAACTTCGACGCAACCTTCAAATACCAGCCGGTATTTTCGATTGCTTCTTGTGCCGTTCGATTTGGATGAAGCGCGGTCAGGATGAGTTCGCCATTTTCATCAGGTTCCATCATTCCGATGTCGGTCACCACGGCCAGCATTCCCGCGCCGCGCACGCCGCTGGCTTCGCGTTCTTTGCGCCCGTTCAAATATCCTGCCGACGTCATGAAGTCAACCTTTTTGGGGAAGCGGCGTTTTTGATGCGGCGTCATCAGATAACAACGATTGGCCCAAGCCGCGATCTCCTGCGATCCGCCTGAACCCGGCAAGCGCGTCTTCGGATGCGAATAATCCTTGCCGATCACTGTAGCATTGATGTTGCCATATTGATCAATTTGCGCGCCGCCCATAAAGCCGACATCCACATTACCCCGTTGGAGATAGAGTGTAAAAATATCATACATGCTGACCACCGACAACGCGCCACTGACTAGAGTCGGATCGCCGATGGATAACGGTAAGCGGGCTGGCTCCGCGCCAATCACACCCGCTTCATAGATCATGACTAGGTTCGGCGCGTGAGTCCGTTTGGCGAGATTGCAGGCGAGGTTGGGTTGTCCCACACCGACAAAGACTACATCGCCATCGCGCAACAAGCGGGCGGCATTGATAATCATCAGTTCAGCAGACAAATAAATGAGTTCGGTCATAAGATATCCTTCAAAAAAGATTCTGTGATTTCGAAAACTTCATCCGGTTTTTCCAATGGTAATAGATGCGTTGATTTTTCCAATGAGACGATCTTGATTTTGCGATTCTTTTTCTCGACACTGCGAGCGGTGGATTCCCAAAATGTATCCGTCTCTGCGCCGCGAATGATCAGTGTTGGAATTTCAAGATGATGAATGTTTTGCCATAAATCCCAATCATTCCAAATGCCGGTGTAATAAATCAGCGCTTCCCATTCGGGGCTATAAACCAATTCATAGCCGCCGTTGGCATTCAGCTTGGTCATGCCCTTGATGAGCGCGCGCAAATTGTCGTCGGAGAAGAAGCGAAAAACTTCGCGGCGGTTATATCCTGCGAAGATCTTTTCCAGATTATCAAATTCGCGGCGCCGTTTGAGGGTGCCTTTAATCAGCGGATGGACTCGATAACCTAGTCCGGCGAAGCGCATCAGATTCCATTCAGCCATGTAGTAACGCGGAAATAAAACCGGATCGAACAATATCAGCGCCCGAAAGTGATTTGGCTCTTTGAGCGCGGCGCGCAAGGTGACGATCGCGCCGATGGAATGACCGACGCCAATCACTGAATCTAATTTTCTTTCATCCAGCAGTTGAATCAAATCTTCGCCGAAAGGCTTCCAATCTTGTATCTCTTCTGGTTTTGAATCCGCCCAAAGCGGTCTCAACAGCATTCCAAAGGTTTGATGCTGTTTTGCAAATCTGTCAAGCAGTGGTTGATAGCAATTCGGTGGGTAACCATTAGCGTGAAGGAAATGTAACTGCACGCCGTTACCGCCGTAATCAATAAAAGGAATCATGAATCAGTATTCCCCGTAATTGATGGGTTCACTGAATCGCGGTTTGATTTGCAATCGCTTATGAGTCTCTTCACCAAGCTTCTGCCAATATTCTTGGCGGTCTTTGACACCGTAAACCCACTCATCCAGATAATTTTTTACGGCATCCGCCGACTCGCTGGTCTTGTCCCATTGCAAATAAAACTCATTATCGCGGTCATAATATCCCTGTGCATAGGATGGATGACATGAATATGGAACATGGCAAACCGCATCCACCACGATGGATGGAATCAACGTGCGGTTCGGGTCGGACCGGATCACGGACTCGTCCACGATTTCTTCTGCCGTCAGGATGACTTTATGCGCGGCGAACGCAGCTTCCTTTTGTTCACCGACGATTCCCCACAGATGAGCATTCCCTTCTTTATCTGCGCGTTGAACATGGACGATGGCCACACCTGGATTCAGTGCTGGAACGATAATCACATCTTTGCCGCCGTATGGATCAGGTATTCGTTTGATGTTTGGATTGGCTTTTTCAAGATCAATTGCCGCAGTTTGATTCATCGGTAGGAAAGGCAAACCGGAAGCGCCCGCCTGCAAGCGCGTGATCATTCCGAAATGGGAATATTCTTCCCATTCCAGTTTGCCTTGTTCAATCGCGCTGCGAACAATGCGGAGTGAACCGACGCCGGGGTTGCCCATATAAGAGAAAATGACTTTACGCGCGCAACCTGCCGCGACCATTTGGTCGTAGATCAAATCCGGGGTCGCACGTGCCAGCACGAGGTCCCGTTTGTGTTGGCGGATGATTTCGTGTCCGGCCGCGAAAGGAATCAGGTGAGTAAAGCCGGCCGCGTAAACTATATCGCCATCGCCCACATATTTTGAGATGGCATCCGAAAGCAAGATGAGCTTCGACATACTTTTATTCCTTTTCTTTTTTTCCTTCCTCCGGGTGCTTCTTGGAATTCCCCCGCATCTTTCGGATATATGCAAAACGTCCGCTCGGCGGCGGAGGCGCTTTACGTTTTGATAGCCGCCAGCCGATGAACATGCTGATGAGACCTAGAAAGAAATACTTGAAATCCGGGGCGTTGCCAAGATAAGTAGCCACGAACAATATGATCAGGCCAACGCCAATCAGGGTAAAGAAGGTGCCGATGCGGATCAGCAATTCATTAACCATGGTTTATTTTGATCTCGTTGCTGAAAATAAAATCCGTTTGAAAGGATAGAACACGGGACTCGATGGAAGTTCCAAACGCATACGTCTGCGAATTGCTTCGACAAATTCGGCGCGCAGCGAATCGTTGAGCCGTTCAAAATACGGGACAAGCGCTGTCCCTGATATCCAATCTACCACTGCGTCCGCGTTCTCAAGAACATGAGGATACACTTTCTCGAAGACAATGATTTCCTGCGCTTCTTCTTTAAACAACAACGTTGCATAGGCCTCGACCGGCAAGACCGGCGATTGACGGTTGTATCCGTTTAATGCGCTGACAAATGGTTCCTGCGCGGCGACCTCGCGATACACCTGATGTGAAATGTGATTATGATTGGATGGCACTTGCACTGCAAGCTGGCCGCCGGGTTTGAGATGCCGGAGCAATTTTGCAATCAGCGTTTCGTGATTCTCTAACCAATGCAATGCGGCATTGGAAAAGATCAAGTCCCATTGACCTGTCAGTGCGGCCTGATCTCCCAGTTCAAAACGAAGTCCGGCGCGAGCGTGAGGCGTTGCTTTTTCAAGCATCTCCGCGGATAGGTCGAGGCCGAGAACGTTGCTATTCGGTAATGCATCGGCAAGACGACGTGTGAGTTCGCCAGTTCCACAACCCAAATCAACTACATGTAGATCTGGGCGAATATTTACAAGCTTGAGCAAATCATCGAACGGGGCGCTGCGCTCTGCTTCGAACTGGTGATAGCGGTCAGGATTCCAGGACATAGTAGTATAAGAAAAAGCCCCTTCCCCTCAGCGGGGAAGGGGCGAAGAAACATTATCGGCGGCGCGCTGGCTTTCTCGCAGTTTTCCGCTTTGAGGCTGGTGCTTTTGAAGCTTTCTTGATCGGCTTTTTAGCGGAAGCCTTTTTAACTTTTCCAGTTGCATGTTTGATGAGCGTTTGGATTTGTTCGTGCATATAGAGTTGAACGTAATACAAACCGCCGCCGTTCTTGCCGCTTGCACCGGAACCTTTCCATCCGCCGAAGGGCTGGAAGCCGGGCCACGCGCCGGTCGTCGCGCCTTGCGGACGATTAGCATAGGTCACGCCAGCTTCGATCTTATCGAAGAACCACTGTGATTCTTTTTCCGTTCCATAGAAACCAGCAGTTAGACCATATTTAACGTTGTTTGCAATCTTCATAGCTTCCTCGAGATCGTTGACTTTGCCAATGGTTGTGATTGGAAGGAACATTTCATATTGCCACAGGCGATGTTCAAATGGCAGATCGGTGACCAAAGTCGGTTCGCAGAAATAACCCTTGTCGAACATGCCGCCGGTTTTGACGTGGCCGCCGGTCAGGAATTTGCCGCCGCCTTGACTAATCTCTTCGGTGAAATTCTTGAAGTCGTTATAGGAATGTTGGTTAATGACCGGACCAAGGAACGTAGCGCGTTCGGTCGGATCGCCGATGACGAGTTGATCTGTTTTATCTTTCAACAATGAAATAAACTTGTCATAAACTGGTTCTTCTACGATCACACGTGAGGCCGCCGAACATTTCTGTCCTTGCAGACCAAAAGCGGAACGCATGACGCCGGTTGCGGCATCTTCAAGATTCGCGTTGCGCGAAATAATGGCGGGATTCTTTCCGCCCAATTCCAAAATCACCGGGCGGACATAGTCGCGTTGGGCAAAGTCGCGGTACAGTTTCATGCCGACATCAAAGGAGCCGGTAAAGGTTGCGCCGTCAACTTCCGGGCTGTCCACCAACGCTTGCCCGAGAGTGGAGCCGGGGCCGGTGACGAAGTTGACCACGCCATCGGGGAAGCCGGCATCGCGGAATGTTTCCGCATACAGGCGGACAATCCAGGCTGTATCGGTGGCAGGCTTGATTACAACTGTATTGCCTGTGACCAGTGCCGCACCTGTTGGGGCGCCAGTCAACGCAAATGGGAAGTTGAACGGGCTGATGACGAGCCACACGCCATAAGGTCGAAGCACTGAAACGTTTGTTGCATCGTAACCAACCAGCGGGTCTTTGCCCATCAATTTGACAAAGCCCTTGTCCTGCTCTGTCAACTTCGCGGCATAATACATGTGGTCAGCAGTTTCCTGCACATCGCCGAAACTCTCCATGCGGTTCTTGCCGACTTCGAGCGCCATTGCTGCACTGAGATCGGAGATGCGTTTTTCGAGCAGTGCCGCCGCTTTGCAGACGAGTTTGACACGTTCCTGCCATGGTGTGTGACTCCATTTTGGAAATGCGCGCCGAGCTGCTTCAATCGCTTGATGTGCGTGATGCGCATTGCCCTTTTGCATTTTGGCCAATACCCAATCGGTGTTAACCGGCGAGCGGTCATCCCATTTCTCATCGGCAAATACATCCTTATTGTCGATGATCATGCTCCATTCCTTGCCGAGATTCTGCTTGAGAGTCGCGACGGCTTTGTCGAAGCCCTGATGCAGTTCTTCGGGTGGATTGAACATGGTTGCGTATGTGAGTTTGAAAGCCATATCAAAGCCTCCTGTGAGTCGGATAGTCTGATCGTCTCATGGTAAATATGGGCATCTGGCATGAGACCAAACAACAACTGGATTAATATAGTATAGCGTAGGAAATCGCAATCGTCAAAGCAGGGCGTCTCTTGTTTGCCATGACGATTTTCTTAACCTTTGTGTTTCCTGCTAGCACTAGTTTTCTTTTTTCTGCAATTCCAGGAATCTTTCCACTACGGCCGGATCGAAATGGGTCCCGGCCAAAGATCGAATATATTCGGTTACTTTTTCTTTCGTCCACGCTTTGCGATAGGGACGATCGCTGGTCAGAGCGTCCCAAACATCCACGACCGCAAATATACGCGCCTCCAGCGGAATCTGCTCACCGCGCATTCCGCGCGGATAACCCGTGCCATCCCATTTTTCATGGTGGCAGTATGGAATATTAATTGAGTGGTTCAGATATTCAATCGGTGCCAGCATTTCAAAGGCGAAGGTAGGGTGTTTTTTCATGATTTCCCATTCGTCGTCCGTTAGTTTGTCGGGTTTGAGCAGGATGTTATCCGGAACACCCAGCTTGCCGATATCATGCAGTAATGCTCCCCGCCGAATATTCATCAGCATCTCGCCGGAGAAACCGAAATCAGCGGCAAGCTTCAATGCTGTATCCACCACGCGTTGGGTGTGGCCCTCGGTCTCTTCATCGCGCATATCCATTGCGCGCGACCAGCCTTCGATGGTGGCATCATACGCGATTGCCAATTCCATGTTGCTTCTCTGCAATCCTTCGAACAAACGGATGTTTTCAATGGCGATCGCGGCCTGACCGGCGAGCGTTTCGAGGAAACTCATCCAGGCCGACGTGCGGACTTTGACTTCGGAACGATAGAAAACTTTCATCACGCCTTTGGGCTCACCTTTGGTCATTAGCGGAAAGGTATAAATGGAATGGAATCCTTCTGCTTCCCAAATTTCTCTTAAATCACTTTTTGATTCTTGCGATGCTTGTGATTCGATGACATGCTGTTGCCGGATTGCGCGTCCCGCAAGGCTTTCATTCAAGGATAAGCTATGGCGCAACTTCTCGAGAAGATAGGTGTGGAAACCTTGGCTCAATAAATATTCCAAGTTGTTGATATCGGGTCGTAGAAGATAGATGGCGGCGGCATCCGCGCCCGACTGTTCAATGACTTCATGGACCAGAAGGTCGAGTGTAATTTTTAGGTCGAGGCTGTTTGTGATTGCAAGGTCGATGGAATGTAGGGCTTGCAATTGTTTCACTTGTTGCTGGGTTTCCTTGTGGAGCCGACTGTTTTCAAGTGCAATCGCAGCCTGATTTGCAAGGGTGCTCAACAGCTGTTCATCTGATTCGCTGAAGGCGTCCGGCAATTCGTTTTCGACGCTGATCACACCCAGGATGCGGTCATCTGTTTTGATCGGAACGTAGAGTCCCGAGTTCAAGCCGGGGAAAGCTTCTGTATAACGGGGATCACGCCTCAAGTCGCCGATGCGAAGCGTTTGATCGTGTAGCACAGCCCAACCGGTTAACCCATCACCCAGATTCTGAATCAAAAGGTTGAAACGCCCCTCGAGTTCTTGTCGTTCTGTTTGGCTCAGCGCGCCTTGCACGTTATAGCCAATAATTTTCAATGTTTGAGATTCAGGATCATATAGCCGCACTATCGTATGATGCCAATTCAGATGGGTTTCCATTTCATCGATGATTCTTCGAGCAATCTCCTCAGGCTCAAGGACTCGGCTCAGTTCCAGGCCGCTTTGATGCACCAGTTCCAATTCGACCAGGCGCAGGCGTATGACTTCTTGGGCGGCTTTGCGTTCAGTGATATCGCGTACCAGTATCGAGACGGTTTTGTTGGTGCCATCTGGAGAATCGATGGGGCTGAGGCGCGCAAGGAACCAGTATAGGCCGTCGCGTAGGTCGAGCGAGTACTCCATCTCCTCCACCTGATTAGCTTTCAGAACGCGTCCAATGGCTTCCAGAATTGAATTAGCCGTTTCTTCCTGCAATGTGTCTTTGATCTGCCTTGCAATCATTTCAGCTTTGGGTTGGGCCAGCAGGTTTTCATTGGCCGTCCACACGTTGAGATAGGTTCCCTGTGCATCCACTTCGAAGACGATATCGTCCAGCGAAGTCACCAACGCTGCCAACTGGCGGTTGCTTTCAGCTATGGATTTTTCGATGCGCTTCCGCTCGCTGATGTTATCGAAGACGGCGACGAAGCGGTTCTTCTCAACGCTGTAAACGGAAATGGAAAACCAAATCTTTAGTTCATCGACATACGTTTCGAATCTTGTCGATTTGCCGGTAAGAGCAGTCTTTCCATATATCTCAAGCAATTCAGGGTTGGACTCTCGGATGCCAGGAATGACGTCGCTGATTTTTCTCCCTATTGCTTTTGTTATGCCAGTCAGTTTTTCGAACGCCAGGTTGACTTCGAGGTAAATAAGATCCGAGGGTTGGCCATTCTCGTAAATCATTTCACAGTATGCATAGCCTTCCAGCATATTGTCGAATAAACTATGGAAGTGTTTTTCGCTTTCCCCCAGGGCTTTTTCAGCAAGCTTGCGTTTGGTGATATCTCGGAAAATGGAACCGACCCGATTGCCTTTTTCAGTCTTGATTCTGAATGAGGTTTGCTGAATGAATTTATGCTCACCATTGACGGGCAAAATCTCAATGTCCAGTGGTTTTCCCAATTGTTCCCCATCCCCGGATTGAAACGAATCGAGGAAGAGCTTCTTCAGATGCTCAGGACTTAATTTTGCACGATGCTCGGGCACGAGTATCTGGTATTGAATATCCCAGACAAGAGCACCAATAGCCTCCGCTCTGGGAATGCCGGTGATCTTTTCTTCTGCAGGATTCCATTCAATAACGTGGCCTTCCTCGTCGATTAGAACGATGCCATCGACGGATTGTTCGGTCAGTGTGCGGAATCTTTCTTCGCTTTCCGAGAGCAGCTCTTCCGCTCGTTTGCGTTCGGTGATATTGCGAATGTTGCACTGGACGACGCGCGTGTTGCCGACATCATAAACGTTGCTCACGAACTCCACCCAGGCTGATGGTCCATCTTTGGTTTGAAGCGGTAGATTCTCGTAACGAACGTATCCTTCTTCTTGTAATTTCAAAAAGGCGGCTTTGTTCGCCACAATGTCTTTGAACAAGCCGATCTCCCAAAGTTGTTTTCCAAGGAATTCTGCCCGTGAATAGCCCAGCAGTTCTTCCAAGAATGGATTGACATCAAGGATCTCGCCTGAATTTCCATCGAGGATCAGGATTCCGTCTTTGGCGTTTTCGAAGAGCCGGCGATAACGTATTTCTGAAGCGAGCAACTTTTCTGCCGATTGTTTGTGCTCAGTAATCACTTCCGAGAACAAAATGATTCCGCCTACTACACCGGATGGCTCATACCACGGAAGGATTTCCCATCGCACCCAATCCAGCTTTCCGTCTGCGCGGGGAAAGGGATCTTGCTCGGCCTTCTCAGTTGCCCCTGCCAAACACCGTCGATGGATCTCCTTCCAATGCTCTGGAATTTCTGGAAAGACCTCGTAATGGGAGCGCCCAATAATGTTCTCGTTAGGCAAGCGGTAATCTTCAAAATAACGGCGACTTGCAGCAAGATATTTCATATCGCGGTCGAACATGGCGATTGCGGCAGGGGCAAACTCCACAAAAAGTTTGAACATATGCTCGCTCGCTTGCAACTTTTCTTCGATCTGTTTGCTATGAGTTACTTCCGTGGAAAAACCTTCGTAATAAAGGATATCGCCCGCCTCGTCTTTCACTGCGTGGGCGGTCGTGGATGTCCAGATCCAAGTTCCATCTTTGCGGCGCTCTTCGTTGACGAAATCATTAATGAACCCCTGTTCGGTTATTGTCTTTCGGTATCCATCCCGTCTCGTCGAGTCTTTATATACTTGGCCGCCTATATCGCTGATGCTTGCGAGGATTTCTTCTGGGGAATCGTATCCGAACATGGATGCCAACTTGGGATTGGCCGCCAGTAAGCGGCCGTCCGGTGTCGAGCGATAGATGCCAACGGTGGCATTATCAAATATATCTTGGTAATTCTTCTTGGCGGCTTGAAGTTCTTCGTTTTCCTTTTGTAAACGGGAATTGTTGAGATGAATTAGCCAGTAGAGGATCAAGCCGGTTACGAGGACATAGCCCCAGCCTTTATACGTGCTGATCGTGGTTAGTGTTTGTATATTCTTGGATATGGCCTCGGCGAAACGGTCGGAGAGTAAAATCCAAAGCCCACCTATCAGCAAATATATTGCAGCGATCTGAAAAGCATTTCGATCAAGTCTGACTGCCTTCAGCCTTGCACGCATTTGCAGATTCATTTATCACTCCTATTGCTAAAACATTAAGAAGCGAAACGATTTTTAAAATGAAAGCTAATTCTTCTTAAATACCGCCTATAAGTATATGACGATTTTATCACTAAACATGAGAAGGCTTTTGGCAAAAGCTCTGAAAATAATTGTCATCCTGGCGCTCAGCCAGTAGGAGCAAGGTCAACGGGTCTAATGATTACGCAGCGCTGCTCGAAAACTTATCGCTAAATCGCGCGCGGCCTCGATAGGATTCTTGCTCTCGCCTATCGAACGAACACAAGCAGAACCCACGATCACCCCATCTGCCACCGCGCCGACAGCTTTCGCCTGTTCAGGCGTGCCAATTCCAAATCCCACGCAGACAGGCAAAGAGGTATGTTCGCGCACGCGCATAATCAGTTCGGGGAGTCCACTTGCTAACGATTGGCGCGCTCCGGTAACTCCGGATACGCTTACGAGATAGATGAAGCCTTGCGCCTCGCGTGCCACTATTTCCATCCGAGCGGCTGGGGTCGTAGGCGCCAACATTCGAATCAAAGGGAGATGCGATCCGTCAATCGCGCTTGCGAATTCATTATCTTCTTCCGGCGGCAAATCGGGGATGATAAATCCATCAGCATCCACGGAGCGTGCATCTTTCACAAAATTTTCCAATCCATAGGCCAATATCGGGTTATAGTAGCTCATCAACATCAGCGGGATATCTACGCCGCGGTGCCGCAACTCCACAATTGCCTTCAGCGACTTCTTGACCGTAATCCCTTTTTCCAGCGCGATTTGTGTCGCCTTTTGAATCACTGGTCCATCCGCTAATGGATCTGAAAAAGACAATCCTACTTCCATTAAGTCTGCCCCGTTCTTTGCCAGCGCTTCAATAACATCCATGGATGTTACTAAGTCGGGATACCCTAATGGAAAATACGGCATGAAGATGGGTTTGTGCTTGAACGCATCATCAATTCTGTTCATCATTCTTCGTCATTCTGTTCCCAACAACTTGGTCACCGTATTTAGATCCTTATCCCCTCGCCCTGAGAGATTGACGAGGATAATCTGATCTTTCCTCATCTTCGGTGCGCGCTTGATCGTCTCTGCCAGCGCGTGCGACGACTCTAAAGCAGGAATGATTCCCTCCGTTTTGCATAACTGTGAAAATGCCTGGAGGGCTTCGTCGTCTGTGGCAAAAGTGTAAAAGGCCCGCTCTATATCGCGCAACATCGCATGTTCAGGCCCGACTGCGGCATAATCCAATCCGGCAGAAATGGAATGCGTCTCTGCGATCTGACCGTCTTCAGTCTGCAACACATATGTCCGGGTGCCATGGATGACTCCTATTCGCCCTTTTGCCGGATCAGCAAAACGTGCTGCATGTTTCCCGCTTGCGATCCCGTTGCCTCCCGCCTCTACACCGATCAGTTCCACCGATTCATCGTTCACAAATCCGCTGAAGACGCCAATTGCGTTTGAACCGCCGCCTACGCAGGCGATGACCGTATCCGGTAACCGTCCCACCTCAACCAGCATTTGCTCGCGCGCCTCACGCCCAATTACTGATTGGAACTCTCGCACCATCGTCGGGTACGGATGCGGTCCAAGCGCGGAACCGAGCAGATAATGTGTATCGTCCACGTTCGTTACCCAATCGCGAATCGCTTCGTTGATCGCATCCTTCAACGTCTGCGTGCCCGAAGTCACCGGGCGGACTTCTGCGCCTAGCAACTGCATTCGAAAGACGTTTGGCTCCTGTCGCGCCATATCCACCGTTCCCATGTAAACCACGCATTCCAATCCCAGCAATGCAGCCACAGTGGCAGAGGCCACGCCATGTTGTCCCGCGCCTGTCTCAGCGACGATGCGATGCTTGCCCATTCGTTTGACAAGCAAAGCCTGCCCCAAAGCATTGTTGATCTTATGGGCGCCGGTGTGCGCCAGGTCTTCACGCTTTAAATCAGATCTGCGCGCCGCCAAGTTGTTCGGAGAGGCGCCGCGCATAGGTCAATGGAGTTGGCCGGCCAACATACGAGGCCATCAAATGATCGAATTCACGTTGAAACTCAGGGTCTTGGCGCGCCTCCACAAAAGTCTGTTCCAACTCGATCAATGCCGGCATCAAGGTCTCGGGCACATATTGCCCGCCGTATGGACCGAATTTATGAGGAAGCAATGTTGTCATGACACTCTTTCTTTAACTGAATGAACTGCTTGCACGAAATCTTTTATCATCTTTGCATCTTTCTCCCCCGGGCGGGAACTCCACGCCGGAAGCCACATCCACGCCCCAGGGATTCACCTGCCGGACGGCCTCCGCGACATTCTCAGACTTCAAACCGCCAGCTAGAAAAAGTGGATAACTACTTGCTAGCTTGGCCACGGCAGACCAATCGGCAGTGATGCCTGTTCCACCGTAAGAACCAGTGACCGTCGCATCCACTAAAAATGAGGGAGCATCGCTTCGGGCATAGAGTTTTATTTCTTCGTCAGGAATTCCGCGAAAGGCTTTGAAAGCGCGCGGCGCAAGTTGCGAAAATATCTCTGGCGATTCGTCGCCATGCAATTGCGCCAAATCCAAGGAACAGATATTTAGAATACTTCTTATTTCCTCGGCAGGCGAATTTACAAAGACGCCGACCAGCTTCACATCTGGATGTTCTCTTTTCAAAACAGACGTTATCTGCGCACAGGTTTCCTTGTTCACAAAACGCGGACTCTTCGGATAGAAATTGAATCCAAGATAATCTGCGCCCGCATCAATGGCGGCCAGCGCGTCCCGCACGGTTTTGATGCCGCAGATTTTTATTTTAGTCATAGCTCTTGACCTTCAAGCCAGCCAAGTCTCTCACCTTGGCAGCAATATCTTCCGCCGTGACTAGTGCTTCGCCTACCAGGATCGCATCTACGTTTGCTTTTGCCAATCGTTCAACATCGCTCGCCCCGAATACGCCGCTCTCGGAAACCACAAAAACATCGGCGGGAATTATCCGGCGCAGTCGTTCTGTCGTTTCTAGCGAAACTTCAAATGTAGCAAGATCGCGATTGTTGATTCCAATGAGACGTATTCCTTTCAAGTTCAACGCCCGTTCGATTTCCCTTTCATCATGAACTTCGACTAGAGGCGTTAACCCTAATTCAAGCGCCAGTGAATGCAAGTCGGCAAAGCGCGAATCATCGGTCAGCACGGCCGCGATCAATAGAATGGCATCCGCTCCATTGGCGCGGCTTTCGTAGATTTGAGATTCCGCGAGGATGAAATCCTTTCGTAGCAGAGGCAGCGATAACGAACGTGTAAATCTTAGTTCGCGCAAAGTCTCCAATTTGCCCTGAAAGAATTTTTCATCTGTCAATACGCTGATTGCAGAAGCACCATTATCGGCGTAAATGTCAGCCACTTGAAGCAAGTCGAGGTGAGGGGCGAGAATTCCTTTGGAGGGAGAGGCGCGCTTGAGTTCAGCAATCAAGCTGAGGGGAGTCCGAGCCGGCGGCGTGACAGAGCGGCAAGAAAATCTCTGGGTCCAGGCGCAGACTCCGCGGCGCGGCGCAAGACCGAGACGTCAAGCGCCGCGATTTCCATTTTTTTGTGCGCGACAATTTCTTCGAGAATGTTCGTCATGCCGCGCTTGGTTGAGTGAAGGATTGACTAAATTCGATCAGCGCGTTGAGTTTCTCGAGCGCTTTGCCGCTGTCAAACGCGGCGCGGGCTTCCGCAAAAGCGGATTTGAGGTCACCGCTTTCAGCGGCCAGCGCGCCGGCTGTGTTGAGTAAAACCGCGTCGCGGCGGGCGCCGTTGATCTTACCGCTTAATAGATCGCGCATCATCACAGCTGATTCTTCCGGCGTGCCGCCGCGCAAATCCGCGATCGTTGCACGCGGCAGATTGAAATCGGCAGGATCGAGATCGTATGTGCGGATCGCGCCATCCTTGAGATGACTGACGCGGTTGATGCCGCACGAATTGAGTTCGTCAGTGCCGCCCGCGCCGTGGATCACAAGAGCCGCGCGCGCTCCAAGCTCACCGAGGACCCTAGCAAGCGGTTCCGTGAGGGACGGGGCGTAAATCCCCATGATTTGGACATCGGCGCCTGCCGGATTAGTGAGCGGACCAAGCAAGTTGAAGATGGTACGCTGTCCGATTTCTTTTCGCGGACCCCCGGCGTACTTCATGGCTGGATGGAATTTGGATGCAAACATAAAGCCGATGCCAATCTCGTCAACAGAGCTTCCGACCTGCACAGGTGTCAGCTCGAGATTCACACCGAGAGCTTCGAGCACATCCGCACTGCCGCACTGCGATGATGCGGCGCGGTTGCCATGCTTGGCAACTTTGCGACCTGAGCCCGCAATGACAAATGCGGCCGCCGTTGAGATATTGAAGGTGTGCGCTCCATCGCCGCCTGTTCCGGCCGTATCATAGACCGGGCCTGAACGGTCGGCAACTTCGACTTTGAGAGCATTTGCACGCATAGCGCGTGCGGAACCGGTGATCTCATCCACCGTTTCGCCTTTCATTCGTAGCGCAACCAGATAGGCGCCGATTTGCGCAGGAGTGGCTTGGCCGGTCATGATGATATTCATAGCTTCCTGCGCCTCGCCTGCAGACAGGTCAGTGCGATTGATGGCTTTGGCAATAAATGGTTTTAACATTTTGGTCTCCTTTAGATGTTAGAGTTCAAGGAAATTTTTAAGTAATTGTTTTCCGTGTTCGGTAAGAATTAACTCGGGATGGAATTGCACTCCAAAGGTTGGATGGTCCCGATGTTTCAATCCCATGATCTCGCCCTCAGGTGTTGTTGCCGTCACTTCAAGCTCCTCGGGAACGGGATCGAAGACAACCAACGAGTGATAGCGCATGGCTTCGAAGGGCGAAGGAATCCCCTTGAATATGTCTTTCTGATTATGATTCACGGACGATGTTTTTCCGTGCATTAAATGGGCGGCGCGATCCACTTTCCCGCCGTAGATGGCTCCCAGACATTGATGGCCGAGACAAACTCCAAGGATGGGAATCCTGCCGGTGAAGTGACGCATGGCGTCGGCAGAGACGCCACCATCTTTGATGGGTTCTCCAGGGCCGGGCGAGATGACGAGTTGCGTTGGGTTGAGTTCCATCAAGTCTTCAATGTCAATCTGATCGTTACGAAAAACTCGCACGTCGGCGCCGAGTTCGCCAAAATATTGAACGAGATTGTAGGTGAAGGAGTCGTAGTTATCGATTAATGCCAGCATGCATATCCTTTCTTTGAAGTATCAGCTGATCGTTCCCGCGATTTCAATTGCGCGCAACATGGCGCTCGCTTTGTTGACGGTCTCTTGATATTCCCGAGCGGGATCGGAATCAGCGACGATGCCAGCCCCGGCCTGGACGCTGAAATTGTTTCCGCGTCCCACCATGGTGCGAATGGCAAGACAAGTGTCCATCGCACCGTCGAAGCCGAAATAGCCCACCATACCGGCATACGGACCGCGCGCATCTGGTTCGAGTTCAGCGATGATTTCCATGGCGCGGACTTTCGGCGCGCCGCTCACAGTGCCGGCAGGGAAGGCCGCGCGAACGAGATCGAAAGCGGTCAGGTTGGGGCGCAAAATTCCTTCGACATGTGAGACGATGTGCATGACGTGCGAATAGCGTTCAATGGAAAAAGACTCTGAAACTTTAACGGTTCCATACTCACAGACGCGGCCAAGATCATTGCGGCCCAAATCTACTAGCATGATGTGTTCAGCGCGTTCTTTGGGATCCGCAAGCAGTTCTTTGGCGAGCACTGAGTCAGAGACGGTGTCGGCGCCTCGAGGCCGCGTGCCGGCAATCGGTCGTAGCGAAGCGGTCCGTCCTTCCAAGCGGACGAACATTTCAGGTGAAGATCCGACCAGATAGTACGGTTCACCATCCACGAGACCGAAATCAAAAAAGAACATATAAGGTGAAGGATTCAGGCGGCGCACTGTGCGATACACATCAAACGCCTCGGCGGAGGTCTCACAACTAAAGCGTTGAGAGAGCACGACTTGAAAGATGTCGCCGGCCATAATGTGTTGTTTGGCGCTTTCAACCATATCTTGAAAGACAGCTTGAGAGAGATTGGAACGCGTTGCGGATGAAAACGCGGTAGGTTAAATCGCCATTGGGATGGGCTGATGAATGGCCTCGGCAATTTGATCGAGTTTGCGATTGGCAAACTCAATATCGCCATCGAGCAAGTTCGCAATTAGGAACAAACTACGGCGTGCGTGATCGAAGGCGATAATGATATCGGCAAGCAGATATATGCCGTCAGGAATCCCAGAAGAGCGCAGATGTGAAGCGAGCTTCGGCTCGAAGTGGCGTATTAACTCGTAGCCTAAATAGCCTACCAATCCGCCGATGAAACGCGGCATGCCCGCTTGAGGCGTCGATTGAAAGCGATGAACTTCCGATTGAAGGAAGTGAGTTGGATCGGCACCAACATTCATCGTGACGACACGCTGAACATCGCCTTCGATGATCTGGATCTCGTTGCCGCGCAGGATATACTGAGCTCGAGGCGAGACGCCGATAAAAGAGTAACGGGCAATTCGTTCTCCGCCTTCAACGGACTCCAATAAAAAAGATGGTCCCTGCCCGCGCAGTTTTAGATAAACGCTGGTGGGTGTTTCAAGGTCGGCGTGGATTTCACGAACGATGGTTTGGATAACGTTGGTTTCTGCAAGCATAATGCTCCTTTGGCTAGCGGGTTTCAAAAAATAAACAAAGTCCCCTCCGTCCATAGGGACGAGAGGGGACTCTCGTGGTGCCACCCAACGTTGAGGCTGATTATCCCATTTCGTGGGACTTAAGAAAAAATCCCTGTTGTGATGCAACAGGGATTTGAAGCCAGCTTCACTCTATTCAGGTACGTCATTATCGCAGATAATGGTTATACCCTGATTCTATAACGGAAATCTTCCGGATTGGGCTACTCGTTGCCTTTCGCCTTTTCAACTCTGAGGGCCATTCCATCTCTGCGCATTCGTCCGGCTTACACCACTTACTGCCCGACTCTCTGGGGACCGCCTTGAAATATACTCGTCCTCGTCAGTGTTTTTAGTATATTGATTGGCCGTTATTCTATGCTATGAAAGTGAATGTGTCAAGAGGCTGGTGGAGGCTGTTAGCCCAAAGTAGTAGAGTCCCCTTTTACCAAAGTTAAAGTGTCCCTTTTCCCCAAAGTTATAATGTCCCCTTCCAGAAAGGGACAGAAAGTGGATGAACTACTAAACATGAGCACAAAAGAATTGAGCAGATTGCGGAGTGACTGTTAGTATTCAGCACCCCTTGCAGAAGGGGTGGCCGGGCACGTTCGGGAGTAGACTTTCCGATGGTTAGGAACGGGAACGTCCTGCTCCGGGCGTGTGACGTTTGGGCCAGCCGGTAAGGCGCATGAGAAGCCTCTGGCAAGCTCGCGTGACTGTTTGGCTGCCCGTTCGGATTGCTAACCTGGGAGGCTCAATCGAGCCAGCCCGTGTCCGTGAGGGATGTCCTGCCCATAAATCAACCTGCCCGGCCCAATTCTATTCTCACGGAGGTGTTAGTATGGAAGAAGGTCGCACACGCTTTTTTGGACTGGATATTCACAAGGAGTACTTTGTTGCCGTGGGGGTCAACCCACAGCGCGAAGTCGTCTTTGGCCCGCAAAGAGTCTCGAACTATCAACTGGACGATTGGGTCTCGCGGGTGCTCACGCCGCAGGATTCGGCAGTGGTGGAGATGACTACCAATACCTACCTGTTCTATGATACGTTGCTGCCACAGGTACACTCAGTCATCGCCGTCCACTCGCTCCAACACTTCTATACTTCACACGGTCACAAATTGCGTTTTTTCAAAGAGCTGAAAACGCAAAGTTAGCAAAGAATTGAGATCGGATTTGTGAGTTGTCATGGTTTCGTGCAAGCATTTTGAAATGGCAGCTTTGAAGGCTGGGAATTTTTCGTAGGAGTGGGCATACAGGCATTTCTTCTTCACAAACTTCCAGATGCGCTCAATCAAGTTGAGGTTGGGCGAATAGGAGGGCAGGAAGCACAATTCGATGTTCAGGCTTTTGGCTTTTTCCATGACGAGAGCACATCTTTGATAGCGAGCATTATCCAAGAAGATGGTAATCGGGCTGCCGATATAAAAAGTTGCGATCTTCTCCAAAAGCGCACACACGCTCTGCGCCGTAATGTAGGTGTCATTCGTGACCGTCAGCATTTCATGCGTCACGGCATTGAGCACACCCAAGACGTTGAAGCGTTGCCGACCCGAAGGCGCTGGAATAAAAATACGAGTCACGGACCACAGACAGCCGAGAAAAGCAGATAATACGAAATGGGCCGCATCCATGAAAAGAACCACCCTCTTCCCCGCCTGCGCTTCATCTAAACGAGTCTGCATTTCTTGTTCCAGAAATTCTTTCTGTTTTTCTGGATCGGCTTTGGCTGGCAGGCTGCCTACTTTCCTGTAACGGAGATTGAGTTTTTTTTGAAAAACTCACGCACTTGGCTTTGACTACGCTTCACACCCGTGATCTCTTCAATCTCCTTTTGCGCTTCCTTGATACTGGCTGGCGGATTTTCTCGAAAATACGCTTCCAACGATACAATATGCTTGACCAACTCGCCTTGAGGTTTATAGTAGTTGATTTCCTTTAACTTCTCTATGCCGCCTTGCTGATAAAGTTCATAGTATTCTCGAACGGTATTTCCGCTGACGCCCACGATTTCTTCAATCTGCTCAGGCGATAAGTTATACGCTTTGAGCAGGAGTGCTTCCAAAGTGGTTTCGTTCTCCGAACCATTCGGCGCCGGACTAACGGCACAAGATGGTTGTAGCGTTGATAGCGCATTTCTGCAATCTGTTCCGATGTGAATTCGAGGTGAATGGTCATAGCCCCATCTTACCAAAACTTTAGCCCCCCGTTTCTTAAAACCGTTGCTGCCACAGGTACACTCAGTCATCGCCGTCCACTCGCTCCAACACTTCTATACTTCACACGGTCACAAATTGCGTTTTTTCAAAGAGCTGAAAACGCAAAGTTAGAAAAATCGAGATCGGATTTGTGAGTTGTCATGGTTTCGTGCAAGCATTTTGAAATGGCAGCTTTGAAGGCTGGGAATTTTTCGTAGGAGTGGGCATACAGGCATTTCTTCTTCACAAACTTCCAGATGCGCTCAATCAAGTTGAGGTTGGGCGAATAGGAGGGCAGGAAGCACAATTCGATGTTCAGGCTTTTGGCTTTTTCCATGACGAGAGCACATCTTTGATAGCGAGCATTATCCAAGAAGATGGTAATCGGGCTGCCGATATAAAAAGTTGCGATCTTCTCCAAAAGTGCACACACGCTCTGCGCCGTAATGTAGGTGTCATTCGTGACCGTCAGCATTTCATGCGTCACGGCATTGAGCACACCCAAGACGTTGAAGCGTTGCCGACCCGAAGGCGCTGGAATATAAATACAAGTCACGGACCACAGACAGCCGAGAAAAGCAGATAATACGAAATGGGCCGCATCCATCAAAGAACCACCTCTTCCCCGCCTGCGCTTCATCTAAACGAGACTGCATTTCTTGTTCCAGAAATTCTTTCTGTTTTTCTGGATCGGCTTTGGCTGGCAGGCTGCCTACTTTCCTGTAACGGAGATTGAGTTTTTTTTGAAAAACTCACGCACTTGGCTTTGACTACGCTTCACACCCGTGATCTCTTCAATCTCCTTTTGCGCTTCCTTGATACTGGCTGGCGGATTTTCTCGAAAATACGCTTCCAACGATACAATATGCTTGACCAACTCGCCTTGAGGTTTATAGTAGTTGATTTCCTTTAACTTCTCTATGCCGCCTTGCTGATAAAGTTCATAGTATTCTCGAACGGTATTTCCGCTGACGCCCACGATTTCTTCAATCTGCTCAGGCGATAAGTTATACGCTTTGAGCAGGAGTGCTTCCAAAGTGGTTTCGTTCTCCGAACCATTCGGCGCTGGACTAACGGCACAAGATGGTTGTAGCGTTGATAGCGCATTTCTGCAATCTGTTCCGATGTGAATTCGAGGTGAATGGTCATAGCCCCATCTTACCAAAACTTTAGCCCCTCGTTTCTTAAAACCGCAATTTATGCCCGCTCTCAGTA
>CAVYTW010000016.1:0-98906 GCA_963771375.1 uncultured Chloroflexia bacterium
CCCTTCCGCCATTACTACCGCTTTTAACGTTGCCTCCCTTTTGGCTCGGAATTGATTTGTGTAAAAGCGGATCACTTTTGTAATTCCTTTGTTCTCTCGTAATACAAGCTTGTATTACGAGAGAACAAAGGATCATTGCTAGACGTCTCGGATTGTGGTGGCACTGCGAAAACAAAGTTGGTTGGAAATTTTGATCCCAGTCACCAGCCATTTATATTGGCTCAACATGAAGAAGATATTTACCAAGGGGGTGGGTTCGACTTGGCACAAACTGCCACAACATAAGCAAATCAATCCCCCGGCTCGCCAACGAGCCGGGGGATTGATTTCTATTTATTGTTTGTCTGTTGATTTTTCGATTACATCCAAGAGCGCCTCGTATTCGTCGCAACAATCCGAACACATGTCGAGGTGTTCGCGAAGGAGAGGCATCAGGCGGCCAGCATCTTTGCCGTCCACTTCTTTCTCGACGTATTCGTCCAATTGCTGGAAGACCTCTTTGCAGGTCACATCTTCCGTGCGGGTTTTTTCAAGGACGCGCAGAAAGCCTTCAACAACTTCATCGGATAATGGCTCATTCCGTTTGAATTTGTCCTGAATGTTTTGGATAACGTCCCTCGCGCTCATGGCTTGACCTTTCTCATTCATCTCATCTGACGTTTAACTGAATCTTAATCTTACTTTTGTTCAAAAGCCGATAGCACTTCCTGCGACGTCAGGCCTTCCATGGCGAGTCGCCGCTTGAGGCGCAGACGTGCGTCGTGCAGAAGTTTGTAGAGCGCATTGCGATTGGTCTTCATGCGTTTGGCGGCTTCTTCAAGCGGCATATCCTGAATTCCCAGAAGTGTCAGCGCCTCGCGTTGTTTGGGAGTCAATTCCTGTTCCAGGATGCGGCGGACGCGTTCCATCATATCGGTTCGTTCCGCGGCGGCTTCAGGTGTGGGATGGTGATCGGCAACCAGATTCGATGGGGCAGGGGATTCTTCGTTGTCCATTAATTCGTCGAGCGAGGAATCCTGCCAGCGTTTGCGCCGCAATTCGGTCAGTGCGATGCGGATGGCGATCTTATGCACCCACGTGGTAAACATGCTGCGTCCCTCGAAGCCGTCAAGTTGATCGAGGACGCGCAGAAGCGTTTCCTGTGTCACTTCCTCGACGAGAGGCGTGAACAGCGGATCGGTGGGCGAAAGCCATCGTGAAAGCGCATACGGAAGCCCGTGCTGGATCACATTGCGCAAGTCGGACAGCGCGGCTTCGCGGAGTGAGCCGTCAGAACGCAAATCGGATAACCATGATTCGTTTGAACGCGTGGCCATAAGTGGAAGAATTATAACAGAAGCGATTTAAAAAAGTTATTTTCAGCGAGCAATTCTTTAAGGGAAGCTTGACTGCCGTTGAAACTTATTCTCCAAGCTGAGATATTTAAACGTAGAACATTCTATAGGCATAAAAAATTCTGCCGGATGTTCCGCGTTATTTAATCAGTCACTACAAGCCTTTTCCACTTTCTCCAAAATCTATCCCAACTTCCCAACCGTCTTTTCCACTTCCTCTAAAATCTCTCCCGACTTCACCAGTGCTTTCATCTTGTTGTGGTCGTTATACAATGGACGATCCACTTCAAGATGTTCCACGTGTTTGCGAATCACTTCACGCGCCTTTTGTGTCCCTTTGCCCGGCGTGAATTTTCTGAAGTCCAAGGCTTGCGCCGCCGCCATGAATTCAATTCCTAAAACACCATAAGCGTTATCCAAAATTTGTCCGTTCTTGATGGCGGTGTTCATACCCATCGAAACGAAATCTTCCTGATCCGCTGCGGCTGGGATGGATTGAATGCTGGCGGGTGCGGACAAAATTTTCTGCTCGACGATCAAATGGTCAGCGGTATATTGCGAAAGCATCATCCCAGAGTAAAAGCCCGGTTCGTGCGCCAGAAAATCCGGAAGTCCCTGAGAAAGAGCCGGATTGGTCAAACGATTCAATCGCCGTTCCGCTAACACGCACACCATCGTGATTGCTGCGCCCGCCATGTCCATCGGTAATGAAACGGGCGAGCCTTGAAAGTTTGCGCCGGTCAATGTCAATTTCATCTCGGGCACAAAGATTGGATTGTCTCCCACGCCGTTCAATTCAATTTCCACTTGCGACCTTGCATACGCAATCGCATCGCGTGCCGCGCCGATCACTTGCGGCGTGGAACGCATCGAATACGCGTCCTGCACTTTGGTTTTCATTTTGCCGGTCGTCAGATCGGAGCCTTCAACCACCTTCATAATATTTTTGGCGGACGTAATCGCGCCCTTGAAGCCGCGCAGTTCATGCAGTTTGGTGTTGTAGGGTTTCATATTGCCGAGCAACGCTTCGATGGACATTGCCGCCGCGATCTCGGCCTGCTTCAAGAATCTTTCTATGTCATAAATATGAAGTGCGGACATCGCGGTTAATACATTTGATCCATTGATTGTGGCAAGACCATCACGCGCTTGCAAGCCTGGGATTTCAATTCCAGCCTGCCGCATCGCTTCTTGACCTGATAATCGCTCGCCGCTATAGAAAGCTTCGCCTTCGCCCATCAACAACAATGCGGCTTGCGCCATCGGAGCGAGGTCGCCGCTTGCGCCGACCGATCCTTTTTGACAAACAACAGGCGTGACGCCTTTGTTCAGCATCTCCACCAGTGTTTGTGTGATCACAGGTCTGCATCCTGAATTGCCATGCGCGTGGACGTTGATTCGTCCCGCCAGCGCCGCGCGGATGTATTCAATCGGCGCGGGTTCGCCGATACCGGCGGCGTGGTTATAAACGAGATATCTTTGAAATTCTTTAACTTGATCATCATTTAGAACTTTCTCTGAGAATTCCCCGATGCCAGTGTTCGTGCCATACATGATTTCTTTATTCGCAAGTTTTTCCTCCAGCATTGCCCGGCAGACTTTGATGCGTTCTAATGCTTCCGAAGCTAATTGAACTTTTTCATTATCTCGTGCAATCGCGACGAGTTTTTCAATTGTAAGGGACGAACCATCGAGAACAATGGTCATGTTTATTCTCCTGAGTGAAATGAAAGTTCAATGCTTATTCTACTCCCTCCTTATCTCCCTTATTTTCTGAGAAAGGAGAGATGTCTAAACGCCGCAATTGGCGGCGTAAACTATAATGGTCTCCATGCGCGTTCGGTATCTATCCATCATTGGCGTTCTATTGCTTATCCTCGCGGCAGTTTTCAGCCCGATAGTTTATTCGGGCTATAACGATTTGCATTCCGCGCAAACCGCGCTTGCTGGAAAAAAATATGACGATGCGGCGCACTTGTTTAAATCAGCAGCGACACATCTCGTTTGGCGCGGCGATCTTTGGGAACAGGCGGGTCTTGCGGCCTATCGCGGCGAGAACAACTCTGAGACAATCCGCCTGCTGGAAATCGCACGCAATAAAAAGTCGCTTTCGTCGCAAGGATGGGAAACGCTTGGCATCGCTTATTGGAATAGCAACGATCACAAGACGGCGCTTACTATTTGGCAGGAAGGCTCGCAAGCGGATCCAGCCGATGTGGTTCTTTATGATCGCCTTGCAATGGCCTATCATGAGAATGGCGATTTTGCTTCCGAACAAAAGGTTTTGGTCAAGCGTCTTTCGCTTGCATCGGATGCGAATTCACATTATGAGCTTGGTATGTTATTGATGTTGTCGGATTCAAATCGCGCGTTGACAGAACTTGAAAGCGCTTCTTCCATGGACCTCAATTTGATTCCGCCGTTCAGACTTTGCGCGCGGCGATTGCGGTTTCCGATACCGAGTCCGATCTGGCGAATCGATTGATCGCCATCGGGCGCGGACTGGGACTCGTCGAAGAATGGGGACTCGCCGAGAATGCGTTTGAAAAAGCTGTCAGCGCGGATGCGAAAAATGCTGAAACGTGGGCATGGCTCGGTGAGGCGCGCCAGCATAACGGTCAGGATGGAAGCGATGATTTGAATCAAGCGTTGACGCTTAATTCGCGTGATGCAATTGTCCACGCGCTACAAGGCTTGTATTGGAAACGTCAGGGGAATTATCATCAAGCGCTAACTGAATATTTGCAAGCCGCACAGATCGAACCTAATAATCCGGCGTGGCAGGCTTCGGTCGGCAATTCATATACGCAGACGGGTGATTTGGTTTCCGCTTTGGCTGCTTATCAAAAGGCAATGCAGCTAGCGCCCAACGATGCGACTTATTGGCGTTTGCTGGCGACGTTTTGTTCGGATAACGATTTATATGTTTTGGATATCGGCTTGCCTGCCGCAAAACAAGCCGCGCAGCTCGCGCCGAACGATCCAGAGACGTTGGATGTGTTGGGCTGGTCATATTCTAATGTGGGCTTGCTGTATAACGCTGAACAAAATTTGTTGCACGCCATCAAGCTTTCACCTAATCTTGCGATTGCTCATTTACACTTGGCAGAAAATTATTTAAGACAAGGCAACAATGCTTCAGCATTCACCGAATTAAATCTTGTGGTTCAACTCGATCAAGGCGGGACGTCAGGTCAGATGGCTGAGCAGATATTGAAGCAGTATTTTCCGTGAAGATAGAGGATAGTGAATAGGTCATAGGAGATGGGGGCATGATAAAATTACGAAATGCAATTCCGTTTTCGATTGTGTGTAGCGTTATGTGTTCTATCTTTTATAATTTCGGCTTGCGCGGCGGCGTCTTCGAATACTGTGCCATCGGGAACGGTACTGTTCCAAGATGACTTTTCATCTCCGGCCAGTGGCTGGGATCGTTATAAGTCGGCGGAAGGCACGATGGATTATGATGGCGGCGCATATAGGATCATGGTCAATGCTTTACA
Source organism: uncultured Chloroflexia bacterium (assembly GCA_963771375.1). Lineage (GTDB taxonomy): Bacteria > Chloroflexota > Anaerolineae > Anaerolineales > Villigracilaceae > Fen-1038. Next base: position 4,838 of record CAVYTW010000016.1, read on the forward strand.
GGTTAATTTCTGGTCCACGCCGCATCAGGATTTTAGCGACGCTCGCATTGAAGTGGATGCCGGTAAAATTGCCGGCCCCGATGAAAACCGAATCGGTTTGATCTGCCGTTATGCGGACAATCAATATTATTTCTTTGTTATCAGCAGTGATGGATATTATGGTATCGGAATCTTTAATAACGGTCAATCCGCTTTGCTTGGACAGACCCAGATGCAGTCGAGCGACAAGATCAAAACTGGTACCGCTATCAACCATTTGCGTGCGGATTGCAATGGCGATACGTTATCCCTAGTAGTCAATGGATTTCTGGTGGCTCAAGTTCACGATCCAAGCTTGAAGCACGGTGACGTTGGATTGTTGGCCGGTACATTCACTCATCCTGGCGTGGATGTGATCTTCGATAATTTTTTGGTAATGAAGCCGTAATTTGTTGTTTGATATTTTGATGTCATGAAGATTTATCTTGATACCATCGGTTGCAAACTCAACCAGAGCGAAATCGAAGCGATGGCGCGACAATTCCGCGCGGCGGGATATGAAGTTGTTGCGTCGGCGCAGGATGCGGACATGGCGGTGGTCAACACTTCCGCGGTGACCGTCGAAGCCGCTTCTGATTCGCGCGGCAAGCTTCGTAATATCGCACGCGCAGGCGTGAATGAAATCATCGCAACCGGATGCTGGGTTACGCTTCAACCGGCACAAGCGAGTGCGCTTCCAAATATATCTCGCATCGTAACCAATGATCGCAAAGATCGGCTGGTCGCTGATCTTCTGAATGATTATCAGCAGGCATTTGATGTGGAACCGATCATTCGCGAGCCTTTACCGGGTTTGCATCATCGTACGCGCGCCTTTATCAAAGTGCAGGACGGATGCGATAATCATTGCACATTTTGTGTCACCACCATTCCGCGCGGCGAAAGTCGCAGCCGCCCAATTGCAGATGTGATTTCTGATGTCCAGTACGCGCTCGATGGCGGCGCCAAAGAAATAGTTTTGACTGGCGTTCATCTTGGTTCATGGGGACAAGATTTTAATTCGCATCTGCGCGAGCTGGTCAAATCAATTCTGCGCGAAACGGGAGTACCACGTCTTCGGCTTTCCTCGCTTGAGCCGTGGGATTTGGATGCCGACTTCTTTTCATTGTGGCAAGATGAGCGCTTGTGTCAGCATCTTCATCTGCCGCTTCAAAGCGGATGCGATGCAACTCTTAAACAAATGGCGCGCAAGACCACGCCCGCTTCTTTCCGCGACCTCGTAACGGCCACGCGTCAAATCATGCCGGAGGTTGCCATCACCACCGACATCATCGCCGGTTTTCCCGGCGAGACCGCAGATGGGTTTGCCGAGTCGCTGGCTTTTGTTAAAGAAATGAACTTCGCCGGTGGACACGCTTTCAGCTATTCGCCGCGGCCGGGGACGGGTGCCGCTCGAATGAAAGAGCAAGTCCGCCCGGACGTCCGGAAAGAACGAAACGCAATCTATCGCGCGGCCTTCGAAAAATCGGCAAATGCATATCGTCAAAAATTCATCGGGAAGACTCTGCCTGTTTTGTGGGAATCGATGGCGCAACTGGATGAGCATGGCTGGCAAATGGAAGGACATACTGGAAACTATCTGCGGGTGAAGGCCGTGGTTCCCGCGCCGCGCTGGAACGAGATGGATGATGTTGAATTGATTGAAAATATTTTCGGCGTAGTGCGCGGCGAAATTCATAAGATTGGATAAGGACATTCCATAAACAATGACTGCAAAATTGATTGACGGCAAAATGATCGCACAGGAAGTGCGCGACGGGGTGGCGGCCGCGGTGTCAAAGCGTATTGCGGCTGGAAAATCCAAACCGACGCTGGCTACGGTGTTGGTGGGCGACCGCGCGGATTCGGCGACTTATGTCAAATCGAAAGGCAAAGCATGTGAAGAGCTCGGCATGGGTTCGGTAAGTCGTCAGCTTCCCGCGGATATTTCGCAAGCGGAGTTGGAGAAGCTCATCAAAAGTTTGAACGACGATAAAACAGTCAATGGTATTTTGGTGCAGTTGCCTTTGCCTTCGCATCTGAATGAGGAGCGTGTTTTGCAGCTCATCAGCGTTGAAAAAGATGTGGATGGTTTGTCACCCATCAATATTGGACGACTGGCCCAAAAGGGACGCGAACCGTTGTTCGTTCCTTGCACACCAAATGGCTGCATCTATTTGCTGGATAAAATGGGAATTCAAATCGAAGGTGCCAACGCCGTAGTGCTTGGACGTTCCAATATCGTCGGCATGCCGGCCTCGTTGTTATTGGTGAGCCGCAATGCCACGGTAACCATTTGTCATTCACGCACTAGGAATCTTCCGGATATCATGCGGCAAGCCGATATTCTGATCGCAGCGATTGGTAAGACTGAAATGGTGCGCGGCGATTGGATCAAACCCGGCGCGGCGGTCATTGACGTGGGCATGAACTCCAAACCCGATGCGACCAAGAAAAGCGGTCATCGTCTGGTTGGAGATGTCAACTTTGATGAGGCCAAGGAAGTCGCGGGATTCATCACGCCAGTTCCGGGTGGAGTCGGTCCGATGACGATTGCGATGTTGATGAAAAACACGTTGCGTACGGCAGAAATACAGGATCAGTAATGCAGTAGGCAGTAAAGCAAGAGGCAGTTAGGTGTCTTCTGCTTTTTTGTTATAAGGCAAAATGGGCTGATCAATAAAAGTTGCGATCAGAATCGTGTATGGGGTTTCGATACCGGCTTGAATTCGCTAAAGATGCATCGTGGCTTTGTCCTCCGCCCAATATGACTGCTCCGGCGGATTGATGCGGCGCCGATGATTTTCCCCTTGTCAAAATCTGAAAAAGTGATATAGTTAGAAATTGAAACTATTAGAAAGGCTTATTTTTATGGAAAATCTGGATGAGTGCGCCCGCCAACTGCTGGATACAACCCCGCAAATCATGCGCTTCATCCGCGCCGAGATGCGGAGCCACCGCGGCCATGATCTTTCGGTGCCGCAATTTCGTACGCTGACATTCGTCAATCGGAACCCCGAAGTTTCATTGTCGCATCTGGCCGATCACCTTGGGCTGACTTTGCCTTCCACTTCGAAACTAGTGGATGGGCTGGTGAATCAAAAGATTATCATCCGCCATGAGTCAAAGGAAGATCGAAGACGGCTGACGCTGGCTCTAACAAAAGGTGGAGAGGATATTTTGCGCGTTGCACGCGGAGCCACACAGAATCATTTGAAAGATGTTTTATGCAAACTGTCAGCCGAAGAATTATCGACGGTTGTTCATGCAATGAATCTCTTGCAGCCTTTATTTACGAAAGGAATGAAAGAAGCAAAATAATATGGCATCCCCTATCCTTGAAACCCATGCTTTAACCCGTCGTTATGGCTCTCTGACCGCCGTGGATAGCTTTACGCTTTCTGTTGCAGAAGGCGAAATCTTCGGTCTGTTAGGGCCGAACGGCGCGGGGAAAACTACCACGCTAAAAATGTTGACCACGCTTTTGCCGCCCACTTCAGGCGAAGCAAAAATTGCCGGCCGCGATATTGTTCGTCAGTCGCGAGAGGTACGGAGGCTGATCGGGTACGTTCCCCAGATGCTCTCGGCGGACGGTACGCTTTCCGGCTACGAGAATCTCGATATCTTCGGCAAGTTATATGACATCCCGCGTGTCGAACGAGGCAAACGCGTCACCGATGCGCTGGAATTTATGGGCTTGGCTAACTCAGCAAATAAACTGGTGCGCGATTATTCGGGCGGAATGATCCGCCGACTTGAAGTGGCGCAATCGTTCCTTCATCATCCCCGCGTCCTTTTCCTGGATGAGCCGACCACCGGTCTGGATCCAACGGCGCGCCGCGTCGTTTGGGAACACGTTGAAAGATTGCGGAAAGATTTTGGCACCACCATCATGCTGACTACACACTTAATGGAAGAGGCAGACCATTTATGCAACCGGATCGCTATCATGCATTTGGGTAAGGTTGCGGCTATCGGAACACCTGCTGAACTCAAAGCTTCCCTTGGCGGCGAAGAAATTACGCTTGATGATGTTTTTATCCATTATGCAGGCGATACATTGGAATCTGGAGGTACCTACCGTGAAACAGTTAGAACAAGACGTACGGCCCACCGTGTGGGCTGAACCAACTCAACAAAATCCTTTCGGTTTCCTTTCTGAGATCATTAGTTTTATCAGCAAGACGCTGGTCATTGCAGAATTGGAAATCCGCAAGTTGCGGCATGACCCGACCGAACTGCTGACACGCGCCGTCCAACCCGCGCTGTGGCTATTGATATTTGGTGAAGTGTTCACGCGCATCCGAGCCATTCCAACCGGCTCGGTCTCTTATATTGAGTTTATGACGCCTGGCATCCTGGCCCAGAGCGTGCTATTCGTCTCGATCTTTTATGGCATCGCCATCATCTGGGAGCGTGACTTGGGCATTGTGCATAAGTTTTTGGCAACACCCACGCCGCGCGCCGCGCTGGTTTTGGGTAAAGCGCTTTCGGCGGGTGTGCGCAGCCTGGCACAGGCGGTCATCATCTATGTGCTCGCCGTGCTACTGGCGGTTCGCATGAATTGGAATCCGCTGGCACTGCTGGGCGTGATTCTCGTTGCCGTTTTGGGTGCAGCCTGTTTCGCGACGTTTTCACTGATTATTGCCTGCCTCGTCAAAACGCGCGAACGTTTTATGGGTATCGGGCAGGTGATGACCATGCCTTTGTTTTTTGCCAGCAATGCGATTTACCCGATTAGTATCATGCCGAGGTGGTTGCAGATCGTCTCTCGTGTCAACCCGCTGACTTATGAGGTGGATGCCTTGCGCGGACTCATGCTTGCGGGCGGTCAAATGACCTATGGCTTCGGCGTTGATCTACTCGTACTGGTCGTCGCGACCACAATTTTGGTACTCATTGGCTCTGTTCTCTATCCGCGGGTTGCTGTGTAAAATAGAGTAAAATTAAATACTCATCATGAAAAACTTGCGCTCATTAAGCGCAAGTTTTGGATTCTATGGACAAAATTTTCTGAAAAAGCCCACGAACATGAAAACGCCGATTAAATCATCGGATCAAGCACAGCCCATCGAAAACGCGCCGAATACCTTCGCGGCTCTGCGACATCGCAATTTCCAACTTTATTTTGGCGGACAACTCATCTCGAATGCCGGCACATGGATGCAGGTCATTGCCCAAGGCTGGCTGGTCTATGAACTCACGCATTCCGATCTGGCACTTGGCATCGTTGGATTCGCGGCAGCAGTTCCGGCGTTGATTGTTTCTCCGTGGGGCGGGGTCGTGGTAGATCAAGTCCCGAAGCGCACGCTTCTGATCATTACACAGGCTAGTGCCATGTTGCTGGCATTTATTCTCGCTGCATTGAGCTTTGCCAACGTGGTTCAGGAATGGCATATTATTCTTCTGGCAGGCGGCATCGGATTGGTCAACGCCTTCGATGGACCTGGACGGCAGTCATTCATAGCCGAAATGGTGGGACGCGAAGAATTGCCCAATGCCATCGCCTTGAATTCGTTGATGGGCAATGGCGCACGCGTAATCGGCCCGGCGCTGGGGGGAATCTTGCTGGCCGTTGTCGGCGCGGCATGGTGTTTTACGATCAACGGTATTTCCTTTCTGGCGGTGATTATCGGATTATGGGCAATGCAGGTCAAGCCTCATCAGCCATTGCATTTTATGCAATCTCCGTGGAAGCAATTAATCAGCGGCATTCAATATGTTTCTAAACAAATTGATTTGGGCGGGCTTTTACTTTTGGCATCGATCTTTAGCATATTCGGAATTTCATATGCGACCGTTCTTCCGGCCTTTGTGGAACAAGTCCTGCATCAAGGCGCCGCAGCTTATGGCTGGGTCAATGCAGTAATCGGTGTCGGCGCGGTGGCCGGCGCGTTGATGATTGCCAGGCAGCACGGTCCAAGCTGGCGCGGATTATGGCTGGTCATCGCTGGCATTGGATTTCCAATTATCCTCGGTGCCTTTGCGTTTATGCCAATCTATTTTGTTAGTTTGATTCTTGCGTTCGGTTTAGGTCTTGGCTTTATGGTGCAATTTACGATGATTAACACGCTTCTGCAAACGCGCGTGGACGATCAGCTGCGCGGCCGTGTCATGGCTTTATATACGCTGACGTTTTTCGGCTTTGCGCCGCTGGGCAATCTGGCAATCGGCGTGCTGGCGCAATCCATTGGATTGAGTGATTCAATTTTGATTTTTGCTGTTCTGAGTTTAGCTTTGACGTTGATCGTGCTGAGAAGAATTCCGCAGATCAAAGAATTACCATAATCCTTTACGGTGTGGCCGTGATAGTTGCTGTTGTGTATGGGGGCCACGGAATTTCAGCTGGTCCGGCAAAGCCATGTTTCTCCTGTACAAAGATTCTTCCGTGCGATGGCTGAGTACAGCCCGGTTCATCTGTAAATGTGATGGATGTATCGTTTGTCGCCAGCGGGTCGAAGACGATTTGTCCATCCTGGCAGTGCCAGACTTCGCCGATGTAATGTTGCATGGTTGGACTTTCCTCATCGCCGGGGTGCAATGGAATATCGAGCCAAATCACTTTGACCTGCGTCTCGTCGCGAAGAACTTTCGTCACGACGGTTGACGGATAAAATGGTGATTGCGGCAAAGGGGCTAAATCGGGATAATCAATCTCCAAACTATTGATATCGCCGTTGACACTCATCTGCGAAGCTTTGACCCAACACGGTTTGTGCCCGCCGATGGCTTGTACATAAAGCCATTGCGAATCCTCGCGCCGCCCGATGACTTCGAGATTACTCCCCGTCACCAAGCCAGTGAAATATAAATAGGGTGCACCAGGACCATAACGGCAATTGGAGGTTTCCAATACTTGTGCGCGCAAGATGGCAAATGTCGGTGTGATGGATGGGACAGGCGTATCGGTAGGCAATGGTGTGTTTGTCGGTGAAAGCGTCGAGGTTGATGTGGATGTCAGCGAAGGAAAAATTTCAATAGTGGCTATTGCCGCTATCGGCGTGGAAGGATGCGACGATGCAACTGGCGCACAAGAAACTAATATCCATGTTAAACAAATCCCAATCCAGAATCGTTTTTGCATGGCTTATATTTTATTTTCCATTAAGTGCGGTATCAATCGTTTGTTGAAAAATCGAATAGGGCTGCGCACCGTCCACACTTGTTGTCCGAGTCTGGCCATTGACGATATAAGTCAGGACGAAGAAGGGTGTGCCTTGAATGCCGGAAGTTTGCGCATCCTTGAAATCCTGATTCACTTGATCGAGATATTTATGACTGTTATAACACGAGTTGAAAGTGTTCATATTCAGACCGACAAGTTGTGCGATGGCTTGCAGACGGGGATCGGTAAAGGAGCCTGCGTCCTCGCCAAGCACATTGGCGAATAACGCATCGTGCATTTGCCAGAACTTATTTTGATCAGCGGCGCAATAGGCAGCCATCGCCGCATCCTGCGATTCAACGCTTCCTTGGCCGATGTTGGCACTAACCCAATTCCCAGCTGAACGATAAGTATATTGGACCTTGCCAGTCTGAACGTAAGCATCAATAATCTGTGTTTCTGTATCCGTCCAATACTCTAGGCAATAAGTGCATTGAAAATCACCGAACTCAGTCATTTTGACCGACGCATTTGGATCCCCCATTTTATTACCATCGGCCTGAGGATGATTTCTTGACGGAGGCATGACCAGTACTTGGCTTTGCGGAGTGTTGTTGACTTGTGGCGTGTCCGTGACTTGTGCCGCGAGATTTGGATTTGCAGAAATGGAACTGAAAGTTTTTCCAATGACTGGACCCAAATCAGCTACGACCAGAGCTGCAATAACGACGATACCGGCGATCAGCACACATCCGCCGCCCACGCCGAGCATGATCCATTTTTGATTGGAGTTTTTATTCGCTTGTGGTGGTTGGTTTTGATTTTCCATCATAATAGCTTCCTTCATCCGAATATTAGAAATCAAACAATCCGATGGCTTGATTGGTATTTGTATTTCACAATTCTATTCTATTTTGATGCAAACCGTTTGGTGAAAATAAAAATATCACCATGTCAGGCTGACGAGATTACCCACTTGATGGCTGAAGGATGGGATTAGGCTCGGCTTCAATGGGTTTACTTTGTTCCAAAATATTCTTGAGTAGGTCGAGATTTTCCTTAAGTTGTTTTCTTAAATTCTTTTCGAGGATGCCCTCATCTGTTTGGAATAAATTTGTGGCGGTGGCTTGCATGGATATATTGACCTTTGTGCCGCCCCCGGCTATCTCAAAAGTATATAAGGTTTGTGAATGCAATGGTCCGGAGAGAGACTTGAATCCATATTTCTTACTTGGTTCGTATTCGTTGACCTCGAAGGTGCCTTCGATTCGATGACCCATGAAATGGCCGGTACTGCGAATAAAAGTTCCTACTCCCATGCTGCCTTCGGAAATCCGTGCGGATTTCAAAGTCCCGTACTGCCATTGAAAATCGTTTTCCGGTGTGCTGGTGAAATCGAAGATCAGCTTAATCGGCCGGTAGATGAGTTTGGTTGAGATCAAATTAATCATTTGTCAATCATGATTCAAAAACCGGACGCTGTACTCTCGGTCTGGCTAGGCTCACTTTTAATTGATTATTGGCTAAGGCAAAAGTGTTGAATCTGCTGACGGCTTTATCTGCCTCGCTTTCTGCGCTCATGGTCAGAAAACCAAAGCCTCTTGATTCGCCGTTGGAACGGTCTTTCATAATCCGAATTGTGGTGACTTCTCCGACTTGCTCGAACAAAGTCTTCAATTCATCCTCGGTGGTTGACTTGGCTAGGTTCCTTACATACAACATAACGTTCATTTTTCAATCTGCCTTCTCCGGTTTCCCGGGAAAAGAAAAGCCGCCGACCCTGTTAAAGGTCGGCGGCCATTACACCACACAAAACCAGTTATTCAATTCCAAACTGTGCTATTCGTTGTGTCAAAGTTGGATAGCCAATCTCTTGGGACTTACTTGGCGTGCTCCACTTTCGGCTTCGCAACGTTGACCTTCAACTCGCGGTCCGCTAAAGAATAAGCATTGAACATGCTGATGGCCTTATCGGCTTCGGTTTGTTCGCCCATCGTAATGAAGGCGAAGCCCTTCAACTCTCCGCTGCTGCGGTCTTTGACCATGTCCACCGAGGCGACTGATCCGGCTTGCGTAAACAAGGTTTTCAGTTCATCTGCCGTGGTCGATTTGGCAAGGTTTCCTACATACAATCTAACGTCCATGTTGAACTACTTTCTCCGGCACGGCCGGAATAAAAAATGCCGCCAATCCCATAACGGGGCTGGCGGCGATGACACCACACAAAACCAGTTATCCAATTTCAAACTGTTGCACTTAGTGTAACACACTAATGGGTTAAAATACGCGACAATAAAAAGCTGTCATCAAGCGGGGTCGGACTGAGAAACGACTGTTCTCCTGTCCAATGGAAACAGGGGGGCTCATTTAATAGAATGATTCTATTGGAGGGTTGATTCCGTCTTTATGTCCGGAGTTGAGGCACTGGAAAAGCTGTTTCTGAGCAACTGGAATATATGGACAACGGTATTCACAGTGATGACGATCAGCGCCACCAAAAAAGCGAGGCGTAAACTTGCCATCCCGATCAATTGAAAACCTACCGGCGTATTTGTAAATTGAAAATGTTCGACTACAAAATCGCTGACGCCCATTTGGTTGAGCCAGGCCATTTGACCTTGAAGGAGCAGAGAAAGCAGACCGATACCAAAAATATTCGCACCGATTTTTGCGATTCGAGTGGAAAGTTCCCAGCGGCCGCGCCAGAGCAGGATAATATCCAGAACGATTCCGATCACGACGCTGAACGCGATCCATGGGAAGTACTTATCCAAAACGGGATCGGTAAAAAGATTCACGCCATACTTAGCCGTGAAACCGCCGCTTGCCCCAAAGGCACATAAGAAGGCTAGGAAAATCGTTCCGAAAACAATGCTGACGACCTGTTCGGCGCGTTGAACAGGCTTATCTTTATGAAGCGGAGGCAGGGCGAGCGGGTCGAATTCTTTCTGGTCGAAATCCGGGCGCACGTTGAACCATTGCATGATGGCAAATACCAATACAACGGAACCAAGCGCGGCGGGGATGCTGTCCAGTAATTGTAAGAATACCTGTACCATTGAATCAGCTTGATGTGAAACCGCAACCGAGATGGTGGCCGCGATCAATTGCCCGCCGACGGTTGCTGCTAAAACAATCCCAAGAATGAATTGAAAGAAGGGAAACAGCTCCGGGCCGATCAGATATTGCCCCTCAGGATAGTATGAGGCGGCGACTTTTCTTGGTGCCCCCATTTCCTTGATGATCTGAATGATGGCTTCTTCGCTCGGCTGGCCGTTTGCTTGCGCTTCAAGCGAGTCGTTAAGGGATGAGCGTAATTCTGAGAGGATATCCTCTCTTTTGTTGGCGGGCAGGTGTCGGCCAATTTCCTGCAAATATCGTTCGATGAGTTCCATGTTTGTCTCCTTATTTTACATCTGCAAGCAATCTTTCCATACTCTTTGAAAGAGAACGCCACTCCATTACGAGTTCCTTCAAGACCGCTTTGCCGGTCTTGTTGATCACGTAATAGCGCCTGGGACGCGAACCTTCCACATTCCATTTGCTATCGAGCAGACCCTGAGCCTCGAGCCTTCGCAGCAGTGGATACAACGTGCCCTGATCGATCTTAAGCCCGTTCTCCTCGAGTTGATTGATCAATGCGTATCCGTACTTTTCATCATCCAGTTGGCTGAGGGCCGCCAGGATTAGAGCGCCGCGCCGGAGTTCCTGTACGACGTTCTCGACTGTTGAGGGGGATTGGGCGTTCTTTACCATGTATGAGATTATACTGTGTATTACATAGTATTGTCAATGGTAGATATATAAAAAAGAGATTCTGCAACGGGATAAGAATTCGAACTTACTTATTGCTGAATAGTCGGGCAAACCCCGGGTAGGGCACGAGCGGAATTACCTCAAAGCGGATCAATCCGGCCCGTACCAGCGGCAGGCGGTCCAATGCCTGCTGTGCTTCATGCTCACTAGTGCATTCCAAAATCAGCACTGCTTCAGAGCGGTCCTGACGAAAATAGAGCTCGCGAATAAGCCCACTCTGATACAACTCCCAGACGCAGACAGCTTCATCCTTAAGATGCGGCGTGAATTGTTCAGGCTTTACGCCCTCGCTCTCTTTTTCTATGGCAAGGATTTTCATGTTCCCTCCGCAATCATTGTGGATAACGATATTGTTATAAACAGATAACCCCACCGTGAGGCGAGGTGGGGCGAGTAATATAAGATGGATTAAAAAGAGTCATCATGCAAGGACAACTTTCCGAGTGCCGTATATAAAGACCAAGAGAACAATTGCTTCCAGGCTCAAGTCTGCCACGATGATAAACATCATAGAACCGGGACCAATCAACGCAAAAGCCTGGCCGATTAACCAAGGAAGCAACATGCCTCCTACGCCTCCACCGACCAGAAACCAGCCGGTGATCGTTCCGGTGACGCGCAACCTTTCACCAGCCAACATTAGAATGGTTGGGAAAATGGATGCCATCGAGACTCCAAATATGGAACTGCCGATCCATAACAGCAGAGCGGAAGTGTGTCCGAGGATGATCAGGCCTAAGCCAACGAGACAACCTGCCAGGTCCGTGAAAAGAATCGTGCGTGGAGTGGTGCGGCCTGCGACCCAAATGCCAAACAGCCTTCCAACGGTGAATAAGCCCCAGAAGGCGGATGTCAAATACGCGGAAGTGATGGTCGTCGCAAGATTCAATGTGACCGCGTAGGTGTAAATCCAGCTCGAAAAGCCCACCTCGGCGCCAACGTATAAAACGAAAGCCAGCAGAATGAGCAGGACAGGCAGAAAAGGAATCGGCGAATGCTTTTGATCGTCGGTCGTGAGATGCGCGGGCGGTTCAGGCAAAAACCAAAACCAGACGGCGAGCGGAAGACTCAATAAGGCGATGGTCCAGAAGACCCAATAGATCTCGTGCGTGATCGAGATGATTTGCGCAAGCAAGATGGGCGAGAGGAACGCTCCAACGCCGAAAGAAAAATGCAGGCCGTTCATGAACGGGCCAACCTTTTCGCCATATACCCATTGCAAAAGCGTGTTACAGCCTACATCCAACGCACCTTTACCGAGACCCATTATCAGAGCCGCCACTAAAAGGAGCCATAAGGTGGATGCGAGGGGGAAGATCACTGCCGTGCTGAGTATGATTAAAATCGAGAACGCAATGAGGCGATGACCGGGGATGCGGTCATAAGCTCTGCCGCCGATGAGAGAACCGAGCAGGTAACCCAACGAGCCGAAGACGAAGATCAAGCCAATCTGCGCAAGCGGACTGGAGGTGTGTTTTGCGAGGGTCGGTAGGCTAGGGCCTTCCGCCGCGCTGGCGAGTCCCAAAATGATGAAAGACAGATAGTAAGCCGCGGTGAGCATCAGCGGCTGGACGGGTTTTGTGGTTTGATTAGGCATGATGCTTTACTGCTCCTTGCATAAATATCTGCACAAGAACTTATTGTAGCAAGGTGGGAATCGGGATGCTGATTTAAATAATTGCACAGTACTTTGTAGTATAGCAGGGAAACAAAAACCCGCCGTGAGGCGGGATGAACGAGATAAATGGTCAAGTAAAGGATGAGAGAAGGATGAGTGGACGACGAGCGAAGGATGACGTGCAAAAAAGCGTGCTGAAAAACCTTTGTTTTGAGGGATGGGGCTATCCACCAAAAGTTAAAACTCGCATACGGTCCACCAGCAGGCGATTGTCCGCTGGAGGGCACTGCCTACCACTTTGTATCAGCTGTGGTGCTGACACCCGCTGATTTGCCGATGCGTTTATACATCGTCACATTGGTAAATGGTTCTCCCAGAATGCCATCATGGATGGCCCATGAGCGCAGGCGGATGCTATTCCGCGCCCCGTTGGATCGAAACGCGGAGCCATCTAGTTTGTTGATCAAATCGCCATTGTTCGAAAATCCTTGATGGATACGTTCCATTAACTTTCGTCCCTGCTGATATGCAAAACCATAACGCTCGAAGATGACCGCATTGTGATAATACAATGGCTCGACGAAATACAGATCGTGCCCAAGATCTTCGATGAAATTTTCGAACCCGATCACGGCCGCTTGTAACAAACGCAGCCCGCGTCGTACCTGACCCGGAGCGAGTCCAGCTTCGAGTGCCGCTTGCTCCGCTTCGAGGTTTCGCCTCAGCGTGCCGAATTGAGTGGCGCGTCCATCCGGCATCCGATCCACATTGAAGCGCGGCGCAGCAGGATCACTCAGGACGTAAAGCAGAACATGGACTTGTCCGTTGACCGTATCCGTCAGATGACCGTAAAGAATGGGGTCGGGGAAATTCAATTCATGAAACAGCGACATTTCCACGTTGCTAGAGCCGGGCACAAATTGAAATTGGGTGAATGACTCGAATTGCGGCACGTCGATTCTTGGAAGATGAAAATGCTCCAGCAATTCGCGCGGAATCAATCCGTAATAGATCCTGCGTTTTTCTTCCTCGGGCAATCGATTGATGCCTTCGATGGTGGAAGGCTTCATGGGTCACTCCCTTTGATGTGCTTCCCGTTTGGCTTCACGCTCTGCGTCGCGTTTGGCAATTGTCTCGCGCTTATCGTACAATTTCTTGCCGCGCGCCAAAGCGATTTCGATCTTGGCGCGTCCATCCTTTAAAATAGACGCGTGTCGGAACAATTGTCATGCCTTTCAAGCGCACCGCGTCCCATAGTTCACGGATTTGCTTTTTATGCAGGAGCAGGCGGCGCTTTCGTTTTGGATCATGATTGAAGCGGTTGGCTTGTTCATACGGAGCGATGTGCGCCTCGACCAGAAAAGCGTTCTGACCATTTTCAATATCCACGTAGGATTCCACAATGCTGATCTGTCCGGCGCGGATCGATTTGATCTCGCTTCCCTGCAACGATAATCCGGCTTCAAATCTTTCCAATAGAAAATATTCGAAACCAGCCTTGCGGTTGGTTGCTACGACTTTCACATCTTCTGCCATTGATTTCATTTTACCGCTTGTCTCATAAATGAGTAAAGTTTTTGAAATTAGTGTTTCGCCTTTTTGTCATTGTGCATTACGATGTAACACGATTGCGAATCGCAGCTTGAAGCGCAATCAAGCAATCACAGGTTGTGCTCTTGCAGTGGGATTACCCCATTTGAAGATCGCGATTCCGGCCAAGATGCGCGCTGCGGCAAAAATATACAATGCCAGGGTCAGGCCAATTGCGTTCGCAATTAACGGACCACCCAATGAACCGACCAACACACATAAATTTAAGATCACGTTATACCATGCCAAATATGCGGGTCGGTCATTCTCGGGGACATGTTCGAGAAGGTAGTTTGCATAGGCGCCGGTTGCCAATGCGGAGGCAAGTCCGCCAATGGCTGAGGTGATATAAAAATGTAAAGAATTCTGGGATAATGCCATGCCGATTGGATATAGAGCCATGCTCGAGATTCCAATCGCGGTTACTTTTTGATGACCAATCTGCTGAACTATGCTTCGTAGTTGAGTTGAGCCGATGAGCATGATGAAATAAAATATCGCCGAGCCGATGCCGATTTGATTATCGGTCAAATGCAATACATTGACTTGAACCAATGGAAAGATGGGCAATGGCAGATTCTGAGTCAGATGAAAAACCAACAACGCAAACAGGACGACTCGGAACGGCGTTTGCCAGATGTCGGCGCGGATGGCGGAGAAAAAGCTGGAGCGTTGATTCGTTCTCTCGGCACTTTCGGCCGGTTTCGGTTTGGAAAGAAGCGCTTTAACATTGGAAACTGGAACCGGCTTGATCAAATAGAGATGCAAACTGCTCATCGCCGCGCCAAAGAACCCGATCCCAAACACGATCTGATATCCCAGGGGGAAAGCAAGCTTATTCAGCAAATATCCGCTGCCGATGGAGGAGATCATGTAGGTAATGGACAGCACCATGTTTCGAACGCCAGCCACATGGGCTCGGTATTCGCAAGGAACTGCGGATGCAAACAACGCGTTGAATCCCACCGATAGCGGCGTGAGAGGAATCGCCATCAGAAGCGCCAGAACGATCAAGGCCCAGATTTGTGCTATGTTTCCAAATAGCCAGGGCAGGGGAACCCAGAGCAGGAAACCAATTCGGTAAACAACGGATGACCAGAAGACGCCTTTGCCAATCGGACGGGCCTCGACCCAATGCCCGGCGGGGATGGACAGCGTTAGACTGACAATGGCGCCCACTGCGGTGAGCAGACCAATTTCAAATCCATTGGCGCCCAGCCGTGCGGCATAAATGTTAAGGAAATTGATCGAAGAACCGGCCAGGATTCCATACCAGCCTATATCGAAATAAAGATGGATGAAGTTCGAGCGATGTTCTAGTGGAATATCACGCGGGAAAAGCCGAGCGCGCACAACGGCGATTATACTGTTTGGAGCCTGAAACGTACCCTGTCAAGTGTCATTCGTCCCGGATGCTTTTCGACAATCCATTGCACGGAGGGATTCCAATTATTTCTACTCAGTTTTGAAAGGTTTCTGTTATACAAATGCACAAATATCGGATACAATATAACAGCCTTTAGAAAAGAGAAAAAAAGGAGAAGACCATGCCACAAGATAATATTGTTGATGCAAGTAAACCCTCCGCTGGTCGAATGTATGATTATTTTCTCGGGGGTAACCATAATTTTGAGGTCGACCGCCAGGCAGCAGATCAAATAACCAAGCTTCTACCATTCACTCCAAAATTTATGCGGTTGCAACGCTGGCCTTTGCAGGATATTGCGGTGGAATTCAGTGAGAAGCGCGGATATGATGTGATCATTGATTTCGCCTCCGGCCTGCCAACCGCTGACCACATCCATTACAAGGTTAAAAAAGGCACGACCGTCATCTATTCTGATTTCGATCCGATTGTCGTGGAATATACGCGTGATATTTTAAAAGATGCTAAAGACACATATTTTTTTGAGGCTGATGCGCGTCGCCCGGAAGAACTGCTTGGTCGCCCTGAGGTAGAGAAAGTCTTGCATGGACGACGAAAAGCGGCTTTCGTCTACTGGGGCATCAGTCTATTTTTATCGGATGAAGATATCGCTCATGCCGCAAAAACCCTTTATGATTGGGCCGCCCCTGGTAGTTGTTTGGCATTCAATGCGCAAGGAGCTGATCTCAATCTCCAAGACCCTGCCATGGTCAAGGTATTAAATATTTACGAACAAATCGGTAACAAGCTAGTTACACGATCGTTGAAACAATGTGAGACACTACTCCAACCTTGGAAGATTGAAAAAGAGGGTTGGATTCCGTTGTTGGAATGGAATGGATTTGATCAATCCGAGTTAGCTCGAGAAGACGTAACTTCCTTTGGACCGATGGGCGGCGGCTTCGGTGCATATTTTGTCAAAGAATTGAAGTTATATTTATCTTATTAAAACTTGATGGACGGCACGACGTAGTGCCTCTTAGTTTTATTCGAGGAGAAAATCATGCCACAAGATAATATTGTTGATGCCAGTAAACCTTCTGCTGGTCGAATGTATGATTATTTTCTCGGCGGCAACCATAATTTTGAGGTGGACCGCCAGGCGGGAGATCAGTTGCTCAAGATTATGCCGTTCTTCCAGAAGTACATGCGTTTACAACGCTGGGCACTGCAAGATATTGCGGTTGAGTTGAGCGAGAAACGCGGCTATGACGTGATCATTGATTTCGCTTCCGGTCTACCTACGCAGGATCATATTCATTACAAGGTTAAAAAGGGAACGACCGTTATTTATTCGGATTATGATCCGATCGTTGTGGAATATACACGCGAGATTCTGAAAGATACTCGTGATGTATACTTTTTCGAGAGTGATGCCCGCCGGCCCGAAGAATTGTTGAACCGCGCCGAAGTCTTGAAGATTTTGGCGGGAAGGAAAAAAGTAGCTTTTGTGATGTGGGGCATCAGCATCTTTTTGGAAGATCAAGATCTTGTTCACGCCGCAAAGACTCTTTATGATTGGGCCGACCCTGGAAGTTGCTTGGTATTCAACGCGCAGGGAGCTGATGTCAATGTCCAAGAACAGGCCAATATTGATACGGTGGATATTTATGCCCGAATAGGTACTCCTTTGCATCTCCGTACGCTTGACCAGTATCGTGAATTTCTCAAACCTTGGAAGTTCGATGAGAATGGTTTTGTCGATTTGTTGAGCTGGAATGGCTTTGATCAATCCGAATGGAGCAAGGAAGATGCAGCGATCACTGGATCTATGGGCGGCGCCTTCGGGGCATATCTGTTCAAATAACTAAGGTTAAATGCATATATTAAAACTTTATGGAGAATACAAATTCGGCGCAGCCTGAAAAATTGAGGGAATTGCTCGCAGAGCGAGTAGAAGCTCAGCGCGCCGACCTTGTAGCTTGCTACTTTGCAGTATTGCGAGAGTCCCTGTTTTCCAATCGGGCGGAAGTGCGGCCCAGTATGTTGAAGAGCATTGCATCGGATGAGGCGGATGCGTTGCTCAATTTTTTAAGGCATGCGGATTTTTCCGGCGAGGAACGCGGCGAACGACTGCATCAAGCCGGCTTTAATGCAGGTGCCATCCTGAAGTTGGGTCAGGTGACACGTCAGTTCTTATTGAATCATTTGGAAAATCGTCAAATCGCGCCTATGCTGGTATTGGTCGATGTCTATCAGGAGGCGATCATCGAGGGCTTTGTGCAAAGCATCGACACAGAGAAACTGATCGAGTTGGAACGTGTTCGGAACGCTCTTCAACACAACGACAGTTGAATAAAGGATACTGATGGAAGATGCGACCCCGGTTCAAACTGACGAGTTAGTGGAATCGTTCGCCCGGCAAATTCGGATTAACCAAGCCGATCTGCTCAATCGCATCTGTCAGAGCCTACAGGAGACTCTTTTTACCAATCGCGCTGAAATGCGCCCGCGCGACGTGGCACACATTGCCACAGAGAAAGTAGAAATGTTGATCAGCGCATTGCCGCATCCTGAATTGGGTGCAGCGCATGGTGCGAAGCTATGTCAAATGGGGTTAAGCATACAATCGGTTTTGAGTTTGGTTCAGACCACACGACGATTCGTTCTAGCCATATTTGAAAAAGACCTCATCTCACCTGCCCTGGATGCCGTAGATATTTATCAAAATGCGGTAATGCGTGGTTATATCGAGGAGCGCGAGAAACTGATCCTTAGCGAGCAGGAACGAATCCGCGGCGCGATGCAAATCGCTATCGGCCGCTTCACTGTTGAGATCAAGGATATCCAGGCGATGGCGCAAAGATCGAACGAAGCGAACGAATTCAAGACCCGTTTCATTGCCCGCGTCAGCCATGAACTGCGAACGCCGCTGGGAGCTTTGTTGGGAATGTCTGAAATGTTACAGCAAAGCGTATACGGGCCCCTGTCGCCAGCGCAGTTGGATATTACCCAGCGCATTATCGACAACACGCATGCGCTCGAACGCGTCTTCACGGAACTTTTAGATCAATCCCAAATTGAATCGGGACAGTTGCGTCTAAGACAGGACGAGTTTTCTCCCAAGGTTTTGGCCCACACTGTTCACGAAAACAATTTGCCATTGGCTTTGAGAAAGGGATTGACCATGCAGCTGGCCTTGGATCCTGATCTGCCGAACACATTGTTTGGGGATAAAGGAAGAATAGAGCAGATTTTGTCCAACCTTGTTGTCAACGCCATAAAATATACGCAGACTGGCGGCATTGAAATACGCCTTAACAAGAACGGAGCAGAACAGTGGAGCATGCAAGTCAAGGACACTGGGATTGGCATCTCAGAAGAAGACCGGGCTCTTATTTTCGAGCCGTTTCGTCAGGTAGATGAAAGCATGGGGCGAAAAATTGGTGGAGTTGGGCTGGGGTTGGCTATTGTTCAGCAACTGGTCGCTGCCATGAATGGCAGGATTGATCTCGAGAGCAAAGTGGGGCATGGAAGTACCTTTAGAGTGATATTGCCTCTTAATACAAATAGAGAATCCGGTTAAGGAGTGCCGCAAATGAATACAAAACCTGTTGCTCTAATCATCGAAGATAATGTGGATCAAAACCTGGTTTTTACGAAAGCACTGATGCAGGCTGGATATCAAACCGAGTCGGTTCAGGACGGGCCCACAGCCATGAAGCGGCTGTCCGAGGTTATTCCGGATATGGTTATATTGGATTTGCATATCCCTGGAATCAACGGCGGTTTGATACTTCGAGAGATTCGCAATGACCCGCGCTCCCAACATGCACACGTGATCATCGTCTCTGCGGATGCAGAGTTCGCCTCCAGTCTGCAGGCGCAAGTGGATCTCGTTTTACTAAAGCCTGTTAGTTTTACCCAATTGAGTTTATTGGCAAGTCGTTTTCTCGATGCACCAAAAACATCCTGATTAATGTGGGTTTACTGGGAAATTGGCGGATAGAAAATTCAGCGGATATGCAACAGCCAACCAACGGCAGTGAAACCAATATATTCGATTCACCGAAATTGTACCCGCGCTCGACCTGGGTGCGGGTCGCTATTGTATTAGGATTAGCGATTCTCTGTATTGTGCCTTTTGTTTTTCTTGTAAAAATTGATCCCGTTAACGCTATACTTATTTCCATACCAGTGGCAATGGCTGGCTGGTATTTTGGGATCAATGTCGGGCTGATTGCCAGTTTCTTGGGCGTGGCCCTGAGCGCACTTCTTCTTGCCAATTTCAACGGGAGGGATTGGCTTCCATGGATAGTCATCGGCTGGCCGGGAAACCTAATAATGATTGGGGCCGGTTTTCTTGGTGGTCGTGTACAGCAAGAACTTTCTGCACGCACGCATTCTCTGGCAGAATTGCGAACACGCGATCGTTATATTACCTTGGTCAATATGACGATCGGGGACATTCTGAATCCCAAAAATGTTGACGACAGGTATCTTTATCTGGTCACCCATCTGGTAAATTTATTTGTAGCCGATTATGCTCACCTCATTCAATGGGATGCGACGCGGGAACAGGCGATCCTGATGGCATCTACCCTTTTCCTTGAGAAACCCGCTTCCGACATTTTATTAGAGCCGGTTGAATCGGAATTAACATCGTCTGTATTACGCACCGGGCGTGTTCTGGTGATAGAAGACGTTCTGAATTCACGCCATGTTGTTACCCCCTCTCTTTTCAGGAATTCCTCACTGTCACCCCGATCTGCGCTTTGCATTCCGCTAATCGCAGGAGATCAAAAGCTAGGTGTCGCGATCATCGTATATGATACGCCGCATCATTTCAAGACTGAAGAAATAACTTATGCAGAATTTGCCGCTGATCAAATTGCGCTCGCGCTTAAGACCATTCAGCAGGAATTTGAGATTCGAAAACAACTTAAAGTGGCCAATACACTTGTCAACATTGAACGCGCTTTAAGCGAAACTGAGCGGGTGGGAATCAGAACCGTGCTCCAATTTATCGTTGACTCGGCCTGTGAATTAATTCCTGGAGCAGAGAATGCGGTTCTGCATTTACTGGATGGTGATCAGCAAATCCTTGTCCCGCGCGCAGTATCGGGCGAGGAAAGCAAATCCAAAACCAGACTTGAGATGCGCCTAGGGGAAGGCGCGGCAGGACGGGCCATTGCGACCGGAGCAGTTATTGGCGTTTCAGATACTCTGAATGACCCCCGTTTTATAAACCGGGCTGCAGTGGGAAAGTACCGTTCGTTGGTAGTGGCGCCGATCCAATCCAATGAGCAGGCTTTCGGTTCGATTAGCATTTATAGTGAACGTCCCAATACCTTTACATCAGAGGCGGGTAATTTGCTCAGGGCGCTTGGGACACAAGCTGCCATTGCCATTGAGAATGTTAACCTGTTGGAAACGACCCGACAGGATTTAAAAGAGATGAATGCGCTTTATCATATCAGCCGCGGATTAGCCACTTCATTGGACTCTGTTCAGCTAATGGAGGATGTGGTCAATCTGCTGAAGCAAGAATTCGGTTATTACCACGCTCAGATTTATGTAATAGATCCCGAAAGCGGCGATCTTCTGATTCGCACGGGAAGCGGAGAAATCGGCGATCAACTTCTCGAAAACGGATACCGCTTGCCGGCTGGTGCCGGGATCGTTGGCCATGTCGCCGAGACTGAACAACCATTTGTCACCAATAACGTGCAGGATGTAGTCTTCTTTATCCGCAATCCGCTCCTGCCCGAAACTCTATCGGAATTAGCCGTTCCTATAAAAATTGAAAATGAAGTGGTCGGTGTGCTCGATATTCAACATGTTCGGCCCGGTCATTTCACCCAGCGCGATCTGCAGTTGATGACCACTGTTGCGGACCAGCTGGCGGTCGTGTTGCAGAAGGCAAATTTTTATGCAGACTTGCAGGCTTCGCTCAACCAGGAAAAGGCCATGCGTTTGCAGTTGATTCAAAGCGAGCGGCTCGCAGTGGTGGGACGGTTGCTGGCTTCCGTTTCCCATGAGTTGAACAATCCTCTGCAGGCCATCCAGAATGCTCTGTTCCTCATCAAGGAAGAGGAGAAATTATCGCCGCAGGGATCGCAGGATTTGGAAATCATTTTATCTGAAACCGAACAGTTGTCGATTTTGCTCGAGCGGCTTCGTACCACTTTTCATCCCACGCGCATGGAGGATTTTGAAGATGTGGGACTCAATCTCATTGTGGAAAACATCATCTCCTTGACGGCCACTCACATGCGCCACAGAGAAATCAGTTTCCAGTTTTTCCCCGATCCCGATTTACCGACCGTGCCGGCCATCTCCGGCCAGATTCGTCAAGTCGTTTTGAATCTTTTTATGAACGCGGTGGAGGCCATGCAGCCGGGCGGAAATCTTTCCGTCCAAACACAGTTTATACCGAAGGAAGATAGGATCCTGCTCTGCGTTTCCGATACCGGTTCAGGCATTGATCCCGAAGCCATGCCGCATATATTCGAACCGTTTTTTACCAACAAGGAAACTGGTACTGGCCTCGGTTTGACGATTACTTCTGATATTATCCGCCAGCACAATGGAGCCATTTCCGCTGAAAACAATCTGAGCGGTGGCGCCACATTTAAGGTATGGCTCCCCGTTCATAAAAAGAGTTGAGTATGGGAATCTCCGGCAATATCCTGATCGTTGATGATGACGCCACGTTGCGGCAGACGCTCACGCGAATCCTTCAACGCGCTAATATTAAAGCGACCGCGGCTGCCAGTGGGCAGGAGGGAT
Organism: uncultured Chloroflexia bacterium; assembly: GCA_963771375.1. Lineage (GTDB taxonomy): Bacteria > Chloroflexota > Anaerolineae > Anaerolineales > Villigracilaceae > Fen-1038. The sequence continues at coordinate 27,143 of CAVYTW010000016.1, forward strand.
TGACTCTTCTTTCACAACAAACCTTTGATTTGGTTTATTTGGATTATCGAATGCCGGACATGAGTGGAATGGAAGTGTTGAAAATCATCCATGCACGCTTCCCTGACCTGCCGGTCATTCTTTTCACGGCGCAACCCGATATCAATTCAGCAGTGGGCGCTTTGCGGCATGGCGCAACCGATTATCTGTTGAAGCCGCTTAAACCCCAAGCGCTGATTGAGCATACACAATCCATCCTTGCAGCACAGGAAAAGGAACGGCGCAAACGCGAAGTCCAGGCACAAATTGAAGCTCTGCAATCCGAATTAAAAAAATTAGAGGGCGATCAAGAGCCTCAGCCTGAACCTGCCAGCCGAGCCGCGAATACCGGTGAGCGATTCCTCAACTATGGCAAACTGTCACTGGATTTGCATACGCATCGTCTGGTGGTCGATGGTCGTTCTGTTAACTTGCCGCCAGCCACGTTCGATTATTTGATCGTGCTTGTCAGGCACGCGCCGAACGTGGTGGACTATGAAACGCTGGTCACGGAGGCGCAAGGTTATCAGGTCGAAACGCGCGAGGCGCAGGAACTCGTCAAGTGGCATGTGCATCATATCCGTCAGGCAATTGAGCCGGATGTGAGTGAGCCGGTTTATTTGATCAATGTGCGCGGGATTGGCTACCGTCTCGTGGGCAGCTGAGCTTTCAGGTGGGATTTGCCTAACAGGTAAACCCGCTTCCAGTCCGGACTGGAAGCGGGTTCTGTTTTCTGTCAGTCCTGTGCCAACTTTTACCAACCTTAACTGCCATCAAGCAATCTGACGGATGACAGAAAATGAGTGAAAATAGTGGCATGAGCGAACTATCCATACACACAGGTTTCAAAGCGCGTATCCTTGTCGTGGATGATCATCCTGGCACAGCTGCGACGCTGGCGCGTGCCCTCTCACAATTGGGAACAAATATTGACGTGATATCTGCCACGAACGGGTTGGATGCCCTTGAAAAAGTAGAGGGCGGTTCGGTGGACGTATTGATCACGGATTTGATGATGCCGAAGATGAATGGGCTGGAGTTGATCGAGCGTTTGCAGTCCCACCCGGCCGGGCGGCCAACTTACACCATTTTGATTACCGCTTACGATGTGCCAGGCTTGAAAGAAACAGCAAGGCGTTTGAAGGTGAGCGAAACCATGGTCAAGCCGGTTCGCCCTGAGCAAATTTGTCGGGTGGTGGGGAAAATGCTGGAAACCACGGGCCGCGCCCCGGAACCGGTATCGGTGGCGGAGAGCCATTTGTTCAAAATCCTGGTCGCAGATGATTCGCAAGATAACCGGACTTTAATGTCACGCTATATGCAAGATGAAGGTTACAGTTTTATTACGGCCTCGAACGGAGTCGAAGCTTTGGAGAAGGTCCGTTCAGAAATACCGGATTTGATTTTGCTTGATGTGAATATGCCGATCAAAGACGGCTTTGCAGTTCTGGCGGAAATACGGGATGACCCGGCGATCGGACATATTCCGGTGATTATTTTTACAGCGGCGCGATTGAATCCGATGGATATGCAGGAAGGCTTGGGCCTCGGTGCCGATGATTATATTGTCAAGCCTTTTGACCGACGAGAATTGTTTGCGCGCATCCGTTCGAAACTGCGTGTGAAAGAAGCCGAAGATGTCATCCGGAAACGTAACCGTGAACTCAGTGTACTGCCGGAAATCGGCAAGGAGTTAAGCGCCCGCCTCGACCTTAATGAATTGTTATCCATTATCCTGCGGCGTTCCGTCGAGACGCTGGGCGCTTTTGGTGGACATGTGCTGATTGTAGATCAAAATGGGGCCCCCTTCCAAAAATCATTTTATGCATCCGATACCTTGTCGCTGACGGATTTGCAGTTCCCGCATTTGGATGCCATCTTAAATCATGTTGAAGAGACCCGTCAGGGTCTGATCATTAGCGATGTGATCAAGGATTCGAAGTGGCAGGTGCTTTCGGGCGACCCGACGCGTTCGGTCCTGATCTCACCCATGTTTGGGCGGAACGACCTCCTGGGTTTGTTGATCCTGGCGCATGAACAACCGGATTATTTCAAGCTGGAGCACTTGATCCTTTTACAGGCTATTGCCAGCCAGGCAGCCATTGCGGTGGAGAATGCCCAGTTGTATTCTTCCATTGCAAAGGAACAGCAGAGGTTGGCGGCGGTCCTGCAGAGCGCGGCGGATGCCATTCTGGTTTTCAACGCAGATGGCTGTCTTTCGCTGTTGAATCCCGCAGCTGAGAAACTGTTCACAGATTATGAAGCAAAGCTCGGCCTGCCGCTTGCAAAGGGTCATGGATACGATTCGTTTATCGAACTTCTGCAACGCGCACTCAGCCATCAAGAACCCATAACGGGAGAATTTGCATGGCCGGATCAGCGCACCTTCACGGCGTTATTTACGCCGATTGAAAAAGGAGGTTGTGTCGCGCTTCTTCACGATGTCTCCCATTTCAAGGCTTTGGAAAGGGTCAAGAATGAATTTATATCCACGGCGACCCATGATTTGAGAAATCCGATCGGCATCATTGCCGGGTTCAGTGACCTGTTGGCAAAGGTTGGACCGCTCAATGATGCGCAAGTGGGTTACGTTGGCCACATTCACGCCGCCGCTGAAAACATGAATGAACTGGTGCAGAACCTGCTCGAATTGGCGAAGATTGATCTGGGCATGGAACTCAAACAAGACACGTTGGATATGAATGCTTTTGTCTCCGACATACTGGATGAATTCAAACCACAGGCAGAAACCAAAGAGCAAAAACTTCTGCTAGAAAAAACAGCAGACCACTCCATCATCCAAGGAGACGCGCTGCAATTGAAACAGGCAATGCGTAATCTGGTTGGCAATGCCATCAAATATACACCAGTTGCAGGTTCCATTCACCTCTCCCTCGAGACAGATGGGGAAGCGGTGATGATCCACGTAAAGGATAGCGGTTATGGTATTTCCGCGGAGGATTTGCCATTTATCTTCGACCGTTTCTATCGCGCGAATGATGTGAAAATCAAAAATATTGAAGGCAATGGCTTGGGATTGGCGATTGTCAAGTCAATTATTGAGAAGCATGGCGGCAGGATTAGCGTTGAAAGCAAACCCGGAAAAGGTTCTTGTTTCACCGTCAGCTTGCCGCGCGTTCAGGCTGACATATCAAATCCTCTTTGAGAGACAATCATAGGAAAGGAATAAATAAAAGAAATGAATAAAAGCAAGTCAAATGAAAAGGTTCGAAAGTTGTGGGTACCGATCACGTGGATTGTGTTAGTAGCTCTGCTATTGAGCGGATGTGGTAGTGCCCAGCAGAATAAGATGTACCACGTGGGGATCATGACGAGCAATCCGAGTTTTGCTGCAATTGGCGCTGGCTTCAAAGCCAAAATGACTGAGTTAGGCTATATAGAAAACAAAAACATCATTTATATCGTGCAGAAACCCAGCAGCTCCGATCCAGCCGAACTGCAACGCCAGATCAAGACACTAGTGGACCAAAAGGTTGACTTGGTATTTACATTTCCCGCTCCGGAGACCGTAGCGGCTCAAGCAGCCACTCAAGGAACAAATATTCCTGTAGTGTTTGCGTACTTTCAAGTGGAAGGGACCAATCTGATTAAGAGCGTGAGTGCACCGGGTGGAAACATGACTGGTGTGCGTTATCCTGGCCCGGAAATGATAAGCGAACGTCTGGAGATTTTGCACGAGATGGTGCCAACGGTTGAACGCGTCTGGATAAGCTATGACAAGAATGGCCCCAATACTCCCGCAACGCTTGCGGTATTGCGTCCATTGGCCTCGTCCTTGGGCATAACACTTATAGAAGTTCCGATCACCAAGCTGGATGACCTAGGTGCAGATCTCGCGGTGCGAGCGAACTCGGCTGATATTGGCATTGATGCCATCCTCACTATGCCAGATGAGTTCAATACCTCAACGGCCGGTTTTGCTGTGCTCAACAAATTCGCAATGGACCACAGGATTCCACTAGCTGGCGGTATTGGTTTTATGGCACAACAGGGTGCTCTGTTTATTAATACGACTGATCTTACCAATGTCGGTGCGCTGGCAGCACCTTTGGCTGACCAAATCCTCAAAGGTGTTCCGGCCGGCACGATCCCAGTAGTCACTCCAAATCAGCAACTGATTATCAATTACAAAGTGGCTCAAGGATTGGGGCTGACAGTGCCTACGGGCTTGCTTAGCGAGGCAACCCAAATCATCCGCTAAAAAGGCAGATTGCCCCAAACGGCTCACATGCGGAAACAAGCTGGCGTCCTTAGAAAGAAATGAGGATCGTGTGAGGTTATGATGATAGGAATGAGATTAAATAATCTCCTCCTTGCTCGCGGCCTCACTCTTTGCGCAATCGAGGATGTGTGTACATTTCAATTCCGATATTTTTTCGCTAGTCAGGTTAATTTTGTGGTAGATATAGGAAAGATATCATGGTAGGCGAAAAGAATTATCACGAGGTATGGTCGCTGTTTACCTGTGTAATCCTGTTCAGCGCGGTCTTGAGCGGGTGCGGCGGCATTCAACTGTCTAAGGTGTACCATGTGGGCTTCCTCAATGATAATCAAGGCTATAATAGGCAAAGGATCATTCAAACAAAGTCAAAACGATCGAGCTGTTTCGCCAATAATTTGCGAAGAAGTATAAGGTGAACTATGAGCATTGAAACAAACAAATCTCGATCTCGACCTGCACAGAGTTTGGCAACTACATTGGTAATTGCTTTCTTTAGCATTAGTGCTTTGGCGCTTTTGCTATCCAGCATTCTCCAAATCGGATTGAATGTACAAACTCAACAGGCTGCGCTTTCCAGCAGGCAGCAGGTGATCGCTCAGAATGCGGCCCAAACCGTGAGTGCATTCATCCAGGGTAAATTCAACAGTTTGCAAACCGCGGTTGAGTTATCTAATCCGATCAGTCTTAGCCCGGATGCCCTGAAAAATATGATGGACGGCCTGCTGGGTCACGATCCATCTATTCGGCAGTTCGCCTTGCTAGATACCGGAGGCCACCAATTGGCTCAGGATTCCATTGGTTCAAATGCCTTGTCTTCACAGTTTAAGACCCAATTACAGGGCAACATCTTAACGCAGACCTCAAAAGGCCAGAACTATATCAGCCCGGTCTATATTGACAATAGTACTAGTGAACCTTTGGTTGCCATCGCTATCCCTGTCAAGAATGTCTTTGGTGATTTTCAGGGGACTTTGGTGGCTGAAGTAGATCTGAAATTCATGTGGGATTTGGTCGACCAACTCCAGGTGGGTCAGACCGGATATGCCTACGTAGTAGACAACAAAGGCAATTTGATCGCCTTTGGAGATACCAGCCGCGTGTTGCGCGGCGAGAATGAGCAGAAAATATCGGCGGTGAAAGAATTTCTCCAGAATCCATCCGCCTCAACCAGTGCTACGCTGGGAGTTACTACCTATACGGGTCTGCGCGGAGGAAATGTTGTGGGGACCTATGTTCCCCTCGGTACACCCTCCTGGGCCGTTGTAACCGAACTACCTTGGCAGGAGGCTTACCAAAGCGTAATTCAAAATATCATAGTATCCATCGTAATCCTCTTGGCTATGGCAGTTTTGACAGGTTTGGCGGGCGCATTTGTGGCCCGCAGGTTAGCCGCACCACTTGTCGATCTTTCCAATGCAGCTGCCGAAGTTGCAGGCGGTAATCTGGCAGTCGTAGCGAAAGCTGGTGGACCGACAGAGATTGCCCAAGTAGTCACCACGTTTAATGCGATGACTTCCCGTCTGCGTGAACTGATCAGTTCATTGGAACAACGTGTGGCTGACCGCACGAAAGCTCTGGCTACTTCCACTGAAGTCAGCCGCCGCCTCTCTGCCATTTTGGACGAAAAGCAATTGGTATGGGAAGTAGTAGAGCAAGTCAAAAATGCTTTCAACTATTACCATGCCCAAATTTACTCACTAGATGAATCCAGTGGTGAATTGATCATGGTAGGCGGTACTGGAGAAGCGGGCCAGATCATGCTGGCGAATGGCCATAAAATTTTGAAAGGCCAAGGCTTGGTTGGGCGCGCCGCTAAAACGAATACGGCCGTGCTTGTGTCGGATGTTTCAACTGATCCTCAGTGGCTGCCGAATCATCTGCTGCCTGAAACCAAATCCGAGGCAGCGGTGCCGATCTCCCTTGGCGATCAGGTGCTGGGTGTGCTGGATGTGCAGCAGAATGTAACCGATGGATTGAAGCAAGAAGATGTTGATCTGTTGCAATCCATAGCGAACCAGGTTGCTCTTGCCTTCCGCAACGCCCGTTCCTACACCGATGTGAAGCAACGCGCAGAGCGCGAGGCGCTGATCGCCTCCATCAGCGAGAAGATTCAAGGCACGATGACTGTTGAACGCGCCTTGCAGGTGGCCGTGCGCGAGGTAGGACTTGCACTACATTCGCAGGCTAGTGTGAAACTGGCGCAATCTGGCCAAGAGAGGGAGAGCAATTAATGAGACACTTTTTCACTTTCCCAAAAACAAATCAGCATCATCCGGCCTTGGTTACCCTGGCTCAGCCGACAGATTACTTGAGACAGCAAGTATGTGGGGATGGGCCGATGTCTCCGCGCTGCTAATGAGATGAGATCAAGGTGAATTATGACCACGAAAACTAATAATCCCCGGTCTGCAAGAAGCTTGTCAGCCACATTGATCACCACATTCTTGGTATTGAGTGTGGTGATCCTGCTGGCTTCTGGCAGCTTGCAATTATTCTTCTATATTCAAGCTCAACTACAAGCCGTTTCCAGCCAGCAGGAATTCATTGCCCAGAGTGCGGCTACAGCGGTCGGTAATTTCATCGAAGAGAAGTTTACTGTGTTGTCAACAACGGCGATCCAGCTGGCTAGCCCAGCCATAACTTCATCGGAAGGACAGACCGAGATTTTGAAGGGTCTATTGGGGAGCCAGTCTGAGTTTCTCCAATTTGCCTTTTTCGACAACCATGACGATGAAACGGCCTCAGACACCCGCATCCAAGTCAATTCTTCTCTTGCCTCAGCACAACTTACCCACCTCGCTGTAAACGATATTTTGCCTCTAACCAAGAAAGGGCAGAGCTATATCAGCCCGGTCTCTTTTGATCCAGCCACCAAGGAGCCTGTAGTATTTATGGCGGTTCCGGCGACTGATGTCCTTAGGAATTATCAAGGAACCATGGTAGCAGAATTAAACCTGATATCTATGTGGAATCTGGTAAACGGACTTCAGGTGGGCAATGCTGGATATGCTTATGTAGTGAACGGCCAGGGCACTTTGATTATTTTCCAAGATCAGGGTCGCGTTTTGAAGATGGAAAACTTAGGCGGCATCCCGTCGGTCCATGAATTCATGCTCCATGGCGCTTCCGCCCCCCAAAAGGGGATAAATACGTACACTGGCATTAACGGTACAAGAGTAATTGGCGCATATGCTCCGCTGGGAACGCCGGAATGGGCGGTTGTGACCGAACTACCCTGGCAGGAGGCATATCAACCTGTTTTCCAGGTTATTGCAGTGTCCGTTGGCATTATTTTGTTAATGTCAGTTTTGGCGAGCTTGGTAGGCGTTGTGCTTGCACGCCGCCTGGCGGTGCCCTTGGTTGATTTGACGAAGACAGCCACCCGCATTGCTAATGGCGAGATGCAGTTGCAGGCGAAACCGAGTGGAGCGCAAGAAATCGCTAGCCTAGCGCTGGCTTTCAACAGCATGACTGCCCAGTTGCGCGAACTGATCGGTACCTTGGAACAACGCGTGGCGGACCGCACAAAAGCCCTGGCCACATCCGCTGAAGTCAGCCGCCGCCTCTCTACGATGCTGGACGAGAAGCAATTGGTGGCGGAAGTAGTGGAACAGGTCAAAAATGCTTTCAACTATTACCACGCTCAAATTTATGTTCTTGATGAAGCCAGTGGTGACTTGATCATGGCAGGTGGCACTGGAGAAGCTGGACGGACGTTGCTGGCCAGTGGGCACTTGGTTCCAAAAGGCAGAGGCTTGGTTGGGCGTGCCGCTGAAACGAATACGACCAAGTTTGTTTCAGACGTTTCACAAGATCCTTTCTGGTTGCCGAACGCCCTGTTTCCTGAGACTAAATCCGAGGCAGCGGTGCCGATCTCCGTCGGCGATCAGGTGTTGGGCGTGCTGGATGTGCAACATAACATAGTCGATGGATTGCATCATGAAGATCTTGATCTGTTGCAATCCATAGCGAACCAGGTTGCTCTTGCAATGTATAACGCCCGTTCCTATACCGAGGTGCAGCAACGCGCAGAGCGCGAAGCGCTGATCACCTCCATCAGTCAGAAGATTCAAGACACAATGACTGTAGAGAGCGCTCTGCAGGTCGCCATCCGCGAACTCGGCCGCGCCCTGGGTCCCCAAGTTACACGCGTCATCCTCGAAGCACCCGCTTGGGCTGCTGGACAAGACAATCGAGACAGTCAAACAAAATAAAACGGCATTCCCAGTTGGCAAACTGAAGTGAGCAGAGGTTGTAATATGGCTAAGACACGAATATCAAAAAATGATGAAAGGTTAGCCTTCGAGAATAAAGTTCGGGAACAATATGCGAAACTATTCTCGGGAGATGAAGAACCGCCTGCGCCGTTGGGTATCCGTCAGGTAGAGGCATTGAAGGCTCGTGTGGCTGAATTAGAGAAAGAGCTGGAAAAGCTGTCTGCGGCGGTTAAACCATCAAGCGAACCATCAACTGTATCGGTTGCTGAAATTCCCACTTCCCAATTAGAGGAAAAACCGGAAAAGCCGCCTGTAGTGGTTGAATTATCAAGCGAACCTTCGAGCGTATCGGTTTCTAAAATTCCCACTCCTCAGTTGGAAGAAAAACTGGAAAAGTTACCTGTGGTGGTTGAACCGTCCGTCGAACTGTCGAGCGGGTCGGTTGCTGGAGTTCCCACTTCCCAACCTGAGCCTGCTGAGGCAATCGACGAAGATCGGGCAAGCGCCATAGAACTGCCTCCAGCCCAAGCTGCCATTAATCGAGGAAGAACCAATCACTGCCTCAGCAAAGACGGCAGAGGATATTGAAAAGGTCCATTCGAGCCAGGAAATTCAAGAACTAGGCGTCGCGACTGCGCTTCAAAGGGGCTTCTCATATAATGCGATGGTGGTGCAGCTTCGTAATGCGGTTGCCGATCTTGAAAAGCGCGTCGCTGAACGCACCCATGATCTTGAACTGGCATGGGAAGTCGGCCGTCGGGTAACTGAGCAAACAACAGACCTGTATAGCCTATTGAATGATGCAGTTGATCTCATCCGTGAGCGTTTTAACCTCCATTACACCCAGATTTACCTGGCTGACGCGACCGGGCGTACATTAATCCTGCGAGCTGGAACCGGTGAAGTAGGCGCAGAATTACTTCGCCGCCGCCATCAACTTCTGATCGATTCCAAAACTATTAATGGCCGGGCTGCCGCTGATAAACGTGCCCAAGTTATGACCAATTCGGAGGAAAGTGCGAATTTCCTGCCTAATCCTTTTCTCCCTAATACCCACTCCGAAATATCCATTCCCCTTATGTTCGGCGAGCAGGTATTAGGCGTGCTGGATATGCAAAGCGACCAGCCTGGTGCTTTCAATGAAACACAACTACCTGCCTTCACCGGCTTGGCAGCGCAACTAGCTATTGCAATCCAGAATGCGAGTTTGTCGGCAGAGGTTCAGCAAGCTCACTCTGAAATGCAATCGCAAGTCCGCCGCCTAACTGGACAAGGCTGGCAAGAATTCCTGAATGCTATTGAGCATGGGCAAAGGGTGGGTTTTGTCTTTGACCAGCAAACGATTGTTCCATTGAAAGCGAATACTCTCTTTGAACCCGCTACAGAAAATACTCTTGATGTGCCCATCATTGTGACCGATGAGCAAATTGGATTTATCCAGCTTGGCGATGAGCCTAATCGTGCTTGGAAGGGTTCGGAAACAGAAATTGTCCAAGCTACTGCAAGACAGTTGGCGCAACATATCGAAAACCTGCGTCTGCTGGCCCGAGCCGATCGATATCGTACTGAGGCCGAACAAGCGGCTCGCCGGTTGACGCATGAAGGTTGGGATGCTTACCAGCAATCCCGCGGCGAACATGCCTCGGGTTATGTATTTGATCTTAATCAGGTTCAGCCATTGGCCGATGAAGGCCATGGCAATTCTGCTGGCGCTCTCAAATATCCGCTGGTCGTGCACGATGAGGCCATCGGTGAATTGACTGTTGATGCTGTCACTCGTTCTGATGGAGCCGCCGAGATCATCGCGGCTGTCGCACAGCAATTGAGCGCCCACATCGAAGACCTGCGGCTTACTGCTCAGACTGAGAATGCTTTGAATGAAACGGAAATGCTTTACAAGGCCAGTGCCGAGCTTAATACTGCTAAAACGTATGACCAAATTCTGGAGGTTTTACGACGTTATACTTTGCTTGGTCATGATGCGATGAATGCCAGCGTGAGCTTTTTTGATCGGCCGTGGATCTCCGAGGAGGAGCCAACCTGGATCAACACCCTGGCATCGTGGACCAGCGTGTCTCCGAGAGCCACGTCCGACCAATATCGCTTATCTGATTTCCCCTTGGCCAGACAATTATTGCAGTCAGATGCCCCCACTTTGATTGAAACTGTGCTTGGCGATCCAAGGATGGATGACAATGCTCGCCGACTGTATGCCGGGCAATTTGGCGCGAAAAGCACCATCTTTGTTCCGCTGGTCGTCGGCGGACAATGGCTAGGATATCTCAATGCCATGTATCAGCAAGCGACCTCCTTCCCAGAAGCCGAAGTTCGCGAGCTGATGGTCCTATCAGGGCAAGCTGCAGTGGCAATCAACAATATACATCTGCTAATAATGACCCAGGAACGAGTTAAACGTGAGCAGTCTTTGCGCGAGATTACCGCTGCCGTGCGCAGTTCAACCAATCCGGTAACCATCATGCGCACCGCGGTGCGTGAAATTGGGAATATGTTCGGGCGCAAGACGGTCGTGCAATTGTCGGCTCCCGAACAGCCCCAACAAACAGAATCCACCGCAAACGATGGTTACGAACCAGTTCCTCCTGCGATTCAATCCTCATAGACGCAGTTGGAGGTAAAGAATGGAAACGATGAATAAGATACCAGGCAACGGACACAAACCCATTCAACAGCTTACACAGAGCGGTCTGGAGTTGTTGCCGTTGATCATGAATAACATCCCCCAGGCCGTGTTTTGGAAAGACCGCGAACTGGTTTATTTAGGATGCAATCGGGCTTTTGCAGAAGATACCGGTTTTTCCTCGCCTGAAGAAGTCATCGGTAAGACCGACTTTGACATGCCTTGGAAGGAACAGGCAGACCTTTATCGCGCAGATGACCGATTGGTCATGGAAAGCGGCGAAGCTAAACTTAATTACGAAGAGCCCCAGACCACACCTGACGGTTCCACAATCTGGCTTAGCACAAGCAAAATTCCAATGCGCGAAAATGGGCAGGTCGTTGCAGTGTTGGGAATGTACGAAGATATCACTATCCGCAAGCGGGCAGAACAGGCAATAAGAGAATCTGAGGAAGAATTCAAGGCCATCGCCGACAATACTGCAGTTGGTGTTTTTATCTATCAGGATGGGATCGTCCGTTATGTTGGCCGTGAAGCCGCCCGCCTGCTCGGATATGACGTTTCTGAGACAATTGATCGCTCGATCATGGATTTTATACATCCCGATGAACGCCAGCATATCGCCGATATAGTTCGCCGGAGAACAGCCAGAGAGAATGTCCCTGATCAATACGAAACCCGTATGCTCAAGAAGGACGGTTCGGCGCTTGAAGTTTTGATGTTCGGCATAATGATCGAATATGAGGGAAAACCTGCCACACAGGGTGCTTTCCTGGATCTCACAGCGCGCAAGCAAGCGGAAGAGGCAATTCGTGAGAACGAGGATAAATTCCGGCGGTTCAGCGAGGCAACCATCGAGGGCCTGGTATTTCACGAGCAAGGCACGATTGTTGATGCAAACCCGGCTGCGATAGCCATGTTTGGTTTTTCAGATGTTGCGGGACTCATCGGCAGAAATTTATTGGAATTCGTCGTGCCCGATTCCCACGAATTGGTATTGGAGCAAATGCGGTCGGAAAGCGTTCAGCCGTATGAAATTCAGGGCATGCGCAAAGACGGTTCCACCTTCCCGATGGAAACCTCTACACGAGCCTACAAGACCGGCAAGCGCACCATTCGTGCATCATCGCTGCGTGATGTTACGGAGCGCAGGCAGGCCGCGGAATTTCTCCAGTCGATGCTTGAAAATTCTCCAGAAGCCATTGGAATCGTGGATTTAACGACTGGATTGTTTACAGACCTGAATGAAAACTCGGTCAAACTCTTTGGCTTGCCGCGAAAAGAACTGGTCAAAGTTGGCCCGGCACAAATGAGTCCGCCTGTCCAACCAGATGGTCGCCCCTCAACCGAGAAGGCCGTGGAAAAAATCAATGCGGCCATGGAAGGAGTAAATCAAGTTTTCGAATGGACCCATCGGAATGCGCGCGGTGAGGACATTCCTTGTGAAGTCCGGCTTGCGCGCCTGCCCGGCGACCGTCCGCGTGTTCGCTTCAGTGTCACGGATATTACCGAGCGCAAAAGGGCAGAAGCAGCGTTACAGGAATCAGAAGCCAGATACTCTGCCGTGGTCAACCAGGCGAACGACGGTGTCATCATCATTCAGGATAATATCGCACAATTTGTAAACCAGGTCCTTGGGAATATGCTTGGGTATACTCCGGACGAAATGGTAGGCACGCCTTTCATTAATTTTGTAGCGCCTGAAAGCAAGGCTCTCCTTGCCAGCCGAGTGAAAGCACGTCTGGCGGGCGAGGAAGTTCCTCCAGTTTACGAAGCCAGGTTGCAGCGGAAAGATGGCACAATTATTGACGCTGAGTTGTCGGCTGGTGTAATCCAATACCGCGGGAAGTCTGCTGATGTGGGAATCATCCGTGATATCACTGAGCGCAAGCGGGCGAATGAAGTTATTCGCGAGAGCGAGGAGAGATTCCGGCGTTTTACTGAAGCGACGAATGAAGGCTTGGTATTTCATGAACAAGGGAAAATTGTGGATGCAAATCCGGCGGCTCTTGCGATGTTTGGTCTTTCAGGCAGTAAAGAAATACTTGGCAAAAGCTTGCTGGAGTTTGTTGTGCCCGAAGACCACGCACTCATATTGAAGCAAATGCAGTTGAAGACTGTCTCGCCATATGAAGCGCAGTGCGTCCGTAAAAATGGCACCACCTTTTCAATTGAGACCTCAACTCGTACCTACAAGACTGGTGATCGTACCATCCGTGCGACATCCATTCATGACATCACCGCGCGCAAGCAGGCGGAAGCTGATAAATTACGGGAAAAGAATGTCTCTGATGCCACGATTAACAGTTTGCCTGGCATTTTCTATATGTTCGATACCCAGGGAAATCTTGTTCGCAGGAACAAGAATTACGAGATCGTGGCAGGTTATTCAGCCGAAGAAACTGCCACACGCACTGCTTTGGATGCTATAGCTGAAGAAGACAGAGAACGCGCAGCTCAAGCCATTCAGAGGGCCTTCACCGAAGGCAAGGTGGAGCTCGAGGTACTTTTCAAAACAAGGCACGGTGAAAAAATACCTTACCTTATGACGGCGGTACGGATGACTATTGGTGCGGACGCGTATGTAGTGGGAACAGGTATTGATCTATCGGAGAGCAAGCGCCTAGAACAACAAGTTCAAACCGCGTTTGAGCGCCGTGGCCGTCAGGTACAACTTTCCACTCAAGTTTCCCAATCCATTGCAGCTGCCACCGGCTTGGAAGACTTATATCAACGCGTTGTAACGCAGGTGAAAGAGCAATTTGGTTATTACCACGCACAACTTCTCCGATACGACGCGACCCAAAACGCGGTCGTATTAATAACCGGTTACGGCGAGACCGGTGCCAAGATGTTGTCTGCTGGGCATCGCTTGCCAATGGGTCAGGGCTTGATCGGGACGGCTGCCGCTTCCGGTGAAACCGTGTTGCGCCCAACGCTGACAAACGACCCTGACTGGCATCCTAACTCGCTCTTGCCGGAAACAAAAGGCGAAATCGCAGTCCCAATTAAGTTGGGTGACAATATCCTCGGCGTGCTTGATGTTCAGAGCAATGTGGCTGGTGCTCTAAATGCAGACGATCAACTCCTCCTGGAGGGTTTGTGCGGACAGGTTGCCACGGCAATTGAGAGTACCCGCCTGCGCCAGGAAATGGGCGAACGTCTCGAAGAAATCAACCGTCTATATCAGGCCATGAGCCATGAAGGCTGGCAGACATATCGGGAAGCGTCAGATGTTCCTGAAGGTTTTATGTTCGACCAAAGCGGGCTCAAGCCGATCAAAGATGTTGGCTTGGCGGAAGAACTTTTCTCAAACCTTCCCCTAATCGTGCCTGGTGGAGAAATAATTGGAACCTTATCCGTCGCCGATGATCCTCAACGTCCCATCACTCCCGAGGATCAAACTTTCCTACAACAGGTCTCCGAGCAGGTTGCTTTAGCGTTGGAGAGCGCCCGTCTCTTTGAGCAAACCCAATCGGCATTAAAAATATCAAAAGAGGCCGAGGCGGTTGTCCGTGAAAGTGAAGCCAAGCTTTCGGAGGCATTGGAAATCGCAAAACTTGCCAACTGGGAATACGATGTTGAACGGGATCGTTTCCTCTTCAACGATCACTTCTATTCGATTTTCCACACGACTGCCGAAGCGATGGGCGGATATGAACTGTCTTCAGCAGAGTATGCCCAGCGTCTGGTCTATCCGGAAGATTTGCCTGTGGTGGGTGCTGCGATCGAGAAGGCGCTGGCTTCCACCGACAAGCATTACAGCACTCAGCTAGAGCACCGCGTTGCATATTCGGATGGCGGGATGGGTTACATCTCGGTGGAGATTCATATTGACCGTGATGATCAGGGTAAGGTCATTCGCTACTACGGAGCCAACCAGGATATCACCGAACGCGCGCTGGCTGAGCAAGCTGTGCGTGAAAGTGAAGCCAAGCTTTCGGAGGCATTGGATATCGCCAAACTTGCCAACTGGGAATACGATGTTGAACGGGACCGCTTCCTCTTCAACGATCACTTCTATTCGATTTTCCACACGACTGCCGAAGCGATGGGTGGATATGAACTGTCGTCGGCAGAGTATGCCCAGCGTCTGGTCTATCCGGAAGATTTGCCTGTAGTTGGCGCCGCCATCGAGAAGGCGCTGGCTTCCACCGACAAGCATTACAGCACTCAGCTAGAGCACCGCGTTGCATATTCGGATGGCGGGATGGGTTACATTTCGGTGGAGATTCATATTGACCGTGATGACCAAGGCAAGATTATCCGCTACTACGGAGCCAACCAGGATATCACCGAACGCGCGCTGGCTGAGCAAGCTGTGCGTGAAAGTGAAGCCAAGCTTTCGGAGGCATTGGATATCGCCAAACTTGCCAACTGGGAATACGATGTTGAACGCGACCGCTTCCTCTTCAACGATCACTTCTATTCGATTTTCCACACGACTGCCGAAGCGATGGGTGGATATGAACTGTCGTCGGCAGAGTATGCCCAGCGTCTGGTCTATCCGGAAGATTTGCCTGTAGTTGGCGCCGCAATCGAGAAGGCGCTAGCTTCCACCGACAAGCATTACAGCACTCAGCTAGAGCACCGCGTTGCATATTCGGATGGCGGGATGGGTTACATCTCGGTCGACATCCATATTGACCGCGATGATCAGGGTAAGATCATTCGCTACTACGGAGCCAATCAGGATATTACCGAGCGCAAGCTGGCTGGGCAGGCCATTGCTAAACGAGCCACCGAGTTGCAAACCGTGGCCGAAGTGAGTACCACCACCGCTAAAACCCTTGAACCTGATCGCCTGCTGCAAACGGTGGTAGATGTCACAAAAGAACGATTCAATCTTTATCATGCTCATATTTACTTGGCGGATGATGCTTGGAAGACTCTGCTCTTGGCAGCCGGTGCAGGTGAGGTTGGAAGAAAGATGGTGGCGGAGCAACACTCCATTGCCTTGGATGCGGAGAAATCGTTGGTAGCTCGTGCCGCCCGTGAACAGCAGGCTGTGATTGTGAACGATGTCCGTGATGATCCTTCTTTCTTGCCCAATCCATTGTTGCCGGAGACGCGTTCCGAAATGGCCGTCCCGATGATCGTCGCTGATAAGGTCCTCGGAATTTTCGATGTGCAATCAGATAGGCAGGATGGTTTCACCAGAGAGGATGCGAACATTTACACCACCCTGGCTTCTCAAGTCGCGGTCGCCCTGCAAAACGCACGTTTGTATATCGAGCAGGCCGCCACCGTGACTCAGTTGCGTGAACTCGATCGCTTGAAGAACTCCTTCCTGGCGAACATGAGCCATGAGTTGCGAACACCGTTGAATTCGATCCTCGGCTTTTCCGATGTGATCATCGAAGGGTTGGATGGTCCGGTAACAGAACAGATGGATAACGATCTCCGGCTGATTGGGAAAAACGGCCAGCATTTGTTACACTTGATCAATGACGTGCTCGATATGGCTAAGATTGATGCGGGACGCATGAACCTGCAACCCGAGAAATTTAAGCTGAACGAACTCTTTGAAGAAGCGATTAACATTACATCGTCCCTAGCAGGCGCAAAATCGCTCTCGCTTGTTATTAAAAAGGACTCTGATCGGAAGGTAGAAGTATTTGCTGATCGAACTCGTCTTCAGCAGGTGATGATTAACCTCATTAATAACGCGATCAAGTTCACGGAACGAGGTAAAGTGGCCTTAAGCGCCAGACAAAAGGAAGATCATGTTGTAATAGAAGTCCATGATACTGGAATTGGCATTCCGACGGAACAGCTTCAAGCAATCTTCCAGGAATTTACCCAGGTAGATAGCTCCGCTACAAGAAAAACGGGTGGTACAGGTCTGGGTTTGCCGATCAGCCGCCGTCTAGTCGAATTGCACGGTGGCCGCTTATGGGCAGAAAGTACAGGCATATCGGGTGAAGGCTCAACTTTCTACATCGATTTGCCTCTCATTGCGAAGATTGCCGAGCCAATCGAAAAAAAGGAAAAATAAATGGCGGCACCTCAATTCTTAAAATGCGCTACCTGTGGCGAGCAGCAGCCTTACGAACCCTTTGTCCCTGCTATATGCAAGCATTGCAATTCACAATGGCTAGAGGCGCATTACAATTACGATGATTTTAAACGAGAGGTCCTGCGCGGTTTGCCTGGGCGGCCCTCCAACATGTGGCGTTATCAGGATGTGTTGCCGCTGAAAGCCCCAGGAGCTTTAGACCTTTATCCTGCTGGCGGAACTCCCCTTTGGATTTCGCAACGCTTCGGGCATTTGCTTGGAAATGACCATGTTTACATAAAAGACGAACGCTATGGCCCAACCAGTTCGTTCAAGGATCGTCAGGCTGCAGTCGCTGTTGCCGCCATGAACGAAGGAGAAATACGCGAGGCTGTAATTGCTTCCACCGGCAACGCGGCGGTGGCATACGCGGCGGCGTGCGCGTGGGCAGGCATCAAACTCTGGGTCTTTATGACCAGCCTCGTGCCGCAGGAGAAATTGCGAGAAGCTGCGCTCTTCGGTGCAGAAGTCATTCGTGTGAGCGGTAATTATGATCAGACCAAACAGATTGCGTCCAAGTTCGCACAACGCAAAAACTTGTTTTTGGATCGGGGAACAAGTTCGGTTCCTTCACGGGAATCGATGAAGACCATTGCATATGAGATCGTTGAACAGCTTGGCTGGCGCGCACCTGATTGGTATATTCAGTCCGTGAGCGGCGGAATTGGCCCCTTGGGTGTCTATCATGGATTTAAAGAACTGTTTAATATGGGTTTGATCAATCACATTCCCAAACTTGCCGTGATACAGGCCGAAGGATGCTCACCCATGGTAAAGGCTTTCAAAGCAGGCAAGGATACGGCCGAACCGGTTATCTCGGACACGCGCATTATTGTCCTGGCAACAGGCGATCCCGGGAAATCGTATACCTATCTTTGGAATCTTATCCAACAATATGGTGGCACTATGGAATTTGTCACCGATGCCGAAGCCTTCGCTGCCATGCATGCCCTTGCCAAAAGCGAGGGGATGGCTGTTGAGCCAGCGACCGCGGTGGCATTTGCAGGCCTGGAAAAGATGTTAAGAGATGGTACGATCAGATCGGATGAAACGGTTGTCGTCAATTGTACAGGTCACACTTTCCCTGTGGAAAAACATGTTTTGGGCGATCAATTCGCGTTGGACGTGCTTCTTAGTAAAGATCAATCTCCGGCCCCGCGCGAGGGCTTGCAGGCCGCCCTCGAAAATCTTGATGAGAAAACGACCTCCATTTTACTGATTGACGATAACGTAGATGACGCTCTCTTGATCCGCCGCTTGTTGGAAAATAAAAAATCATATCGCATCTATGATGCTAAAGACGGTTGGGAAGGTTTAGCCATCGCTCGTCAAAAGCGGCCGGATTTTATCGTTTCTGATTTGATGATGTCGGGCCTGGACGGCTTTGCCCTCGTGGAAGAACTTAAGCTTGACCCGCGTACCAAAAATATTCCCATTGTGATTGTCAGTGCGAAGGATGTCACGCCAGAAGAGCGAAAACGATTGAATGGGCATATCGAAGCTGTGTATCAAAAAGGCTCCCTGCCCACCAAGAAATTTGTGGATCAGGTGATTCATGTTATCGAAGAAAAAACAGAGGTGCAAGTAGATAAACCATGAAACCTACTATCCTCAGCATTGAAGACAACCCGGACAATCGGGTGCTTCTCAGCCGGGTTTTCCGGCTTTTCTGTCCTGAAAGTTATGATCTGATAGAAGCCGGGAATGGTACGGAGGGACTTACCATCGCGGAAAGCCGGGCTGTAGATTTGATATTACTGGATATTAATTTACCTGACATGGATGGTTATGAAGTCGCTCGCCGTTTGCGTTCGAGCACAAAACATGAACTGGCCCATATTCCCATTATTGCAATTACTGCCGAAGCAGTGAAGAGTGATGCTAAGAAGTGTCTTGAGGCAGGATTTGATGCGTATATATCCAAACCGATCAATATCCAAGAGCTTTGGAAAACGGTTCAGACTCTTGTGCCTCAAGATAAAATAGTGATTAAATAAGTTCTTAAGGAATTTGACTATGGTAAAAAATATTTTGTACATTGAAGATAATCCAGACAATATGCTGCTTGTCAAACGAGTTCTAGTGGCAGGCGGCTACAACGTGTTGGAAGCTGAGAATGGTGCGCAGGGGCTTTCTGTTGCAGAAAACCAGGAGGTGGATTTGATTCTGTTGGATATCAATTTGCCTGATATTGATGGTTATGAAGTTGCGCGCCGGTTGCGCTCCAATGAGAAACGGTCCCTGGCTTATACTCCAATTATTGCTGTCACGGCCAATGCCTTGAGAGGCGATGCGGAAAAGGCTCTTGAAGCCGGCTGCGATGTGTATATGTCCAAGCCCATCAATGTCCATGAGCTTCGGGCAAGGGTTGAAGCTTTTGTACCTTCTCCGAAATAGTTTATAGCATTTATAAAAATACCAATCTAAAAAAAATAAGGTTTATGATGCATGCCAAATCCTTAGCTGCCGCCGCTCTAAATCCAGAGGTCGTTTCGTTCATTTCGGAGCTTGAATGTTCGGGTTGTGGAGCAAAATATTCACATGAGGAGATCCATACTTTTTGTCCCATCTGTCAATCCCCGTTATTGGTGCGTTATAATCTAGATGCAGTGCGCAAGCACGTAGATCGCAACGATTTCCGTTGTCGTCAAGGAAGAATGTGGCGCTGGCACGAATTGCTTCCGGTGAAAGATCCCGGAAATTTTGTTTTTCTTGGGGAAGGTGACACCGCTTTATTGCACCTCCCAAGTTTGGGAAAGGAACTTGGATATTCCCACCTTTTTGTCAAGGATGAAAGCTCAAATCCGACCGGCTCATTCAAAGCACGGGGACTTGCTGCGGCGGTATCCAAAGCGAAAGAATTGGGCATCAAAAAAGTGATTATTCCGACCGCGGGCAATGCTGGCGGAGCCATGGCTGCCTACGCTGCACGTGCGGGAATCCGCGCTCTAATCTATATGCCAAAAGATACTCAGCGCTCCAATATTGAAGAGAGTCGTATGGCAGGTGCAGAGGTTGTTTTAGTGGATGGATTGATTAGTGACGCCGCCGGTATGGCTGGAGAAAAGGCGCGTACTGAAGGCTGGTTTGACCTTTCTACCTTCAAAGAACCATATAGGACGGAAGGTAAGAAGATCATGGGCTATGAACTGGCTGAAACCTTTGACTGGACCTTGCCCGATGTAATCATCTATCCTACGGGCGGCGGCACCGGACTTGTGGGTATGTGGAAAGCCTTCGCGGAACTGGAGGCATTAGGCTGGTTGAACAATACGAAAAGGCCGCGCATGGTGGTGGTTCAAGCAGATGGCTGCGCACCGGTTGTCAAAGCCTTTGAAGCGGGGGCGGCCTTTTGTGATTTTTGGATAAACGCACATACATTAGCATCCGGATTACGCGTTCCCAAAAGTTTTGCCGATGTGCTGATTTTGAAGAATTTACGCGAAAGCCAGGGGATTGCTGTGGCAGTCAGCGATGCGGCCATCCTGGAGGCTCAACATCAGTTTGGAAATCTGGAAGGGATTTTTCCCGCACCAGAAGGCGCAGCTACTTTGGCGGCGCTCAAAACGCTGATTTAACAGAAGTGGGTTCATCCTGAGGAACGCATTGTTTTGTTTAACACTGGGTTAGGTTTAAAATATCTGGATAACGTGCAAAACTAATGATGCTGGTTTGAGCATTTGAAGAAGTCACGGGTGGATGTGCATAAACAAACATTGGGACGCGAATTGCACATGGTGGTATATTATTATCTCATTACGAGCAAAGCTGTTGTTTGTAATGTTGCCACAGTCCAATGTAAATAATGCCGCCCTTAAAAAATCAATTTCTCTTAAATCCAAAAATCCATTTTCTCAATCATGGTTCGTTTGGCGCGACGCCGTTACTGGTCTTTCAGGACTATCAGCGTTGGCAGCGCGAATTGGAACGACAGCCAGTTGAATTTCTGGGACGACGCGCCACAACTTTGATGGCAGATGCCCGCGTCGCACTTGGAAAATATCTGGGTACGCATGCCGAGAACTTGGTCTACACCCAAAATGTTACCATCGCGCTCAACATCGTGGCGCGTTCGCTTGAGCTGGGTTCTAATGACGAAGTCTTAACCAGCGATCATGAATATGGTGCACTCGACCGAACTTGGAGATTCTTGTCCAAGGAACGCGGATATAAATATGTTTATCAAAAAATCTCCTTGCCGCTCTCGACCACCCAACAATTTGCAGACGATCTTTGGCAGGGCGTGACGCCTCGCACGCGCGTAATCTTTCTAAGCCATATTACATCACCGACTGCTATCTTATTTCCGGTTGCCGAAATGATTCGCCGCGCGCGCGAGCAGAACATTCTCACTGTCATTGATGGCGCACACACGCCGGGGCAAATCCATCTCGATCTGGATTCGCTTGGCGCGGATTTTTACGGCGGCAATCTGCATAAGTGGTTGTGCGCGCCGAAGGGAGCTGGCTTTCTGTACGCACGGCCTGCAGTTCAACATTTGCTCAAGCCATTAGTGGTTTCATGGGGATATGAAAGCGAGACGCCTAGTGGTTCAACGCTGGTTGATTATCATGAGTGGATGGGAACGCGTGATCTCGCCGCGTTTTTATCGGTGCCAGTCGCGATCGAATTTCAGGAGAAACATCATTGGGATCGAGTCCGCGCTGATTGTCACGGTTTGGCGCGTGAAGCGTTGAATCAAATCGAATCCCTCACTGGGATACCATCTTATTATCCCGATGATAGCTGGTATGTGCAAATGTTTGCTGCACCCTTGCCCGACTTGATCAATGTTTCAAAGTTCAAGACGCGGTTGTATGATAAATATCGAATCGAGGCGCCCGTTCATGAATGGACTGAAAAGAAATTGATACGGATTTCGATTCAGGCATATAACAAAGAAGAGGATATTAAGGCTTTGATTAATGCGTTGAAGCGTTTGCTTGCAGAACACGTATAATTTATGGGTAAGGTTTTTATGGCGCACAGTATCAGGATGGTGGTATGGATATTTCATTGGCATTAGGCGCGGGCGGTGCGAAAGGCGTTTCGCACATTGGAGTTTTGCGCCAGCTTGAAAAGCATGGCTATCGCATCCGGGCCATCGCGGGGACCAGTTTCGGCGGGGTGGTGGGCGCGTTCTATGCAGCCGGTTATTCCGTGGATGAACTGGAAGATGTTTTTGCCCACGTGGACCAACGGCACTTGTATGGATTCCGCCTGCAGGATAACGCTTCGTTATATGGCCTGGCAGGAATTGACCAATGGCTGATTGAAACTATCGGGGATCGCACTTTTGGCGATCTCAAAATCCCGTTTGCAGTCGTGGCTGTTGATTTGAACAGCGCGCGCGAAGTAATTTTGTGTGAAGGCCGCGTGCGAGATGCCATTCTTTCCACCATTGCCTTGCCTTCGATCTTTACGCCTTTTCGTGTCGATGGCATGGAATTGGTGGACGGCGGTCTTTTTGATCCCGTGCCTGTATTAACCGCGCGTTCTCTCGTACCTCATCTGCCGGTTGTGGCCGTAGTTTTGTCCAATCCTATCGGCGAACCGGCGCGCGTGCCCTCTTTTCATTTATCCATCCCCGAACCCATCGTGCGGCAATTGACTCGTTTACGCATTACGCAAGCTTTTGGTGTATTTATGCGGTCGTTGGATGTCTCGGATCGTTTACTTACGGACTTGCGTTTGAAAGTTGATAAGCCTGATGTAGTCGTCCGCCCGGATGTTATCGACATTGGCCTACTGGATGTCGTGGATATCCATGAAGTAGCCAAGCGCGGCGAAATTGCCTTCGAGGCCGTATTACCTGAACTTAAACGCGCCACAGCCTGGCCAAATCGTCTAAGCCGCCGGCTGATTGGAGATAGAACGTGAAAACCGATTTGCGTAATTATGCCAAACGAACGAATATCCAACTCGCCGTCGGCGCGTTCGTTCTTCTCTTTATCATTGGGCTGGGATTGATCTGGCTCCTCTATGGCAAAGGCGCGGCCCTCATGGGCCTTTTGTGTTTGCTGGGCGCGCTCGTGCCGATTGCCCTTATTTTGCTGGCGCTATTTGGCATGGATTGGATTGTAAAGCATGCGAATTCCAAATGATGCCGAGTTGATTACGTTTCAAGATTGGACATTACGCATGCGTCCAGCCTCAAAGCAACCTGCACGCTTATTGCTTCTCTTGCACGGTTGGACCGGGGATGAAAACTCGATGTGGGTTTTTGTACGAAACTTTCCTTTGGAGTTTTGGATCATTGCTCCGCGTGCGCCGTACGCAGCCGAACCAAGCGGATATTCCTGGCGAGCGTCTCAACCTAATGGTCGCGGTTGGCCCAGCCTCGAAGCTTTTCATTCCTCCGCTGATGCGTTGATCGCGCTTATTGATGATTACGCCACAGAGAATCAAATAGATGCAAGCCAGTTCGATGTGATTGGATTCAGTCAGGGCGCAGCGTTGACGAATGCAATTGCCTTACTTTATCCCGATCGCATTCGAACCGCCGGCGTGCTGGCAGGTTTCTTTCCAACGGAATCAGAGTCGTTGATAGAGAAACGTCCGTTAAACGGCAAGCCGATTTTCGTCGCGCATGGAACGCTGGATGAAATGGTCAAGATCGAAAATGCGCGTCAATCGGTCAAGATGCTGGAACGCGCCGGCGCATCCGTCACATTCTATGAAGATGAAGTTGGGCACAAGCTTGGCGCAGATGGCCTGCATAAATTGGAAGAATATTTTTCTTAACGCATTCTAAGTCGCACGTTGACGCATCTTCTCTTTACGAGTATCCTTGTTCAAACTTTTCAAAGGTGAATGAATATGAAACCAGATTCTTTGTCCCGCCGCGAATTTCTGAGGCTGGCTGGCCTCGGCGCAGGTGCGTTTGCATTGAACCCATTTTGGGGCGCGCGTGATTTTAGCGTGCCTGAACTGGCACAATTTCCAGCCGGAGAGCGTTTGGGTAGAATTGCGGTGACGCCTTATTTCAATTCCACTGTGTTACGAACGAGCCCCAATGAAAATGCCACGGCGATTTGGAATGTTAACCAAGATGAAGTTGTTGTCTGGCTGCGCGAGATGGTAGGCACCACAGCAACAGGTGGTATTAGCCAACAATGGGTTGAAACGCCGGATGGGTATTTGTATTTGCCGCATGTTCAACCGGTTCGTAACTTACCGAATACTCCGATACCTGCTGTTCCGGCGGGTAAGTCGGGATTTTGGGCTGAGGTGACAGTTCCTTATGTTGACTTGAAAATCCTAAACCCCGCGATTGCACCTGCCATAAAATTCCTAATGGAACATAATGAGCCGGTGCGGTTGTATTATGGTCAGGTGGTGTGGCTGGATCAGGTGGGCACGGATACGACAGGGAAAATTGCTTATCGTTTTAACGAATCACCGGGTCATGGTTATGGATACGGCGACCTATTTCTAGCCGACGCGGCCGCCTTCCACCCGCTGACGCAAGACGATGTTTCACCGATCAATCCGAACGTGGATCTGGCTACCAAAAAAATCACTGTGGATACAACCCCGGAACATCAAACGCTTTCATGCTTTGAAGGAAAGAACGAAGTTTATTTTTGCAGGATTTCGAGTGGCGATGATACGGCTTCTTATTCAACTCCGGTCGGCGATCAAGCCACGGCGCGAAAAATGTTTTCGATTCATATGTCCGCCAATTTGGGGAAAGCGGGAGGCAGCGATAATGGTTATGATACGATGGCGGTTCCGTGGCCCACGTTCTTCAATCTCAATGTCGGTGCAGCGATCCACGGAGTTTTCTGGCATAACTATTTTGGAAGCCAGAAATCTCATGGCTGTGTCAACGTGAGTCCCGAGGATGCCAAGTGGATTTACCGCTGGACCTCGCCGTTTGTTTCTTTGGATCAAAGCGAAATACAAATGCAATGGCCGAACGTTGGCACCAAGGTTTCGGTCGCTGACTTATTTACAGCGAAAACCGGATAGCTGATTCGATGAATATTTCGGAAGTCACAATTGGTCTGGCGTTTCTAGCCGGACTCGCTTCTTTTCTTTCCCCTTGTGTTTTTTCTTTAGTCCCGGCATACATCGGCTATTTAAGCGGACGCGCGGCCGGCGGTGAAAATACCGTCTCGAATCGCTGGATCACTTTCACACACGGCCTGGCATTTGTGTTGGGCTTCAGTGTGGTCTTTATCGTTTTAGGCGTGGCCGCTTCGGTGGCGGGCGGATTGCTATTCGACGTTCGCAACTGGCTGGCGAAAATCGGCGGGGTGGTGGTCATCATCTTCGGCCTGCATATGATCGGCGTCTTTCGCATTCCGTTTTTGGAATATGATGCACGCGTCCATGAGCTGCCCGATCCAAAGTTGGGATATCTTTCATCCGCGCTGATGGGTGTGTTTTTCTCGGCCGGATGGTCGCCATGTGTTGGCCCGGTGTTGGGAACGATCTTAACGTTTGCGATCAACGGCGGTTCAGTTGCGCTGGGTGTGAAATTGCTTTCATCCTATTCTGCTGGACTCGCCATTCCTTTTCTCACCGCGGCATTGGGCATTAGCTGGGTAACGATGATTTTGCGAAGGTATAACAAGGTCATGCATTATGTCGAGATTGTCATGGGTGTGGTTTTGGTAATTGTGGGCGTGATGCTGTTGACGGGCATGTTCGAGTTGATTGCCCAGCGCGCTCAATTCTTCTATTTCAACTTTGGGATTTGATGAGGCAGAATGCTTAACGTAACTCTTTATGCGCGCGATCATTGTGAACTATGCGATCAGGTCAAAAAAGATTTGAAGGATTTGGAGAATAAATTTCCGCACCATCTCGCGGAAGTCAATATTGATTCTGATCCAGCGTTAAAAGTGAAATACGGCGATCAGATTCCAGTGGTGGAGATCGGGCCCTACAAACTCAAAGCGCCGATCACGCCTCAGGCTTTGGAGATGACACTTGGGGCGGCGAATGATCGCCGCGGCCAGTTGGAACAAGTCGGCGGTGAAAAATATCAGGAGCGCATTCGCAAGGGAGAAACCATTTCAGGAAGCGACCGCGTTTATTTTTGGATTGCCCAACATTATCTGGCCGTCATCAACTGGATCGTTTTTATTTATGTCGGTTTGCCTTTCCTAGCTCCCACTCTGATGAAGATCGGTGCGGAGGTTCCGGCAAAAATTATTTATACAATCTACAGCCCACTCTGTCATCAGTTTGCGTTCCGTTCGTTCTTTCTGTTCGGCCAACAGCCATATTATCCGTTGAAAGAAGCGGGCATGGTCGGAGTCAACACACTTGAGCAAGTGACCGGATTTCAAAACCTGGCGGACCCATTCAATATCTCGCGCTTGTATGCGCGCCAGTTCATCGGCAACGCAACGCTTGGATATAAAGTCGCGGTCTGCGAAAGATGTGTCGCGATTTATGCCGCCATTGTTCTCTTCGGTCTGATCTACGGCCTGATGAAACGCCGAATCCCATCTCTGCATTGGCTGCTGTGGTTTTTGATTGGCATTGTTCCCATCGGCATCGACGGCTTCTGGCAGTTGCTCAGCCAATTCAACTGGCCGTGGCTGGTGACGTATATGCCTTATTATGAAAGCACACCATTCATGCGCGTGCTGACCGGCGGCTTGTTCGGTTTTATGACTGCCTGGTTTGCATTTCCTTCCATTGAAGAATCGATGAAGGATACGCGCGAGGTTTTGATCAAGAAATTTGCGGTTGCGAAGTAATCTAGTATGTCATTGCGAACCCGTGGAGCAGGTGCGGCAATCTCATGTAAGTGATATTCAATTGGTGTCTGCAAGTAGTTTGCTTCACTCGTACATGTGCCTGCGGCTCAGTGCAGGCAACGACATTAAATAAAACTTATGCCCTTCACTCATTCGAACGGAATTCGTTATTACACCTTTGATCTCTTCCGGCGCGATGTGACTCACGCGGTCTTTACGCGGCAGGGAGGCGTCAGCCCGGAGCCGTGGGCTTCGCTCAACGTCGGCGGGACGGTGGGCGATGAAGTGACCCGCGTGCGCGAGAATCGATATCGTTCGTTCACCGCTCTCGGTCGGAGAATCGATTCGCTCTTCGACGTCTGGCAGGTTCACTCCGCCGAGGCGGTCATCGCCGATGCGCCGCGTGATCCCAATCTGCCATTGATTCAGGCCGATGCGATCTTCACCGACAAACCCGAAGTCACGTTATATATGCGCTTCGCGGATTGCGTCCCGATTATGTTATACGATTCAAAAAAAGGCGTGGTTGGACTGGCTCACGCCGGTTGGCTCGGAACCGTGCGCGGCATGACGAGCGCCGCTGTGAAGAAGATGCACGAACATTACGGCTCAAAGCCTGAAAATATTTATGCGGCCGTCGGTCCTTCAATTGGTGTGGATCATTACGAGGTCGGCGCAGATGTGATTGCCAAAGTGCAGGAGTCTTTCGGCTCGGATGCCGAACGCTTGATCGAGACGCGTGACGGCAAAACCCATCTCAATTTATGGTCTGCGAATTTTATTCAACTGCAAAAATCTGGTGTCGAAAAGATCGAAGTGGCTGGGCTGTGCACCGCCTGTCACCTCGACGATTGGTTTTCGCACCGTGCTGAGAAAGGCAAGACGGGAAGATTTGGTGCATTGATTGGGTTGCAAATATAAGGCGAATGTCACGAGGCTTTGCCTAGGGCGAAACAGGTGAAGAATATCTCTCGGTGCCGAAGGGAAAGTAGATTGTCATTCTGTAGTAATAGAAAACTTCCGAAGTTTTTACGCGTATGTTACGGAATATGGTATGACTGCATCTGATCGTCGGTGCCGGGGTAAGCTGTTCCATTCACTTTTACGCCCACCGAGGATTTGATTGCTCCCACGCCCGGAACAAACCACTCGAAGCCGTCCACTGCGATATTGTTGGTTCGACTCGCAGTGGTGGCTTGTGACGTAACATCGATTTGGATCTTCATGGCATTGAAGGTTCCCGCAGGAACTGTGACCAACTCAAGCCCGATGGCTTTGAAATTGTAGGTTAGCGTGATATTGACTGAGACCTGCGTGGAGGTGAATGCTAATTGTGCATCCTGCGTCCAGGAGTCTCCGGCGTTGATATGTGCGGGCAAAGTCACCCCTGTTGTGGAAAGAGTCTTCATCGTTGCATTGCCATAGACGCTTTGGAACGTGGTGGCAAGCGGCCCGCCCTGCAAGACGAGTCCGTCTGGCGTGCATTTCCATAAATCAGTATAGGTTTTTTGTGTTCCGTTGCTCAGCGTCGTTGCAATTTCACGGTCGAAAGAGTCTGTTTCCACGCTCGTTATGATGCTCACGCGCGTAAAATTGCCTGACGCGCTTTGACCATTATATGTCCAAGTAGCACCTGGTTTGACTGGCAGATAATCATTTGCACAGTTTCCACTAGTTGCTGACGACCCGTCTTGATTCGGCTGAGAGGCAGATGATGATGGTGGCGGATTAACATTGGGAACTCGCGCGCCGAAGCTGCAGGCGAGCCCCGCTAACACTAACGCTAGCAAGACGAACATGATCTGTTTATATAACGATAAGACTTCCGTTTTCTTCTCCATTGATTTACCAGTGTCTAATTGACTCTATTTGAAAACAATGATGCAACGAATTCTGTTCAAATGCAATCCCTCGTAAGCCTGAGGGATTATTTCCTTTTTACCTCGAGCACTGCAATCTTTGTCGAATGATTGAATGGCGATGGATCAGTAATGGGTTTGCCGATGCTGGTCTCAGGATAGCCTGTAAAATCATCGGGAACAGGAATCAATTCTTTGATTTTCAAATATCCGTCCTCACATAACGCTTCGAGCGTCTTTACATATTCTCGTCCACTCACATACAGCGCGTTATTGATCGCGACCAAATAACCGTCATCATTGATCAGCGGTCGCACTTTGTTGATCAGCCGCGCGCTTTCATTGACTTGATTCACGGTTCCTCTCGGCGACGTCGAGAAAAACGGCGGGTCTATGAACACACAATCGAAACGTTCACCTGTTCGTTTGAATTTGGCGACTTGCGCAAAAAAATCGGATGTGATGAAATCTTGTTTGTGAATGGGAAAGTTATTTAAAGAATAAGATTCTTTCGCGACGTTCAGGAATTGACGATTGCGGTCAAGCTGGACGGCGCGGCTGGCTCCGCCTGCCGTCGCGGCGACTCCTAAACTGCCAGCGTATGCGAACGCGTTCAAGACAGTTTTGCTTTTCACGTTTTCGCGGATCCATTTTCGGAGATTGCGCGTATCGAGATAAAAACTGGCATCTTGGTTTAGCGTCAGATCAATGGCAAACCAAACATTATGTTCATTTATTTTTCGATCTACTTGATCGCCGAATAATAATTTTCCCCGCTTCACTTCGATAGATTTACCGTTGCGCGCTTTGATAATTCCGGCCTTGAGCCATGGCAAACGATGCTGATAAAACTCTTGTGCTGCTTGAATCAGCGATAAAGTTTGTTCGGGCGCATCAGAATAATTATGAAAAAGAATTGTCTCGGCATAAAGATCAACCACCAGATTCGGATTTCCTTCGCTGAATCCGTTGAAGAGTCGGAATGCTGATTCGTGGCGCGCGTCGAATAAGGTCGCGCGCGAAGCGAGGGCTTTCTCCAGCAATTCAGAAAGAGACTGAGTCATAGCCTGGCGGGAGCGGTCTCTGGCGTGCGCGCCCCGCTGATCGCATTTAGTGCAACGCCTGTGAGAACGATGATTCCACCAATCAATGCAAAGCGTCCCGGTTCTTCGCCGATGAATAAGAATACCCAAATGGGATTCAACACCGGCTCGAGCGTGCTGATGAGATTGGCCTCGAGGGCTGGTACATGTTTAATGGCATTGGAGAAAAGGATAAACGAAACGCCCATTTGAATCGTGCCGAGATATAACAGGATAAGCCAGTTCGTGGCTGTCCACGATTCTTTGAGGATGAATGGAATACCGATGATGGCCGTAAAAATATTTGCAGCTAGAATACTTTCGGCTGGCACACCATCTTTTTGTGCGCGCATGGATACCATCATGAGCGCAGAAGTGACACCGCTGATAACCGCTAATATATTTCCAAAAAAACCGTCCGTACTAAGTTTGTCGCCAAAGAAAAGCAACATGCCGACAAAGATGATGAACATCGAACTCCAATCGACGCGCGAAGGCTTTTCATGCAGGAACCATACCGCCAGCAGGATGACGTAAATCGGTGCAGTGTATTGAAGGAAGATCGCGTTGGCGGCGGTAGTCAGCTTGATTGACCAGATGTAAAGGAATTGCGTCAAGATGTACGCGACGGACGCAAGCAATTTCCAGCGTGTCCATTTTGTGGGAATACGGCGCAGGTAAATGAAAAGTACGATGCTTGAAAAAATACTACGTCCGGCAAGGATGGCGATGGGTTGCCAGCTGATGATTTTGAGCAGCACGCCGCTTGTGCTCCAGAGTGTGGCGGCGATGATGATGAAGATGATAGATGTGCGGCGATCTAAAGAGGAGTTCATTTATAGTCTCATGATATTTTTGGGATTGAGCACTGAGATCATTGCGGTTTTCCCGCCTTGCAAGGGTAGTACTTCGACATCCAATTCTACCCAATAAAAATTGCGATGCTCAGAATATGGATCGATACGAATGATCGTGCCATCAAACCAGCCTTCGCTCTGCCAATATTTGGAATCCAGGAATACCTTTACGCGGTCGCCTGCGATCAAATTGTTTGATGCCATCGGATGAATAGAAGGAAAACGAAAGATTCCCGAAGTCTTTCGTTTCGGAAGTCTGCTCGTGGATGACTAGGGCGTAGGTGTAGGCGTTCCCTGAACGGCCGCGCCGACCCATGTGAAGACTCGTTGGTCGCTTTGTGCGCCCGCTGAATTCCAAATAGGTTGTCCCTGAGTGTCCGTTCCAATTTCGCGCACCGGCAAGACCCACCAGCGCATCACGTGTGCGATATTATCATTTGGACGGAAGGTGGTCGGGACAATGTATTTGGTATCCGTCACATAATCCACGATGCGCCGGCCTTGATCGGTAGTGATATCTTCAATTGTGACTTCATATTCTTCGTTTTGGCGTAGCGTGCCGATGGAAGCCCATTGCAAAGTGACTACATCATCCGCAAGGGTGAAGGCCGCGCCATCCGAAGGCAGGAGCAAATTGGGGGCGGGGTAGGGAGGCGGAATAGTCGGCGTTGGTGTTGGTCCCGGCGTGGCAGCGCGCATGCACAAGGGAATATTCAGCCTTTGGCCTAGAAATACATTGTCGGTTGAGAGGCCATTGAAGTCCTTGATGGCTTGCATTGGCACTTGGTAGGTTAAAGCGATGCTGGAAAGCGTGTCATTTGCCTCGACCGTGTATTCCTGCTGGAGACATGCGGCTTTGGTCGCGTCTCCCGCTACAAGCGTGTCCGTTGGAAGAGGCGGGGGAGTAGCAGTCGGATAGGGAATCTTTAGCTTTTCCCCTACTGAGAGAGGACAGGAGGCTGCAAGGTCGTTCAGAATGATGATGCTGTTAACGGAGACTCCAAATTGATAGGCGACCCCGCTGCAGGTATCGCTTCCGGCGACTGTGTAAGTGAACGGCGCCTGAACTGTAAATGTGGGTTGAGCGGTTGGCAGCGTTGTATCCGTTGGAGTTGGAGAATCGGTCGGCGTTTCGGTTTGAGTTGGAACGGTGGTGGGCTTAACTAATTTACTTCCGCCGACGCCTGCACTGAGACCGATGAAAACCACAATGGCTCCAACCGCGAGGAACAAAGCCAACAATCCAAGCGCAACCGGAAGACTGAGTGTGACCTCCGGCATGCGGGCGGCCTCCACAGAGGGTTCGGATCGTTTCTGTGCCCCGGCTTTGGCCTTGCCCGTTAGATCCGTGCCGCAGACCGGACAGCGCGCCGCGGATTCAGCCAGGCGCGTTCCGCACGTGGGACAGACTTGTGTTTTTTGAGATGAAGGTTCTGAACTCATACGGGCGAAAATTATACCATGCGAGCGGCGGCAACTTCGTTATGCTCGACCACCTGTTCGCAAACTATATCCCTTCGACGACGACCATGTTACTTATTGCGTATCGATGGCGCAATTTGCGCGCGGGCGCGTACTCGGGAGAATTCAACCACGTCTTGGCTTTTCCAGCATTCTCAAATTCCAAAATAACCAGTCGCTTGGCATGCCAGTCGCCTTCCAGCGTCTCGTTGGATCCTCCGCGGGCCAGATAGCGGCCTCCGTATAAAGCCACAGTTGCAGTTGCCAGCTTGGCATATTCCTTGTAACCCTCGGGATCGGTCACATCAACATCAACAATTACATAAGCCGACATTTTGCCTCCTAGAATAAAAACGGGAGAAAAGATTTAACCTTATGTTTGTATTCGTTGAAATTTGGATAACGTGAAAGAGATTTCTCTTTACGAATCATGTTTGGAATCCAGTAGAATATGCTGAACGCGGTGAGCGGCAAAAACGCGATCCAGCTCATCGCCAGCCCGGCCATCGCGCCGTAGATCAAGAATTCGCCAAAGTAATTGATGTTGCGCGACAGGCTGAACAACTTATTGGTGATTAGCGTTTCGGGCTTTAGCTCCAGCGATGTATATTTTTGCATGTCGCTGGCAAAGTGGAAAAACACGCCGAATATATAGATGGTGACACATACAGTCAATAGCCAGGCTGGCGCTTGCAGCGAACGCGAGAAAATGATCCAGCCCGGAAGCCAATAGGAAGCCAACGCAAACCAGGCTAACAATCCGAGCCGAAGCGGAGAACGTTGTTCCCATTGTTTATCCGGAAAGAACCGTGACTTCATGACCCACATCAATCCGTAACTTCCATGCAACGCCAAGTAAATCATTGCAGTGGGATTGTTCCATTGCCGGTAATAAATAATCATTCCCAGTAATACAAGGAAGATAATGCCTTTGTTACTGTCAATGAAATGCTTCAGCTTTATTTCTCAACTCCTGTCTTGAACTGGCTTTGTAACCAGTTGATCAATTCTTATTAACTTGAATCGGTTGGGTCGCGGAACGAGGCGGCAGTGTTGTGACCAGCACTTTGTCCACCCGCCGACCATCCATGTCCATGACTTCGAAGCGCAATCCATTCCATTCGAAACGGTCAGATGCTTGCGGCACGCGTCCGAGCGACATCATCACGAAGCCGCTCAACGTCTCGTATTCGTCTTCGTGAGGCATGGTCTCGACTTTGAAGATTTCTTTGAAGTTGTCCATTTCCAACATGCCGTCCAATAGCCAAGAACCGTCCTGACGTTGAGTGGCTTGTGGTTCCACTTCGATGTCGCCGACGATTTCTTCGATAATATCATTGAGCGTGAGCAGGCCCTGCAGGCTTCCAAACTCGTCAATGAGGAACATGATCTCGGCATTCTTTTCCTTGAACACCTCGAGGGCACGGGAAGCCAGCATGGTTTCGGGAATATAAATGGCGGGTCGCAATTTTTCTTTGAGTTTGAAATCGTCGCTCGAAAGATTCGGGGACGTAAGCAGGTCACGTGCCTTGACAATGCCGAGCACGGTGTCGAGACTATCCTGACAGACGGGAAACCGCGAATAGGGGCTTTCAGAAATCTTGCGGCGGATCTCTTCTTGTGAATCGGTAATATCGATCCAAACAATGTCGGTGCGCGGCGTCATCAAGGAATAGACGCGCGAATCGCTCAGGCTGAATACGCCTTCCACCATGTCCTGTTCGGCTTCTTCAAAAACGCCGGCCTCGGTGCCTTGGTCAATGAGCAGTTGAATTTCTTCTTCGGTTACAGGCGGTTCGTTGGTCGGCTTGATGCCCATCATCCGCAGGATAGAATCGGTGGCGCGTCCCAGCAGCCAGACAAGCGGCGAAAATAACTTTGAGATAAAGAGCATCGGACCCGCGATCGCGGCTGCGATTTTTTCCGGATTATGCAATGCGATTCGTTTGGGAACAAGCTCGCTCAATACAAGAGACAGGGCGGCGATCAACACAACCACGATGGCAAGCGCCAGCGAATCCGCGTATGGAACCAAAGCCGGCCACCGGTTAAATAGCTCGGCCAACGGCTCGGAGAATGCTGGTCCGCCCAGCGCGCCGAGCAACACGCTGACCAACGTGATCCCGATCTGGACTGTGGAAAGAAATGTGTTTGGATGTTGTGCAAGATTCAGAGCGGTGGCAGCGTGTTTATTTCCCTCGTTGGCTTGTTGTTGGAGCCGCGCTTTGCGCGCGGAAACGACCGCCATCTCCGACATTACGAACAAGCTGTTAAGCAGGAGTAAAAGTACGAGAATCAGAATATCAGTTGGAATACTGGACATGATCACCTGATAGGGGTGCAATCCCTATCCATTCTATTTTACCTGAATCCCCTGGCCTTGTTTCACTTTTCCTATTACCCATAATGGTTGATGAAGTTCCTTTGCACGTTTCATGAACGCATCCAGCTTTTCCTGCGGAGCGCCGAGCAATAACCCTCCGCTGGTTTGCGGATCGAATAGCAGCATCTGTGATGGCTCATCCAGCGATTGATCGAATTGAACATGCGATGAGAAGTAAGATCGATTATCGAACAAACCTCCGGCAAAGGCGCCCTTGTCTGCATATTTGCGTGCGCAACTCACGAACGGAATTTTGCCGTATTCAATTTCCAGTGCAACGCCCGCGGCGTTTGCCATTTCCCAGCCGTGGCCGAGCAAACTGAATCCGGTAACGTCCGTGCCGCCGCGCAGATTGAATTCAACGGCAAGTTGACCCGCGGTTTTGTTCAGTCTCGTCATCCATGTCACAACCTCTTTAACATCTTTTTCATCGGTTTGCTCGCGCTTCAACGCCGTAGTGGTGACACCGAACCCAAGCGGTTTGGTCAACACTAACGCATCGCCAACTTTGAGTCCGCTCTTGCTCAACATCTTTTGCGGATTAACGAATCCGATCACGACCAATCCATATTTTGGTTCTTTATCCTGAACCGTGTGTCCGCCCGCGATGACGACGCCAGCCTCGCGCGCTTTCTCCGCGCCGCCGCGCAATATCTCAGCAGAGATTTCAATGGGGAGATCGGGCGGAAGTGCGGCGACATTCAAGGCAAGGAATGGTGTTCCGCCCATTGCATAAATATCCGAAAGACTATTCGTCGCCGCAATCGCGCCGTAATCGTACGCGTTGTCAACGACTGGCGTGAAAAAGTCTGTGGTCAGGACCAACGCGCGCGAATCATCCAGACGCCAGACTGCCGCATCGTCCGGGCCTTCGAGTCCGACTAATAGATCAGGATAATCGGACGGTTTAAAAATGTCCTGTACGGGGCGCAGAACCTGCGCCAGCGTTTCCGCGTTGAGCTTCGACGCTCAACCCGCACAAGCCGACAGACTTGTGAGTCGAATCTGCCGGCCGCTTGGTTTGATTGGGTTCATGCGAAATATTATAACCGCTTGCCGAGCCTTGAAAGCCATGTTAAGATGAGGTCATGCAAGCCAAAGGAATCATCAAAGAACTTGTTTTGCTCGACGGAAAACCCGCCGTGCGGATTCAATGCGATCCATCTTTGATTCCTGTACCCGGACAATATCTCCTCGCTTATGCAGGCGCATCAGACTCACCGCTGGCGGCTTCCGTTTTCTCAGCCAGACCTTTTGCTGATGGCTTTCTCGCCGCGCCGCCGACACCAACTTCATGGAATCCTGGCATGCACCTTCATTTGCGCGGCCCGCTGGGACATGGATTTATTTTGCCGAACAATGCACGTCGAGTTGCGCTAGTTGCCTATGACACTCAACAAGCGAGTGCAAGTGATTCTCCTGCACGACTATTGGGCTTGCTTGATGCTGCTTTGAAACAAGAAGCATCCGTCGTGTTAATTTGTCCAACTCCACTAGATGATCTTCCTCTGCAAATCGAAGTCCAACCGATGAGCGCGTTGCTAGATATTTGCGATTGGGCGGATTACATTGCCATGGACGCGGCGCGCGAGTCACTGCCTGGGTTAAAGAAAATGGTTGGGACGGGCAATCCGCTGAAAGCCCGGAAAGATGCGCAGGTTTTAATCCGCGCCCCGATGTCCTGCGGAGCCCTCGCGGAATGCGGAGTCTGCACCGTAGAAAGTCGTCGCGGACAATTACTGACTTGTAAAGATGGCCCGGTATTTGATTTGAACGATCTGTAGGATTAGCGGCTAATACCAAATTCTGAAAGCTGTGGTTGTAATGCCGTTCAGATTATTTTCATACTGGCAATTCACATCAATGGGGATCAAACTTCCCGATGGTTTGTTCGCAAATGAAAGTTGAAGGATTGCAATGCCGCTGCTGTTCGTTGCCGCGTCGATCACTTGTGCCGATTTGTTCGGCCAGTTAATAGTGGCAGTGCAAGCCGCGTCGTTGATGGGTTTCCCGCTTTGATCGTTTGCGATGATAAAGATGGATTGCTGGTCGCTTCCCATGGTGACCGCCTTCCAGACGAATGCGCGCACCTGTAGAGAAATAATCCGCGGCTGGATGCTGGCATTGATGGATTGAACCGCGTTCTTCAAGCCGGGGTCTTCCACCAGTTTATCGAAGTATAAACTTCCAAGATCAGTGAGGATGACGCGCTCGCCTTCCGGGTTGGATGGCTGCCATTCCATGCGCGCCTTCTGAAAATATTGGACGATCATCCCGTCGTGATATTCAAACGGCGAAATGGGATAACCAAATTGTAGCGGTCCGCCGTATTGATTATAAAAATCAAGGAACGCAAAGCAAATGGGAAAATTCGTTTGTGTATAGAGTTGGCACGCGAACGGGTTGAAAATATTCAATTGAGTGCCCGGTGCGTACATTTGCGTGCCGAGATCGGTGAGAACCACGCGCTGACCATCGGGCAACTCTGGGTGATATTCAAATCGGGCGCGCTGAAAATATTGAACCAGCAGTCCGTCTTTTCTGTTGAATTGCTCAGTGATGGGATAGCCGTAAAGCGTGGTCGGATCGGAGACGGCATTATAGAACCGCAGGAAATCCCCTTGAACGTTGTGGCCGGTCTGTGGAAAATAGCGGATTCCCGCATCCTGTGCATTCGCAGAAGACCATGGGATTGCCAGCAGGCAGAAAGCAAATAAAAATGCCACCGAGCGGCGCAACGATATCATCGATATCATTATACACACAAATAATTTGGATGTGCATTACAAAGTATTAAGGAAGTGTCAGGACTTGTAATTCAGCAAGGCTCTGACGATGTTTTGCGCGGCGTGCCCATCGCCGAATGGATTCGCAGCTTTTGCCATCTCTGCATATGCAGTTTGATCATCCAAAAGCCGCCTCGCTTCCTTGACGATGCGGTGGCTTGCCGTTCCAACGAGTTTCAACGTCCCCGCTTCGATTCCCTCCGGCCGCTCCGTTACCTCGCGCAGAACGAGCACGGGAATGCCAAATGCAGGCGCTTCTTCCTGGATGCCGCCCGAATCAGTGAGAATCAGCGTGGAACGCTTCATCAAACCAACCAGCGGAAGATACTCCAGCGGTGGAAGAAGCGTAATGTGATTTACATCCTTCAAGATGCGATAAACCGGTTCCTGCACGTTCGGGTTGAGATGCACCGGATAGATGATTTCCACATCGCCGCGTGAAGCCAGTTCTTTGAGCGCGTTGCAAATCTCTTCGAGCGGCTTGCCAAAATTTTCTCGGCGATGAGCGGTTACCAGAATCAATTTCTTGCCCAATCCCCAATTTCCAATTCCCAATTTACCAAGTAACTCAACGATCTCTTTCGGCTCCGGTTGTTGCGCCGCGAATTGCAATGCGTCAATGACAGGATTTCCTGTCACAGCAATCGCCTTTTCCGATATACCTTCTCGAAGCAAATTTTGTTGGGTCCATTCGGTTGGAGCAAAATGCAAATCGGCGATGACGCCTGCCACGCGGCGATTGATCTCTTCAGGAAAAGGTTGCCACTTGTCGTGTGTGCGAAGTCCCGCTTCCACGTGTCCGACGAGGATGCGGCGATAATAGGCGAGCAGGGAAGTAATCGCGACCGTTGTTGTGTCGCCCTGCACCAAAACCCAATCCGGTTCGAACTCAGAAAGGACAGGATCAAGATGCGTGAAGATTGCCGCACTTAATTCTGCTAGCGATTGATCTTCACGCATCAAATCGAGGTCGTAATCAGGTTTGATATTGAACAAATCTAAAACTTGGTCGAGCATTTGACGGTGTTGTGCGGTGACACAGACACGCGATTCGATGTTTGGCGTTTGCGCCAACTCCCGAATCACCGGCGCCATTTTGACGGCTTCAGGGCGAGTACCAAAAACAGAAAGAATTTTCATAAATCGCAAAGCGCAACATCAATTACGTTTACGTCGGTTACTTTCTTACGCCCAGTCTTGAGATATTAAATCCCGCACTTTGCCATTCTTTAACATTCCAGCCATTGACCGTATCAATGATCGCGCGGGCTTTTGTTTTCGATGCGATATCAGCGGGCTTCAAGTTGATGAATTCGGTGTGACGGACAAGCAACAGGATTGCATCCGAATCTTTGAGCGCATCATCGAGACTGGACGCCATATGAATGCCTTCAAGATTTGCATCCGGCTTGAATGGTTCCCAGGCTTTTACCTGTGCGCCTCCGTCTTGAAGCAGATGCACGACTTCCACGGCTGGGCTTTCGCGCAGATCATCCACATCAGGTTTATAGGCGAGTCCTAATGCCGCGATTCTCTTGGCTTTGAGCGAACCAAGCGCGCGCTTCACTAAGCCGACCACATATTGCGGCTGCGCGTCATTGACCTTGCGCGAGGTATAAATTAACGGAGTCAATTCCGGCGCGGACTCGACGAAGAACCAGGGGTCCACGCTGATGCAATGTCCGCCGACACCGGGGCCGGGACTCAAAATCTTTACGCGTGGATGACGATTGGCCAGTGAGATGGCTTCCCATACATCCACGCCAAATTTATCAGCAAGGCGCGCAAATTCGTTGGCGATGGCGATGTTCACATCACGATAAGTGTTCTCCATTAGCTTGACCATTTCTGCCGTGGTCGCATCGGTTTGAATAATTTCACCTTTGACGAAGATGGAATAAAGGTCAGCGCCAGCTTTGGCGGATTCAGAAGTCACGCCGCCAATGACGCGCGCGTTCTCGATCAGCTCACGCAGAATCTGCCCCGGTAAAACGCGTTCGGGTGAGTAAGCCAAATAGAAATCGCGTCCCGCTTCCAGTCCAGAACGAGCGAGAATCGGAGCGACGAGTTCCATCGTGGTCCGCGGCGGCGAGGTTGATTCGAGAACGACCAGATTGCCTTTTCGCAAAAACGGAACAATAGCTTCGGTGGCTGATTGCACTGCGCCCATATCCGCCAGTTTGAATTGCTGTCCGTTGTAATCTCCAAACTTGTTTTGATGGAATGGGGTGGGCACGGCGATGATGAATGCGTCGGTTTCTTCAGGTTGGGTCGAAACGCTGAAATTGCCCGAAGTCAGCGCGGCGTTGACTGTGTCGCGCAAACCCGGCTCATGAATATGGATTTCACCGCGTCGCAAAGTTTCGACGATATGCGGATTCACATCGACGCCGAGAACTTTGACACCATGCGCGGCAAAAGTGGAGGCGGTTGGCAGGCCGATATAGCCAAGACCAAGAATACATATTTTTTTGAAGTTCAAGGAAGCTCCTATACTCCTACCCAGACTCCCAATTTTCCTTTAGGAAAATTGGGGAGGTGTCACGTAGTGACGGAGGGGTGATAAAATTCCTCATCATTATACACTGCAACTCTTTTACACCATCATTTGTCGTATAATCATCTTGTAAATCTCGTAGATAATAAAGCAGTCAAATTTGAAAGGAGAGAAATATGGATCCAACTGGATCAGTTCTTTTATGCATCGTCGCCGCAGTCGTGGTGATTGCTGTCATCATTCTAGTCAATGCCATTCGCATCGTGCCGGAATATCAGCGTCTGGTGGTTTTCCGCCTTGGACGCGTGATGAGTTAGCCCAGAGGCCCCGGTATCGTTTTTCTCATACCGATTGTAGACCGTCCAGTCAAAGTGGATTTGCGCGAGCAGATTCGCGAGGTGCCACATCAGGTATCGATCACGAAAGATAACGCACCGATCTCGATTGACTTCCTGTGGTACTTCAAGGTGATTGAGCCGACAGCGAGCATAGTCGCGGTGGGCAACTTTGAACTCTCAGCGGCCGGCATGGCAACCACCACTTTGCGTTCCGTCATCGGTGGGATCGCGCTTGATGAGGTTCTGTCTCAGCGCGAAAACATCAACACGACCTTGAGAACCAAGCTGGATGAGGTAACCGAACGCTGGGGCGTTAAAGTAACCAACGTGGAAATCCGCGAGATCATCCCACCCAAGGAAGTGCAAGAGGCGATGAACCGCCAGATGACTGCAGAACGTATCCGCCGCGCAGTAGTTACTGAATCGACCGGTACGCGCGAAGCCGCCATCAACGTGGCAGAAGGCGAAAAGCAGTCTGCTATTTTGAAAGCGGAAGGCGCGAAGCAGGCCAATATTCTGCAAGCCGAAGGTTCTAAACAGGCGCAGTTATTGCAAGCCGAAGGTTACTCCGCTGCCCTTGAGAAAATCTTTGCTGCTGCCAAGAGCATTGATCAGAAGACCATGACGCTTCAATATTTCGATACATTGAAATCCCTTGGTCAAGGCGCGTCCACCAAGTATATCTTCCCGATGGAATTCACCAGCATGATCGAGAACTTCATCAAGAATAAAGACAGCTAACATTAGGTTGCCGGTGATACAATCAAGGCCTCGTGTAAAACACGCGGCCTTTTTCTATGGAGATTACAACTGCTTCATTCCTCGATATTAGCGCGCTGAATAAACTCGAACGTGTATGCTTTGAAAAAGATGCCTGGCCGTTCCTTGATCTTGTAGCGGTATTGACATTCCCCGATGTGATTCGCTTAAAGGCGATTCATGAAAATGGAAAAATGATCGGCTTCATCGCCGGGGATCCGCGTCCGTCGGAGGGATTCTCGTGGATCGCAATTATTGGCGTCGAGCCAGAATTTCGGCGTCGCGGCATTGGGCGCGATCTGTTGCGCGCCTGCGAAAGTCAACTCAAAACGCCGCGCGTGCGTTTATCCGTGCGGGCTTCCAATGATGGCGCAATCAAACTGTATGAACAGGAGGGTTATCACCGCGTGGATGTGTGGCAGTCCTATTATAACGATGGCGAAGCCGCCATTGTTATGGAAAAAACGCGCGAGATATAATCGTGGTTATGGTTCCCGACTCTCTTGCTCCACCCGAATTAATTCAATCGTCAAGTCAGCTTGATCGGCTCATTAATCGAGTTAAGTTGCCAGTCGCGCATTGCAGTGGATACCGAGTCCAATAGCTTGCACGCCTATCGTGAACGCGTATGCCTGATTCAGTTTTCCACAGCCGAAACAGATTATCTGGTTGATCCGCTGGCTCTGGATGGCCTGGATATTCTTGGTCCCATCTTTGCGGATCCTAAAATCGAAAAAGTCTTTCACGCCGCGGAATACGATTTGATCTGTCTGCGGCGGGATTATGGATTTAAGTTCGCGAATCTTTTCGATACGATGCAGGCGGGACGCATCCTTGGCCGCAAGCTGGCCGGACTCGACCGATTGATTGAAGAGAATTTTAATATTAAAGT
Organism: uncultured Chloroflexia bacterium; assembly: GCA_963771375.1. Classification (GTDB taxonomy): domain Bacteria; phylum Chloroflexota; class Anaerolineae; order Anaerolineales; family Villigracilaceae; genus Fen-1038. The sequence goes on from CAVYTW010000016.1 coordinate 68,950, forward strand.
GAATAAACGATTTCAGAAAGCGGATTGGGGGGCGCGTCCGCTCTCGCCCGACCTTGTGTTGTATGCCCGCCTCGATACGCATTTTCTTCTCCCGTTGCGTGATCTTCTAAAAACCGAGCTTGAGGAAAAGGGACTTTGGCCTCTGGCGCAGGAAGATTTCTGGATGGCTTGCCATGCCAACACTTCGAAGCCCAAAGCCGAATCGCCTTCTTGGACTCACTTTGGCAATCGCCGCGATTTGAATTTGCGTGACCTGACCGTGTTGAGCGAATTACTTGCTTTTCGCGAGCAAATCGCTGCACGACTTGATCGGCCTCCATTCAAGGTGCTGGATGACGATCGTTTGGTTGAGATCGCCAAAATGAAACCGAGCACCATTAGTGAGTTGGAAGTTGAACTCACTTCGAGACAAATTCAAAACTGGGGATCTCTTATTCTCGAAGCAGTTGAGCGCGGCGCGCAGAGTCCGCTGGTGAAACGGAGGCCACCCGAACGTCCGAATGAGGCGTATGTCAAGCGGCTTGATAAATTGAAGAGTTGGCGAAAGAAAATCGCGTTGGAAATGGATGTTGAGTTGGATGTTATTTTGCCGAGGCCGCTGTTGATGGCCTTGGCGGAGCGCGGTCCGGAGGAAGTGAGACGGGTGATGGAGTGTTCTCCATGGCGGCTGGAACATTTCGGCGCGCAGATTGTAAATGTGCTTGGAGGTTGAAGTGCGGATTACTTTTGACGGCGCGGCGCAAACAGTGACTGGTTCACAGCATTTATTGGAAATCAACGGCGCGACCCTTTTGCTTGAATGCGGGTTGTATCAGGGCCGCCGCGAAGAAACTTATTTTCTTAATCAGAATTTTCCTTATGATCCGCGCAAGATCGACGCAGTAATTCTTTCTCATGCGCATATTGACCATAGCGGCAACCTGCCGCATTTGATCAAGAATGGTTATATGGGTCCGATCTATGCAACTCATGCCACTGCTGATTTAGCCGATGTGATGTTGCGCGACTCGGGTCACATTCAGGAAGCGGACGCAGAGTTTGTTAATAAAAAAGAATCTCGTCATGGCGGTAAACATGTCGAGCCGCTTTACACCATGGCCGATGCCGAGCAGGTGGATGAGCACTTCAAGCCGATGGATTATGACCAACCCTTCGAACCAGTTCCTGGCGCAACCGTTCGCTTTTGGGATGCCGGTCACATCCTCGGCTCAGCGGGCGTTTCACTGGATATTGAAGAAAAAGGACGAAAATTCCGTTTCTGGTTTTCGGGCGATATTGGTCGTCCGAATTTACCACTGTTACGCGATCCGGTTCTGCCGGAGGCGGCTGATTACTTGTTGATGGAATCAACTTACGGAGATAAATCTCACGAAGACCCTCGACTTGCGTTTGAAGAATTTCGCAAGGTCGTTTCCGAAACAATTCAACGAGGGGGGAAGGTCATTATCCCATCGTTTGCAGTCGGGCGCACACAGGAACTGGTTTTTTATTTAAACGAAATGATGAGCGACGGAGTCAGACCAGTGCCGGTCTATGTGGATAGTCCTCTGGCAGTTCACGCCTCTGATATCTTTCGCGCTCATCCCGAATGTCTCGATGAAGAAACGAATCAATTCATTCAAAAGGAAAAACATCCTGCGCTGGATTTTAAACCATTAACCTATATCCATTCGGTGGATGAATCCAAAGCGTTGAATGAACGGAAAGATCCAATGATTATTATTTCTGCTTCCGGTATGGCGGAAGCTGGGCGCATCCTGCATCATTTGCGGAATAATATTGGCAATCCCAATAACACGATTTTGATTGTGGGTTGGACGGCTCCCGATACGTTGGGCCGCCGCCTCGCCGATCGCGAGAAGCGCGTCCGGATTTTTGGCGAGCCGTATGAAGTCAAGGCGCGCGTCGAAACGATTGGCGGACTTTCCGGTCACGCCGGGCAGGACTTGTTGATTAAATATGCGATGGCGGTCAAATCCCAAGTGAAGAAAATTTTCCTGGTGCACGGTGAATCCAAGTCCGCAACTGTGTTGATGGATAAATTAAAAGATGCAGGTTTGCGGGAAATTTATTATCCTGAACTTCATTCGAGTGTGGAAATCTGAGATATAATTTCGCCGCGCTCATGGAGAGGTGCCAGAGCGGTTGAATGGGACGGTCTCGAAAACCGTTGTGGCCCTTGTGGCCACCGTGGGTTCGAATCCCACCCTCTCCGCAGCAATTGACCCTGAGGGTTTCAAAAATCCTTAGGGTCAAAATTTCAGTGGTAAGATTCGGACAATGCAGATTAACCTCGCTCTCACTCAAATCGCGACCAAACTGGGAAACGTTCAAGCCAACCTCGAAAAGCATCTAGACTACATCAAGCAGGCTCAATCCCGGAAAGCTGACCTGATCGTATTTCCTGAACTCTCTTTGACCGGATACGTTTTGCAGGATTTAGCTTCAACGGTTTCCCACAAACCGACGGACGATGATCCTGTCTTCAAGCCCTTACTCGAAGCGAGTCGAAAGCCTCGACATCGTGGTCGGCTTTGTGGACGAGGATGCGCGTCACCGTTTTTACATCGCCTCCGCCTATCTCTCCGCCGGACGCGTGCTCCATGTACATCACAAAGTATATTTGCCCACGTATGGAATGTTTGATGAGGGTCGCTTTTTCGCACACGGTGATTCGATCCGCGCTTTTGATACGCGCTTTGGGCGCATGGGCATGTTGATTTGCGAAGATTTCTGGCATGCCTCACCGCCTTATCTTCTTTGGCTGGATGGCGCGGACGTGCTGTTGTTTTGTTCTGCATCTCCGGGACGCGGCTTGAACGAGCACGGCAAACTCAAATCAGCGTGGTGGGTGGAGAACGTCAATCAATCATATGCCAACTTGTTCACCAGCTTCGTGGTGCATAGCAACCGCGTGGGCTATGAAGATGGTTTGAATTTTTGGGGTGGGGCAACAGTCTTTGATCCCGGAGGCGAGCGACTTGCTCATGGCCCGTATTTTGAAGAAGCATTGACGATGACCACGATTGATTTAAATCAAATTCGCCGCACACGGGCGCGTTTGCCGTTGATGCGCGACGAACGAGCCGATCTCGTTCAGAAAGAATTGAATCGCATCTTATCAAAATGAATATTGACCTCAGCATTCATACTGACCTTGCCCGAAAAATCCTGACTGGTTTTATTAAGAGTGAAATCACGCGCTTCGGTTTTACGCGCGCGGTCATCGGTCTTTCAGGTGGAATCGATTCTGCGCTTTCGTGCGCGCTGGCGGCGGAAGCATTGGGCCCGGATAATGTCCTTGCCATTCGAATGCCTTATAAGACTTCGTCTGCTGATTCACTGGAAGATGCCGAAATAACGGCGACCCGCTTCGGGGTCCGGATGGAAACGATCGAGATCACGCCCATGGTTGAGCCGATGATCCAGCTCGATCCGCAGATATCGAATCTTCGAAAAGGCAATCTGATGGCGCGCTCTCGAATGATTGTCTTATACGATCAGTCCGAAGTCTTCAAGGGACTGGTCGTCGGCACCAGCAATAAAACGGAAACTCTTCTCGGATACACCACCCTGTGGGGCGACATGGCTTCGGCGCTCAATCCAATCGGCGATTTATATAAGACGCAGGTGCGTCAGCTCTCACGCGCGATGAACGTGCCTTCATCCGTGATTGATAAAGCGCCGTCTGCGGATTTGTGGAAGGGTCAAACCGATGAAGGGGAACTGGGCTTCACGTATGCTGAAGTGGACAAACTGCTTTATCTTTTGGTGGACAGGCGATACAGTGTTGAGGATTGTATTGCGTCTGGCTTCAGCGTAGAGTTTGTCAATCAAGTGGTCGAGCGAATTCGCCGGAGTCAATATAAACGAATGATCCCGCCGATTGCAAAGTTAAGCAATCGCACCATCGGTTATGACTTCTTATATATACGCGACTGGGGCACCTAATCTTCAAAGCCAAATTTTAGTGTTGCTTGTAAAATGCATGTTCCTCCCGCTTTAAAACATCGTCGGTTCTTTTATCTTTGGCTCGGGCAATTGATCTCTGTCGCCGGGACTCAAATGCAGGTTTGGGCCATCTTCTGGCATATCCGCACGCTGACGGATCAGCCGATTGCGATCAGCGGAGTCGGCTTGGCGCGCATTTTGCCGGTGATTTTCTTTTCGCTGGTCAGCGGCGCGGTCGCGGATTCCTATAACCGCCGCACGATCATTTTCATAACGCAATCCAGTGCCATGGCCCTTGCGTTGATCCTTGCATCGTTGACCTTTTTCGGGCGTATCACCATCTGGTACATTTATCTAATCACAGCGATTCAAGCGATGGTGATGTCGTTCGATGGGCCGGCGCGCGCGGCGTTGATTCCAAATCTTGTTCCCACCGAAGATTTGGCCAATGCCTTCAGCTTGAACTCGATTGCGTTTCAAGCCGGTTCGGTCATCGGCCCGGCGATCACCGGTTTTATCATCGCCGGAAGCGGACTCGCGAGCGTTTATTTTATTAATGCCATCTCTTATGTGGCCGTGATTTTGGCCTTGATCCTCATCGGAAGTGTGCCGCAGAAATCTGAAAGCCGCGCAACCGGCATCTCGCTTCAAGCCATTCGAGAAGGCATTCATTTTATTGTTAACAAGCCGATCATTTTTTCGTCCATGATTTTGGATTTTATCGCGACCTTCTTCGCCTCGGCCAATACGCTGATGCCCTTTGTTGCGAATGATGTCCTGCATGTGAGTGTGGTTGCATACGGCTGGCTTTCCGCGGCGCAGTCGGTGGGAGCGGTGCTGGCGGCCACGATCATTTCGCAGGTGCATCAATTGCGGAAACAGGGACCGCTCTTTTTGATAGCGGTGTTTATATTCGGCTTGGCAACGGTTGTCTTTGGCGCGGCCACTTCCTTTGCCGTGGCGTGGATCGCTTTGGCAGTCACCGGCGCGGCAGATGGAGTCAGTACCATCATTCGGAACACCATCCGTCAGTTGGAAACGCCGGATGAAATGCGCGGGCGGATGACAAGCATCAATCAAATATTTTTCAACGGCGGCCCGCAGTTGGGAGAGTTTGAAGCGGGGGCCGTGGCTCAGTTATTCGGCACGCCGTTTGCCATCATCAGCGGCGGAATCGGTTGTATCATCGGTTTGGGCTTTATTTCGGTCAAATGGCCGAGGATTTGGAAATATAACGGCGACGAACCGATGATAGCCGGGGCAACGGCCGATTAATGATCACCCTACAAATCCCATACGAATTCATAACAATCGAAAATTGGCGATTGACTTGTCTTCAGAATCTGGCTATACTCGGTGCACAGAGTTTCCCATTATGCGATTTATGATTGATAATGAGTTGGTTCTTTAATCTGGAAAGACACGCGTTCTTGCGCGTGTCTTTTATTTCAAATCCGGAAGGAGATTGAAAGATGGATTCTGGAATGATCGGAAAGATCGAGAAAGCCAAGCGGTACGCCGAGGAACGGAATCGCTTTCGCTTCAACAAGTTTGAACTTACTTTTCACGGCGACAATAATAATCATCATGTAACCTTTAATGATGGGAGTTTTGAATGTGACTGCGAGTTCTTCATCACCCATCAGCGCTGTGGCCATACGATGGCGCTTGAGATTCTACTGAAAGACATGATCCCCGCCTCGGTGCAGGCTTGAGGCGGACAACTGAATAACACATTCAACCCTCCAAACATTGGAGGGTTGAATTATTAAAAGAGTTAAATTTAAATCTAACCGTTTTCGAGTACAATCTTTTGCATGTCAAAACCTTTTTCCCGCCGCGATTTTCTTAAGCTGGGCGGACTCAGTTTGGGAAGCCTGGCGTTCAATCGTTTTATACCCAATATTTTCACGCCGGATCTTATCAATTTCGATGATGGTGATATCGTGCGTGTGGCAACCCAATCGGTGAGTGTTTATAGTACGCCTTCCCTTGACCTAACGAAATCCGCAATTACCGGCACGTGGTATAAAGACGATCTCGTCCATGTGTATGAAGTGGTGACCGCTGATGAACCCAAGGGGAATCCGGTCTGGTATCGTGTGTGGGGTGGATATATTTGGCGGGCGCGGCTTCAACAAGTGAAGACCCTGCTCAATCTTCCGCTGGCGTCCATCCCGGATAATGCACGTTGGCTTACTGAAGTTACCGTTCCATTTACACAGCCCTGGCGGCATAGCCAAGCGAATGGCTGGGAGCAGCTTGACTTTCGGTTATATTATGAATCAGCCTATTGGATTGAAGCGGTTGAGGATGGGCCGGACGGTCAGCCGTGGTATCGCGTGTATGATGATTTACTTGCGCCATCTCGTATCTATGTAGATGCGAGACATCTGCGACTCATTCCAACGGATGACATCAATCTGATCACGCCTGATATCTCATGGGAAAACAAGCGTATCGAAGTCAACCTGACAACGCAAACATTGGTTGCTTACGAATACGATAAATCCGTTTTTCAAACCAGCATTTCCTCAGGTATTCCGTCTGGAAACCACACCACTACACCTGAGGGTGATTTCCATGTTCAAGAGAAGATGCCATCGAAGCACATGGGCGATGGAAATTTGTTCGCCGGGCCGGATGAATATGAACTGCCCGGTGTGCCGTGGACGGCCTTTTTCACAGACTATGGTCACGCGTTCCATGGTACGTACTGGCATGATAACTTTGGCACGCCGATGAGTCATGGCTGTGTCAATATGCGGACTGCCGATGCCAAATGGTTGTTCTTGTGGGCAAACTGGATGCACGCACCCGCGATACAAGATGGGATTTCCGTGGATAATAAGGGATACGGAACGGCTGTGAATATTCACTACTAATATGCCCATTCTGACCTGGCCTTCGAAACATCATGGTTCGGCAGCACGACTGAAGGGAGCAGTCACTTCGCAGAACCATTATTCGGACCCTCAATCGGCTTCGCTGATAAAAGATTCGATCATCTATCCAGCTGGACGCGGCTATCCAAATATTCAGCCTGAAGATCGTTTGATTCTTGGCGATAACCTTGCAATCATGTCCGCCCTCCTGCCGGAGTACGAGGGCCGGATTAATCTTATTTACGCTGATCCTCCGTTCTTTACCAATCGTAAATATCCCGCGCGCATCGGGCGTGGCGAGGACTCGCGCAAACCGGGAGAATGGGCTTTAGCCGAAGGTTATCTCGATCATTGGCCCGACCTCGATACCTATCTTGATTTTTTGTATCCGCGTTTGGAATTAATATACCGTTTGCTTTCGCCCAATGGCACGCTTTATCTTCATCTCGATTGGCATGTTAATTCTTACGCACGCCTGTTGCTAGATGAAATATTCGGCCATGATCATTTGCTCAATGAAGTTATTTGGACTTATCACGGGCCATCTCCCATTCGGCGCGCGATTTAATCGCAAGCACGATACGATTTTGGCTTATGTGAAAGGCGATAAATTCACGTTCAACGCAGATGCTGTGCGCGAACCATATCATCCCTCGACAATCCAAACATTCAAGGCTTCACCGAAAGCGGGCTTTGGGAAAATGCCAGATTTGGAGCGCGGTAAAGTGCCTGAAGATTGGTGGTATTTCCCGGTAGTGGCGCGCTTGCACAATGAACGGACTGGGTATCCGACGCAAAAGCCTGAAAGTTTATTGGAGCGAATCATTCTGGCATCATCCAATAAAGGTGATTTGGTCGCAGACTTTTTCTGCGGTTCAGGAACCACGCCGCTAGTCGCCGCGCGATTGAAAAGAAAATTTATTGCGTCGGATATTATGTTGCGAGCCGTTCATACAACCTGCCAGCGATTGACTGCGTCAGCGGCAGAATCGTTTAGCTTTGAACGCGATGCATGTTTTGATTTGCAATATGCCACTCCTTCAAAAATCAAGGTGGATCTATTGCCCGATGCAATAAAGATAGATACACGTCTGCCCATTGATTATTGGGAGATTGATCCGGCTTGGGACGGGAAAATTTTCAAAAGCGCCGCGCAGGCCCAACGTCCGTTAAGAAGCGAAGAAATATCAAAAGAAATTAAAATCAAAACCGGACGCAAAGTCTGCATCCGGTTGGTGACGATTAACGGGGAAATGTTTCAACTTGTAAGAGAGTAATTCTATTCTTCGGGGGCGGCCGCGGATTCCTCGCCGCCATCGACACCCATATCAAGCGGCAAAGCTACTTCACCGCTCAATGCCTTTTGACGGACAACGTTTTCGATCTCGACCATCAGTTCAGGCTTCTGGCGAATATATTCTTTTGCGTTCTCACGTCCCTGACCAAGGCGCTCATCATGATAAGAGAAGAACGCGCCGCGCTTTTGGACGATCTCAAATTGGGTGGCAAGGTCGAGCACATCACCAGATTTGGAAATGCCTTCGTTATACATAATGTCGAATTCGGCGGTGCGGAAGGGCGGTGCGACTTTATTTTTTACAACCTTGACACGCGTACGGTTGCCGATGATTTCCGCGCCGACTTTGATGGCTTGAATGCGGCGCACGTCGAGACGAATAGATGCATAAAATTTTAGGGCTTGTCCGCCGGTGGTGGTTTCAGGATTGCCAAACATCACGCCGATCTTTTGGCGCAATTGATTGGTAAAGATTACAGTGGTCTTTGTTTGGTTGATCGCGCCGGAGAGTTTGCGCAACGCCTGCGACATCAGACGCGCATGCACACCCATGGTTGGATCGCCCATATCGCCCTCGATCTCTGAGCGAGGGACAAGAGCCGCGACCGAATCAATAACGACCACATCCACTGCGCCCGAACGGACAAGAGTTTCGGTAATTTCAAGCGCCTGTTCGCCGGTGTCGGGTTGTGAGACCAATAAATTATCAATGTCCACGCCGCACTTGGCCGCATAACCGGGATCGAGAGCATGTTCCATATCAATAAACGCGGCTGTGCCACCATGCCGCTGTGACTCAGCCACGATGTGCTGACAAATGGTGGTTTTGCCGGATGACTCGGGTCCATAGATTTCCGTGATGCGGCCGCGCGGAACACCGCCGACGCCGAGAGCGATATCGAGCGAAAGCGAACCGGTTGAGATTGAGTCAACATTCATCATGCTTTGCGCTTCGCCCAGTTTCATGATGGAACCTTCACCATAGCGTTTAAGAATATCGCCGACGGCTTTATCCAGCACGGCGCGTTTGGCACCGTCAACTTGGGGTGCGGAGGTTTCTTCAGTATTTTTGGCAGAGGATGATTTACGTGGGGACATTTTCTTTTCTCCAAATACAACGGATTTTTTATTTCTCTTTTTGTTTTGAATAATCTGTAATTCCCAACCTGTTTCTAAATGGATCCTCAAACTCCGCCGCCAATCCAGTATGAATTTCAAATGGTTCTGATAAAAAAGAGACACCATTTTCTTTCAATTTTTTATACTCTAGGCGGACATCATCAACCACAAACCAGATAGTCGGTTTTGTGTCGGGAAACTTTTTTGTATCTTTCAAAATAATAGCCGGTTCTTGATTATCAACTTGGAATGCAATCATTCCATTGTCTGAGAAATCAAATTTAATGGAGAAACCAAGTTTTTGATAATATTCTTTTGCCTTCTCTAAATCGTCAGCCGGTAAGAAAAAATTGTCGTAATCTTTCATAAGCTTTGTTGATCCACGGACAGTGAGTGTGGATGTCCCTTTCCGGTTTTATGTTCAAGTCAAGTATATTGTGGGAACAGTATAGCACAAATGTTCAGTGCGTCAAGGGGTTGGGACTGGCGGCGGCGTGATGGGTAGAAAATCCTTGGTCGGCGGAGGCGGAGGCGACCAATTAAAATCGACTCCATGATAAGTAAAGTAAGTCACCTGTCCGGGATAGATGTGCATCCAATCCTGTTTTTCCTTGCCCTCGTAATTGAAATTGACCTTATAAAGTCCGGCAGGCAGATCGCTCAAAACCAAATTTTCCTCATAATACGGATCGTGATTGATGACAGATCCGGGCCCATAGGTTTTGACCATCAGGGAGTTATTCGTTACAGTGTTGGTGACATAAACTTCCAATTGCTGAAGCGTCATGCCGGTATTGTCGCTGATGTTGCCAACCAAAACTCCCCAGCCTTGAGGCGGTGCCATCCATAGCTCGGGGTTATACGTATCGTAAAAGGAGTTGTATCCCAGGCGTACCTCAAAATGTACGTGTGGTCCGGTTACGTGGCCGGTTGCACCCACCTGTCCGATCACATCACCGGTGTTGACATGTTGACCTACGACGGCGATGATTTTGCTCATGTGAGCATAGACTGTGTAGAGCTGTTGATCTTCATACCCAAAGTCCATGCGAATCACCACCGCTTGGCCGTAGTCATCGTTATGATTTCCAGGGGATCCTGTCAGTAATCCCCAATTCGCCCAAACAATCGTGCCGGGTCCGGCTGCCAAAATCGGCGTGCCGTACGGAGCATCAATATCCACGCCTGTGTGAACAAAGCCTGGGATCCAAATTCCACCGTACCGATAATCAGCAAGCGGCCAATTGACCTGGTCAGCAGCAATAGGGCGCGCAAAGTAAAAGTGATCATACGGCGAGATTGCCCATGGAATTGGATACAGAGGAGGACGCCAGCCTGAAACGGGGGCCGCGCCGGGTGTGGGTAGATAAAACCGGAATGGTTCTAAGGTGGGAGTGCCCGCATTATTCGGGACTTCGGTCTGTATCTGAACAACAGGCGTGGGCCTTGCGCCGTTAAAAATGTTCATGGAACAAGCGGTAAGCAGGAAAGCAAGAAATAAGAATAATAGGCCAGTGTGAGCAAAGCGACATCGTACTCGAAGAGAAAGCAATCTCCACTTAAACAAAAATGGCTTTATCGTATTTTCGTGCTCCTCGCAATGACGTTTTTGATTCATCATGGAATGCTTGTCGGTGGGGTGGAGGTTGGAGCACGAGTGTTTGTCGGATGCGGTGTGGTAGTCCCTGGACGCGGTGTAAAGGTCTTCGAAGGTGTGAAGGTGATGCGCGGTGTATTTGTTGGCGCGGGTGTACTGGTCGGTATGGGTGTGATCGTAGGAGTTAGTGTTGGCGGAACAAGAGGAGTCGCAGTGGTGAGCGCGTCGGGCGGATAAAGTTGAAGCATCGCTGAATACCAATCCAACCCGCCGGTCAATGCGAATTCGGTGAAGCGCGCACCCGCATAATAATTGCGCCAATTGGGCAATGCCGGCAGACGTTCCCATCCATATGCCTGAGCCAATGAGGTGAAATCTATCCAGTAACCGGCGGGGACTGCGGCATATTTTCCTCCGGCCTCGTACGTTATCGGGTCGAGTGCGTAGCGGGCATTCAAATCCCAGGGTGGATTTTGAATCGGTGCTCCCTCACGGCCATCTTGTTTTTGGGCGCGGATATAAAGCCGCCAATAGGTTTGCGATCCGATATCCTCGCGCATTACCGTCATCCATCCAGCATTGATCATCAACGAGTTAAGCGCGAAGGCGCGGCCGGTATAAAGCCAGTCATCACCGAGACCCGGATCGAGGGCGGTTGTCAACGGCACGAAGGCATTCTCAAGGCTGGCCAGTGCGTCCCATCCGGCATCGGTGACGACGCGTTGGCGCAGCGCGTTGAATGAGTTGTCCACAAGATCCTGCAACTGCGGATAAGGCGCTTGAACGTTTGTAAGCGGCACCACATATAATCGTTGCGATGGAACACCGGCGACATTGGACACAGCCGAAGTCCATAAAGCTTGAGGCGTTTGAACCGCGGTTTGTTGATAGACTTGCGGAAGCGGATTGGGTAATGCAATGTCCGGCCAGATGATGCCGCGTAAAGTTCCGGGCAAGGGCGCGGGCAAAAGCAATGGATTGCCCTGTGTTGTGTAAGCAGCGATCAACTGCTGATTCGCGCCGGTCACTCCCGCGACGATTTCATTGCCATGTGCATTCCATGCGGCCCAGTCGCCATCGCAGACCCATTTGGCAGGACGATTCGGTTGATTCGAATCCCAAACATAAATGCCGCTGTTAGCCGCATTCTGTGTTGAGGCGGATGCCCATGCAAGCTGACTTCCATCCGAATTCCAAACGGGATGACTCTCCGCGGCTTGCGGCGTTTGAGTGATATCGGTGAAGCGATCCGTTCCAGTTTTGTTGAGATCGGCCAGCCAGATATCCGCATCGCCACTGCTGTTCGAGACAAAGGCAATCTCTCGTCCGTTCGGCGCCCAGGCCGGTGAATGATTCGATGAAGAATCGTCTGTTAGGATCACAGGCTGTTTTCCGGGATTGGTCAAAGACAATAATGCAATTTGCAAATTGCCGTTCTGATAAGTTTCGTACGCGATCCATGCCAGGTCGGGCGACCACGTGGGTGCGGCATTATAGTTATGGTCGTTCGTGAGTTGTGTGATTTTTCCGCTTGGAATATCCAGCGTGTATAGATTCCAAAATCCATCGCGGTTGGACGCGAACGCGATCCGTTTTCCATCCGGACTTAGCGCGGGATCGGTATCGCTCCATTGCCCGGAGGTGAGGCGGGTCAGCGTTAATTGGGCGGGAATGTACGCGAAGAGATGTGCGTATCCGTTCTCTTCGATGGACAGGATCATCACATCCTTGGGTGCAATGGGCGTGGACGTGGCAGATGGTGTCGCTGAAGCTTGCACAAGACTTGGTGTGGCGGTTGGGGCGGCTGGTGAAGTGCAGCCGATCAAAGTGAGCCCAAGGACAATGAAAATTGAAATTAGATTTATGGATTTATGGGAATGGGTCATTTATGTTCAGTTCGTTGATGGGACTCCAAAGGTGTGCAAAACCGGCGCGGCTTGCGGACCATCAGGATAAAATAATTTGGCTTCGATCTTGAATGGACTGGCCTTAGCGCCGCGCAAGTGCATCGTGAATTCCAGCTTCCAGCCCATCGGCTCGACGATGCTGGCGGTGGCAACTTCCTCGCCGTTGGAATCGGTGAGCAGGATTTCAATGTATGGACGCGTTTGAAACGGCGTCATTTCGATGTTGACGCGCACGCGCTCGCCATCGGGATACGGCTCGGCCGTCAGAGACGTGATGTGCGTCTCTTCGGGAGTCATCCGTTGTAAGCTGTCTTCGGGGAAGAAAAAATCCATTAAAGCCATTATAACAAGTTAGCATGAGACGGTAGATTTTGTTGGCAATCTGTAATTGTGCTATTCTTAAGCTTAGATAAGTATTGCAAGGAGGCAACGATGGATCACACTAAGTTGTTTAGCGTGAGTGATCGTGATCGCATTCGCGACCATGTGCTTCAATTGGCTGAATCTGATGAGCGAATCGTTGCGGGAGCTGTGGTTGGCTCGCTCGCACTCAGCGAGGGAGATCGTTGGTCGGATCTTGATCTGACTTTCGCGGTTGCTGATAACTTCTCCATTTTTGAAGTGCTCGAAGATTGGACGCGTAACCTCGTGAAGGAATTTGACGCGGCGCATCTATTCGACCTGCCAAGTGGAGCATCCATCTATCGCGTCTTTTTGCTGCCCGGCTGTTTGCAGTTCGATCTCTCTTTCACGCCTGCTTCCAAATTTGGTGCGACGAGTCCGAAGTTTAAAATGCTCTTTGGCAATGCGGTTGAAAAGCCTTTCCCTTCATCGCCATCGGCACAGGAACTTTTTGGATACGCCGTGCATCACGCTTTGCGTGCCCGTTTTTGCATCGAACGCGGACGCTATTGGCAGGCCGAGTATTGGATCAGCGGCGCGCGCGATTATGCCCTGAGCCTCGCTTGTCATCGACGTGGCTTGCTGACATCGAACGGACGCGGCTTTGATAATCTTCCTGCCGAAGTGCGCGATGTTTTCAAGGCCGCGCTGATGACTTCGTTAGGGCGCGACGAATTGCTGCGTGCATTGGGTTGCGTCATTAATGGACTATTGAACGAAGTGGATGAGGTTCAAGAGCTGGTGGCAAAAGTTGAACCGCAGTTGCGGATGCTGACTGTTGCATGGGATGGATGATTTTGGTGATAATCTATAATTATGTTATGACTGAGGAAAAGCAGGCGTATAATTCTTGTAATGGGATTGTATCAATATATTCGTGAACAAAAATATCGTGATGATCTAGTACACCACTAACTTGAAGTTTTTACAACAGCGACAGGATAAAGTCGTTTAAAGTTTAATGCGAGCATGATCAGGCTTGAATTGCCAGTGGATCTGCACCTTTACATTATTACGGTCTTTCTGCCAAGCAGCCACTTCGGATGCGAGAGTTTTCTTGTTGGCAATCCTTCGATGGGTGCACTGACGACTGAGCACACTCAATTCAATTTCGGCCATGTTCAGCCAAGAACCATGGTCACACTACAAACCACTTTGCTCGGGTGTGTAATGCCATTCAAATCGTTGCGCCAATCGTCTAGCTTCGGCAGGTTCAAACCTTTCATACAGACAGGCAGGAGAATGCGTATTGAGATTATCCGTGACCAACACCATCTGGTCTGCATTCGGATATTCATCATCAGACAGGCAGCGCAATAACTCTGCGAAGTCCTGCTTAGTTCGCTGGTCCGTTACGAAAGTTTTTCGTTTGCCGATCAACGGTTCAACTGCCATAAAAATATTGGCTGTTCCATTTCGGGTATATTCATAGTCTTGGCGCGGCGGTTGTCCTGCTTGAGTTGGTAATGCGCCATGCGGTGTACCGTGCAAGCTTTTGCTCACTTCATCTACGCATACGAGAGGCCGTTGGGAGTCGTACGGACGTTCGTACACCGCCAACACATCTTCCATCTTTGCCACAAACTGCGCCGAAGGTTTCGCAATCACCCAAGACTTTACGAGCCAAGGCTTAAGTTCATTTTTTTTAGCCGGTGCATCACCGCCACATCACTGATGCTGTCTACTAATTTCAATTCCACCAGCTGATCCGCCAGCAGTTGCAACGTCCAGCGTGACCTTCCTTCCGGCGGCGCACTACAAGCTATCATCGTTAATTGCGCCTCGACCTCGCCGGTGATCTTGGGGATGGCTCCGGGACGCGCTTGATCATACAGTGCATTCGCTAACCCACTTTCTACAAACTTCCTGCGAATATTTGTGATGGTCGCCAACGAGCACATCAAAACCGATGCGATTTCTTCCGCTCTTTTTTTCTTCTTCTGATTCTCATCTGTCAATAGCAAAATTCGAGCCCGGGTTTGCGTGCGAGCGGATGATTCACCGCTTCGGATCAGCATTTTTAGTTCTTGGCGATCTTCCTTGGATAGGTGAATATGATATTTTGTAGTCATTCACCAAGTATAATCTACATACAATATTCAACTTAGTCGTGTACTAGTTGGTGAATTGGGACGTTGGATGTCAAAACATTATAATCAGCGTCCCGATCATACCAGCGTTGCCTTTGAATTGGCATCAAAAGAATTTTCTAATTGCGGAGGGTGGACAAGGCAAGATGCTATTCAACGGTTGAATGAGAATAAGAGATTTCAAGCTGTCGTTAAAATTGAACCTCGTCTTAGCGGAATTATTTCTGAAGCTCTGAAGGTAAATTCAAGGCGAGGTTACGACCGTGATAAAGAATACGATAGGTTGAAAGGGAAAACCATTCAATTGGTGGGATATGAGGCTGACAAAGACGAACTTGGTGATTTTGACAGTTTCGATTTGGTGGTTAAAGTTATTGTCGACCTTTTACCACCAGATGCTGTAGATTTATATCCGAATGGCTTGCCTGAACTCGAAAATTCAGAATTAGACTTATGACTAAAGGTGCCTGACGTCCGTTGCGAAATCGTCAGTCGCGTTTTAAACAAAGACTTCGGAGGTCTTCAAAACCTCCGAAGTCTACTAACTTACTTCGTGTCCTTCGTGGTTAAATCATTTATCCGTCCTTCTTTTAGTGAGTTCTTCAAAGGCTTGGTAGCCAGCGCGTTGATGAAGTTTCGAATGGCAGTCAGCAGTTGGTCGGGGGTTTCGATTTGAGGCATGTGGCCGGTATCGGAAAGCAGCTGAAACTTAGCGTTAGGGATAGCCGCGGCGAAGGCCCGCCCGTAGTCAGGGCTAACGATGCCGTCGCTGTCACCCCACAGCACTAAAGTGGGAGCGCTGACCGCGCTTAATCGCTTAGCCAAAGTGGGATCGCCCGTGGAGGGTTGTCCACCATAGACCGCGAGCGCCTGGCGATTAGCAGCCAAAATGTTTTTCGCGGCATCAGTGAGCATGGTCGGATCGGGGCGGAACGGGGCTGGGTTATGGTAGCTGAGTTGCATTACCTGATCCAGCGTCAAAGGGAAGATATCCACAATTGGTTGACCCTCAACGACGATGCCAACCGCATCAACCAGAATAAAACTGCTGATACGGGTGCTGTGGAGCAATGCCATCTCGGCAGCGATCCAGCCGCCGATAGAGCCGCCAACAACGGTCACATCGCGCAGGTCAAGTTGCTCGACGAGCTTAATGTAGGTTTCGGCGAGTGCACCTATATTGTTAAGCCAGTCGGGGCGGGCTGTGCCGCCAAAACCCGGGTGGGTTGGAACGTAGACGTGAGCATGTTCGCTGGCAGCGAGCCGTGGAGCGAATCCCATCATCGACTGGGGACCGGCACCGCCATGCATTAGCAGAAACGGACGGCCGCCACCGTACTCTTCAACAGTAATATTGGTCTGTTTGTTTGCGGACAGGGCAACGGAATAAGTGGTCATAACTCTATCTCCTTATACTAATAATGCTTTGGTTAAGATGCGCCAATAAAATGTCGTTCGGCAAAGCATGGATATTCTATGGATTGATTAGCATGGAAGCATAATCTTCATCGGAATTTTCATGGAATAACTCCTTGTTTGTCTTTACGCGTTATAATAAACTCATTGGTATCAAATGGCAAGTAGGCACTTTTAATGGAGGTTGGTTACCTTATGGAAACTATGATCAGAATACATAATGTTTACGATAAAAACTGCCCAACACGACATGCGTTGGATCTGATTGGCGACAAATATACAGTTTTAGTGATCATTTTCTTGCAGGATAGTCCACGACGGTTTAGCGAATTACAGCGAATGATTACCGGCATTTCACAGAAAGTGTTGACACAAACACTCCGTAGTTTGGAACGTGAAGGCCTGCTGACGCGCACCATCTATCCTGAAGTGCCGCCCCGAGTTGAATATGCGCTTACGCCGTTAGGTGAGACGCTGATTCAGCCGTTAGTGGCGTTGCGTGAATGGGCTGAAACTAATATCGAGGCTGTTCTTGTTGCCCAAACGGAGTATGATCACCAGCATCCATCGCCGATTAATATGATTGCGCGGACCTAACTCCAAACGGAAACGCTTCACGCCTGCGGCGTTGATTGCTAACTGTTACGCCTTAAAGAAAGACTTTTGGGCTTAGGACCTGAAAGTCTTTTATTTTCTTTTGATCAGTTGTTTATGCGTGCTTCTTCTTGAACTCGTGCATTAACTTCTATAAACGATTTCCGAGTTCTAAGCCTGATAAATGCTGCGGGTAGCCATTGTCGCTCATCTTTCGGGGATCCTTCGACGACCCCTTCGCTCGTCCTATATTCATCCTATATTCATCCTATAACCATCCCATATCTATCCAATAATCAAGCTCGGTTCAAGCCATATGCAACCTTCGCTTGGTTGAAGTAAATTCCCTGGCAGTTTGTGCAGATATGAAACTCTTTGGGATACAAAAAAGACCTCGGAGGTCGCAGAGACCTCCGAGGTCTAACTACCTTGTGTTCTTTGATTAAATCTTTTATCCGTGCTTTTTCTGGAACTCACGCATGAACCGCGTCAGTTCTTCTGCAGCTTTGACATCCAACGCGTTATATAACGAAGCCCGCATCCCGCCGACGGAGCGATGACCTTTGAGCCCGATCAAGTCGTTCTTCTTGGATTCGGATGCAAAGGTCTCTTCCAATTCTTCAGACGGAAGTCGGAACGGAATGTTCATCATCGAGCGTGCCTCTTTATTGGCATGTCCGCGATAGAAACCGCCGCTGTCGTCAATGGCTTTGTAAACCAAATCCGCTTTGGCATGGTTGCGTTTGGCAATCGCTTCCAATCCGCCAAGGGATTTCACCCATTTGAGAACCAAACCCGTGATGTAGATCGCATAGCAGGGCGGCGTGTTGTGCAATGATCCGCTGGCGGCTAATGCTTTGTAATCGAGCATCACCGGCAGGTTGGCGGGAGTCCGCTCGAGCATGTCGTCACGCGCGATCACAATGACCACGCCCGACGGTCCGGCATTCTTCTGCGCGCCGGCATAGATCAATGCGTACTTGGAAACGTCCACGGGATGGCTGATGAAGTCTGATGACGAGTTGCACACCAGCGGAACTCCAGCGGGCGGAACCGGCTCTTTGAAAAACTCCACGCCGTGAATCGTTTCGTTGGATGTGAAATGCAGATATGCGGCCTTTGGATCAGCGTCGAGTTTTGCGGGCAATACTTTGAATCCCTCGGCTTCGGTATTGGCCGCCAGGCGCGTCGTCCCGAGCTTCTGCGCTTCCTTGAAGGCGGTCTTGCTCCATGTGCCGGTCACGATGTAATCAGCGGATGCACCCGCGGCGCGGAAGTTCATCGCCAGCATGGCGAACTGCAGCGATGCGCCGCCTTGCAGGAACATTATTTTATAGTTGGCGGGAATGCCGAGCAGTTCGCGCAAATCCGCGTCGGCGGTTTGGATGATGCTTTCGAATTCTTTCGAGCGATGGCTGATCTCCATCACCGACATGCCGGTGCCTTTGTAATCGGTCATCTCGGCCTGTGCTTGTTGTAGCACTTCGAGCGGCAGGGCGGCAGGACCGGGGTTAAAGTTATAAACGCGCTTTGTATCAGACATGATATTTCTCCTTCGTTTGTTTGGATACGAGCAGATCGCGCAGGGATTTATATATAGCATTATATCTTTTTTCACAAATATTCCCAAGAACAATTAGCATCAAGTCAACCAGACGTCCATCGTTGACAAAGCATTTTCTACTGGTAGAATGACTTTGCTAATCGCAGGTTTCCAACCAGGGAATGTATCCCTGATGTCAACTTTATTTCCCCAAAGGAGGCTCTGATGAAGATTTTAGTTTGCGACAAAACTGAGAAAGAGGCCGTTGAACAAATGCGCTCAGCTGGCCTGACGGTGGATGTGCGCGATGACATCACGCCGGAGGAACTTCCTAAAGTTTTACCTGCCTATGATGGCATGGTCGTTCGTTCGCGGACCAAGGTGCGGCAGCCGTTAATTGACGTTTGTCCCAACCTGAAGGTCATCGTGCGCGGCGGTGTCGGCCTCGACACCATTGATGCCGATTATGCCAAGTCTAAAGGCATCACCGTCATGAACACACCGATGGCGAGTTCCGCTTCCGTGGCTGAATTGACGGTCGGCTATCTGTTTGCGTTGGCCCGCTCGACCTATCAAGCCGCGGCTTCGATGAAATCCGATAAATGGGAGAAGAAGAATTTCGAAGGCGATGAGATCGGCGGCAAGACTCTTGAACTCATTGGCGTTGGAAATATCGGCAAGGAAGTTGCCAAACGTGCCAAGGCTTTGGGCATGACCGTCGTCGCGTATGATTTATATGTCAAAGCGGTCGAGGGCGTGAAGATGGTTAAGCTTGATGAGCTATTGGCGCAATCCGATTACATCAGCCTGCACTTGCCGAAGACGAAAGAGTTTGCCAACATGCTTGGCAAGGATCAATTCGCTAAAATGAAGAACGGCGTGCGAGTGATCAACTGCGCGCGCGGCGGTCTCATTGACGAGAACGCATTGTATGATGCATTGATCAGCGGCAAGGTCGCGGGCGCGGCGCTGGATGTCTATGCCGAAGAACCGCCTACCGATTTCGAAACTGGTTAAACTGCCGAATGTGATTTGTTCGCCCCACATCGGCGCGGCGACGAAGGAAGCGCAAGGCCGCGTCGGTGCGGAAGTGGCTGAGAAGCTGGTCGCGTTTGCCAAGAACGGAAAATAATCATTAATGTCATTGCGAGGCTGAGTTACACCTGCACTGCACCAAGTGCGGTGCAGGTGAGTGAACGCCGTGGCAATCTCCAAGCTGGAGATTGCCATACGCCCTGCGGACGCTCGCAACGATATCTAAGTTAAGGATGTATTTATGAAGATCATCAGTGACATTGGCATTCAAATTCCACAAGTGTATCTTCCTAAACCCAGCGTGGACTTAAAAAAATGGGCGATCATCGCCTGCGACCAGTTCACCTCCGAGCCGGAGTATTGGAATCAGGTCGAGAAGATCGTCGGCAACGCGCCATCCACTTTTAATTTAACTTTCCCCGAAGTCTATCTTGAAAAACCCGGCGCAGAAGAACGAATCAAAAATATTCAATCCACGATGCGCAAGTATTTGGATGCTGGAATTCTTCAACCACACGAAGGATTGATCTACGTCGAGCGCACCGTTGCTGGCAAGACGCGCAAGGGCATTGTTCTTTGCCTTGACCTCGAACGTTACGATTACACCAAAGGTTCCTCGAGTTCTCATTCGTGCTAGTGAGGGAACCATTGTCGAACGTTTGCCTCCGCGCATGAAGATCCGCGAAGGCGCGGCGCTGGAATTGCCGCATATCCTGGTGCTGATTGACGATCCGAATTGCATGGTCATCGAGCCGTTGCGCGTGGCTAAACCTAAACTTGAAAAACTTTATGATTTCGATTTGATGCTCGATAGTGGGCATCTAACCGGCTACGCCGTTAATTCGGATTTTGAAAATAAGATTGTCGAATTGTTGCGCGGCCTTGCCAAGCCTGAAACATTCGCCTCCAAATATGGAATTGATTCGAAGAATCCAGTTTTGCTTTTTGCAATGGGCGATGGCAATCATTCGCTTGCAACTGCCAAGGCCATTTGGGAAAAGATCAAGCCGCAGGTTGGCATGGATCATCCCGCGCGCTATGCGTTGGTTGAAATTGAAAACGTCCATGATGAAGGCTTGGAGTTTGAGCCCATTCATCGTGTGTTGTTTGGATTGAAGAAAAGCTTGTTCGCCCATATGGATTTATCTTTGGGAAAAATTTTGAGTACACGCCGGTTGCCAGTGCAGGCGAAATGGTCAAGGCCGTGGATCAAACAAAAGGCGAGAGGCAGGCTGTCGGTCTGGTGATTGGCGGCAAGGGATTCGGCGTGCTGGAGATCGCACATCCGACCTCCAATTTGCCGGTCGGCACGATTCAATCTTTTCTCGATCCATATATGAAAGATGGCGGCGCGGAAAAAATTGATTATGTGCACGGGAAGGATGTCCTTGTGAAGTTGGGAAGCCAGCCAAACAACGTCGGGTTTTATTTGCCCGGCATGAGCAAGTCCGATTTGTTCAAGACGGTGATTCTGGATGGTGCATTGCCGCGGAAAACTTTTTCGATGGGCGAGGCGCGCGAGAAACGCTTCTACATGGAAGCCAGGAAAATTTCGTGACGTGCCCGGGCGACCATGAAGGTCGCCCTTTTGTTTTAGGTGAGCATAAAGTCTGTTTCTATGTTTGTCAACGCGGTTTTAAAATCAGCAGGATAAGGCGCAGTGAAAGAAACTCTTTCGTTTGTTTGTGGATGGTTGAACGACAAAGAATATGCATGCAAGGCAGGACGAGAAATGATTTTCGTTTCCGGCGCACTATAGAGAACGTCACCCAACAGTGGATGACCCAACGCGAACGCATGGACTCGGATTTGATGCGTGCGTCCCGTCATCAATTCCGCTTCAAGCAGGACGTGATACGGATACCGTTTAAGAATTTTGAATCTCGTCTCGGACGGTTTCCCGTTTTTATCGTCCACCATCGTGCGGTGTTTATGTCCTACATCGATGCGTAACGGATGTTTGGCAATCTTCTCATTCCAGTTCGGACTGCCCTCCGCAATGGCACGATAAATCTTTTTGGCTCCGTGCGTTTCAAATTGAATATTGAGATTGCGGTGCGCTTCAGCAGTCCGCGCAAAGACCATCACACCGGATGTGGTTTTATCGAGCCGGTGGACGATAAATATTTTCCCGAATTGTTCTTCAAGCATTTTGACCAAATACGTCGAATCTTTTTCCCAGCCATCAGGCAAAACGGAAAGTCCAGCAGGCTTGTCAAGGACAATGATCGCTTCGTCAGAATATAGGATGTTCATCAATCAATTTTACTTTATATGACGCCTAACTCTTGACATTAACGTTACGTCATGGTTTATAGTCGCGGCATATTCACTGTCAAACAATTTTCCAAGCTAGCTGGCGTCACGCCGCGGACGTTGCGTCATTACGATGCCATTGGGCTCCTCAAGCTGTCCCGTGTGGGCGATAACGGCTATCGCTACTACAGGGAGGAGTTGCTGTTGCGGTTGCAGCAAATTTTGTTCTATCGCGAACTGGATATGCCGCTCGAAGACATCAAGAAGATTATGGCGCAGAGCCGCTTCGATGTGTTGAAAGCATTGGAGAAGTCATAAAGTCGCTTTGAAGAAACGAATGGATCGAATGGAGCGACTACTTCAAACTGTGGACAACACGATCAACGATTTGAAAGGAAAAAAGAAAATGAATTCAAAAAGACTTTTTGAAGGTTTTAGCGAGGAAGAACAGGAGAAGTATGCTGAAGAAGCCGCTCAGCGATGGGACCCGGAAACCGTCGGCGCTTCGAACAAGAAATGGAAATCCTACTCGGATGCCGAGAAGAAAAAGATTTTGGCTGAAGGAAATGCTCTTTATACCGATCTTGCCGCGCTGATGTCAAAAGGCGCGGCAAGCAAGGATGTGCAAGCCATTGTTACGCGCTGGCATAAGCATATGCAATATTTCTGGTCGCCGAACGATGATCAATTGCTAGGACTGGCCGACTTATATAATGATGATCCGCGCTTCAAAGCTAACTATGAAAAGGTTCACCCCGGCTTGGCAGAGTTCATGCGTGAAGCCGTGAAGGTGTATGTAAAGAATAGAAAGAAATAAAAAATCAAATGTGATTGCGAGCATTAGCGAGCGTGGCAATCTTCTGTTTGCCTAATGACATGATCTAGCTGCTTGCTCCGCTATAACGTTTTATTCCGACTTTCCATACTTGTGACGCAATCAGTAAAGCGATCATGCTCACCGCTAAAAATATAAACACCTGTTGCAGATTCAATTCTCCGCGTAAGGCCTGGACGGGAATCGTTGTTGCCAGGCCGATTGGAATGATGAACGTTACGATGATTCTCAGCCACCACGGATATACCGTGATTGGATAACGACCGGTATCTGTCAGTGCTTGCAAGATCGTCACGTTGTTATCGAACTTGGTGAACCAAAAGGTGAAGGCGATCAGCACGATCCAGAGGCTATAGAGGACGAGCGATCCCGAAATAATCAATAGAAGGAAAGTTGCGAGGTTGAACGGGGTGACAATATCTCCAGCCATTCTGACGCCAATTACAATCAATATTATTGCAACAATCAAATCTACAATGCGCCAGATCGAGATGCGCGAAAAGGTAACCAGGAACAGGTTGTTGACCGGTTGAAGTAACATATAATCGAGGGAGCCATCGTGCATCGCGGAGTTGAAAAAATCCGTGTTGGGCCAGATCAGCGCCGACATGAATGTGTTGACCATCAGAAGCACGCCCATCAATGCGATTAAGTCGCCCTTGCTCCATCCGCCCAACGATTGGGTGTTTCCAAAAATGATTTGCAGGCTAAGTAATTCCCAACCCAGCCACATCAGGTCAAGCAGAAACTCAATAACAGCCTCTGAGCGATACGCCAAGGACATTTGGATATTGATCTTGATGAAAGTCCGTATCAAGCGCAAGGTGTCCATGTTAGGCGCCAACCGCCGTATATTGCTTTAATCCGCCCCGCCATGCGATGCGGAATAATACGTAAACAATAATCAGCCATAAGATGTCCATGCTGTAGCCGAGCAGGATGTCATGTGTGGAAAGGTTTCCCAAAATCAATTGGGTCGGGAAATATTTGAATAGTTGGAAGGGCAGATAGATTGCCATCGTCTGAATAATTTTAGGCATCAACTGTAACGGAACGAACTGACCTGAAAATAATGCTACTGGAATTCCATACAAACGGTATAACGCCCAGACGCGCGTCGTCCAAAACGCAACGCAGACAATCGCTGAGCTGAGCAGGAAGTTGATTACGAAACCAAAGATCAGTGATGGAATTGCCAGCAAAACATTGGTTAAGGTAACGGTGGAAAATGTCGGCTGGAAGAGAAGCGAAAGCAATAGCCAAACCGGGATTAGCACGAAGGTGGTCATCACCTTGAATGCGATGTTATTCATCAAGGTGCGAGTCAGGAGTGGATGAACCGGAAGGATGATTTCGCTCGAGAGCGATCCGTCCTGAATTTTGTAAGCGAAATTGTAGACCACGGTTTCGCCGGTGACCTGATCTACAAGCAGCATGATCATGTAATAAACAATGAAGTCGTTGGCAGTGAGTCCGCTGACGCTGCCTTGCGCGTTTGCGATGGAAGTCCAGACTGCGATATAAACAATCGGTGTGATCAGTCCATAAAGAATGTACATAAAGAGATTGGCGCGATACTGCCACTGTTCCGCCCAGTTGACCTGCCCCATGCGTTGATAGATGCGAAGCATGCTTATCCTTCGAAGGCTTGCCCGATCACATCCTCGATGGGCGGATCGGCAATCGTGATATCGTGAATGGGAAGTTCGGCTAACATGCGCTCGGCAACTCTCGTCACATCTTTGGCGCTGACTTGAATATAACTTTTCTCCCGATCTTCCTCGTTCTCAACCGGCTTCCCGTATTTGTTCAGATCATGCACCGCAGTGTCGCGCAGGCTCACGCCGATTAATTTGAATGGCGCGATCTTGTGTGAAAGATCGGAGAGACCGCCATCGTATTTGAGCTTGCCAAGGTGAATGATGATGACGCGTTCGCACAAGGCGGTGACGTCGGCCATGTAATGGCTGGTCAATAAAATCGTCGCGCCGGTTCGACGGTTATATTCTCGCAAAAAGTCGCGGATGCTTGACTGCGCGGTGATGTCGAGTCCAATGGTGGGTTCATCGAGGAACAAAACTTTGGGGCTATGGATCAAGCCGACCGCCAGCTCGCATCTCATGCGTTCGCCCAGCGACAGATTACGTACCGGCTTTTTCATCAGCGGACTCAACTCGAGCAGTTCATCGAGTTCTTTGAACGTGCGCTGATAAACATCATCGGGAATTCGATAAATGGCTTGGTCGAGCAGGAACGAATCTGCGGCGGGAATATCCCACGATAATCGATTTCGCTGTCCCATCACCAGCGTCATGGCGCGCAGATAATCGGGCTTGAGTTCCCACGGCGTGAAGCCCAGCACTTGTGCTTTGCCTGAGGTTGGATTCAATAATCCGGATAACATTTTCAACGTGGTGGTTTTCCCCGCGCCGTTCGGACCGAGAAAGCCGACGATCTCTCCGGGTTGAATCCGAAAGCTGACGCCTTGCACCGCATTCACGTCGGTGTATTTACGTTTGAAAAAGCCGCGCACCGCCGCGCCAAATCCGCCCTCGCGCTCGGAGACTTGATAGGTTTTTGTCAATTGTTCCACCATGATTGAATCTGAAGCCATAAATTTCTCGGTCCTCGAAGAGCGATTGTATCATGATGAAAACTATAAGATTGGAGCGTCGCTCTTTTCCAACTATGGATAAATATAAAGAATTAGGAATCCTTATAAAATAGCAACCAAGATTCCGCCAAAAACATTATTAATGGTGTGAATCATAATTGATAGATATGGCATCTTATACCGTTTGATGATCAAAGTTTCGAAAAGCGTTAGAAGTGGAATGATTCCTAAAAACAAAACTGGATCATTGAAATCTGCTACAAAATGGAAAAGACAAAATAATAGGGCTTGAAATATAAGTACTCTGTTCTCGTTCCAACCATTCACGACTTAGGGGTAGCCGAAAAATAACTTTTCCAATTCGTAGTATGCTTGCGAAATGGCTGAAGACAATCAATTTTACAACGGAACTGCAAGCTGATGAGCGTGATCAAGAAGGAACAACTGCATCAATGTCAGTGTGCATCATGTCAGAAAGCGCTCAGGAATTCGGAAGTCAAAGAGCATCAAGCGATCAATCAGGTAATCAGTCTGCTGCATGAAAAGGGACGGCGTCAATTTGTTGGTCTATTAGCGCTTCAATGGGGACGAGGCGGCGTAGAACGATTAAGTGTGATTACTGGATTAAGTCGTCCCACCATTCGACGCGGCAGAGACGAAGTGCAACGAAAAGAACGCCAGGGGGAACAGGGTCGAGTACGCCAGCGAGGGGCGGGGCGCGAACTGGTTGAAAAAAACAACCCGAAATCTTGAATGTCTTGGAGGAATTACTGAAAGATGCAACTGCTGGCGATCCAATCACAGGCTTAAGATGGACGAAGAAAACTTCGCACACTATCAGCCGAGAACTCCAACGTCAAGGATATGAAGTTGGCGAGGATACCGTTCGTCGTTTGCTGAAGAAAGGGCGATACGTTCTCAGGAGCAACCGAAAGCGATTGAGTAAAAAGAAAGACGTGGATCGCGATCGCCCAATGCGCTATTTGGTGCGGATGCGAAAAAGGCACGAACAAGCAGGTTTTCCTTCTATTTCGGTAGATGCCAAACCGCGCGAACTGATTGGAAACTTCAAAAATCCAGGGCGTACCTACCGCCGCAAACCACTGGATGTGATGGAAAGCGATTACCCGAGTGATGCAGAGGGCGTGGCGATTCCCTATGGCATTTATGATACGAAGCACAATGAAGGTTTGGTGGTGGTGGGTACCTCTCACCCAACGCCAGAATTCGCTGCAGCCTGTATTCGTCGCTGGTGGCTTCGAGTTGGAAAAAGGAAATTTCCCAAGAAAAAGCATCTTCTCGTTCAATCGGATTGCGGCGGAGCCAACGGCAATCGGCTCTGGACATGGAAGTATGAACTACAAAAACTGGCGGATGAATTTGGACTACCCATCACTGTGACGCACTTGCCAACCAGCGCCTCCAAGTGGAATTTGATCGAACACAGACTATTTTGTCACATGGAAGCCAATTGGGCAGGTAAGCCTTTGGTGGACTACGAGACAATCATCAAATTCATTCGCACAACAAAAACAGAAACTGGATTACGTTGTCGAGCCTATTTGGATCGGAAACTCTATGAAACTGGAAACCATATTTCCAACGAGCAAAAGGCATTTATTAATCTCAAGCCGCATCGCCTTTTGCCACGCTGGAATTACACTATCATTCCGCACAAGGTAGTATGCTTGCGAAATGGCTAAAGACAATCAATTTTACAACGGAACTGCAAGCTGATGAGCGTCATCAAAAAGAAACAACTGCATCAATGTCATTGTGCCTCATGTCAGAAAGCGCTCAGGAATTCGGAAGCCAAAGAGCATCAAGCTATCAATCAGGTAATCAGTCTGCTGCATGAAAAGGGACGGCGTCAATTTGTTGGTTTATTGGCGCTGCAATGGGGACGAGGCGGCGTAGAACGATTAAGTGTGATTACTGGATTGAGTCGTCCCACCATTCGACGCGGCAGAGACGAAGTGCAACGAAAAGAACGCCAGGGGGAACAGGGTCGAGTACGCAGGCGAGGGGCGGGACGCAAACTGGTTGAAAAAAACAGCCTGAAATCTTGAATGCTTTGGAGGAATTACTGAAAGATGCAACCGCTGGCGATCCCATCACAGGTTTAAGATGGACGAAGAAAACTTCGCACACTCTCGCCGCGAACTCCAACGTCAAGGATATGAAGTTGGCGAGGATACCGTTCGTCGTTTGCTGAAGAAAGGCCGATACGTTCTCAGGAGCAACCGAAAGCGATTGAGTAAAAAGAAAGATGCGGATCGTGATCGCCAAATGCACTATCTGGTGCGGATGCGAAAACAGCACGAAAAAGCAGGTTTCCCTTCTATTTCTATAGATGCCAAACAGCGCGAACTGATTGGAAACTTCAAAAATCCAGGGCGTACCTACCGCCGCAAACCACTGGCTGTTATGGAAAGCGATTACCCGAGTGACGCAGAGGGCGTGGCAATTCCCTATGGCATTTATGATACGGTGCACAATGAAGGTTTTGTAGTGGTGGGGACCTCCCATCAAACGCCAGAATTTGCTGCAAGGTGTATTCGTCGCTGGTGGCTTCGAGTTGGGAAAAGAAAATTTCCCAAGAAAAAGCACCTTCTGATTCAAGCCGATTGCGGAGGAGCCAACGGCAATCGGCTCTGGACATGGAAGTATGAACTACAAAAATTGGCTGATGAATTTGGACTACCCATCACTGTAACGCACTTGCCAACCAGCGCATCCAAGTGGAATTTGATCGAACACAGACTATTTTGTCACATTGAAGCCAATTGGGCAGGTAGGCCTTTAGTGGACTACGAGAGGATTATCAAATTTATTCGCACAACCAAAACAAAAACTGGATTACGATGTCGAGCCTACTTGGATCGAAAACCCTATGAAACTGGCAAACACATTTTCAACAAACAAAAGGCATTTATTAATCTCAAGCCGCATCGCGTTTTGCCACGCTGGAATTACACTATCATTCCGCACAAGCCGATCCGCAAAACGGAAAAGTAATTTTTCGGTCATGCCTTAGCATAGCAGTGGTAAGAAAGATAGCGGAAATCATGACCGAGGCAGTGCAGGAGAAATTAGCGGAAGGCGTGCAAGTGGCAGAGATCGAACAAGCGCTGCGCGAGTTGGCGAAAGTAGCCTGTGGGCTTGGATTGCAGAAAATGATCGAAGCGCAGGAAGCCAAATATGCAAGTCGGGTCAGCTGTGGGTGTGGAGCGGAAGCGGAGCCGCTGGGCATGCGGGAAGCCGTGGTGTGGAGTGTGTTCGGCAAAGTGAATTATCGGCGTCGATATTATCTGTGTGCGGATTGTCATCGTGGGCAGTCACCCTTGGATGAGCGCTTGGGATTGAGACCGGGACAGAGCACAGCGGGACTGGCAAGCTTGCTCGGGATCTTGGGAGTGGAAACCTCGTTTGAAGAAGCCAGTCAATTGGCGGAGCGTTTTCTATTATTTCGAGTGAGCGATCATACCGTACTCAAACAGACCGAAGGCTATGGACAGGCACAAGCCCAACTCGAAGGAGAATGGAAACGAGCGGCAGAAGATGTGAAAGGATTAGAAGAACGGGAGCAGAGCCTGCCAAGGCACCTTGGGCGCCTCTATGCCTCGGTCGATGGTGCGCATGTGCCGTTACACGGGGAGTGGCGGGAGCTAAAAACTCTGTGTTGGTATGAAGTGGAGCAGATTCACCCTTCTCATCCCAAAAATCACCATGGTTCTGCATACCGAACCACCACGGATCCCGCGTGGGAGAACAAAGTCATCTGCAAGCCAAGAACATGAAATACTACTGCGACATCCAGGAAGCCGAACAATTTGGACGATTGTTATGGGCTACGGGGATCCAACATCAGGTCGACGGCTATGAAGAAATTGTCTTCGTCTCAGACGGTGCTGTGTGGATCTGGAATTTGGTGCAAAAATATTATCCGAACGCCGTTCAGATTGTAGACTGGTTCCACGCCAGCGAATATCTCACACCCATCGCGGAAGCGGCCTTCGGCGCAAACACGCCACCGGCTCACGACTGGCTGACCCAAGTGCGTACCGAACTGTGGGAAGGACGCATTCAAGATGTGATTCAATCCTGTCGCAGTTTGCTTTCGCACACCGCGGCTCGTCCTTTCATCGAGAAAGCGATCACCTATTACGATCACAATGAGAAACGTATGGACTACGCACGTTTTCGCCAACTCGGGTATCTAATCGGCAGCGGAACCATCGAAAGTGCTTGCAAACAAATTGCTGCCGTTCGTCTCAAACGTTCCGGCGCGTGTCGACCTGCCGGGCGTGATCGCGACAGCCAAAGCCAGAGCCGCTTGGCTCAGCAAGTCTTGGGATTCTCTGAAGCCGTCCTATGCTGGTTTACCCTTAGCCGACTAACAAACTTTGCGTACTC
>CAVYTW010000017.1:0-176490 GCA_963771375.1 uncultured Chloroflexia bacterium
CGGCGGCTCTCACCTGCCCGTTCCTTGCAACGCAATATTATCCAGATGATCGATCCGTCTTTGTCCATTACTGCTTTTGGCTCAAGAGTTATTCCAAATTGCCGCACGGAAACAACTATGGTGCAGTCCACCAAGGATCGCCTTCGATTGAATTCGCCCGTGGGTTGGGTTCGACTTGAGTAGATCATAGTGATCAGGAATGCGTTGATCGATCCCCTAATGCGGATGTACCTGATTGAAGTAACCGATGTATTCATTCACCACCCGTTGCAAATGCTGGCCGTCATGGATCAGCGTATGATCCAAGCATTCCCTGCGCAAACTCCCTATGAACCGTTCATACCTCTCATTGGCTTGGGGAGTTTGATTATCTGTGTGTTGATTTGATATGTTATAATGACTACACGCATAACAGTACACACTCCTTGTTTCTCACACCGCCGCGGCAAGCAATGCCCTTGCCAATCTCAACACTTTCTCAGGAAGAATCTCAAAATTCCGAATAAAACCCCATTCAATCTCGTTAAGTAGATTGAAAGTCAAGAACCTGTCTTAGAGGCAATTCCTTGCTGGCAACCACTACCGTAGAACCCGAAATAAACCTGATCAACCAAGCACAGCAGGGTGACCGTTCTGCTTACGGAGAACTCGTCCAGCGTCACTATGCGGAAGTTGTTCGCGTCGTCTATCGGTTGTGCGGGGACACCGCACTGGCCGAGGACGCAGCCCAGGAGGCTTTCTTGCGGGCCTGGGTGAAGCTGCCAGCTTTCCAAGCTACCTCCCCTCTGCGAAACTGGTTATTCCGGATTGCGGTCAACGCTGCGCTGGATGTCTTGCGCAGAAAGCCGGAAGAGCAGCTTGAAGAGGAGCAAATCTTGCTGGTCCTAGATCCAGACTTGGGACCAGAATCAGCCTTGATCGAAAAAGAACGGGCGGCCTCCGTCCAGCGGGCCATCCAATCCCTGCCCGAAGCTGCCCGCTCCGTCTTGGTGTTGCGCGAATATGGCGAACTGTCCTACCAGGAAATCTCAAGCGTTCTGGATATCCCAGTCGGCACGGTGATGTCCCGCCTCAATTACGCCCGCACCCGGCTGCGCGAAGAGCTTAAATAGTATTTTTTACACACGGAGAGCGAAAATGATTGAACACGTGTCCGAATGGTTGAATGCCTTCCTGGATGGCGAACTGAACGGATTGCGCCTGCGCCAGGTGCAGGATCACCTGGCGAGATGTGCGGCCTGCCGGGCGGAGCTGGAGGAACTGCAGAGTTTATCCCAAATGCTCAAGGAGGCCGCTCCCGCAGTGGCTGATCAGCCTGCCGATCGCTTTATTGCTGAACTGACGCTCGTGTTGCCGCGCCACGAAGGGGGTACCGCTTCGCTCAGCAAAAGAGAAAACATTGGGTGGTGGCTAGCCCCGGCTGGCGCGGTGGTTACCTGGGCCTTTCTACAGACCGTGCTGACCTTAAGTGGCTTGATCGACACCGCACGCTCCGCGGGTTTGCTTGACGGAATGGCCAGTTGGTTCTCGAACGGGCCGCAGCACAGCACGTGGTTTTTGGCATCCTTGGGCCTCTTCGGCAGTCACCTGACCGGGAATGGGCTCACCCTTCTTAATGTGCTGGACGGCCTTGGCGTGCTCCGGTCCGACCTGAGCGTGCGACTGGCTTGGCAGGCAGGGGTCGGATTGCTGTATTGGGCCGGGCTGATCTTCTGGGGGACGCGCCTAGCCGGCCAACCCTCTTCCCTACACACGTCAACACATTCCTTGGAACAGCCGGGCCAGGGAAATCCTCGAACCCAATAACATATAAAAGGAGATTTGATATGATTGATTTTCGAAAGATCTTGGTGCGTGCTTGGCATATCCTGTGGAATTACAAAATCCTGTGGCTTTTCGGCATCCTGCTGGCCATTACCGGTGGCGGAACCGCAAGCGGGAACGGGGGCAGTAGCTCTCGGACCAACTCGGGGAATGGCCTTTCCGGTATTAACCCGAATAGCCTGCCTTTCCTTCAAAATCTAAATACATGGTTCCAGGAAAACATTGTCCCCCTGTACCTTTACCCCGATCAGCACCTGGGCACATTAATCTGGATTGGCCTTGCCCTGTTGCTCCTTGGCCTAGTAGTGGGCGCCGTCTTTTCCATTCTGCGCTATGTCAGCGAAGCAGCGGTCATCCGCATGGTCAATGAGTATGAACAAACCGAGACGAAAATGACTTTCAAGCAGGGCTGGCGAATGGGCTGGTCGCGGGCTGCCTTTCGAATGTGGCTGATCGATCTGCTGATCGGGCTGCTGTCGCTTCCCTTCATTGTGGTCCTTGCCGGGTTGGGCCTAGCCGCCTATTGGACAACGAAGGGTGGAATGAATACCTTCGCAGTGGGTAGCATCGTTGTCTCGATCGCCTGTGCTTTCGTGTTCATCCTCGCCTTCGTTTTGCTGATGATCCTGCTTGGGCTGTTGAGTAATTTTTTCAAGAGGTGCGCCGCCTTGGAGAATACCGGCATCCGCGAGTCTTTCCGCCGCGGTTGGGAAATGTTCAAACAGAATTGGAAGAGTGCCTCCCTGATGTGGTTGATCCTGCTTGGGGTGGGGATTACCTATGGCGTTGCCAGCCTCATCCTGACCGTCTTCCTGATCCCGGTCTTCATTGTGCTGGTCCTGCCCGGCCTGATCGTGGCCTTCGTCCCAGCGTTGGCCGCCTTCGGCATCGCCAGCCTGTTCACCAGCAGCCCCCTGTCCTGGATCATTGCCCTTCTTGTTGGGGCCCCGTTCTTTTTTCTAGTGGTGGGATCCCCGTTATTGCTGATCGGCGGGTGGGCCCAGATCTTCAGTTCCTCAGTCTGGACGCTAACCTACCGCGAAATGAAAGCGCTGGAGGTGATCACTCTAACACAGCCAGCTGCCTCCGGCCAATGAGACCCATACTATAGGTTCAGCTTCAACGTATCTTGCAATGGAAAATGACAATACAAGGAGAGCAAAATGACCACAGAAACAAAACCAAACGAACAGGAAATTCGGAAGCCAAAAGTGGTTTATAGAGGAGGTGCTTCAGGGGCTGTCTATGGACTCGGCTTGATCGGCGCGTGGGTTTATTACTTTAGCCATGCCGCTACCATTTGGCTCGGCGTGTTGGGATTTTTCAAAGGCATCTTCTGGCCCGCGCTGCTGGTTTACGAAATGTTGAAATATCTGCATATGTAAACAACGTGGGGCTGTCCTTTCTATGGACGGCCCCAGCAAAATGTTTACCCAATTACCTTATCCAATCCTCGGCGTGGACTGGGTAAGGCTTCGAGTGTTGGATATCCCAAACGGAATGGCATGATAGCCTGCCACTGGTCATTGCCAACCAACGCGCTCACAGCCTTTCCCAATACAGACTCAACCCCAAGTTGACGTTCACGGTAGACGCGCTCGCACATTTGATTCAAAGGTTGCATGGTAGTGCCTTGTGTTGTCGCCCAACCAGTGGATGCATTGCCAGACGTGTCCTCATTGCAAGCGTTGTATGAAGTTAAATCCGTCCGTTCAGCAAGGATACCAAACGCGGCCGCGGTGGGAACCATGATAGGGCGCACGCTTTGCATAAAGATCTGGTCTTGGCTGAAAACAAGGTATTACCAACGGGAGTGATGAACTCACTTTCTCCCCTCATACTCAATTCACGACCCAAATATATACTTATAGTTTGTCTTCTTCATATGCCATGTGTTGCGTGCCCGCAATGTTTCTCCGCAATACGGGCAGTTCTCTAAATCACACTCTACGATTTCTCGCTTTACTTCTTCAAAATGTCTCGTGGGTCGGTGGCGCACTTGTTTTTTCATTGCTTTATCTTATCCCCATTCTTGTGTAATACCAAGACACTCAGGGGGTCCATACGGCAGAGATCCAAGATCGGGATGGGGCGCGTCTCTTGTTGGAGAAAATCAAGAAGTGTTTTCCGCGCTTGCAGAAGATCTGGGCCGACGGCGGGTATGCGGGCGCCTTGGTGGAATGGGTTCAGCAGACCTGCGGCTGGATTCTGGAGATCGTGAAACGGAGTGATGTCGCCAAAGGTTTCAAACTCCTGCCGCATCGCTGGATTGTCGAATGTACCTTTGGCTGGCTGAATCGTTCGCGACGCTTGAGCAAGAATTACGAACGCCTGACCGCTTCGAGTGAGGCCTTGGTATACATCGCCATGCTGCCCTTGATGACTCGCAGATTGGCCAAGCAACAAACTTGCTTTGCCTGACCCGGGCCTTGGCGGATTGCGCCTGTAGGCTGAAAGGAAGTTGATTTTGATCTCTTGAAATCACTGCGCTTTGATCTCCAGCGTATCCTTCCGATTCATTAAGCTTCACTATCAAACACTCTTCATGCATTGATTTGTTAAACAACCTCTAAAGCATCACGAGCCGTCAAACAAACGTATCACAATCAGAAGGAAAAATGGGTTGAGTTTGGTATTAAAACTAAGGCAAAAGGAACAGGCAAGAAATAGTTCTGGCTGAAACATAAATTAAATGGATTCGAAAGAATCCAGCACTAGCTAAAATTATCCTTCTGATGTTATTAGAAGGATAATTTTGTTTTCTTAAAGTTCTAATGCTTACCTAAAAAACGCGCGAGATGGCCGGACTTCAAATTTGAACGCTCCCTTCGGCATAATGAGGCGGCGGTAAACCATGCCTAAAACCATCTCAGAAAAAGAAATGATTCTACTGGTCCGGAGCGGAGATTGCATTCAAGCTTTCGAAGAACAATGGAACCAAAGCAGGATCAAACAAGATGCCGGTTTGCCTGACCAAAAGATCATTTACGGCTTTATCACTCCACGCTGCACGATACGGTCTGTCCGAAGAAAGAGCATCCCAAACATCTACGATGGAGAAAATACGCGCCGCAAGAGGAATTTCCTCCTTTCGTAACCCTCTCGGGTAGCCTGTTCCGTCCCAGTGTTCGTGATGGCAGTAAGGAATTTCCAAAGCATGTTGAAATAGCAGGATGGGGGATAGCAAGTCCTGTGCATATTGGGGATGTTTTTGCATAATGAGCCATTCCTCATCTGTCAGCTTTCCTGGTTTGAACAGGATATTATCCGGAATGGCGATCTTGCCAATGTCATGCAGGAGCGCACCCACATAAATTCCATCTATTTCTTTTTCTGGAACCCCCACTTTTTTTGCCAGATTCAAAGCCGCCTCCGCGACACGCAGGGTATGTGCTTCGGTTTCATAATCCCGCAAATATAACATCCGCAATAACCCCTGGAGGGTCTGTTCGAGAATCTGATTGTTCGGGTACACAACTTCGTTGCTGATGGATCTAACTATCCGAAGCGCGTTGGGAGGCTGACCTAGCGTTTCATTCCACAGCTGTACCTTGTTGCGGCTTACGGATTTTGCGGCATAAAGCGCCTGGTCTGCTTCGGCTAATATTGTGTCAAGGGTTTTGCTCGCGCCTTTGGAGTGGCTGATACCGATACTGATGGTCACTCGAATTTGGAATCCATTAATCATGTGGAAGATGCTTGCAATATTTTGACGGATCTGCTCACCCAGATCGAAAGCTGATTCTCTTGAAACCCCCATTAATAAAGTAACCAACTCATCACCGCCAAAGCGACCGCAAAGATCTTTCTCCCGAAGTTGGTTCGAAATTCCCTGAACGACGGACTTGAGAACCTCATCGCCGACCAGGTGACCATAACGATCATTGATGTTTTTGAAATCGTCCAGGTCGATCATCATGACTGCATATTCAAGATCTGAATCACGAATGACCGCCAATTGTTGGTTGGCAGCAACAAAAAAACCTCGCCGATTATTCACAAATGTCAGCGGATCTTTTTTGGACAGTGTATTAACCTCGGAATACAATTCCTGGAGTTTGGCCTGTTGGGCCCTCAGCAAGGTATACATGGAAATTACCCGAAAGCCCTTGGGATGCGACACAACGATCGGTTCGTATAAAGTCTGTTTACTGCGCATTAACGCCGTTTCAACTGCGTCACTAATGGGGGTGTCTGAATTCAAAACCAAAGTCGTTATGCCCAGCAATTCATAAAATCGTTTGCTCTCCTGCTTCAGGAACAGTTCTACTCCGAACGGTCGCCCCAGTTTTTCATAAACTTTTTCCCGGGGAATCAAACCGACTAATTCATTTTTCTCAAGGATCAGCACCCCGGGTGTTTTTATATCTCTATCAAGAAGAAACAATATCTCCCTCATCTTATTGGAAGGGTGAACACTCATATCCCAATAGGGTAAATCCCCCACGGTATCTTTAATTAATTCTTCGTTGGATTTGAAATCCTCGGTCATGATGAAGTTTGCGTTGAAGGTTAGCATTGTAAGACCTCTGGATTTTTATTTTAATTTGTTTCCAGATTCTCGGAGTTAATCACTTGTTAGTGTTTGGTTAATTTTCTACCATCCTGCACTGCGATGCATAAAAATGCCGCTTATCGCGCCATAAATAAAGTGCTGTCCTTGAAACCAGAGCTTCAAAAGCCTCAATAGTTTCGCATTCTCAGCACGTCGCACCGGACAATTGGTCCTCAACTCGGCAGGTGTCCTGACAAGGAGTGGAGCATTGTCTTTTTTAAATCATTGATCATCGTGCAATACAAAAAGGCTGACCAAAATTCAAAATCTCGCACATCCTTTTTGTATCAGAGCATTTTTTCTTCCACCTCTTGTCCTGCTACTCATTGGTAGCCCACATTGTGAATGCTAAATTTATCTAATTTGAAACGTTCTGCCAAATCTCGAATTTGCGAAAAAGAAACTGGTTTTAGTAAAAGTAAATCGGCACGATTATTATATAATTCACCTAGCTGTGCGTCTGCCGTTGCAATGATGACTTTAGTTTCCTTGAGATGTTCTTTAGCTCGGATGAAAGTAAGAATATCGCCGCCACCTATCTCTGGAATGTGCATATCTAGGATAACAAGGGACGGACTTTCTTTTTCGAGTCGCAGTATAGCTACTTTTCCGTTGAAGATAATTTCTGTTTGAAAACCTACTGTTGCTAATGCTCTCGAAAAAAATAAGAAATGTCATCGTTATCCTCAATGATATAAGCTAGATTTTTCATCTGTTACTCCTTGTGTTATTTACAAAGATAACAGATGAATGCTAAGGCAATATTAACGTCTTTTTAAAAGATGGATAACTTATGATGTTATTTTTGCCTTCTTCTATTTTGCCTTCTTCTATATGGAAGGCATGGGCTAACGGCTGGCGTTAGGAGCAGGATATATCATCACACTGCCAGCCTTGCTAAAATACACTGATTTAATCCAAAATAGCGTTCCCTAGTTCGATGAAGTTGCCCCTAATGCAAAGAATGCTGTCCTCGAAAATGGAAAGCACGTGCCAGTATGGGTCGTCGAAGGTAGCAAAAATACTATCAGGGAAAACTTTGTTGAATTATTGGTTCGGGAGAGGAAGAAAGATTCGTTCGGTGGGTTTTTTGGATTTATTCAAAGCGGCTGTAATGTAATCAGCGAAAACTTGCGCTATATCCAATTCATCTTTGTTGAACGGGGAGTGTGAACGACGGGCGAGGGATAATACCCCCAGCAGGTCATGCTCATTTCTTAATGGAAGCCCCATCCATGTTCGCAAATCACCCAAAGCGGATACTTCTTTCTAGTTCGACAGCTCTCGTATGTCCTCGATGCAGAGAGGCTGGCTCATGTTCAATATGAATTGATAAAATGGGCTATCACCAATTCTTTCCCTTGGGTCAGCCTCAGGATAGGAGACGGATTGCAAAGCCCAAGAGACTCCATGGGCTTCCTTTATATGGATGGAAGCATGATGATAAGGTACAACCTGTTGCAAACCTTTCATGATCATGTCGAGGGTTTTTTGCAGTCCCAAACTGTTATCCGCAAGCGCCAATTTGATGCGGTTTAAATTACCTACTCGATTGTTCAGATGATCCATGGTGTGTGATTGGGCAATCAAAAGAGTCTCAACGTCAAGCAGACGAAACTCACCGTCCTCGGAGACCAGCACAATTGGCTCATAAATATCCTTGGATGGACGGTTTAAGGCATAGTGGACGGCTTCGTTGATGCTACTGGAACTGGAAGTGTGCACGCAAAAGGTGATACTGTTGGCGAATTCAAACTGCGCCCCAAGCGGGTGCCAGCAAGGATAGGGACGGGGTCAATTTTGCGAAGGCTGAAGTTCGAGTTTTAGCTCTGGGCTGATGTTGCCACCAGTCAAACAGCCGATGAAGGTTGATGGCAGCGGCTGTGGCCGTCATCTGCAAATTGGTTTTTGCTAATCCGATATAACGGGCAAATCGAAGCTCGTAGCCGCGGACCGCTTGAGAGAAGGTTCCCTCGATTCCGCAACGTTGGGCGTACTTCTTCCAAAAAGGCTGGGAGTTCTGTTCCTTGCGGACTTGTTGCAAGGCTTCATGTTGTTCTCGGGGCAGGAATGCGATGGCGCGTCCTGCAGTTGCGGCTTTTGTACATTGGCTGCGGACGACACAAGCGGCGCAAACGGTGGATGAGAATCGCACTTGGATTATCGGTTTCCGATTGCCTTGCTGTCGTTTTCGCCATTGAGTAGAGGTCTGGCCATTGGGACAGGTCACGATCTGCTTGTCCCAATCAATCCGAAAATTGGCTAGGTCAAAACCCTCCCCAGCTTTCGCTTGCCAACTCACCTTCTCGCGCACTGGAGAGCAAAGGCTAACCCCCAAATCCCGTTTGGAAGAAACTAACGACTCGGCATCTACATATCCGGCATCCACCAGATGTTCATCTGGTAATAAGTCCTTCTGCTCCAAGGTTCGGTGCACCTTTTCCAAAGCGCGCATATCACTCTCGGTCGCCAAAGTTGTGGTGACCTGGGTAATCAGGTGGACCTCGTTCTTGCCACTGGTCTCACTTAGATGGGTTTTGTATCCCACCCCACCCCTTTCATGTTTGGCACTATAGCGCACCTCCTCGTCATAGGGAGAATGCAATCGCAGGGCTCCGGGCGGCTGATTATCATCTCCTCGCACACGCAAATGCCTGCTGCCATCTTCGTTCACTTCCATCCAGTATTGTTGGATCCACATCCGCCGCAAGAACTCTATTCCCGGCAATTCCCGCAGTTGTTCCGCCTGGGCCGCCGTGCGTATCACCTCCAGCAGAAACGCTCCATCCTCACCAATCCTGACCAACAAAGCTTCGCGTTTCCGCCGGATCCTTCGGCAAACGCATTTGCTCAAATCGACGCCCGTAGCGTGCGAACCATTCCGGCTTGGCGATCCCTTTGACCCACTCTGGCGCAAATTCCGATAGCTCGTTCAACGCCTGTCGCATGCTCTCGCCCACAATCTCCAGCCGGTTCAACTGCCGCACTGCCCCCAAGATGTGAGTCGAATCGGTCCGCTGCTGACCGCGCCCTTTTAGCAGCTTGAGCTCCTTCAGACGCACCAGCAGTTCATCCAGCAACATTTGTTCCTTCTGCCCAGCCACTAAACGCTCACGGAACTCACTCAACACCGAATAGTCAAAGCCTGGATCGTTCAGTTCCAAGCCCAAAACATATTTCCAATCTATACGAGCCCGTACAGCTTCCGCAGCCTGCCGGTCGGACATGCCTTCCGAATACTGCATAACCGTGACCCAGGCTAAGCGCCCCGGCGATTCTGCCCTCTGACCTCGACCCGGGAATAATTCGGCAAAGCTCGCATCCAGGTAAATTTCTCCCAGCTCATCTCGCATACGCATATACAAATTGCCTTTGGGGAAAGCTGCTCGTGCTACGTTCTGCGTATTTTCAGGAATCGGATAATTGGTTTGCGGGTCAAGGCTCATCGTCTACTCCTTGGAAAGCTTAAACATTTTCCCGATTATCCCCCACTTTTGAATTCGCCAACAGTATCAAGCGTGCCCCCGAGGTCAAGAAGCAGTTGTGGGGCGGTGAATTCTGGACGGATGGGTACTATGTTGGCACGGTAGGTCGACAAGGCAATGAGGAGACGATCCAACGGTATGTGCAACAACAAGGTCAGGCAGAAGAATACAAGCAATTGCATGTGCAACAATTACACTTGTTCGACTAGCTCTTGCAATTTCGATACCCCGCAGCTTGCTGCGGCGTAGTTCATTGTTTATAGTCGCGGCCTCGACTCTGCCCGAGCTTGAAGACAACCCGCCCACCTCACCGCTCATCGTTCGATCATCCTTCGCTCGTCCTTCAACCATCCCATATTCATCCTATATCCACCTTTATCCTGGACACATCAGCTATTCTTAGTCGACAAGCGATAGTCACTCAAAATAAAAAACGCCCGGCTATTCCAATGAGCCGAGCGTTCAACATCGAAAAAGAATCCGTCACTGGCCGGATTTCACTTCGGTCCAAATCTGGTCATACAACGGTGTGGTCGCTCCGACATCATCAATGCGATGGCTGGCTTTGATCGCGCTGGCTGGTGGATTGGTAATCGACGAATTGGCATAACTATCATAAACGGCGCCCAGCGTATTCGAATTGCCGTTTATATCTGTAACCGGCATGGAGTTCCCTTTGGCATACGCCAGAGATGCAGCATTGGGATTGATATACATGAAATTCGTCAACATCATCCAGAACATGTCAGGCTGGTTGATGTAATTCAACCACGCATACGCCGCATCGGCGTGCCGGGCATTCTTTAACATCGCCCAGTTATCCTGCCAGATGATTGAACCCTCTGTCGGGTAGATAAATTGGATAGAGGACAGGCCCTGCTGAGCCATGAACGCCTCACCGGTCCAGGTTTCACCAAGGTTGACATCGCCCGAGATCAAGTCACTGTGCGGGCTGTCGCTGTCGTATTTCTTGATGCCCGCCGTCAGTTGGGCCAGTTTTTGTTTGGCCTGGTCAAGCTGGTTCTTATCGGTCGTGTTTACGTCGAAGCCAAGCGTCAATAGCGTCAAACCAATGACCGTGCGTTCATCGTCGGCAAAAACCATCTGACCTTTATATTCCGGTTTCCACAGGTCGGCCCAGGACTTCGGTACATCCTTCACTGCCGCGGTATTAACCACAATGGCATCCAAGCCACCCTCATAGGGGAGCGTATATTGGTTGCCCGGATCAAAAGCCAGATTCATGGAACCGGGATCGAAATTGCCAAGCACAGAAAGTTGGCTATGATCCAGCTTCTGAAGCATTCCTTGATGAATTAAGATCGACGCGGCATAATCTGTAGGCTGCACCAAATCATACGAACTGGCTCCAGCCGTGACTTTTGCAAGCATGGCCTCATCGCTGGAGTATTCATCATAATTGATGCTGATCCCATAGACCTTCTCGAAGCATTCGTAGAAATCCTGCGGTATGTAAGTCGTCCACACGAAGAGATTCAATTCCTTCGATGTAAGCTGCATACGCGGATTTGCGGCCGGGCAATTAAATCCATCTGCGGTGGTTTTACCACTGGGCTGGGAAGTGAACGCCGGCGCAACGTACGGTGCGGACGTAGCGGCAGCAGTTGGCTGTTGCCCCGAGGCGGTGGGTTGCGAAGCTGAAGCTGTCGGCGCTGCTGCAGCCGGTAGTGCAGGTGCCTGCGTGGCCGCCGGGGGTTGCGTGGCGGCAGGCGCTTGGGTGGCAACCGACTGCCCACCACCACATGCTGTCAACAGAACACTCAATGCCAATAGTCCCGCTGACAATTTAATAAAAATTGTGCTTTTCATATCAACTCTTCTCCTTCTAGAAAGTTTTCGACAGCGTTCCAATTCGGATTTGGAACGAAACTCCCGTTCACTTTTGA
This sequence comes from uncultured Chloroflexia bacterium, assembly GCA_963771375.1. Taxonomy (GTDB): domain Bacteria; phylum Chloroflexota; class Anaerolineae; order Anaerolineales; family Villigracilaceae; genus Fen-1038. Next base: position 11,772 of record CAVYTW010000017.1, read on the forward strand.
CGACTTTCGAATCGCTGGGTAAGAGAAACCGCAATCAACACAATAAGAATCCAGACCGTGGAAAGGGCGTTCAATTGAGGAGTGATGACGCGGCGCAGAAGTCCAAAAACGTAAATAGGCAATGTCGCGGAGCCGGGTCCATTCGTGAAGAACGTGATGATAAAGTCGTCAATGGAAAGCGTGAATGCCAATAATGCGCCGGCAAGCACGCCAGGCAGGATCATTGGGAATGTTACGCGGCGAAATGTAGTCCATTCGTTCGCACCGAGGTCCATTGCCGCTTCCTCGTAGGATTTATCCAGCCCTTGCAGGCGTGCCTGCACAACCAACGTTACAAATGGAATCATGAACGAGATGTGGGCAAGGATTACCGTCCACAATCCAAGCGACAACTGTGCGTCGCCAGTAAGATGCAAAGATGTATTGAGATATGAAAACAACTGGCTGAACATCACCAAAATCGTTATACCCATCACAACTTCAGGAATAACAATCGGGATGTACAAAGAAATTTGCGAAAACGTCCGAAGGCGGAAGTTATAACGCTGAAGAGCCAGAGCCGCCATGGTCCCGACCACCGTCGAGATGATAGTAGCCGTAAAGGCTACAATCAGCGTATTGCGGGCGGCGCTCAAAACCTCGGTGTTCTTGGTAAGGTCGCAGAACCAATGAAAGGGACCGCACGGACTTTGCAAAACGTTCTCGTTTACCAACTTATATGGACCAAACTTGGTAATGATCCCCGTGAACAGCGGACTAATTCTGGATGCATTGAACGAAAACAAAATCAGTACAATAATTGGCGCATAAAGGAAAAAAAACACCAGGAGTGTAGAAGCGATGATCAACGGCGAACGGCGATGTGGGTTCATGCTACAATCTCTTCGCCAAATCCAAATTTACGAGTATAGAAGTACGTGACAATGATCGTCAAAACCATTAATACTAGAGATACTGCAGAACCAAAAGCTGGATCGCGCGCCGCAAGAAATTGATTCTCAATCAGGTTGCCAATCAGAATAACTTGCGAACCACCTAAAAGATCCGAAACAATGAATGTTCCCATCACTGGAACGAAAACCAAAATCGTTCCAGCTACCATGCCAGGCAGGGAAAGCGGCAGGGTCACACGCAGGAAGGTACGGAAAGGAGATGCACCCAAATCCGCCGCAGCTTCATATAGTGAATTATCTATTTTTTCCAGCGACGTGTAAATGGGCAGGATCATGAAAGGTAGAAATTCATACACCATGCCTATCAAGACTGCACCCGGCGTATAAAGCATAGAAAGAGGTGTAAAAGGAATATGCAATAGACCAGCAAACCATCCCAAGAGTGAGTTGATCACTCCTTGTTCGCGCAGGATCATCATCCAGGCATAGACGCGGATCACAAAGTTCGTCCACATCGGTACCAGGACCAGGAACATCAGTGTATCCCGCCACTTTGGATGCGCCCTGGCGATGAAATAAGCCAGCGGAAATGCCAACAGAATATCCAATACTGTTGTGTTGAAACCCAGAACCAGGGATCGCCATAGAATTTCCAGATAAAGCGTAGTAAAACAGGTTTGGATTCCGGGTCGGCAGTCGGTAGTGAATCCCAGCAAGCGGATATAGTTATTCAACGAAAAAGTATAAATAACGCCGCCGTCGGCACTGCGTTGTCCAAAGCTAACCACCAACGTGAATATCAAGGGAATGATCAACATTCCAACCATGAAGATTAACGTTGGGATGATCAGCAACGTACCTTGCGTAGATTTATTTTCGCGCAACCGTTTTAGCATGGCTAATCCTTTGGCAGAATCAGGGTGTTTTCCGGCATCAGGGTTAGCCAAACCTTTTGACCACTTTGATAATAGGCCTGCGGATCCAGCGTCGAGATGCGATTCTGTTCCCAAACCTTCATGCGCTGACCGCGTACATCAAGATAAACGTGCGTATCCGAGCCGATATATGTGCTGTTCACGACGGTACCATCGAGGCTGCTTGCATTCGGTGATGATGCATCTGAAAGACGAATCTTTTCGGGACGAATGGAAATGGCTATTTCATCCCCGGTATTTACCTTACTGGTTACAAGTCCCGTTAGCTCCTGCTCCCAAGCCGGGATATAAACGACCGCCTGATCCCCTTTCACTGATTTGACTTTACCATTCAGAAAATTCGATTCGCCTATGAAATCCGCCACGAAGCGATTTACCGGTCGTTCATAAATCTCGACCGCCAGCCCCATTTGTAAAACCTTGCCCAGACTCATCACAGCAATGCGATCCGACATGGTCAACGCTTCACCCTGGTCATGCGTCACATAAACGAAGGTAATGCCCACTTCCTTCTGCAGAGATTTGAGTTCAAGTTGCATCTCCTTGCGAAGCTTCAAGTCCAGCGCACCCAGCGGCTCATCCAGAAGCAGAACCTTCGGACGTTTGACCAGCGAACGCGCCAGCGCCACGCGTTGTTGTTGCCCGCCTGAAAGCTGTTTGGGATGCCGTCGATCCATTCCGGTCAATCGCACCATCTCAAGTGCTTCACCCACCCGCTTTTTTATATCATCTTTTGAGACACCTTCCATTTCAAGACCGAACGCCACGTTCTGGAAAACGGTCAAATGCTGGAACAAAGCGTAACTTTGGAATACGGTATTGACAGGGCGAAGGAAAGGCGGCTTATGTCCTTGAGCATCTCCCTCAATATAAACTTCACCTTTCGTCGGCCATTCAAACCCCGCAATCATACGTAGCGATGTGGTTTTTCCACATCCTGAAGAACCAAGCATCGAAAAGAACTCACCATTTTTAATTTGCATGGTGACATGATTCACCGCATCCAGCTCATGTCCCTCCGGCGTTATAAACGTTTTAACAACGTCGCGTAATTCAACTGCAAACTCGCTCATCCTCAAACTCCTCAGTCCAATTAATATTTAGCGGCTATTTTCCCACAAATTTACTTAAATTGCATATTCAATTTCAAGCCATTTTCTTTAAACTAAAATTTTCTGCTCCATTCCTTCGGCCAACGCTCCACCACAACTTTCTTCTGTGTAAAGAATTCCACCGCGTCCATGCCCTGACCATGCATATCTCCGAAGAACGAATCCTTCCACCCGCTAAATGGGAAGAACGCCATCGGTGCAGCCACACCAATGTTGATTCCGATATTGCCTGCCTCGGCTTCATATCGAAACTTGCGCGCAGCGGAACCGCTGGATGTAAATAAGCTTGCTTGATTTCCATATGTTCCGCTGTTGACCAATTCGATGGCTTCATCAATGCTGTTGACATGCATGAGACTTAGCACTGGCCCAAAGATTTCGGTGCGCATAATCTCGCTTCCGCGCTGGACATAAGAAAGGATCGTTGGTCTGACAAATGATCCACGCTCATAGCCTTTCACCACTGTCCCGCGGCCATCCACCGGAATCGACGCGCCCTCCTTCGTGCCGACTCCGATTAACTGTTCAATTCGCGTTTTGCTAGCCGCGTTAATGATTGCCCCCATTTGAACACCTGAGTCGAGTCCATAACCAACCACACGCGAAGCTGCCGCATCGCAAATCATTTCGGTAAATGTATTACGTGCACCCGCAACGGTTACCGCCAGTGAAACTGCCAAGCATCGCTGACCGGCGCAACCGAAAGCAGAATCAGCAATGATCTTGGTTGCCATGTCCATATCTGCATCTGGTAAAACGACGACAGGATTTTTTGCCCCACCCTGCGACTGAACGCGTTTTCCATTTGCAGACGCTTTGTTATAAAGATATTTTGCAGTTGCTGTGGAACCGACAAAAGTTACCGCGCGAATGATCGGATGTTCAAGAATTGCATCTACGGATTCTTTCGCGCCATTAACCATGTTGACTACGCCTTTTGGCAAACCAATCTGCTCAATAAATTTGAAAAGCAACTGCATGGTCATCGGCACTTTTTCAGATGGCTTGATTACATAAGTGTTGCCCGCTGCAAGCGCGTAAGGCAGATACCAGAACACAATCATGCCGGGAAAATTAAACGGTGCGACCGTAGCGCATACACCCACCGGCTGTCGCAACATAATCTCATCAAGGCCGGGTGCGATATCTTCGATAATCTCACCTTTGGATATCATTGGCATCCCGCAAGCAACTTCAACATTCTCAATGGCGCGCACCATTTCCGCTTTGGATTCTTCAAACGTTTTACCCGCTTCGTTCGTGATGGTGCGGGAAATCTCATCCATATTGACTTTGAGCAGGTCACGCAGCTTGAAGAGATATTGAATCCGATCTTGAACGGGCGTTCGTCTCCAGTCGGAGAATGCCGCGGCCGCGGCTTTTGCGGCAGAGTCTACTTCGTCGAATCTGCAAAGCGGCGTTCGCGCCATCAACTCGCCCGTCGCAGGATTGACCACATCGAAATATTCATTAACCTTCGGTTCGATCCATTCGCCATTGATGTAGTTAAGAATTTTTTGCATGGCTAACTCTAAGCAACTAATTTATCCATGAACTTCGACAAGCCTTCATCAATCAAATTCAAACCTTCATCGAGTTGCTTTTCATTGATGATGAGCGGCGGCACAACGAACAAAATATTTTTGAAGTTGAAAACATATAAGCTATTGGAAATCAGGAAATTTTTGAGCGGCGTTAAATCCAGCGGCTCTTTCGTTTGGCGATCCTTGACCAGTTCGATACCGGAGAACAATCCGATATAACGCACATCGCCCACGGATGGATGCTTGGTCTTCAACTCCTCAAGCCGCTTGCCAAGATGCTTGCCAACTTGTTTGGAGTTTTCAAAAATCTTCTCTTCTTCATAAACTGCAATTGTTGCCAATGCCGCGGCGCAAGCCAAGGCGTGACCGCTATAAGTTAAGCCCGCATAAAGATATTTATCATCGAAAAATTTAGCGATCTTCTCACTGACAATGACCGCGCCGAGCGGCACATAACCGGATGTAATACCTTTCGCCGTTGTAATGATGTCAGGAACTACATTCCAATTATCCACTGCAAACCATTCGCCAGTTCTGCCCCACCCCGACATGACTTCATCTGAAATCAGGAGGATTCCATATTTATCACAAATCTCACGCAGGCGCGGCCAATAATCATCCGGCGGAACGATCAAGCCATTTGAGCCGGTCACACCTTCCATGATGATCGCGGCGATCTGATCCGGACCTTCATATTGAATCACTTCTTCCACATGGCTGATACATTCCCGATGGCAGGTTTCGCGCGTCCAGCCAAACGGACAGCGATAGCAATATGGATCGAGAAAATGAACCACGCCCGTCATGGCGTGATCCACTGGAAGACGACGATAATCACCAGTCAATGCAATTGCGCCGTGTGTCGCACCGTGATACGAACGATAGCGTGCCAGAATTTTATGCCGGCCCGTATAGAAGCGCGCGATCTTGATCGCATTTTCGTTGGCTTCCGCGCCGCCCAGCGTGAAGAACGTTTTCTTTAAATCACCCGGCGTGATCTCCGCCAGCTTTTTGCCTAGCAAGCCACGCGGTTCACTCGCCATCCCAGGCGCGACAAAAGTTAATTGTGCGGCTTGATCCTGGATCGCCTTCACCACTTTCGGATTCTGATGCCCGACATTGGTATTGACCAATTGGGAAGCAAAATCCAAATAGCGTTTGCCATCGGCATCCCAAAAATAAACGCCCTCCGCTTTGACAACCGGAATCGGATTCATCTGTCCCTGCACCGACCAGGAGTAGAACGTATACTCCTTGTTCATATCCACAATTTCCTTCGCAGTCAAACTTTTCTTCGTTCCTTGCGCAACCTTCGTCATTCTTCCTCCAAAGAAAAAAAGAAACGTCAAACCTGTTTCACAATTCGACGTTTCATAAATTATGATTTTATTTTCTTTACATTGTCAGCATAGACATTTAGAGTCTCATCAATATCGGCATCCGTATGCGAGTAGCACAGAAACCAAGGCTCCCGCGCATCGTGATCTGGCATCACACCCCGTTCGATTGCCATCTCCACCAATTTGAGATAAGCATCTTTATCGCTGTCATCCCAATCACGCTGACAGGTAACGGCCTCAACACCAAGCGCAAAGGAGAACATGGTCGGATAACCGCTCATCGCCACCGGAATATTGTTATCTTCAAAGATATCTTTCAGTCCGTCCATTAACCGCTTGCCGCGTTTTTGGATTGATTCTAAAATCGGTTTTGTCTTGAGTAATTTCAAAGTGGCATAAGCTGCGGCGACTCCCGGCTTGTTATTGGTGTACGTTCCGCCCTGTGAAACGCCATGCCCGATAATGGACATGATCTCGCGTCTGCCTCCGAACGCCGCAATCGGGTAGCCGTTGCCCAAAGCTTTGGCATACGTCGCCAGGTCCGGTTTGATGCGATAGTATTCCTGCGCGCCGCCATTTGCAATACGGAAACCAGTCTTGACTTCATCCAAAATAAAAACTACTCCATATTCCTCAGTCTTTTTCCGAATCAATTCCAGGAAGCCGGCCTGGGGTTCAATCGCTCCGCAATTTCCCTGACACGGTTCGGTAATGACCGCCGCAATTTGATCGCCATACGAACGCATCACACGTTCAAATCCCTCAAAGTCATTGAAAGGCAAAGTAATCACAAACTCGCCCATGGATTGGGGAATCCCCGAAGATGCCGGCACCGGAATTGGGTTTCGACGATTGCCATAGGCTTCCACCGGTGCATACGTCGACCACAATGTGTGATCGTGGAAACCGTGATAATTTCCTTCAAACTTTAAAATGATTTCTCGGCCGGTGAAAGCGCGCGCCACACGGATGGCATGCATCGTCGCTTCGGTTCCTGAACAAGCAAATCGAACCATGTCCACGGCCGGACACATTTCCACGATCATCTCCGCGACCTCGATTTCGAGTTCGCCAGTCATCGCGAACAACACGCCGTTCTTGACTTCCTCAATGACCTTTGCATCGACCTCATCGTAGGCGTGACCAAGAATGATCGGGCCAAACGCCATGCGGTAATCAATGAAGCGGCGGCCATCCACATCCCAAAGATAGGCGCCCTTGGCTTTATCAACATAAGGCGTAAGACCTTCTCCCCAATACCGAAAATTGGAGTTCACGCCCAACGGCAAAACTTTTTCAGCTCGTTTTTGCATTGATCGACTTTTTGGACCAACCAAACTCATAGCGCCTCACAATCAAAAAGATGATTTTTTTAGTTCACTGACGTTCTTCACGTCCCTCTCCGGAACCTGCTCCTGATACAAGTCCTGAAAATGATCGGCGCGTCAGAATATCATTTTATTCATGCGCAAACTCGGAAGAGGGCTCTGCCCATCTTCGAGGCTGAATTCATAAAAATATTTTCTTATAATCTTCCGAAAAGGGAAAATATTGGCGTGAATATACTCAAGTCGCTCAAAGCCGTCAAGGCAATCTCTTATTGATTCAATCCAAATTCAAAGTGGAACGGACAACTTTTGCTGTCAGAATGGTTTTCAATATTGTTTGATTTTTCACATTGACGCGTACCTGCCTGACAGGTATAATCAAAACTCGGCATTATTCCCAATATCTTTAGGAGAAAAAGACAATGGTTACTACAGATACAACGCCCGAGGTCGCACTTGAACCGAAGGCCAAATTAACAGGAAAAATTCTCAAGACAACTCTGGCAGGCGCGCTCGTTGATATCAGCCAACCGATTCCGGGCGTGCTGCACATTTCCCAGCTTCAAAAAGATCCGGTCAATAAAGTTGAAGAGGTTATCAAAGAAGGTCAAACCGTGGACGTGTGGGTGAAACATGTACGCAAGGATCGAATCGAACTGACGATGATCCAGCCGCTCATGTATGAGTGGAAAGATCTTCAACCCGAGATGATTGTTAAAGGAAAAGTTGTGCGGCTTGAGCCGTATGGCGTGTTCGTCGAGATCGGTGCGGAACGACCCGGCATGATTCACATCAGCGAACTGGCTCGCGGCTACGTTAAAATCTGCCAACGATGTGGTCAAAGAAGGTGATGAAGTGGAAGCGAAGATCCTCAATGTGGATCGCAAAAAGCGCCAGATTCGTTTGAGCATGAAGGCCATCCAACCTGAAATTGTCGAGGAAGAAAAGCCCGAACGCGAAAACAAGCGCAACAGGAAAAATAAAAAGGCAGAAAAAGAAGTTGAAGTGCCGGTGGAAGAAAACCTCGAGCCAGAGTTGACCGCCATGCAAATTGCATGGCAAACCGCTCAAGACCGCGCTAATTCTCATAAAGCTCATAAAGGCAAGCGGATGAAGTCAGCATCCATTGAACAGGAAGATATTCTCAGCCGCACGCTTGAAAAGAGATTACCTACCGGCGCATAAAACATAAAATCAAAATCGTCTCCAGTTGAACGGAGGCGATTTTGATTAAATTTGATTTGAATATTTATCCGCAAAAAGTGCTGGTTGACCGCCGGTGTGCCAGAACAAAACAGTCTCACCTTTTTTAATGAATCCCTTGCGGATCAAATCAATCAAACCGGCGGCGGCGCGGCCCGTATAAACCGGATCAAGCAACAAGCCTTCGGTGCTCGCAAACAAGCGGACAGCTTCGCGTTCGGCATCGGTCAGTACTCCATAACCGGCTTTACAATATTGATCCGTTGCCAGCACGTCATCTGTCGTGAAACCGATTCGCTCGCCGAGTCGCTCAGATGTATCCGAGGCCAAAGCTGAAATGTGAGCTTTCAACCGTTCTTCTGATTCATCAATGCTGATTCCAAATACTTTCCCTTTGTAACCGAATATTCGTTGACCCAGGACCAAGCCTGCATGCGTCCCCCCAGAGGATGTGCCAAATATAATCCAATCCGCATGAACATCCTGCTTCATGAATTCTTCCATCGCAAACGTATAACCCATCGCGCCTGTGGTGCTTGATCCGCCATACGGAACAAGATACGGTTTCTTTCCATCGGACGCGGCCTCATCAAACGTTTCTTTCAACACACGATCGCGATCTGCGCGGTCAGGAACATTGACAATCTTCGCACCAAACAATTCATCGAGCATAAAATTTGCCGAAGGCTGATCAGGTAATTCACCGGTCAATACCAATACGCATTCAAAACCAAACTTCGCCGCGGCGGCTGCAGTTTGACGACAGTGGTTGGATTGAATCGCGCCAGCCGAGATCATCATCTTTGCTTCTTGTTCCTGTGCCTCAGCAACGAGGAATTCCAGTTTGCGCGTCTTGTTGCCGCCGAAAGCGAGTCCGGTTTGGTCGTCGCGCTTGACTAAAATCCGCGGCCCACCCAACGTCGCGGAAAGACGCGGCAGTTCTTCAATCGGTGTCGGCAAATGAGCAAATCGTAATCGCGGAATATTCATCAGGCTCCTCCAATCGCTTGCTTTGTTCTTTGTTTCCCGCGCGAACGCATCACATCCAACGCGCGCGGAATGATTTCTGAATACATCCTATACCAAAATGGATTGGGCGCATAATCCCACGCGCCGAGAGTGCGAATCACTTCGCCGCCCAATCCTTCCTTGAAGCGGAACACGCCCCACATCGAATCACTTTCCTTAAATTCATCAGGCGCGCCCCAAAGATCATAAATCAAACAGCCGCGCGACTTGGCGCGTTTCATCGCTTCCCATTGCAAAAGATAATTCGGCATTTTCTCGCGATGCGATTCACGCGACATGCCATAAACATAATAGGCGCGCCTCGCAAAATAAAAAACGAAGATCGCAGCAACTACTTCACTATTAACTTCAGCAATCAAGGGTTCTGCATTTGGCTCAATCGATTGCAAAAACGATTGCCAAACAGCTTGATAATATTCTTCGTTGCGAATCACAAAGCCATCGCGCACCGACGTTTCCGCATACATCTTATAAAGCATTGACAAATCAGTTTGCGTTCCAATGCGAATCGTTACGCCTTTCTTTTCAGCAAGCCGAATGTTATAGCGCGTCTTCTGTTTCATGCACGCCAGCATTTCTTCTTCGGATGGAGATAAATCAATCAAGACTGTATTCTTGAATTGGATTTGATCCGGTGAATATTGCCAGCCTCTGCGCTTCAACCCAGACATCACAGCCTGTCCGCCGTTATCTTCGCGTGCATCTTCACTTTCAGGGATTCCCTTTCCCAGCAGGACATCAGGGTCAGTCTTCAAAAAGATAGCGCCTTGCTTTTTTGCGAACGATTGCAAATCGTCCAGCACACGGTTACAAAGCGACTCGTTTGACCAATCGAGCAACGGACCTTTCGGACAATACAAAATGCAAAAGCGCGAGGCAAAGCCGCGCGAAAGGACGCTTCGTTTCAAAACAAGACATGTAGCTTTAACATCTGAGTGAATCAACAAGCCCAATTGATCAGATGTATAAGACTGAAAGGATTTATCCGACCAGACAAGATAAATCGGCTCCCAACCGTATTTTGCTTTGACTTGCGCCCATTCGTAAGTCTGGAGGAAATGCGGGTTAGGCAATAATGAAATCAGTTGATTCCAGATTGGCATTTGCATTATCCGCCCTCGCGTCCTGCCAAACGCCAAAGATAAAGTCGGTATAACAATGGGTCATATATTTTATCCATTGCTTGAGCGGCGCGCTTAAGTTCGCCGCCGAAGCCACGCTTGAAACGATATACGCCCCACAAGCCATCATCGCGATTTTCAAATTGGGCTTCGAGCGTTGATTCGTTTTCGTCAGGCACGCCCCATAAATCATATTCTTCCGCGCCTTTGGAACGCGCCCAGCGCATCGCTTCCCATTGCAAAAGATACGTCGGCATGCGATTGCGTTCTTCATCATTGGATGCGCCATAGATATACCAAGCGCGCCGTCCGCGCGCAAAGACCATTAAGGCCGCAAGTGGTTTGTTTTCAAACTCGGCAACCAATAACTCGCATAATCCAGTTGAACGAAATAATTCATACGCGCGGCGATAATATTCGAGCGAATGCACGCCAAAGCCATCGCGTCCGCCTGTAATTTGAATCATTTTATAAAAACTGTCGAGATCATCCCATACGTGGACGGTCACGCCTTTCTTTTCAGCGAGGCGAATGTTGTAGCGGCATTTCTGCTTCATGCGCGCAAGGATGTCTTCTTCGCTTCCGCGAAGATCAACAATGATGGTGCGAGGAGGTTGAATGTTATGTTTGGAAATAATGAAAGATGAAAGCTCAAGACTGACATTATTTTGCCAAGCGTCAGCTTCGATCTTCAAAAAAATCGCTCGATGTTTTTTACAAACTTCATCAACTTCTTTCCAAAATTCTTGGCAAGATGCGAAACTCTGATTGCTAAATGCTAATTTAGGAATATAGGCTATCGTAAATCCTAACGGCAATTTGCGAAGCAGAATCTGCGCACCGACTTTTCCATTGACAACACGGATCGCTTCCCATCCAAACGCGGACTTCAACTCGCCCCATTCACCAGTTTGTAACAAATGTGCGTTGGGATGTCCTTGAAGGAATCGATTCCACTCAGCAAGCGAAACTTCTGACATTAGACCACTGATGTAATTTCAGGCGAAGGCGTTTCGCGGATCGCCGCGCCGGGGATGACTTCATCGAGCAGGGAAATGATCTCGTCGGCGTGTCCGCTTTCAGTCAAAGAGATGAGGCGCTGAAGAGTTGTCTGCAATTTTCCACTCATCATGACATCTTCATGTGCAGAGCGGAAGATATCGGGATGCGCAGTCTTATCATAGGTCTTCTCCGGTTCCCAAAGTTCTTCGCGCAATTTCTCGCCGGGTCGAATCCCCGTGAATTCAATTTCAATTTCGCGGCCCGGCTCCAGCCCTGAAAGCCGAATCAAATCTTCTGCAAGATTAAGGATACGAACCTGCTCTCCCATATTAAGTAGAAAAACTTCGCCGCCCTGTCCCATCGAGGCCGCCTGCAAGACCAGATGAACCGCTTCGGGGATGGTCATGAAATAGCGCTCCATATCGGGATGCGTAACTTTGACCGGCCCACCGTTTGCGATCTGATGTTTGAAGATTGGAATAACGCTGCCGCGGCTTCCTAAAACATTTCCAAATCGAACCACCGAATATTTGCGCTTGGTTCTATGAGCCGCATCGAGTACGATCATTTCTGACAGTCGTTTCGTTGCGCCATACACATTGGCAGGACGCACCGCTTTATCGGTTGAGATCAAAACCAATCGTTCGACCTTATTTTCAATTGCCGCCTCGACCACATTGCGCGTGCCAAAGACATTATTCAAGATCGCTTCTTCGACGTTTGCCTGCATCAGCGGAACGTGTTTATGAGCGGCAGCGTGGAATATCACTTGGACGTTTTCGAAGACGGAACGCAAACGCTCAACGTCTTTCACATCCGCGATGACCGGAGTTAATGTAAGCGATGAATAATCTTCTTTGAGTTCAAGCAAAGTCTCAAAGATACTATTCTCCCCATGACCAAGAATAATTAATTCACTTGGAATCCAACGCGCGATCTGACGTGAGAGTTCGCGTCCGATCGAACCGCCCGCACCGGTGACAAGAACGCGTCTTCCAGTCAAGGCCTGACCAATCATCTCTTCATGGAGACGAGTTCGGCTCACGGCGTAAGAGGTCAGTGATATCGACCTCGCGCAAACAACTCACGCTGACTTTGCCGCCGATCAATTCGTAGATGCCGGGCATGGTCCGCGACGGAATGCCTTTAAGTCGACAGGCATCATTGACGAGACGCACCACGCCTCCGGGCGCGGATGGAATCGCAAAAATCACTTCGTCAACGTGTTGGCTATCAAGGACATCCACAATATCGTTCACGAATCCAATCACTGGCACTCCGTAAATTTCCTGGCGCTGTTTAACGCGATCATCGTCGAGAAAACCGACCGGCATCAAATTAAGTTGCGATGACTTTTGAAGCTCGCGCGCCACGAGCGCGCCTGCATCGCCCGCGCCAATGATCAACGCGCGGCGCGCTTTGCCATTGCGCGGCGCAGTAGATTGTTCGGCCAAGATGCGAAGCGCAAAGCGCGAACCGCCGATCAGGACCAGCGACAATAGCCAATCAATTCCAAAAGCCGAACGCGGCATTCCCGGAAAAACAACCTTAGTCGAAAGCAAAACCAGCATCACGCCCGAGGTCAACACAGACGCCGCTGTCACTGCAACGGTAATAAGTCGAAGTTCATGAGTACTGGCATAAACCCAAATGCGCCGATACAAACCAAAAAAGAAATAGGTCGGGGTTTTGATCAACAACGCCACGCCGCACATCACAAGCATCGCCGGAAAATAAAACGGCAACTGGGCAACATCGAGCCGCAGCGCAAAGCTTCCCATCACCGAAACAATGATGAGAATCAAATCGCCGATTAGCACATAGCGATTACGCAGATGGGGACGCAGTTTTATCGCATCCAATCTACAGTTTCTTTCAAACCAGCTGCCAATGAGGTCTGTGCTTTGAAGCCGATTAACTCTTCGGCCTTATCTGGGCAGCCTAAAGATTTATAAATATCACCCGCGCGCGGCGGAGTCAAGGCCGGCTTGGGCGAGTTTGGAAAAAGTTTAAACAGCACATCCAGCAAATCGAGAATGCGCGTGCTTTGTCCAGTGCAAATGTTAAAGATTCTTCCTGCCGCAGACGGGTGTTGCGATGCTATCAAATTGGCACGCACCACATCACCGACAAAAATCAGATCGCGCGTCTGGCCTCCATCGCCAAAGATCGTAACCGGTTTGCCGTCCCGCAGGCGGCGGATAAAGATTGGCACCGCCGCGGCATATATCGAGTCCGGGCGCTGGTGCGGACCATACACATTGAAATACCGCAGAGCGGCAACTTCCAATCCAAACGAATTCGTATAAAGTTGGGCAAACATTTCATCTACGCGCTTTGAAACCGCATAAGGTGAAAGCGGCCTCAATGGCGTATCTTCCTTCAACGGCAACGCATCCAAGTCGCCATATACCGCCGCGCTCGATGCAATCACTACGCGGCGCACACCGGCCTTGCGCGCGGCTTCAAATAAAATGGAGGTGCCCGTTAAATTGACATCAAAACAATCTTGTGGCTTCTCCATCAATTCGGGAACGGAAACGAACGCAGCTTCATGAAAGATGACTTCAACATCACGCACCGCGCCTGCAACCACAGCTACATCGCGTACGTCTCCTTCCACGACTTCAAAACGGCTACCGTTTTTTGCATTACTCAACCCATCCAGGTTTTCGCGTTTACCGCTCGAAAAATTATCAAGCACGCGCACTGCTGCGCCTTGATCCAACAACGCGCGGACAATATGCGAGCCAATAAACCCAGCCCCGCCAGTGACCAGATAACGCTTCATCCTATCTGCCCTTTCGACTCAACACAGTTCCAATAGTGCGCAGGACAATCAAAATATCCATCATCAATGAACGGTGTTTGATGTAGTAAAGATCATATTCGAGCTTGACAACCGTTTGGGTCACATTGGCAACATAACCATAATTGATCTGTGCCCAGCCGGTCAATCCAGGTTTCACCAACAAACGCGCTCGATAAAACGGAATCTGCTTTTGAAATTCAGCGACGAGCTCGGGGCGTTCCGCGCGCGGGCCAACCAAACTCATCTCGCCGTTCAGGACATTCCAGAATTGCGGCAATTCATCCAGGCGCGTCTGGCGCAAAAAATTTCCAACGCGTGTCACACGCGGATCGTTTTCTATAGCCAGTTTCGCCTCGCCATCCGCCTCTGCGCCCTGATGCATGGTGCGATATTTGTAAATCTTAAAAACGCGTCCACCATGACCCAGCCGAGTTTGTGAATAAAAAATCGGGGAACCGCTGTCGATCCAAGTTGCAATCATGATGAACGGGAAACTTATACCAAACACTAATAATCCAGCCGCCCCGCCCACCATATCCATCAAACGCTTGACAAATTCATAGAATCTGCTGACCCGCATTTCATCCGTGAACGAACGGATCATCCAATCAGCCTCCAAATGATGAACAGGGACGCGTCCGGCCATTTCTTCGTAAAGGATTGGCATGCGCGTCACTTCGACGCCGCGCTCTTGCGCATCCAGGATGGCTTGAAAGGTAGCGCCTCGGATTTCGCCTGTAATCGCAATCACGATATCTGAAACATGGTAGAACTCCACAACCTGTAGGAGCCGTCGGCTTGAAGCGATCACTGGAAAGCCATCAAAGGTGTGTCTGGATTTATGCGGATCGTCGTCAATAAAACCAATCAAATTAAACGGCGGCGGCTTTAACTTGTTGAACGTCTGAGCCAGAGCTAGACCCGCTTTGCCTGCACCGATGACCAAAACGCGGCGCATCAATTCAGGCGAAGTATAAAGTCGGATATAGACCGCGCGCCAACCCAAAGTCAAAAGCGAAGCGATAATCAGAAATGCGCCGAATCCAATACGAGGCAGGGATGTTGTATCCTTACTAGTAATAATAAAAATTAATGAGTAGACTACAATTCCGATAAAGGCTGCAATTTCTATACCACGCAAAGTTCTGCGCCAACTCGCGGCAACATGCGGATCGTATAGTTCAACCATTAGAAGCAGCCAGCCAATGGGCAAAAGATAAAACCAAAGCGGAATTTTGACACTCAGTGTTACCAACTCCCACGCCCGCTCCGGCCTGAAAGCGGGATGGTCGGATAACAATTTGTAGTAAAGATAATATTTCCATGAATAAATGGCAGCAACATCAGATGCGATGGACACGACCAGATCGCCGAGGATCAGCAGAATGCGGCGCTCACTAGAGCGCAAACGAAAACTGGGACGAGGTGCGTTATCAACCATGATTTTGAATCAGAGGCGATGAGATGAAACTAAATAAAAAGCCACTGCCCCATGAAAGATGCATAATCAAAATGGACAGCGGCAAGCCAGCGATGAGGAATGGTTTGTGATCGCGCAGTGCAACTCGAACACTGGTGGCAATCAGGATAAAAAGATATAGAGTAATTTCAAGAGATAAAAGCCAGCAGGCTAAAGAAAACCAGAATGACAAAATAATCAGTGCAATCAAGCTCGCAGTGAATAATGGCGGAAGCGCCTGCCGCCAGCGAATAGTATTTGTATAACGTTTGAGCATTCTCCATTTCCAAAAACCATATCGCCAATATTGACGGGCCAATTCATGGAACGAGGCGCGCGCGAAATAGATCGAACGGATTTGCGGATCTAGCCAGACAACTCCGCTGGATTGACGCACGCGCGTATTGAATTCGTAATCTTCATTGGTTAATAAGCTTTCGTCGAACCCGCCGATTTGATCAATAAGCCCGCGTCGGAATGCGCCGAACGGAACGGTGTCCACCGCACCAGCTTTGGGACTCAGCCGATACATCGCATCGCCAACGCCCAGCGGATGTGCCGCCGCCGTGGCAATTGATTCAGCAATCCAGCCTTGGCCGCCCGGATGAATCTCCCACACGCCGCCGACATTCGCGCCTTTTCCTTCTTCCAATGCCCGCACACATCGCTCGACATAATCAGGGCTCGGCTGGGAATGCGCATCGAGGCGGATAATGATCTCACCGCGCGCCGCCTCGATAGCCAAATTCAAAGCCGCGGGGATGATGCGCCGCTCATTGTCCACGATGCGAAGCGAAAGATCAACATGATCGCGCTGGAACAAGTTAATTCGTTCGCGGGTATGATCCTGCGAAAAAGCATCCGCAATAATGATTTCCATTTGTGAATGAGGATAAGTTTGGGCCAGCACCGCATCCAACAACTGAAGGATGGTGACTTCTTCATTGTAACATGGGACAATAATCGAAACGAAAGGTGGCATAGTCAACTTGCGTTTTACTTAATATTTTAAATTCCCAAAACCAAAAACTATTTAGCCAGACCGCCATTCAAGGGCAAATGAACGATAAAAGCCGTCCCCCGCCCCGGCGCACTGCGGACACTAATTCTACCACCATGAGCGGCGACAATTTCATGTACGATTGCCAGACCCAACCCCGCGCCATGATGCTCTCCGCCCGCCCACGCCGAATCCGCTTGATAGAAGCGATCAAAGATATGCGGCACATCACCCTTTGGAATTCCTTTGCCGGTATCGTCCACAGCAATTTGAATCTCATTCCGATCATGAATGGCACGCAAAGTAATGCTTCCGCCCTCGGGCGTGAATTTCAACGCATTATCCACCAGATTGGTAAACACCTGCGCTAGCCGATCCCCATCTCCTAACACAGGCAGAAGATCATTTGCGAATTTGGCATTCAATGCAATGCCCGCCTTGGAAGCCATCGGCGTGAATTTCTCGATAATGCCGTTCAGCAAAGCGCGGATATCCACCGGTGACATTTGCAAATTGATGATGCCCGCGTCGAGGCGCGCAAGATCGAGCAAGTCAAGCGCCATGCGATGCATTCGCCCCAACTCGTTATAGATCACCTCAGCCGCCTGCTTGCGAGCTTCAGGCGTGTCCACCGTTCCATCCATAATCGCCTGCGCAAAACCCTGAATGGATGTCAGCGGCGTTTTCAGTTCATGAGAAACATTCGCGACGAAATCACGCTGCGATTTTTGACTCGCCTGTACGCGTGTCATCATCGCGTTGAAAACCCGCGTCAACTCTTGGACCTCGTGCGGGCCGCGCGCTTCGATGAGCATCGCCGTCCCTTGAGCAAACGCCCGCGCCGCGTAAACGAGACCCTGCAGTGGATCGGCAACCCAACGCGCAATCACAAAAGCCAGAAGTAGGGATAGCAACAATGCAATCGCGCCGCCCACCAATAATGGTAATAAAAGTTCGTCGGTGAGAAGAGCAAGGATCGGATCTTTCGGCCGCGGCGAAGCAACCATCAACCAATTACCATTAGGAAGTTGTCGCAAAGTGTAAAGCCAATTTTTTCCCATTCGATCCCGAACCGTTGGAGTGATGCGCGCTAAAATCGTTAGAGAAGGCAGCGGGATTGCAGATGAGGCAGGATTAGTATCCGTAATCAAGGCGCCGGTTGAATTAAAGGTTAGGACACGAACGTTCAATGCTTGAGCGATGAAATCCGTATTACTGTTCGGCTGATTCAGGAGATTGTCAGCGGCCCTCAATTGCACAAATGTCTGGCGATAGAGAACCGGATTGCGAAGAAGGTAAAGAATTAAAACGAATGCTACAACTCCCAGAGCCGTAACAATAAGCACAGCATAACTCAACCAAAGCCGGGCGCGCAGAGAAGAAAACATAATTCTTACGAATTACAGAGTTCGTAATCAAACCACCAATTTATATCCCACACCTGTAACGGTCTCGATCTTTATCGAGCTACCGTCCAGTTTCTTGCGCAAATGTGCAACGTGAACATCCACGGTACGAGTTTGCCCATAAAAGTCGAAGCCCCATGCCATTTGCAGCAATTGCTCGCGTGTGAACACGCGGCCAGGCTGGTTTGCCAGAGTCAGGAGTAAGTCAAATTCCTGAGTTCGCAAATCAAGAAGCCGCCCAGCGACATGCGCTTCGTGACGAGCTGGATCGATCAACAGTTCGCCAAGTTTGAGAGGTTTATCTACAGCAGTAGGTCTGTTTTCACCGCGCCGCAAAATGGCTTTGACGCGCGCCACCAGCTCACGCGGATTAAAAGGCTTGGTGAGGTAATCATCCGCACCCAACTCCAGGCCGAGGATTTTATCAATGTCTTCATCACGCGCTGTCAGCATGAGAATCGCAACGGAATTATTTTCCGCGTGGATGCGGCGGCAGACTTCAAACCCATCCAGCTTGGGGAGCATTACATCCAGCACAACCAAGGCAGGCTGAAGACGCGTAATTGCTTCCAGCGCGGCCTCCCCATCTTTCGCTTCCTGAATGCGAAAGCCATCGCGCTCCAGATACATGCGCGCCAATTGCAAAATGGACGGCTCATCGTCCACAAGCAGGACAAGTTCGTTGGTCACTCAGTCACCATGATGGGATTTAAGCAAAGCAATCACTTCGATCTCGACCAACGCGTTTTTGGGTAAGGCCGCTGCAGCAATGGTACTGCGCGCTGGAGGATTTTGAGAAAAGAATTCGCCATAGATGGCATTCATCTTGGCAAAATCATTCATGTCTATTAAGAAGACAGTAGTCTTGACCACATAAGTCAAACCCGAATCAGACGCCTCCAATACATGTTTCAAATTCGTCAGCGTCTGACGCGTCTGTGCTTCGATGCCTCCCTCTACTAATTCGCCAGTTGCAGGATCAAGGCCAGCCTGTCCTGCCGTAAACACCATCGAACTCGGTTCGTATGGCTTGCGAATACGGACCGATGGCCTTCGGGGCTTTTTCCGTGAAAATGACTTTCTTGCCTTCTGTTGTAAACATTCAACCTCCGATGAAAAACATAATCCTCAACTTCGATGAACTTGTTGAATTCTAACCGGTATACAACCGAGAAGCAAGACAAGCAATAGCGACGCGCAAAGACACGGTAGAAACCGTGTCTTTGCAAAAATTGTTTATTGATTATTCACTGGCGCCGCTCGAAGACGGAGATGGCGCAGGCGTGGCTGACTGATTGGCTTGATGAAATGCCTTCATCGCTTCACGTAAAGCCTTGCCTGCTTCGCTCACTCCGGCCTGACGAATTTGTTCAGCATTTGATTTAAAACCCTGGACGGTTTGAAGGGCTTGGGTCGGGTCCGTTACATTGCCCGACACATCAAAACCTGAATGAGATTGGACGATCGTCTGCAGACTTGCATAAATCGGCTGCACATTTTTGACTGCGGCAGAAAAAGCATCCAGCGCAGTTTGAACGGCAGTCACATCCTTGCCTTTTGCCTTCGCATCATCCAGTTTGGACTGAAGCTTGGAAATCAAAGTATTGGCCCCATCCAAAATTTTGCCAATCCGGGCATAAACAGTTTGGTCTTTCGCCCAAGCCTTTTGCAACCGGTCGTTCGAAGGTTGACCTGCCGTAGGTGTTACCGGCGGATTCGCAGACTGGGCATACGCGTTGACAAACGGCAGAGCACTAAGTCCCATAGCGGCTATCGCCGCCACAATTAAACTTTTCTTAAACCACATTGCAATCATTGACATTTGAATCTCCTATCTTCTTTATTATGGTTGCAATTTTAGAATATGGTGGTTATAGCAGTATGGCTGGGATGTAAAAATTTTGTAAAATCTATTTGCGGTGCATAATCAGCCTCGTCAGATCATTGGAAAGCGGAACAGAACCCACGAAAGCCTTTAGGCCGTTCTCAATCGCGTCAGGCATGGGATAATCACTCGATCTCGCCATTGGTTCTCACTCCCAACGATGGATTATGGTCCGCCTGAACGAATTAACACTTCTGATAAGAGGCACTCCTCTCATGCATCATCCTTTCAATGATAAAATCAAAAACGCGATTAATATCAAAGTTATTGATAGAACAAGATACAGCCCAGCGCAACTTGACGGAGCCGTCTTGTAAGTTAGATCGCACGAGAAAGAATAGAGAATATGTCTTCAAGGATTTCGCATCGAACTCAGTTTTATAACAAGGAGATAGAGAGTCAATGAAGGGAGAGCCTGTCATGGTCATGCTCGTGGAAGATAACCTTGACCACGCAGAATTGGTGATGCGGACCCTTGAGAATCATCGCGTTGCCAATCGAATCCGCCACTTTACTGACGGACAAACTGCGCTGGATTATCTTTTTCGTCGCGGAGAATTTTCGGACCCTGCGGCCAGCCCGCGTCCACATGTGATCCTGCTTGATTTACGTCTGCCGCGGGTTGACGGCCTAGAGGTGCTGGAAATCGTTAAAAAAAGCGATGAACTCAAAGCCATCCCCGTTGTCATCCTGACTACTTCGGAAGCGGAGAAAGACGTAGTGCAAGCCTATAACCAATATGCGAACAGCTACCTTGTCAAGCCTCTGGGCTATGAGGAGTTCAAGAAACTGATGGATGATTTGGGATTTTACTGGCTTGGGTGGAATATGCACCCGAATATCTAAAATTCCAACAAATGGAATGCTAGATCTCCTTTCTGTTGAAATTCTCCTGGTTGAAGACGAGTTGGCACATGCCGAGTTGATTGAACGCGCCTTTGAAGACCAAGCACCGAATGTGCATATCGAATGTGTCTCATTGCTTGCCCAGGCGCGCGGATATCTTTCCGACAAGAAACCTGATCTCATCATCATAGACTGGCATTTGCCGGATGGCGACGGGCTGGAACTTTTATCCGGGCGGGAAGATTCCTTGGATGCTCCGGTCATCTTCATGACCAGCTATGGAAGCGAACGCATCGCCGTCGAGGCCATCAGATCGGGCGCTTTGGATTACGTGGTGAAGTCACCGGAATCTCTGATGGACATGCCTCACATCGCTGAACGCGCCATTCAACAAGGCGCGGCCAAGATCGAACGCATCCGTATGCAGGAAGCTCTGGCAAGAAGCGAGAGTCAGTTTAGATTGCTTGCTGAAAATGCCAGCGATTTGATTTCCCGCCACGATATCCACGGTGTGTTTCGATATGCTTCGCCCGCCTCCCGCACGGTCCTAGGATTTAAACCTGAAGAATTAATCGGTCAGGGAGCGTTGGAATTCATCCACCCGGAAGACACGCCGAAAATTATGGCAATGGCGAAGATACAACCCAAAAAAGATTCGACATACATCGTCTCGTATCGAGCCAGGCAAAAGGATGGGCAATATATATGGCTGGAAACGTCTGCCCGCGCCATTCTCGATGAACAAACATATTCCGTGATCGAAATTCAAGCCGCATCCCGCGATATCACAGAACGAAAACGAACCGAGGAAGCCCTTCAGATCGCTCATCAAAATCTGGAGGAGGCCTATGACCGTACGATTGAAGGCTGGATCCGAGCATTGGATTTGCGCGACCGCGAAACAGAAGGTCACACGCAACGCGTAACGGAAATGACTCTCAAAATGGCGCGCGCCCTCGGTCTGCCCGAATCTGAGATCATCCACGTGCGAAGAGGTGCCCTGCTTCATGATATCGGGAAGATAGGGATTCCCGATGAAATTACCAAGAAAGCCGGGCCGCTCAGTGAGCAGGAATGGGAGCTCATGCGGAAACATCCTCAATATGCCTACGAAATGCTTTTCCCCATTCCCTATTTACGGCCAGCCTTGGATATCCCCTACTGTCATCATGAACGATGGGACGGAAGCGGTTATCCGCGCGGATTAAAGGGAGAAAAAATTCCAATGACTGCGCGCATGTTTGCCATTATTGACGTATGGGATGCACTGATGAGCAACCGTCCTTACCATAAACCGAACTCCCATGAGGACACCGTCACCTTTCTCAAGGCAGAGGCAGGACATCTATTCGATGCGCGCCTGGTCGAATTGTTCCTGCGCGTTCTGAAACAAGAAACTACTTCAGACGGAAACTCAAGATAGCTTGCAAGGCACTTAAGACCTGTCAGACTCATAAACTTCCAGATTAACGCAATTCGGCAAACGTTCACTCTTCAAACCCGCAATTAAATTCCGCGCGGCGAGAAACGACATCATGTCGCGCGTATGTTTGCTGGCGCTCCCCAAGTGCGGGACGATCAAACAATTTTCCAATTCCAATAAAGGACTATTCATCGGCAGCGGTTCGGGGTCGGTCACATCCAAGGCCGCGGCAAAGATTTGTTTTGATTTCAACGCGTCATACAAAGCAGATTGATCCACCACGCCGCCTCGCGAAGTGTTAATTAAAATTGCGGTCTGTTTCATCTTCGATAAGAATCCAGTATTGACTATATGACGCGTCGCCGGATTGAGCGGGACATGAAGCGAGACGAAATCCGATTCGCTCAACAAAGCATCCAGGTCAACAGACGAAGCGCCGAAAGCTGGCTCAGCCGTTGGATCATAATAGATCACGCGCAGATCAAATCCTTGTGCGCGCTTCGCAACCGCCTAACCAACTCTTCCAAAGCCGACAATGCCCAACGTCGCGCCGACCAAATCCGCGCCGAGCAAAAGTCCCGGACTCCATGTGATCCATTTTCCCGAACGAACAAACTTTTCACCTTCCACCACGCGCCGCGCAGCCGCAAGCAATAAAGCAAAAGTTTGATCAGCGGTCGCATCGGTCAGCACGCCGGGCGTATTGCCAACTGGAAGTTTTCGCGCGCTGGCCGCAGCAACATCTACATTGTCCACTCCCACCGCCATGTTGCTGACGACTTTCAAGCGCGGCGCAGCATCCATCACGCCAGCATCAATCTTGTCCGTTAACAAAGAAATAATTCCTTCCACATCGCGGACGCGCTGAATGATTTCTTCTTGCGGCGGCGGAAGTTCGCCGAGCCAAATATCCGCATCACAAAAATCCCGGATCAAATCCAGACCTTTGGCGGGAATCAATCGTGTGACGAAGACTTTAGGTTTTGCCATGCTCAAAGTATACTTCAAGCATGGATGCCAATCATTTCGTCACTCAAAGTTTGCGCAAGCCGCGCATCACGCGCATCCTCGCCGCGGCGATTGATGCAGTGGAGCCAGGTAAGCTTGTTCGAGAACATCTGCAACATGCAGAGTTACCAAAATATGATCGCGTCTTTTTGTTGGGGATTGGAAAAGCATCGGAGGCGATGACCCAAACCGCGGCTGAATTCTTTAACAATATCAACGAAGCTCTTATTATTACCAAACACGCCTCTTCGCCGACCCGCAAGCGGATCACCATTATGGAAAGCGGACATCCCATTCCCGATGAACGCAGTCTCGCGGCGGGACAAGCCGCGTTGGATTTTGTTGCCAATCTTAAAAAAAGCGATTTATTAGTTTGTTTGATTTCGGGCGGAGGCTCGGCATTGGTAACAGCGCCGCGGGAAGGGATCACACTTGCAGATATTCAATCTCAAACATCGAATTTGCTTGCCAGCGGAGCGACGATCAACGAGATCAATGCTTTGCGGCGACAACTTGATCGCATTAAAGGCGGAGGATTGGCAAGGTCAACTAAAGCAAAAGTCATCGGCTTGATTCTATCGGATGTGATTGGCAATTCGTTGGAAACCATTGCATCTGGTCTGACAGTTGATCCAACGCTTGGAACGCGCGTTCAAAATTTTATTATTGGTGATATTAACGTCGCCGCACAAGCCGCACAACAACGAGCAATCACAGAAGGATTTGATTCCGAAATTTTGGACTTGCAGCTCAAGGGTGAAGCAAGAAAAATTGGATTGCATTTTGCAAAAAGATTGAAAGAAGAAAAACAAAAAAGAAAAAATCCGTTTTGTTTGATTGCTGGTGGAGAGACAACTGTGACTTTTCATGGCAACGGCAAAGGCGGGCGAAATCAGGAGTTGGCATTGGCCGCGGTTGATGAATTAAGCAACATCGAAAATATTTTATTCATCTCACTTGCCACCGATGGTGACGATGGTCCGACCGATGCGGCAGGCGCGGCCGTTAACGGAGAAACGCGTCAGCGGGCGGAAAGGCTTGGGATGTCGGCGTCCGGTTATTTAGCGCGGAATGATGCGTATTCTTTCTTCGATCCGCTCAATGATTTAATCAAGTGCGGCTATACCGGAACAAATGTCAATAATCTTGTTTTTTTGATTGGCTTATAACAGAATTCCAAGGAAAAACAAAAGACTGAATGCCAGCGCGGTTTGCCCTGTCGCAGCGAGCGCGGCGTTCAACGGACGACCGCGCTGCGTGAGAACGTCTCGAGTCGCAGTCCATGCAAAGGGCAACGAGAGCCAAGCCAATAACGTGAACATCGGCAATATACTGCGCCAAATTAAGACAGGCAACAGCATGAATGAAACAACTATGAATCCCACATATTGAATTTGTGTCCAACGCTCACCGATCAGCACAGCCAACGTATGCTTACCTGCAGTGCGATCATTCTCAAGATCGCGCAAGTTATTGACCACCAATATATCCGCAACCACCAATCCAATCGGGATCGACATCCACCACGCGGCAGCGCTGACGGAACCAGTTTGCACATAATACGTTCCTGCAACGCACATAACACCGAAAAACATAAAGACAAATAAATCACCAAGACCATAATAACCTAAAGGAAACGGTCCGCCTGTATAAGCAATCGCTGAAGCGATGGCCACCGCGCCCAGCACGATAACCAGCCAGCCGTGCAGAAAAGCAAGATAAAGTCCAAACAACGCCGCGAAGCCAAAGATAATCCACATGCCGCGTTTCATTTGCGAAGAGGTCAATAACCCGGCTTGTGTAACTCGCAACGGACCATGGCGTTCGGGTGTATCCGCGCCGCGTTCGAAATCATAAACATCATTGGCAATATTGCTTCCAATCTGTAACAGAAGCGCTACGCATAGGGCAGCCAACGCGGGCAGGACTTGAAATGAATGATCCATCCAAGCCAACGCGCTTCCCATGACCGCGCCGGACGCGGAGGCTGGCAATGTCTTCGGCCGAATCGCGAGACACCAAATTTGCCAACTACTTTTTGCGTCATTTTCCTGTATCGACATTTAACTCTCGACCAATAAAAAGTATAACATGCGTTTATAATAACGCTTGCAAGATACGAAATTCATTAAAAATCAAATGGCGAATCTTCCGGGTAAAGAACGAGCACAATATGTCCAGGGTATGTTCACACGCATTGCGCGTCGTTATGATTTAATGAACCGCTTGATGACTGGCGGACAGGATGTTCAATGGCGCAAGGAAGTGATTCGACTCGCACAACTCAAACCGTCCACTTCCTCTTCGATGACGATGTCACTTCTCGACCTCGGAGCGGGCACCGGCGATCTGGCGCGTGAGGCGCTGAAGCAGAATCCAGAAAGCCGCGTGATCGCCGCTGACTTCACGCTCGAGATGATGCGCGTCGGAAGGAAACCAAAAGACCCACCCTATTCCGCTGCCGACGCATTGAAGCTGCCATTCAATAATTCGACCTTCGACGCGATTATCTCTGGCTTCTTGATGCGCAATGTCATGGATGTGAATCGCTCGCTAAAAGAACAATATCGCGCCCTCAAGTCCGGCGGACGAATCGTTATCCTTGATACAACGCGTCCAAAGAAAAATATTCTTTCGCCATTTATCTGGATTCACATGCATGTGGTTATTCCCTTGTTAGGCACATTGATTTCCGGCACGAGCGATGCATATCAGTATTTGCCCGATTCCACCGAAGGCTTTTTATCTGCTGAAGAACTCGCGGCGCGCATGACTAATACAGGCTTTAAGGATGTTCACTTCAAACGACTGATGTTTGGCACCATTGCCATTCATTGGGGAGAGAGATGATATGACTAACAAACGTGTCAAACAGCCCAACTCAAAAATGTGTTTTGTCTGTGGACTTGAAAATCCCATTGGCTTGCATTTGCACATTTATGAAACCGAACCGGGTGTGATTGAATCAACCTATACCGCGCCCGAACATTTTCAAGGTTACCCCGGCGTGTTGCATGGCGGCCTTGTCGCCTCGCTGCTCGATGAGATCAGCGGCCGCGCCCACATGGGCAGCGACCCGGCGCATCCACGTTTTATGTTCACTGGCAAACTCGAAGTGAAATATCGCAAAAATGTCCCGGTTGGCAAGCTATTAAAAATCATCGGCAAAGCCGGAAAACTCAGAAGCAAGATGGCTGAAAGCTGGGCTGGCATCTACGATTCCGAAACAAACGAACTGCTTGCCGAAGCCAACGCCCTGCATATCAACGTGCCCGAAGATCAATTCGATCTTTCACTGCTCCCACAGCTGGGTTGGAAAATCTATCCAGAATAAGAGTAAAATCAACTTAATTACTCGACTTTTGCAGCACTTTTAATAACTGAATAACCAAGCCATCAGCGAGCGGTACAATCGATAAGTGCGATAATCGCTTTGGAGGTGCGGCATGTATCCACTGGTGGAATTTCCTGAGTTGGTGCAACACTACGCTCCGTTCTTCGAAGAGGTTTTCTCTCCGGAAGCCTTCATTGAGTTTGAGCGCTATATCAGTGGTCTGATCGTTTCCGAGAATAAGACGGTGGATGGGATCAACCGTCTGTTCGTGATGGAGAGCCGGAACCAAAGTTCGTTGAATCGCTTGCTGACGCAGAGTCCATTTTCTCTGGAAGAGTTGAACCGAGCTCGCCTGTCGATGCTGGCCAGTGTGCCGGGGACACAGATCAAGCCCAAGGGAGTGCTGGGAGTGGATGACACGTTGCTTCAGCATTACGGTCAGGACTTCGAGAAGATCGCCAAGTTGTTCGATCACGTTACTCAAACCTATGTCTGGGCACATGACTTGGTCACAGTTCATTATAGCGATGAGGAGACAGACTACCCGGTCATGTTCCAACTCTGGGAACCGGTAGCGTTGGAAAAACTCGAAGCAGGTTTGCGAGCATCTGGGATTCCGCTCAAGGCCAGCAAAGAGAATCTCAAAGAGACAAACCCGAACAAGTGGCGGAGCTATCTATTGGGAGTGTGGCAGAGACGGCAAAAGAAGCATGAAGAGTTGCGTGAACTCTACGATAGCAAGCTCATTATGGTGGAGAAGATGCTGACCCAATGGGTGAGCGAACATCCTGACGCACACCTGCCAGTGACCTTCGATAGTTGGTTTACCCAGCCGGACTTCTGCCGAATTCTTGGACAAGCAACTGCACCTGGCTTACGTCGGTACCCTGACTGGCGCCGATCGGGTGAACTTGAAGACCGGTGAAACCCCATTGGAAAAGTTCGCACTCCACCTCAAGCAGGAACATTTGGAGGCCGTCGCCCGCGGCGGGAAACCTGTCTTTCATCGCATTACGATCCCCTTCAAGCGAGAGCATGAAATCTATTACCGCTACTGTGCCACCCACCAAATTCATGGCTTCAGACGACATCGCTTGGTGATTAACCATCGCGAGCCGGACTTATCGGACAATCCAACCTTTTTTATCAGCAACCGCTTGATCTGGCATGCCGCCGGTATTACCCATATTCGACGTCATCGCTGGCCTGTTGAGGTGTATCACGAGGAAGGTAAGGCAGAAGGACTCGACCAGTATCAACTCCGGGACTTTGGCGCGATCCAACGACACGTTGCCCTAGTCGCCGTGGTGTATTCCCTACTGCGTGCAGCCCAACACGACCATGACCTTCGCACGCGGCTTCAACGAATACTCAAGGTGAATCTTGAAGGCAACCCAGCTTCCGGACGTCGAGCGGCCCAAGCTCAAAGCTTGTGGTGTCTGGGCTTGTTCATTCAAGCCGGTCTGGCACAAGGCCAGTCCTTGCACAAAATCATGGCTCCGCTCATCCAGAGCATGTGCAGGGCTTGAAGCAGTTCAGCATCCGCTGACCGGCAGTTGCAATCTCGCTTGGCAAATCCCAAGTGAGATAGGTTTGTGTTGCCCGGGCTCAGATCACTGGCATTCGAATCTGTCCTGCGCAGTCGTTTGGTTATTCAATTCTTAAGGTGCAAAAGTCGAGTTAATTGATTATGTTTTAAGGATTCTCCAGTAACTATGGATCAAATAAAAAATCAATTAGGCAGTAAGCGCAACCTTTACTCACGAATTATTGAAGGCGCTTGCCTAATTCTTGTTACGTTAATTTATTTTTGGATAATCACCGGAGGAAACTGGAGAGCATGGCCTGAGGACGCAAAATACTATGATCAACTTGCAACAGCATTTACAAATGGTCATTTATTTCTAAATATCAAACCAGATCCAGAACTTCTCAAATTACCTGATCCATATCAAAACTCGATATTACGGAAGAAAATTGCGTTTCCCTGGGACACTTCGCTATATAAGAGCAAAATCTATCTCTACTGGGGACCCGTTCCGGCTCTACTTTTGGCATTTATTAAGCTGATCTACAACAGCCAGGTCAGTGACTCTTCGTTGACCTTTTTCTTCGCTTGTGGACAACTTATCTCAAGCTTCTTAGTTTTCAAGGTGGTGAGGAAAAAAATATTTAAGACCCTGCCAATTTGGACTCTAGCTCTAGCCATATTCCTAGTCGGATTGGTCTATCCGATTCCTTCAATGTTGCACGGACCTGGGGCCTACGAAGCGGCTATTATGTCAGGCCAGTTTTTTCTTGTGTTAGGGATTTATTGGGCTTACAAGGCCATCGCAGCTGATAGTATTTCAAAGTGGAAACTGACAATAGCTGGTTTATCATGGGCTCTTGCGGTGGGCTGTAGGGCTACCCTTGTTGTCCCAATTGCTTTTTTGGTTTGCCTAACTATTTTAGAAATAATCCAACGCCATAAAAAGACAACGGATGTTTCAAGAATATGGCTGGCGATCTTCGCTTTCGGATTACCTTTAGCTTTAGGTGCAATAGTATACGGGTGGTACAACTACAGCCGATTTGGTTCTCCATTAGAAACCGGGTTGCGCTATCAGTTAACAGTAGAAAATCTGCATGAATATTACAACCTTCTCTTTTCAATGTCCTATATCCATTCCAATTTGCATAATTACCTCATTAATCCATTTAAAGTCATTCCCGCATTTCCTTTTATCAGCATGCAGCCGGGAAAAGACCTGCTAGCAAGTGGAGCGCCACACGAACTATACCTGTACCGAATACGAGAAATAACGGGCTTGCTATATAGTTTTCCGTATATTTTGTTTGCGGCAATATCAATCATAGCAACCTCGATAATCGAATTAAAAAAAATATCTCGCAAACCAATTGATCAAAGTGAGTCCTCAGGATTAACTTTTCTGGTCAATAGCTTAGCGGGTGTGTTTATATTGGCTTTTCTCGCGCTCCAGCCGTTTTTCAGCATAGCTATGCGTTATTTAGACGATGCGGTACCATCACTTATACTGCTATCCATCATAGGTTTCTGGATGGCTTATGACCATTTCGCTAATAATCGGATTGCACAAACAGCATTATCGATCGTAAGTGTAAGTTTGGCTATGCTATCAATTTATATTGGTCTTGCGCTGCAATCTAGATAATGCTTATTTAATTCAAATCGGAGAATCTATGATCATTGCTTATCATCGCCCTCAAACACTGGACGAAGCCCTGAAGCTTCTTTCTCGACCAAATACGTTTCCCCTCGGCGGCGGGACGCTTCTTTCTCACCGACAATCTGATTCCGTTGAAGTGGTTGATCTCCAGGCTCTCGGCTTGAACTCGATCAAGAAAAGCGGCAGCAGCTTGGAAATTGGCGCAACCGCGACTCTTCAACAATTGCTCGAAGACGTCAATTGCCCGGACGCCTTGAAGTCTGCGCTGAAGCTTGATGCGCCGCTCAACCTTCGGAACGCGGCAACGGTCGCAGGAACGATCGTTTCCTGTGATGGCCGCTCAACATTTTTTACGGCGCTGCTTGCCTTGGATGCGAAGCTAGCTATTATCAAATCAAAACCTGAAACGGTAAACCTTGGTGACTTTATTTCTCTCCGCCCGCGCGGAACTCATTATATCCATTTCCATTCCCTTGCATGTAAAGTTCGCTTTTGATGATGTCGCGCGGACGCCCGCAGACAAACCCATCGTTTGTGTTGCATTGGCTCAGTGGCCATCCGGTCGGACGCGGCTGGCCGTCGGCGGATACGGCAAAGCGCCTATGCTTGCGATGGACGGAACTGAATCCGAAGGTGTTGAAGCCGCGGCGCGCAACGCTTTCCATGAATCAAATGATGAATGGGCTTCTGCCGAATATCGTGTGGAAGTCGCCGCGACGCTGGTGAAGAGATGTTTGGATAGTCTCAAAACACAATAAATATGGATTTGTCACCAGGTGTTGCAATACTTTACATATTCTGTCTCACTCCGAGCATACCAACTATTGTCGTAAGCCTTATATTTGCAGTAATCTGTTTATTGCCGGAAGAAAAAAGGGTTAACGCTTTAGCAAGCAAAAAATTGTCATCTATCTTCAATACCTTCGCCAATCATGAAGTAGAAACCGGCTCAAAAGTGGGGTGAACCATTCCCAAACGGGTAATTTGCTCGAAAATCTCAGCCAATAAAATGCCATCAGGCTTTTGCGGAAGCAATTTTATTGTCTCGGAAACATATCGGCAACCGCGGTAATGAGACTTCAAGTCCAAGATGCTGAACTCGGGGTTGGTTTCACGAAAACGTTGTAACAAGATGGAACTGAAGTTCACCATGAAGAAGGATAGATTGGCGGCATTGGTAACTGCGGTTTCCTGGACATTCATGAAATCATCGAGACCCCAAAACTGTTTGGCATCTCGGAAATTGAACTCGATCTGAAAACGTAGCGAATAATAATCGATCATTTTTTCGTAATCCAATTCCAAATCTGTGCTGAACAAAATGACATGAGCTTGCGCATGCGTAGCCAAGTTGGTTTTCAGGATGACCACAACTTGAAGTGGAAAGGCGAATTCTTTGTTGAGCAGCGCGGCTTGATAGATTTGAGTACGAACGCCATCTTCCGTTTTGTCACTCTTCAAATATTTCTTCTTCATGCGGTACACATTGACTCGGTCTCCATATTTGGGGTGCGGCCCGCGGCCACGATATTTTCCTGTGAAGGGTTCATACAGAGCCGCATCCCAGCGTAATTTGGAAATGAACTGCAAGCCGCTTTGCAATACCATCCAAGCACTCGGGTAATTCCCAAAATGACCGTCCAGCACCAGGTACTGCACCGGCAAAACACCCATCAAAACTTGCAAAAACGCCTGCAAAACAGTCTGGATCCACAATAATTCAGGGCTCATCGTCGGCTTTTCGCTCTTCTTATTCCGGCTACCTTTCGGGCGACCTTTGGCACGCTTTTCTACTTTTTGCAACCTCTCCTTTTTCTGCTTGACGCGCTCGCCTTCCGGCCTTACGATTTGCGCCACCTGAATGGGATAGGATTGCCGCTCTTTCACATCCACCAGCGAAAATACAAAAAACGATAAGCCCGGAATGACCCGGTTTTGCAGACTGGAAAAGAATCTCCCCAAGCCATAGGTCTCTTTGCCTGCTTTACCCAGCACCACTTCATCTCCGGCTACGATGTATTCATGATCCGCTTTCCATAGTTGTCTCCTGAAAAAGTCCCACCGCATTTGCAACCAATCTATTGAATGGTGATACCAACGCTGGATCGTCCGATAACTCCCACCCTGCTCTGTCCAGCGGGAAATTTCCAGCATCGTCAGCCGACCATTGCTGATCAACAGACCATAGATGACCTGGCTCATCTGTTTCAACACCGTTGGCGAAACAATCAACGCAATGCTTTGTAAAAGTGCTAGAATCTCGGTCATGGGCTTCTCGGGTTTGTGGGTGTCTTCGCAAACACTACTTTACCCGAAAAGCCCTACTTTTTCACACTATTTTTGGCGAAGGTATTGTATCTTAAAGGCCATTTTTTATTGTCATCTTTGTTTTGACCTTTGCCTTCCTTCTATACTGGTCTAAAGGCGCCTATGCGATGTAAGTCATTATTAATATCAACACAGCTATCATGAAAGTATCCCAAACAACTTTGTTGCCAGTAAGAAGAATATTCAAGGGGCTGATTATCGTTTTTGTTTTGCATTTATTGGCATTGACCTTTTCGTCATCTTCTCGCTCATGTTCCATCCCTAACAACTCGAATGGATGGAGGATGAGGTTGCGGTTTTCGCTTCCGGCAAATGCTCCATATAGGCTTTGACCCATAAAGATACCGCCAAGATGGCGTGCGGTCCGTTTTAGATTTATCCCATCCACATATCCAGTCTGACATCACAATGAAAAACGCGGTAGTGAAATGATATACTATTTTAAAGAAAGGCAAGGTAAAGCTATGACGAATAAAAAGATCCAAATGAAGCCGAACAAAAAAATCGCACTGGTAGCACATGACAATAAGAAGCAGGATTTGGCGGAATGGGCCAAGTTCAATCGAACCCTACTCGCACATCATGAGGTGTATGCGACAGGCACAACCGGCGAGTTTCTAGAGCACACGCTTGGAATCAAAATCAATAAATTGCAGAGCGGCCCCTTGGGCGGCGACCAGCAGATCGGCGCGATGATCGTCAATGACGAGATCAACTTCGTGATATTTTTCTGGGACCCGCTCGAACCGATGCCTCACGATCCGGATGTCAAAGCGCTTTTGCGGATGGCAGCAGTTTGGAATATCCCGCTTGCGTGCAACCGCGCTTCCGCCGATTTCATGATCTCCTCCCCGCTCATGGACAGCGAATACAACCGCCTCGTCCCCGACTACGATGAATATCGAAATCGAAAGATTCCTGTAGCCGAGACGGCATCCAAAAGCGCTCGAGCTGTCGAATCTAAAAAGAGTGCAGGGTAGGCTTGCAGAAATTAAGAAGTGCCACTGATAAAGAAAATAGCGGAGGGGTGTACTTAGGCCGTTTAAGGTTCCGCCACTCAATCTCCCCAAACAATTTTGGGCTTACATAGTCTGTCTATTGGCATACAAGGTTAATATATCTTTAGTATTCGAGAATTGTACATGTCCACAGTTCTACAACCATTCGACATAAAAAACCCTCGACTCTATTTAGCCATTCTGCTAGGAACAGCATTTGGTCTCTCAGTTTACTGTTACTGGTTGATAGATATTTTTCCACCGACCAGCAGGTGGATATTTTTATGCACCACATTGGCGGGTCTTGCTGCATCCGTGGTTTTTCTATTTCTAATCGAATTATGGGTTATTCCTTGTTTTTCTACGCTAACACAATTTCAAAGGTGGCTTTTGTTAGGGTTGAGCATTTTAACCGGCACATTTCTAATATTCGCTGGAACAAACGCTTGGAAGTCACCCGAAAGGTACTTGGTGTTTTTATTGCCCAACGAACAGATCGATATCTCTGTGCCTCTTTCTCAAAATCTTTCTAACACCAATATCGCAATTCAATTATTTTCAACTTCCGTTGGAGATATATCTTATAATTCGATTAAATACCAAGGCTGGCAGAGAAAAGGCAGCTTGTTGGTCCTAGATAATATAAAGAATAATTCCTTTGAATGGACAGGAAAAGCAGGCGCGCAAGCGACCATTGTTTTTCCCACTTCCGCGCACGGGCGGACAGTTCAAATTTCAACAGAGGGAGCCGAAGAAACAATTAATCTATCCACGAGAATAAGTGGAAAATATACTTATACACACGATTTTTATACTCCCTTTTACGCATCGCGAACAATTGTCATACTGTTGGGCGTTCTTGATTTTGGCGCTTTTTGTTTTTTAATGGGGCTATTAATTCTTGAAAAAAGAAAAACAATTCTAGATTATCTTGACCAATCGATTTCAATTTTGCCCACAGGGGGAAAAAACTCAGCAGGAGAAAGCAAGGAGAAGATCGTCAGAAAAAGTGCCATTGCGCTAGATTGGGGAATTGTAATTGGAACAATTGCTTTAGCCATCCTCCTGCGCGTCTTTAATCTAGATCACCTTTCTCCCCTGACAGATGAATATCCTCATCTCCTAGCTGCCCAAGCAATAGCAAGCGGCTCATCACTGAACACAATTTACCAGCGCAGCCTGCTCATCGTCACCCTACCCGTGGCTCTCTCCTTTCGTATCTTCGGATTCAAACTGGGGGCGGCTCGACTGCCCGGCGTCTTATTCAACTCTTTGGCAATCATCCCTTTATATCTAATTACCAAAAAGATCAATAGGCCAATTGCATTTTTGTCCTGCATATTGTTTGCAACAAATCCCTGGCTGATCGCCGTCTCCAGATATGTACGCGAATATGGGTATTATCCATTCTATTCTTACTGGATAATCTATGGGATGATTATACTTTATCAAAATATTCCAGATGATATTCTCGCAGGTGGCCGGAAAAGAAAATTGGCATCGGACATTCTTTTTCCAGCCGCAGTGCTTCTTCTGCCAATCATTTATATGACAATGTTCGACTCAGATTCAACATTCAAACTAATATCAATTGCATATGGGGTTTTTGGCTTATTCGTGCTATTGAAAATTTTCGTGAAAAGCAAAACGTTTATAGGTTTTTTAGCAATCCTCGCTATTTTGTTTCTTGGTGCTTTATATATTTACGGCGAAAAAAGCGGTTATATCTCATTTCATTCTTTGCAAAGTTACTGGCTTCGTTACTTTTTTACCAATCCCCAGCAGCAGTGGTATTTTAATAGACTGGCCATCATTCCTATCGTCGGGCTGGCCTGCGCGGTTTTCCTAGGCATACAAGTCCATCGAGTTAATTTTATTCCATCCTTCTTTTTTGTGCTTTTTTCTATATCATTGTTTTTTTACATATACTTCTTCAACCGTTATATCCAGGCTCGCTACCTACTCGATGTGGAATTTTGGTTCGTTCCGCTGATTGCGATTGGTTTTTGGTGTATATGGTTTTTTTTGAACTTGATCTTCTCTGGCAAAAAACTTCCAGTGATAATAACATCGTTGATACTCCTGATTCTATCAATAAATGGTTCTCAAATCCTGCTTTCGACGTTTTATGACAACTATGGATGGATGCCGATAACAGAAGAATATCACGATGACGTGAGTATGACGCAGACCTTTCTCCATGACAAAGTGAAACCCGGTGACGCGCTGATTTCGACGGATTACGGTCACTATATTACTTTTGAAGGAAACAATACATTTGGCGCCATCTACTTCTACAATTTTCAGGACAAAAATCCAGGAGGATATGTTTTATCCATTGTTTCGCAAAATAATTCAGGGTGGATCGTGCTCGATGATCAGAGATATGAAGCGACCAAACCCCTGCCTCTAAAGACAATTGTTGCGGGTAATAAAGAAATTGAATATATGGGCGAGATCGCCAATGAATATATATGGCACTGGAGCGTAGAATAAACAACACGATCAACATCTAAGCATTAATTTAGAAATAAGGAGAAAATGAAATGCAAAAAATAGTTCCATTCTTATGGTTTGACGATCAGGCTGAGGAGGCGATGAAGTTCTATGCCTCCATTTTTAAGAATTCAAAAATTGGAAGTGTTACCCGCATGGGAAATGAAGTACCTGGACCCAAAGGGAAAGTTGTAATGGAGTCCTTTCAACTGGCGGGCCAGGAATTCATGGCATTGAATGGCGGACCGGTCCCAGGATTCAAATTCAACGAGTCGATATCGTTCTTTGTTAACTGCGAAACGCAAGCAGAAGTGAACGAGCTATGGGAGAAACTATCCGCTGGCGGCGAAGAAGGACAATGCGGCTGGCTGAAAGACAAGTTCGGCGTGTCGTGGCAAATCGTTCCAACGGTTTTGGGCGAACTGCTTTGGGACAAGGATCCGGAGAAGGCGCAGAGAGTCACGCATGCCATGCTTCAGATGAAGAAGCTTGATATCGAAGTCTTGAAGCAAGCCTACAATCAAAAGTGAATGGATATTAAGCAAACTTTCTACGCTGCTACGCGCACGGAATGGCGCAAGTGGTTAAAGAAGAATTACAAAATCGAAAAAGAAATCTGGCTGGTGTATTACAAGAAGACGAGCGGAAAGCCGCGCATCGAATATAACGATGCGGTGGAAGTAGCATTATGTTTTGGCTGGATCGACAGTACGGCCAAAAAGATAGATGAGGAGCGATTTGCCCAAAAATTCTCGCGGCGCAATCCAAAGACGGGATACTCGCAAGCGAACAAGGAACGATTAGGAAAATTAATAGCCGAGGGCAAGATAATGAACGATGTCCTCGCCACGCTTGGCGATATTTCATCGAAACAATTTGAAATTCCAAAAGATATTCTTGAGACGATCAAAGCGGACAAGGAAGCC
Source organism: uncultured Chloroflexia bacterium (assembly GCA_963771375.1). GTDB lineage: Bacteria > Chloroflexota > Anaerolineae > Anaerolineales > Villigracilaceae > Fen-1038. The sequence goes on from CAVYTW010000017.1 coordinate 48,391, forward strand.
TGGAAGAATTTCCAAAAGTTCTCGGAGACGTATAAGCGAATAAGAATCGCATTCATTGATGGCGCACGCAACAGGCCTAAAGAATTCCAGAAGCGATTGAATTACTTTATCAAGATGACGGAGAAAAACAAGCAGTTTGGATTTGGAGGAATTGACAAGTACTACTAAAGAGCATGCCCGGGCTGTAAACCTAATAAGTAAAGCAAAACCGCTGGCAGATGGAGATAGGGTGAGTATAAGCTCATTGAAGGATTCTTGAAGGATGAGTGATTATGGCTACCCGCAACATAGAAAGGTATCCACGACAATAAACGGGCTTTCCAGAGTACAAAAGGAGAAGAAAAAGCGGTTTGGTTTTTGTGAAATTACTGCTTCTTGCATAAATCTTTGAATTGCCTGATAAGTTTTTACGGGTGAAACACTGATATTTGGGGTTGGACATTTACGCAGTACGCTGTTAGAAGTATTATTGACGAAACTGATCCGCAATAGTCGCAGGAAATCGGAGGGACGAATGGGCATTAATGGCATGGAACAACTTCGCAAGCATGTACCGGATTTAAATACGCCGCGCGGTAGAGCGCGGATTGGGTTGTATCTCCTGGGTTGGTTTGTACTCGTCACTTTTTACTTCGTGGTTTCGGACCACATCCCCACCTGGAGCATTGACAGCCAGATCGTTGTCAGTGCGCTGGGATTTATTGTATTACGCCTTTTCTTTACCAGTAAAAAAGCCTATCGGGAAAAATACAAAGAACTGGCTTATCGCAATGCCTGCGCGCATTACGGCATTCCGGGATTGGCGATCATCATGGCTGCGGTGGCGCACGCCGGATACATGAACGGCCCATTCGTGCCGCGCGGCTGGTGGACAGTAGTCTTCATTACATTGGGTATATGGTGGCTAATCGTCGGTGCGACGTTATGGATACGCGGCATAATTACTTTCGGCTTCGATAACCTGGCCCTGCTCCACGTTTATTATCCTGAAGAAGGCAAGATGATTGATTTAAATATTTACAGCATCCTGCGGCATCCCGTTTACGCCGGTGCCTTGCGCGTGATCATCGCTCTGGCCCTGCTTAATGGAAACGGTAATTCAATTGCGTTCATCCCCTTCGCCCCGCTCGGACTGTTTGGCTGGATTCGGCTCGTGGAGGAAAAGGAATTGATCGAACGCTTCGGTCCATCCTATTTGGATTACCGCAAACGCATTCCGGCCTTCTGGCCGCGCGTACAAGACTACGGAAAGTTTTTTGGTTTTTTGTTGACAGGAAAATAAGATGACGGAGAAGAATAAACAGCTTGGGTCTAGATGAATTGAGAAGTATTATGAACGCTATCAGTAAACCAAAATTATTAGCAATAAAATGAAATCATTTCGGACACTTGTATTAGGCGCTGGCTTCTCCAAACCAGCAGGTCTCCCATTAGCAGCTGAACTTTTTCAGGAAGTACGTAAAAGAGTCAAAAATCTTTACGGTTCAGGCAACCAACTTGAGCACGACCTTCATTACTATTTTGAATATTTGAAAGACGCAGAAGGATTCAATGATTCTGTTGATGAGATTGATGTAGAACGATTCCTATCATTTCTTGACATTGAACATTATTTAGGCTTGAAAGGGAGCGACACGTGGAGCGTGGAAGGTAATGAAACGCAACTCTTGATTAAGCACACGATAGGATATGTTCTATTGAATCATATGCCAGAGAAAATACCAGAGTTATATAAGAGTTTTGCCAGCAAGTTAAACCCATCTGATTATGTATTGACTTTCAATTATGACACATTGCTAGTACCTGGACATGATGTATATGATTGGTGGTATGCTGGGTAAATGAAAAAGCAGACGATCAAACTGAATGAGCAAGAAATTGAATGTTTGAAAGCGATCGTTCGGAAAGGCCAAAACCAAGCACGAGGGATTACCCGAGCGCGGATTTTGCTGCTGTGCCATCAAGAAAAGGCGGATCAGGAAATCGCGGATACATTAAGCGTGGGCAGAGCGACCGTAGAACGCATCCGCCGACGGTGCGCCAGAGAAGGAATGGAGAGTGCTCTGAAAGAGAAGCCACGGCCGGGTCAAAAGAAAATCCTGAGTGGCAGGCAAGAGGCACAGATCATTGCGCTTGCCACGAGCACGCCGCCGCCCGGACATACGCGCTGGTCCATTCGTCTGTTATTGGTAGCGGCAGTCGAGCACGGCATAACGAAACGGATCAACTTTGAGACCGTGCGGTTACTGCTGAAAAAAACGAACTCAAACCTTGGCGCATCAAGGAATGGTGCATCCCCAAAGTGACCGATCAGTTTCTAGCCTGCATGTTTGAGGTTCTCGACCTCTACGAAAAGCCTTATGATGCTCGACATCCAAAGGTTTGTTTCGATGAAAAGAGTAAAGAATTGTTACTGCTCAGCCATCTTAGCGGTTATGAAAGCAGGGATGAAAGGTGTGCCGATCAAAGCTGAATAAAGTGCGCCCAGAATCGGTTGTTCGTTTTTGTGTGCAGTGGAGATGTAGCTACGCACCTGACAAAAGGCGGTTGAGCCGTGGTCACTCCGAAAGCAGCCGGAAATTTTCTGTTTCAACTTGACCATCCGAATATCGCGCTCGGCCTGGTTATTATCGAACGGTACATGAAAGTCATACATAAACGCCAGTATTTTTTCGGGGTGATCTCTCAGTCGATCCAGCAGGTTTTTGGAAGGCGTTTGTTTGACTCGTCCGCGCCGCCTGGCGGGTTCTTCGGTTCGTTCGGGGGATGGGTTGGCCGATAAGCCTTCTGCCACGATCTGGTCGTAACGATTTTGGAAGTCCGTGAGTTGCTCGGGAAAGAACGCCTCCTGCCCCATGGCTTTTGCGGCGGTCACGGCCTTTTGGATTTCCGTCAGCAGTTGGATCATGGCTTCAGCCCAAGTCTGCTGGTAGTTCTCAACCAGAAAGGTCAGTTCGCGCAATAGGTGGGCGCCACACAATCCGTGCTTGGCCTGAGTGTATTTCAAATAGGGTTTCCAGTAATCATGCATGCACCCACCCGTGCGTTTGGGCAGGATTCCGATCTGGTCCATCGCTTCGGAGCCGCGTTTGGGATGAATGACGAAAAAGGTCACTAGGGCCGTGCTCATCGAATGCAGCCAATTCAACTTCCCCTTCACGCGAGCTCCAGTTTCGTCAAAATGCACTGCTTCTTCAGTTTGGATCAGATGCTCTTTGATCTGTTCCATCTCCGGTGCCACTTGCCGGGCGACTTCCTGGACCGCCGCCAACACGCTTCCCTCAGACACCGGTTGATGATAGAGATCAGCCATGATCTCAGCCGTGCGTTCCAAGGGCACAAACTGGTAGGTATTGAAATACACCATCTGCGCCTGCACCCGCGGACCATACTGTGTTTCCTGGGTCACCCCTTCTGGAAACTCACCTTCGTTCACTGCTCCACATTGCGGACAATTCTTGATCTCGGCCCGATGCTCCGTCACCTCCAATTCCACGCTCTCAGGCAGATCGAACACTTGGCGCTTCTCATACCCCTGTGCAGCCACTTCGGTCAACGAGGCTTGGCAATGACGACAATCTGTAACAGCATGAATTTCGATCTGGTCCGGCTCGGAGACCGGTTCCAGCCGGTGTCCCTCATGTCCCTTCTGACCGCCACTCTTCTTCCCGCTCTTATGGCGCAATCCGTGCTTGTGCCCCTTTTTCAACCCGTCACTCGTCGGCGGCTTGCTGCTATTATGACTGTCTTTATTCAACCGGTCTTCCAAGACTTGGATTCTGGCTTCCATTGCCCGGTTCAGCCCCACCAGTGTCTCAAACAAAGCCACCACCGCCTCTTCCCCTTTTTGATAGGCAGCTCGCACTTCCTCTTGCGTGGGTAGGTGTGTCTCACTCATGCTTCGCATTTTACCTGGCATTGGTATGAACTACACTAACCTTTCGTTAGAGCCATTATGGGCTGAGTAGTAACAAAGAATTGCACGCACACAAGCGTGCACCTGTTCCCATGGCACCCGGCAGAATAGCGCGCCAGGACTATGAATATAAACGCTGTGGAACACGCAATCTGTTTATTTTTGTAGAACCCCCAGCAGGTAGGCGACACGTTTTGGTCACCCGCCGCCGTACCAAGCTCGACTTTGCCTATGCCATGCGTTATTTAGTGGACCGCCTGTATCCGGAGGCCGAATACATCGAGGTCGTCTTGGACAATTTGAACACACATACAACTGAGACGTTGATTGAAATCTTTGGTAATGCAGAAGCCAATCGCGTTCTCAGCCACCTGCGATTTCATTACACGCCTACCCATGCCTCGTGGTTGAACATGGCCGAAATTGAAATCGGTGTCCTGGGTGGGCAGTGCCTCAATCGCCGGATTGCTTCCGAATTCGACCTGTATCGAGAAGTCATCGAATGGGAGACCAGACGCAACAACCAGAAGGCAAAAATTGAATGGTCTTTTACTCGCGAAAAGGCTCAAGAAAAATTCGTCAAACATAAATCAAAACAATGATGTCACGGTACTAGAGCAAGCCTTAGATGCTATCGGCAAACCGTATTGGTTATTTCCAGACAGGTACTCAGAAATAGCAAGAGATGGTATGACGGCGACCGTTGATTTTTCGCATCCTGAAGTAGTTCTACTTAAAATGCACGGTTTGCTTGATTGGTTTTATAAGACATCAGATATTACAAGTAGGCACCCATTATTCTGACACAGTCCTAGCGTGACATCTAATCCGATTGCTGATGGGCTTAGGTTTTCACACGATCCATTGCTTCAAATCTATAAAGTAAAAGACCCAACTCCCATCTACAATCTTCAATGGAGGGAATGTTCACCATTCCTGTTGCACCCATCGCACAGCAAATTGCTTTATGTCAAACCTCTTGCAGAATTCTGGAATGGAATGGGTCGCGGCGGCGGACTTAATTTGGGTTTTGGAGTCATTGCCTACTCATTACCTGCCTATGATGATTACGCTGGTCAAGCAATATATAAATTTGCGAGAAACTATCAAAGATACGAGCCGGACTTTCAATTGGAGGGTCGGACTAAACGACCCGTGCGTATTTTAGACTTTCGATCAATTGATAAAGAAAGAACAACTCTTCGAAAAAAGTTCCAATTCTTGGACAGAAAACGTACTGAATATTGGTACGATGGTTTATCAGTACCTGCAATAGAATGGTTAATGGCTTAGGACATTATAAAATACCCGATTATCTTTATATTAACTCCAAAGTTTCCAACAACCTCTCCATCCAATTATCATCTTTCGCAAACATGCACCAGTAGGCGCCTTTGCCGCCGCGAATATCAGATGCAAGATCGTGCAGTCGTTTCTCTTCATTGCCATTTGCAACCGAAGATGGATAACGCAAAACGATCTGACCGGTTTCCATTCCAATGGCAACAAGCCCGGCTTTCTCGGCACGCAGTTTCACGCGCATCTGATAAAACAGATTCTGAACCATTTCCGGTAATTCGCCGAAGCGATCGCTGAATTCATTTGCCAGCGCTTCGATCTCGGATTCATCGCGCAAATCGGCGATGCGGCGATATAAACGCAGACGCAAATCCTGGTCAGCGATGTAATCGGCGGGAATGCCAACCGTTAAAGGCAAATCCACATTGACTAGCATGGAAATCGGCTGAGTGAGACTCGCCAGAGCGATATCAATCTTGCCTTTGCCGCCTTTCTTATGATCTCCCTGATGGACTGACTCAATGCGGCGAATTTGCCGAACGGCATCGGCGAGCAATCTGGTATAAAGATGAAAGCCGACGGCTTGAATGTGTCCATGCTGACGCGTGCCGAGCAATTCGCCCGCACCGCGGATTTCCAGATCGCGCATCGCAATCGAATAGCCTGCGCCGAGCTGTGTGTTCTCGGCAATGACTTCGAGTCGCTGTTGGCCTTCGAGCGTCGGGGAAAGTTTTCGGTGGCGGAAAAAATAGGCATAGGCGCGCGCCGCTCCCCGTCCGACCCGGCCGCGCAGTTGATAGAGTTGAGCGAGGCCAAAGGTGTCTGCGCGGTCCACGATCAATGTATTCGCGTTCGGAATATCCAACCCAGATTCAACAATGGTGGTCGAGAGCAGAATATCCACATCGCCCGAGTTGAAGCGATGCATTACGCTCGCCAATTCATGTTCCGGCATTTGTCCGTGACCGACATCCACTTGCGCTTCAGGGACGAGTTGATTGAGGTGCGCCTTCATCGCATCGATGGTGTTGACGCGGTTATGCACAAAAAAGATTTGTCCGCCTCGTTCGAGTTCGCGCAAGATGGCTTGCCGCACCAGCTTTGGCGAATACGGTCCCACATGCGTAACGATGGGCAAACGTTCCTCGGGCGGCGTGTTGAGATTGGAAATATCGCGCACGCCAGTAAGTGCCATGTACAACGTGCGCGGAATCGGCGTGGCCGTGAGCGTAAGCACATCGACTTCGGTGCGAAGTTTTTTCAGATGCTCCTTGTGCGTTACACCGAAGCGTTGCTCCTCATCAATGATGACAAGGCCAAGCTCCTTGAATTGAACGTCGGGTGAAATCAAGCGATGCGTGCCGATGATGATGTCAATCTCGCCGATGGCTAGCGCAAGCAAAATTCCATCCTGCTCACGCGGTGAACGGAAGCGCGAAAGCATCTCGACTTTTATTGGGAATGCCGCCAAGCGATGTAAAAAAGTTTCGTAGTGTTGTTGCGCCAGCACCGTCGTTGGAACGAGAATGGCAACTTGTTTGCCATCCATCACGGCCTTGAACGCGGCGCGCAAGGCCACTTCGGTTTTTCCATAACCCACATCGCCGCACAACAGCCGATCCATCGGGCGCGGCGATTCCATGTCTCGTTTGATGTCGGCAATCGCTCGCGCCTGGTCTTTAGTCTCGACATATGGGAATGAATCTTCTAATTCCTTTTGCCATTGTGTGTCTGCCTTGAACGAATACCCCTGCACCACATTGCGCCGCGCATATAAGTCAAGCATCTCTTGCGCGACTTCAAGCACCGCCTCTTTCACGCGGCTTTTTTTCTCGTGCCACTCCTGGCCGCCCAACCGATCCAAAGCAGGTTCAACACCCTCCGCTCCGACGTAACGCGTGAGTCGATCCGCTTGATGCACGGGCACATACAATTGTCCGCCACCATTGTATTCAACGGCAAGAAATTCGCGGTTATGCGAATCCAATTCACGTTGCACCAACCCGACAAATCGCCCCACACCGTGATCGATATGAACAACGTAATCTCCGGCTTGCAAATCGGCATACACTGACTCAGGCGTCTCGGCAACTTCACGTTGTTTCGCACGCGGCTGCGGCCGCTCCCATCCGAAGATTTCAGAGTCAGTGATTAGATGAATATCTCCAACAATAAAGCCTTCGGACAATGACGCTTCGATAAACTGCGGGTTGCCATTGCTGTCATCGACTAGTGGATTGGATTCTTTCCACAAGTCCTTCAAACGTTCGCTTTGCCGCGAGACGATGATCATCGTTTCATTCTTCGACACCAAATTGGATGCGTGCTCAACGAATGGTTTCAACCTTCCACCGAATCTCTGTCCGATGACGAATATAGATGAAAGAGACTCTTCCCCATTTCCTGCTAATGCCGTTGAATGCCCCAATTCAAGCATTGAATGATCGTGGAAGTCGTCGAGTAGTTCAGGCCAGGTTATATAAGGAATCGGAAAGTCTGGTGAGAGCAAACCCTCATCAAGGCTTTCTTGTCTGAGCTTAACTGCTTGCTCTTCAACTTCCGCCACCATGCTTTCCACAACAGACAAATCATCAATCAGCACCAACGCTTTGGATGGCAGATAATTCAAAAGGCTTGCAGATTGTATATGAAGCAATGGAATATGAAATTCGGAATACTCAGTTTCAGGCGGATGGCCATCCGACCCTACGGCTATGAATTCGCGAGCGGGAGTGATCAAGATCGAATTTAACTTCTCAACCGTCCGTTGCGAGGCCGGATCAAATTGCCGGATCGTTTCGATTTCATCGCCGAAGAAATCCAAACGGATGGGGAGTTTTTCGGCTGGAGGCCACACATCGAGAATCCCACCGCGCTTCGAAAACTGACCCGGCTCCAAAACGGTATTGACGCGCTGATATCCGATCTCAGACCAACTTCGCAGAAGCGCATCCGACTTGACATCCTGATTCACAGAAATCTTTTTGCAAGCCTTAAGATAATCTCGGCGTGGCATAGTGCGCGTCATCAAGGCGCGCGCAGAAGCAATAATGATTGGCGGCTTCTCCGGTTTCTCTGCAAAAGGCAATTGATATACAGCCAACACGGTCAGAGCCTGCAAGCGCTCGCGGCGCGTGGTTACACTCCACGCAGCCTGCTCATAGAAAAGCGGATTCGGTTCGGCAAACAAATAACGCGGCGCCTTGACCCAAAACCCCAACTCATCGAATAATGATAGCGCATGATCGGACCGGTCTGTGACCAGCAGAATGGGTTGATTCAAATCCTGATGAAGCGCGGCAAGGATCGGCAAGCGCGCGGCGCGCGGCAAACCCAAGCCGGGGATTTCTTCACCAGCTTGAATTTGTTTCAGCAATTGCTGATATTGCGTTAGTGTGCGGATTTTATCGAGAAGAAATTGCATGGAAAAATGAGAACGGCTCAAAGTGAATAGAAAATAGTTGCATACGCCTATTAACTATTATCTATTCTCTGCTCTCTCCGTTATATTTATTCATCGCCTTATCCAATCCATCCGTTACAAAAGTCAGTACAGCATCCGCAGCGCGATCCAGAATGGAAGATAATTCTTTCAATTCACCTTTGGAAAAATTCTGCAAGACGTAATCCGCCGCGTCCATTCGCCCGGGTGGACGGCCAATGCCCATCCGCAAGCGCGGAATGTCTTCGGTGCCAAGCTGTTCAATCGTGGAAGCGAGACCCTTTTGTCCGCCGGGGCCGCCTCCGGGCCGCATGCGGATCGTGCCAAACGGAAGGTCAAGATCATCGTGAGCTATTAACACATTGGTCAGCGGCAACTTATAGAAATGAACCAAACCCTGAGCGGATTGACCAGATAGATTCATATACGTCTGCGGTTTGGCAAGGATGAGCTTATGATCATTATAAACCGCATCCGTGACAATGGCTTTGGATTGCAGTTTCATGCCGCGCGCGTTGAGGCGGACAGTGAGGCAATCTACCAGCATGAAGCCGGTATTATGACGATTGTCTCTGTATTCGCGGCCAGGATTACCGAGGCCGATGATGAGGAAAGTATCAAGTGTCATATATCAGGGTTCAAGAACGTCGCAAACGAATCAGAACTGCAAAAATAACGAAGAGACCAGCGATCACTAAGGCACCATGTTGAACACCCGCATAGATTTCATTAGGCTTTACTTCAACTGGATTGGAGGGAAGCGGAGTCAGTGAGGGAAAGACGGGCGACGCTGCAGGGGTTGGAGATACAACCGCAGTGGCCGGGATTGGCGGCTGAGTCATGAAGATAGGGGCGGAAGTAATGACTGACGTGGTCGTCGAAGTAACTATTGGTGTGATTGTAAAAGTTGCTGTGGGAAGCGGCGCCTGGTTTTGCACCTTAACCTTGACTGTCGCGTCCTGAGATGAACCATCTTGCAACGTCACGCGCAGGCGCAGAACGTAATCACTATCGCTGATCGAAGTCGTATCCCATGTAACGATGGCGGAATTCGCAACCGGCTGGGACAAAGCTTGAATGAGGAACCAACTGCCGGTCGAGTCGGATGCGTAAGCGAAATCCAATTCAGCGGAAGCAAAGTTCGGAATATCCGTTGTGCCGGTTATGGAAACCTGTCCTCGCAAAATCTGACCTTCAGTCGGTGCGGTAATAACCGGCGAAGTCGTTCCCTGAGCCATCACTACAGAGGGAATGATCGCCAACGCAACGATCACGGCGAATAACCATCCGCGCATCAGAATGGACGAAGCCAGCTAGTATGAGTAAATATAGAGAGAGCGATGAAGATAAACACGATCAGCATGATGAAGCCGCATCCGCAGCCACTGCACGAACAACCGCGGCCAAAACCAAATCGCCTCTCGAGCCAACCAAATGCCCGATCCAGAAAGAAAAGTTCAAGCAGACCCGCCAAACATCCTTGACGATTGCGCATGGCAACCTCCTTGACTTGAAATTTTGAACATTCAAGTCTAACATGAAGCGGGATGATGGTCAAATTCAGGTGTTACAGTTTTGGCAAAACAATGGATTGTTGTTTTTGGTACTTGCCCTTTTTATCGGCATAGGAAGTTTCGCACACCTCGTCCGCTTCAAAGAAAAGAACCTGTGCAAGCCCTTCGTTGGCATAGATCCTGGCTGGGAGCGGAGTCGTGTTCGAGATTTCCAGCGTGACAAAGCCTTCCCACTCCGGTTCGAACGGCGTGACGTTGACAATAATGCCGCAGCGCGCATACGTTGATTTGCCGATGCACAGCGTTAACACGTTGCGCGGGATGCGGAAATATTCGACAGTCCGCGCCAGCGCAAACGAGTTCGGCGGGATCACACAGACCTCGCCGACAAAATCAACCATCGATTTTGGGTCGAACTGTTTCGGGTCAACTGTCGCACTAAAAACGTTGGTGAAGATTTTGAATTCATCTGCCACGCGCACATCGTAGCCGTACGACGAAACGCCATACGAAATGACGTGGTCGCGAACCTGGTGCTCGATGAACGGTTCGATCATTTTATGTTCCATTGCCATTTTACGGATCCAGTGATCAGGTTTAAGTCCCATGTTTGTCCTCCAAAACAAAATGTCAAGTCATTACAAAGCCATCTTGCGATTGCCTTGTAATGACTTGTTAAACTCCGCCACGCTCTTGCATCGTCTTGCGGATCTCCTTCTCGATCTGATCGGCCTGCTTCTCCAGATCGGCCAATTCTCTTAACATCTTCTCTCCCGCCGATTTATCTTCCAGTGAATTCAAATTGATGCGGACATTATATCCTGCTGCCGTCAGCGCGGCGCGCGCCATCGCTGCGCCGGACATCGCATCGCTGATGGCATTCAGGTTTCCATCCATGGCACAGCGCGCCGCCAGTTCCATGACCTGGACTGCATTCTTGACGGTTTGCAATGGAACATATGCAGCATTGACTGTCGCGATATGGACCGCAGCTGTGCGCGCCTTTTGCTGCCCGTCTGTTTCCTTTGGAAGCTTGAGCGCGCCCATCACCGCTTCGAACGCCGCCGAATCATCTTCGACCGCGCTCGTCAATTCTTTTCGCAACTCTTCGGCCTGCACACGGACGGCTTGCATCTCTGCTTCGACTGCCAGATATTTTTTCTTGCCAATCGTCAAGCCAGCGACCATTGCGACCAACGCGGCGCCGATCGCACCTGCATAAGCCGCGGCGGAACCGCCGCCCGGTGCGGCTGTCGCGGCCGCTAAATCGTCGAGGAATGAGGCGCCTGATTCTTTAGATTGAAAGTCGCCTGATTGATAAAGCCGCGAACTCAAGAATCTGTTCGGCGCTGAATTGATCGAGTTGCGTATACCAGACCGCTGCATCAATCAAAGCCTCTTGCGGAATCAGCCCGACCAGCTCGCTGTGATGAATGGCAACTCCATAACGCTGTGCTTCGCGGCGAATCATCTCAACCACGCGTCCAACCGGCGTCTCCCGAAAGTTCGTCAGGTTCATCGAGACTTGGGCGCGGCCTTCCACCAAAAGGCCAAGCGCTTTCACATATCGCAATCCGCCCGAAGATTGGCGAATGGCTTTCGCAATTTTCTTGGCGATGTCAACTTCGGATGTCGTCAAATAAACATTGAACGCAATCAGAGGACTGCGCGCGCCGATGACAGTTGCACCAGCAGTTCCAAGTTTTGCCGGACCATAATCGGGTTTGCGATCCAGATTCAATTCAATCTCAGATTTGAGTCCTTCGTACTGTCCTCTGCGAATATTTTCGAGATTCGTTCGTTCAGGACGCATTGCCGCCGCCTCATACAAATAGACCGGAATTTTGAGCTCACTACCGACGCGTTGACCTAATCGTTTTGCCATCACTATGCAATCTTCCATCGTCGCACCCGAAAGCGGAACGAACGGCAGGACATCCGTCGCACCAATGCGCGGATGTTCGCCGGTGTGCTTATTGAGATCAATCAATTCGGCGGCAGTTTTTATGGCGCGGAACGCCGCTTCTTCCACCGCATCGGGCGGACCAGCATAAGTTAGCACGGTGCGGTTGTGATCGAGATCGGATGAACGGTCAAGCAAGCGCGCGCCATCAACCGCTATGATGGCCGAGACGATCTGGTCTATTACTTCAGGTCGGCGCGCTTCAGAAAAGTTGGGGATACATTCAATGAGTGCCATAAGGTCTTCATGAAAGTGGTTTTTGATATGCGGGCAATTATAATCGCTGAATGTCCATTTCTAATCGCATCATCTTGATGACATAGCTGTGTTTCGCGACAGCTAAGGCATGACCGAAAGATTACTTTTCCGTTTTGGGGATCAGCTTGTGCGGAATGATAGTGTAATTCCAGCGTGGCAAAAGGCGATGCGGCTTGAGATTAATAAATGCCTTTTGCTCGTTGGAAATATGGTTTCCAGTTTCATAGAGTTTCCGATCCAAATAGGCTCGACAACGTAATCCAGTTTCTGTTTTTGTTGTGCGAATGAATTTGATGATTGTCTCGTAGTCCACCAAAGGCTTACCTGCCCAATTGGCTTCCATGTGACAAAATAGTCTGTGTTCGATCAAATTCCACTTGGAGGCGCTGGTTGGCAAGTGCGTCACAGTGATGGGTAGTCCAAATTCATCCGCCAGTTTTTGTAGTTCATACTTCCATGTCCAGAGCCGATTGCCGTTGGCTCCGCCGCAATCCGATTGAACGAGAAGATGCTTTTTCTTGGGAAATTTCCTTTTTCCAACTCGAAGCCACCAGCGACGAATACAGGCTGCAGCGAATTCTGGCGTTGGGTGAGAGGTACCCACCACCACCAAACCTTCATTGTGCTTCGTATCATAAATGCCATAGGGAATCGCCACGCCCTCTGCATCACTCGGGTAATCGCTTTCCATCACATCCAGTGGTTTGCGGCGGTAGGTACGCCCTGGATTTTTGAAGTTTCCAATCAGTTCGCGCGGTTTGGCATCTACCGAAATAGAAGGAAAACCTGCTTGTTCGTGCCTTTTTCGCATCCGCACCAAATAGCGCATTGGGCGATCGCGATCCACGTCTTTCTTTTTACTCAATCGCTTTCGGTTGCTCCTGAGAACGTATCGCCCTTTCTTCAGCAAACGACGAACGGTATCCTCGCCAACTTCATATCCTTGACGTTGGAGTTCTCGGCTGATAGTGTGCGAAGTTTTCTTCGTCCATCTTAAGCCTGTGATTGGATCGCCAGCAGTTGCATCTTTCAGTAATTCCTCCAAGACATTCAAGATTTCGGGTTGTTTTTTTCAACCAGTTCGCGCCCCGCCCCTCGCTGGCGTACTCGACCCTGTTCCCCCTGGCGTTCTTTTCGTTGCACTTCGTCTCTGCCGCGTCGAATGGTGGGACGACTCAATCCAGTAATCACACTTAATCGTTCTACGCCGCCTCGTCCCCATTGAAGCGCTAATAGACCAACAAATTGACGCCGTCCCTTTTCATGCAGCAGACTGATTACCTGATTGATCGCTTGATGCTCTTTGACTTCCGAATTCCTGAGCGCTTTCTGACATGATGCACACTGACATTGATGCAGTTGTTCCTTCTTGATCACGCTCATCAGCTTGCAGTTCCGTTGTAAAATTGATTGTCTTCAGCCATTTCGCAAGCATACTACGAATCGGAAAAGTTATTTTTCGGCTACCCCTAAAACGCGAGCCGTCAAGGTTTGTGGGGCTTGACTAGAAAAGGAAAGCTGAATATACTCAGTACTGAGTATATGAAAGAATCATACAAAGTTCCGTTCTATATCCTAGGCTTTCTCCGACGATTTGGGCCAATGCATGGCTATCAAATCAAGAAACACATGGAGGAACAAGCCAGCGATTTTGCAAAAATAAAGATGTCCAATTTATATTATCACTTGGGCGCTATGTGCAAGAATAAATTAATCGAATTAAGCCAAGACCAAGACATTACCTATCCTGAGAGAGAAATATACAAAATCACAAAAATCGGAGAGAAGAAATTTATTGAGTATTACAACCTTTGTTTAGAGGACGGGGTCGATTTTAATTTTCCAATCGATGGAGCGTTTTTCTTTTCAAGCCCTGAAAGCATAAAAAATATTAAGACTGGATTGCTTCAGCACAAAGAAAGAAATCTAAAAAGGTTAAAAGTGCTAGAAAGCCACAAAAAGGAAGTTGAGACGAAATTATCGAGTTGTCAAGCAGAGATTTCCACCTTAATCTTTCTGCATCATGAAGCACATTACAAAGCTGAACTACAATGGATTGAAATGGCAATTAACCATTTAGGCAAAAACAAATATAAGAGTCAAAAGGATTAAAATGATAAACGACCCAATATTAAGTGAAAGAAATTTTAAGGTGCATTATAAAAAGAATTCTGAAACAGAATGGCTGGCTACCGCCGAGCTAATGGACGATCTTCACCAAATTCAGACGTGGTTAAAAATTGAAACGCCCTCTTTTATTGTTAAAGATGCTGGAATTGAATTCAAGAAGAAGCCACTGGAAGAATGTTCTGCAATATGTATCGCAGCCAAAAAGTTGATAGGAACAAATGTAAGCAAGTTAGGTTTTAAATTGTTTAGGACTTTCTTAGGGAAAAATGGATGTTCACAATGTTATTTGCTTTTTGGATTATCAGGGCCTGGGTTCATGAATATTTATCACCTTAATCAAGTCAATAGCGGAAAAATGTCCCAAGAAGAATATAACTTTATCATGAGAAAAGACTGCTTGGCACATGTTCTGGAAAGGAAAAATAATAAATAAAAAATCTGATAACTTTATTCCTTACAAAGTCATTATGAATAAATCCAAACTCGTTGAGATACGCTCGCCGCACTTCGTCACCCTGTGCGGACGAATCTTTCACAATACCGATCCGCAATATTTTCCGCGCACCGAATATCGCGGGCGGACGATTTACTTTTGCACCGAATCCTGTCGCGGCGCGTTTCGATCCGATCCCAAAAGATTTTATGCCGCGCATCGCAAGTCGGCGCATAAGACCAATTTACCAATCAAATAAACTTACAAGGTCTTTCGCTTTACTTACAATGCCAAATTGCATCCGACTTATACTGCAGTCTGCAATATGTATCAAAGTCAAATGTCCCTTGCCAGGGTATTAGTTGATCTTGGATATTAGTATTAATTCCACCAAGCGCGATATTCAGTCCATCTATCGAAGCAGAAAAGAAACTAACAGAATAGATTGGTGTTTCCAAAGTTATTGCGGGTTTTACCATTGTGTTGTTAAGATTAATGATGTCGAGATAAAAACCAGATGATATATAGTAAAAATATAGGTCGTATGTCAATTGATCTGGAATATCGCCGCCCTGCGCTTCTGAGCTAACGTAGTTCGGATACCCGTAAGCAGCAGTTACATCCCCTAATGTGACAGGAGTGATGAAACCAACAACAACTTTTCGTAAAACGTGCTTAGGCGATGAAGCATCAAAATCGGCTTCACCGCTAACATTTGTCCCGTTCCAATTCCAGGCAACAGCAGAACGCTCCGGAGATTTTTTTGGCAAATAAAGACTCACATCAGAGAAAGACCCGTTCATTTGCAATAGCTTTTGTGCTTCCTCAGCCGTTGTAATACCGGGCGTGATCCCTTCCCAACAGGGCGCTGCGCAGGGCTGTTTCATAAGCCAACTATGATCCTCGACCGTTTCGTTGGTGCTTGCAGTAGAACTTACAAGTGTTGATTGTTTGGTTGGAGCAGTGATGGCGGTTGGTGGCGTAACGGTTGCGCAAGCCATCAATGTAATTGAAGCCGCGAAGATAACAAACCGTCGAATCGATTTCATAACATTCTCCCATTGCATTGTATTCATTATAAAACTTTAACTAACTCTTTGGTAGAATCATCGCTATGTACCTTCGACGATTAAGTGCATTGGCAATCCTGTTTGCAATCTTATCGGCTTGTTCATCCAATTCAAATTCAAACACTCCGTCTCCAACCTACAATCCGTTCGTGCTGTTAAGTGCCACGCCGCAGGCGAGTGAAACAGCAACTCTAGCTCCGACGCGCACGCCCGGACCAACTCCAACGCGCGCCGCGTTATCCGTCACACTGCCTCCGACGCGCGATCCAAGCTTGCCAATGATCACACCCACCGCGGACGCGCCGCACGCCCTGCCCACCTTGCGTCAAAATGCGGCACAATACACCGTCCAAACCGGAGACACACTCGGAGATATTGCACAGAAATACGGCATCAGCGTCGACGCGCTCGAACAGGCCAATGGCATCAGCGATCCGAATTTGCTTGCCGTTGGGCAAAAGCTCAATGTGCCGCAACCCGCTCCGGGAGAGGTCGGATCGCCGTTCAAGATCATTCCTGATTCCGAATTGGTCTATGGCCCGGCCAGCGCGCAGTTCGACGTCGCGGCATTCATCCAAAATCAGGGCGGATATCTTTCGAGTTATACGGAAGTCGTCAGCGATCCGACCTCGCCAGATATCAATGGCGAGCCGATGACCGCCGCGCAGATCATTATTCAGGTATCGCAGGATTATTCGGTCAACCCGCGGCTTCTGCTGGCGCTGATCGAATATCGAAGCCATTGGGTCACACGCATCAACCCCGACCCGGCCACGCTCGATTATCCCTTGGGTTATAGCCAGCCGAATCGTGTCGGCTTATATCATCAACTGACATGGACTGCCAACGAACTCAACCGCGGTTTTTATCTTTGGAATTCGAATGCAGTTGCAAATTGGGTGATGGCCGGCGATGGAAGCGTCGTGCCGATTGACCCGACCCTCAATGCTGGAACCGCGGGCATTCAAAATTTTTTCTCCAAACTTGATGACCTCACAACGTGGCACACGGACGTCAATGCCTTTGGTTTGTTTGAAACGTATTCATTCCTGTTCGGCAGTCCGTTTGATTACGCCATCGAGCCATTGATCCCGCCTGGTTTAACTCAGCCCACTTTGCAGTTGCCGTTCGAGCCTAGCGTGGTCTGGGCCTTCACCGCGGGTCCACACGAGAGCTGGGATACCGGCACAAATTGGGGTGCGCTCGATTTTGCCCCGACGGATCTTCAAGGTTGCGCAACTGCCAGTGAATGGGAGACCGCGGTTGCAGATGGCTGGATCGTCCGCGCTTCGAACGGTGCGGTGATGGAAGACCTCGATAACGATGGATATGAACAAACCGGCTGGGACATTCTTTACATGCACGTGGCCTCACAAGACCGCGTCGAAGCCAAGACCTATGTCTATGCTGGCGACCGCATCGGCCATCCCTCGTGCGAAGGCGGAATCGCCAACGCCAGTCATCTTCATCTCGTCCGCAAATATAACGGCGAATGGATCGCGGCAGACGGCAATCTTCCGTATATATTGGATGGCTGGGTCTCAAGCGGAACCGGAACAGAGTATGATGGTTATCTCAAGCGAGGAAATTTCGTGCTCGAAGCCGATGAAGGCAGCAGCGCTCAAAATCAAATTTCAAGATGATGATGCGAATGTCATTACAAGCGGGCAATAATAAGCAATGACATTGGCATACTTTTTACACATTTCAATCTAATCAAGGCGGGTATAATTTCAAGAACGGATTCATTGTGAAACGTCTTCTACCCATTCTGTTCATCGCATCCATAGTATTAACTGCTTGTGGGCAAACGCCTTCATTATGGGGAACCTATTCAACTCCGACTGCTGAGAGCGCAATGTTGATTCCTTCGCTTCTTCCGACCGTCCCTTTACCGGCTTCCAACACACCTACGTTGGTGGCGCCGGATACTGCCACCTTCACTCTTACCCCGACATCCATTCCCTTTGTAACAGACACACCATTGCCAACTCAAAGCACACCAAACGCGCCTGGCACTGCACTTCTCCCCACTTTCAATGTCCCCACTTTTCTATATTACTCACAAAGCGGAGATACAATTCCAGCCGTCGCCGCCCGATTCAACGTCAGCCTTTCCGATATTCGTTCTAATACAGATCTTCCACAAACTGCATTGATTAATCCCGGCACTTTGCTCATCATTCCAAAACGCATCACCGATCCGACCACGCCAGATATTCAGCTCATTCCCGATAGCGAATTGGTCTTTTCTGCAACGGCGGTCAACTTCGATATCGCAGGCTACATCAATAAAGCGGGCGGCAACCTGAGCAATTATCGCGAATACCTCGGCTCAACCGCATGGACAACCGGCGCGGAAGACATCAACAACGCTGCGATTGACAATTCCATCAACCCGCGGCTTCTGTTAGGTGTGCTTGAATATGAAAGCCATTGGGTACGCGGCCGGCCTTTGGATGCTCTACATACCGATTATCCGATGGGCTACGAAGACCAATTTACAAAAGGCTTATTCCTGCAATTAGAATGGGCCATCAATCAATTGTCCACCGGGTATTACGGCTGGCGCGCCGGTACATTGACCACACTCAAGTTTACCGATGGCAGCACCCTCCGCCTTGATCCGCGCCTGAATGCGGGAACGGTCGCCCTCCAATATCTCTTCGCACAACTTCACAGCCAGTCACAATGGGCACAGATTGTTAGCTCCGATCAAGGATTTTCCACGTTATACACTACCATGTTCGGTGACCCCTGGTCACACGGCGACAGTGCAAATCCGATCTTACCACCGGGATTGACTCAACCCACGCTTACGCTTCCGTTCGAACCACATTTTGAATGGAATCTCACTAACGGGCCTCATGGTGCCTGGTTGCCTGCCGGCGCAATGGCAGCGATTGATCTCGCGCCTACCAGCGATCATGGAGGCTGTGCTTCATCGCCGGCATGGGTCGAAGCCGCCGCGCCTGGTCTGATTGTCCGATCTGCAAACGGAGTGGTAGTGGAAGACCTGGATGGCGACGGATACGAACAAACTGGCTGGGATTTGGTCTATCTGCATATTGCGTCTGCTGCCAGCGTTTCGGTTGGAAAGTGGGTCAACCGCAATGATCACATCGGACATCCTGCATGCGTAGGTGGTTATGAAACCGGCACCCATTTGCACTTCGTGCGCAAATACAACGGCGAATGGATTCCAGCAGGTGGACCAATTCCAATGGTGCTAAGCGGATGGACAATTCATGACGGGAGCCAGCCTTGCGATAACGGTTTTTGTTCCGGCAATATGACACAAAATGGGCAAACGATTACTGCCAACCCGTTTGGTGAATCCCAGTCCATCATTTTTCGCAATCCGAATGATTAAACCGATTACCCTGTTATTGGTGTTGGGAATACTTTCAACATTAACCTCATGTAGTTCTTCCCCTTCGATACAGCCCACCCCGCAACTTTCCGGACTGGGTACGGCACCCCTTCAAAATAGCCTGACCCCCGTTCCAACGCGTCCGCTTTATACACCGGGTCAACTCGTGGATTACATCGCCCAAACGGGAGATACAATTCCCGCTTTAGCCTCACGTTTCAACACCACAACTCAAGAAATCATGGCGGCGAATCCCGTCATTCCTCCAGATGCAACGACCATGCCGCCCGGCTTGCCAATGAAGATTCCGATTTATTATCGCTCATTATGGGGAACGTCTTTTAAAACCATTTCAGATAATGCTTTTGTCAACGGGCCAACCCTCATCGGTTTCGACACCTCTGCTTTTGTTGCGTCCCACCCAGGCTGGCTGAAAGATTATGTTGGTTATGTTACCAGTGACGGAGGGTATCGCACCGGTGCAGAGATTGTGAATTTTGTTGCCACCAACTTTAGCGTCAGCCCGCGGCTTCTGCTGGCGCTTCTAGAATATCAAGCGGGCGCGCTGAGTTAGCCCAAAGAACCACAAATTCCGTATATTCTTGGCTTCAACGTACTTTATTCTGAAACAGTTTATTATCAACTCATCTTAGCCGCCCAGACGCTTAACAATGGATATTATGGATGGCGCGCTGGAAACCTAATTGAGTTCGAGAGGCCCGATAAAACCATTGTCCGCCCTGATCCATGGCTGAATGCAGGATCAGTCGGAATCCAATACTATTTCGCGCAACTCTTCTCCGGGCCCGATTATGATCGTGCGGTTGGTCCCAATGGCCTGATAAAAACTTATAAGGCTTTATTTGGAGATCCGTGGGCAAACCATTCTGTTCTGATTCCGGGAAGCCTCAAACAACCCAATCTGCTTTTGCCATTTGCCCGCAATCAAAGCTGGAATTATACCGGCGGTCCGCACACCGGCTGGGGCTCGGGCGAACCGTATTCCGCAGTCGACTTTGCGCCTCCTTCAGAGTTCCACGGATGTTTTGCCGCTGATCCTCAGAATTATGCAATTGCCGCGGCAACCGGATTAGTGGTTCGTTCGGACATCAACGGTCTAGCTCTCGATTTGGATGGCGATGGTGATGAGCGCACGGGCTGGGTTATTTTTTATCTGCATTTGGAACCGGCCACGGTTGTGCCAGCGGGCAAGGAATTACACGCGGGCGATTTTATCGGCTACCCTTCATGCAAGGGTGGCGAAGTGACCGGTACGCACGTTCATATCGCGCGAAAATATGACGGTGAATGGATTCTGGCGGACGGGCCGCTCGCGTTCAACCTGGAAGGCTGGATCACTCACGCGGGCCTGGTGGCCTATCAGGGCACCTTGACGCAGAATGGCATCACGGTGACTGCCTGTCAATGCTCTGATTTCAACAGCCAAATTAGATCCGGAACCGGTCCATAAAAATTACAGCGCCCTTGCGTGCACCGTAATTCAATCAGTTTTGATAAGTTCCTTCTTTGACTAGTTTATCATCTTCATAGATCGAATAAGTCAAAACAATCGGGAATGAATCTTTAAGCGTGGCATGGACCGAACAATACTTGGTCATCGATAGTTCAATCGCACGTCGAACCGCATCCTCATCCACATCATGTCCGTGGACAACATATTCCAGAACGGCTTTTGTGATGCGTTTCGGAGGATCGGCGGAGCGATCCGCATTGACCTTCACTTCAAAACCGATTACATCCATTTTCTTTTTGATCAATATCGAAATCACATCCATTGCGGTGCACCCCGCCAAAGCAATGGTAACCATTTCCATCGGACCTACACCGGTTTCGGGGCCTGAATGGCTGTCCAACTTTACGGGGAACCCGCTGTCTGCCACTCCCACAAACTGCAATTCTTTTTGCCAGGTTACTTTCGCATTCATCTCATTACTCCTGTACAACAGGCTCAATATATTTTTCCAAATTTTGTTCACTGATGGCGCCCATCCATTCCCATCGGATCACGCCGTTGCGGTCAATGACATAGGAACTAGGCAAGTTCATTGTCCTGAAAGCATAGTGAGACGCTAGGTAGTTCGGATCGAGCCATATCGAGAAATTCAAACCGTATTTCTGGACGAACGAAATCACGTTGGCAGTTGGATCGCCATCTTCAATTCCAATCAGAGTAAATCCTTGGTTTTGATGATTTGTGTAAAAGTCTTGAAGCTCAGGCATTTCGGCTTGACATGGCGGGCACCACGTGGCCCATAAATTCACCAAAACAACCTGCCCGCGATAATCGGATAAGGCGTGCAAATTACCATGAATATCGACAAGAGTCAAAGCCGGCGCCTCTATCTGGACTTTAGCCGGGATGGCCGAAAAATCTATCGTCGATTTACTATTGGCATTATTTTGAGCCGTCAAAATCAGCGCGCCTGCGGCGAAGCCGGTCATGACCAAACCGATACCAAGCAGGGATAATACAATGGCGCGATAAGCAGGTTGCGGCACTTTTACCACTCGTTTTTTTGAGACGGCTTGTCGCTGAATTTCATTACCCGCAGTATAACTCATCCAAACCCGCGTCATACCAAGAAAGGACGAATGTCCATCCATTCAGGAAGTTTGATACTATAAAACCGCCACAACTCCGAGATAAGATGTTTATAAATGCTGGAAGTAGTAAAACGAATTCCACTTTTCCATGACCTAACCGACGAACAGTTGGAGTTGGTTGCGCCACTGTTTGGCAAGTTCACTTGCCCAGCCAACTACCCCATCTTTGAGCAAGCTCAACAAGCCTCGTACTTATATCTTCTCATATGCGGAACAGTGGCTCTCCACTATAAGCCTTATGATGGTGCTAGCATGATTCTCACCCACCTTCATGCGGGAGATGCATTTGGCTGGTCATCGGTTGTGGGAGGTCAGGTGTATACGTCCGGCATCTTTAGCGAAACAGAAGTCGAAGCAGTGCGAATCCGCGGCAGGGATTTGCGAAAGCTGTGCCGAGAACATTCTCATTTTGGAAGCGTGATTCTCGACCGACTTGCCGATGCAGTTTCAGGTCGCTGGAAGGATTCTCGCCAACAAGTACAGGCCATTCTAAATAGGAATCTGAATAAGACAGCAGGTTAAGATCAAATAAACGCTGGCAATCTATGTCAATAAAGTCCCTGCTTAGCAGGGACTTTACATTTATCTGGGTCGGACAAATTGAAAGATGAGCAAAAGCCCCATCAGGATCAAAGCGGCGGGCCAGACGTAATTAAGCGCGCCCGCAGTGGGCGTATAACCCAGCGCAGCGCCCATCAACAATAAAATGACACCCGGTATGTATGCCCATTGCATAGAAGTCAATACTGCCACCAAGAAGAAGGTTAATCCAAGCCCAAGGAAGAAGATTCCGCCTGTCTCGCGGACACCGTAAATATCTGTCAATGCAGCAACAACTCCTAGCGTGATGAGCACACCGCCGGGAATGATTGCCCACCAGCGTTGACGGTCAACCAGGTAAATTGCAAAGAAGCTTATTCCAAGAAAGCCCAGAAAGGAGAAGCCCGACCATCCACCAGGAAGAACGATGGATGCTCCCACGTCGATCAAGGCCAAACCAGGAATCACAGCCCACCATTCGCCATGCATATCAAGCGCAAAGCGATTTAAAAAATAAACACCTCCGGCGAGAAACACCACGCTCCAAAAAATATCTGTGGCAGCGCGGAAAATACCGAAGCGTTCCAGCAACATCAACACGCCAAGCAGAATTAGCGCGCCCCCGATCAAGATACGAAAGTTGATTCGATTCATCGTTACTCCTAACTGACTCTGATCGAAGTTGCCCCGCCTTCGATATTAACCTCGGCGCGGTACTTCGCCGTATCATAATCAGCAGACTGATAAGTTCTGCCCTCACGCGGCACGAAACGACCTTCATCGATTTTTAGTGTGCCGACACTTTTCAAGCGCAGGCGTAATCCTACACCTTGCGGGACATTCAAATCAATGCTGGCCGCGCCCGCTTCCAAATCAGCCACCATGTTCTCAACGCGAGCGGGTAAAGTCAAGGTGACGTGGCTGGCCCCGCCGTCAAACGAAAAATATTTGACTTGAAGGTCATGAAGATCAAGGTTCAGGCGGCTGGCTCCCGCGTCGATTTCGAGAGACATTGGTAGGTCCGGATTGAGGCGGAATTGCCAGACGCCTCCTTCCGGTCCGATGAACGGCATAAAACTTGGGCCAGCGTCAATCTCGACCTCCAGCTTATCTCCATCCATGTGCGAGGATTGATTCATCCCAACTCCGGAAACGCCGGTCAGAAAGTCTCCTGCATCCGCGCCCGCCGACAAATCAATCTGTCCCGCGCCATGATTGATTTCGAGTTGGGCTTCCGTGGCGCCTTGCAACGGGATTGAAAATTTATCGGCGTTGTTGAAATCAATACGCGTCATAAAGCTGCCCGTCAAAATCCAGATACCGATTGCGATAACTACGAAAGGCCAGAACCAACTGAATACATCACCCGCAATGTATCCGGCAGCATGAAGAAAAAACAACACACCGAGCAGGACTAGCAAACTTCCCCAAAAGACTTCACCGCGACGCATATTAGCCTCCTTTGCGGGAACTCATCAGCCCGCGAGCAATTACGTAGAGACCCAGCAGGATCAGCAGTCCTGCTGCCCCGTAATTTCCAAGGATGGTGATTCGGTCGAAGATTGCGGCAAAGATCAGAAACAACACTGCGCTGATTATGATGAGATTCATGCCGCGCCCAAAATTATGACGTAGATCATCACCCAGCAGACCCGTCAAAATATTTCCAACGCCAACGAAGCCGGGAATGAGAGTCCACATGAAATTCCAAGACTCCCAATCATGGCTCATATTTTGATAATACAAGATGCCACCGATCCCAGCCACGATTGCGGCGGGAATGGCCATGCGCGGCGCGGCGGTCACCAATCCAATAAGAAGCAGGAGCGCTCCCGCCCCGATCACGTAAAAGGGCCAATCCCAATTCAAATTGGAAAACGGTTTCAAGATCGGTATCTGTCGCACGGCGATAAACCACGCGCCGAGCAGTACCAGCAAAATGCCAAGCGCAAGTTGGGTACGGTTTTGTCTGCTCATACTATTCTCCTCATGAAATTTACAAATTCGGGGTAAACAAATTAAGGCTTTCGCCAAGTCCGCAAAGATATACGTGCAAAGTTTGGGTACGTTGCAACTTAGACTTCAATCTTTGCATAACTTTGCCAATGCCATCCATTCGCCTTTTTGTTTGGGATGTTCGGCATTTTTCAGTGTTCCGCTTTCGATTAATCGCGTCAACGCGCGCGACGTTAGCTCGGTTCCCCAACCAAATAGTTTATTCGCGTCCCGCGCCTGCGCCGCGCCCACCGATTCGAAATAGAGTTCCAGCAGTTTCGTTCGCGCCTGCGACTCACTAATGACGCGCGCACGCTCAGGCAAATCGGGATAATGCCGCGCAGTGATCTGATAAATGAATGCATATTTCCATGCCCCGGCTTCGGCAACGCCAATCGGTAAAATTTTGAAATCTTTCTGCAAATCTTCGAGGGCGCGATTCCATTCCAACTCTTTCGCACTGGTCATGCGTGCCGCTTTGCGAAGCGAGATGGAATCCAATGCGCCTTCTCTCAGCAAGGCGTCATAGACGTTTTTCGCGGCTAAAGTCAAACGACCTTCTTCGTAAGCAACCAAATGATCCTCTTCCGCAGAACCATAATTTTCTGACAATGCATAAAAGTATGCAACAACATCCAGCGAGATCATCGTCGCTTTGCGGTGCAGGATTTTCGCATAATACCAAATGCGTTTGGGCAACGCATCATCCTTCCAGCCCCACGTGACGTGAGCCGGATCATCATGCGCATCAGGAACCGGACGATCGCCAGCCACAGCTGTCCATAGACTCGGCAAGTCAATCCCTTTGATCGGCCAAAAATAAACGAAGCCGCGCTCATTGACAAACCGCAAAGCCTGGGATTGAGACGAAAGCGGCTTTAACGGCGGCAGATGAAAGGTCCGCGCACGATGCGCAGAAAGACGTTTGAAGTCAATAATAGTCACGCCGCGATTCTCAGTCGATGCGAGTCAAATCTGCAAATAGACGTATAATCTCGCAATGGCAACCATGAAACCAGATGTTCGCATTTTCGAGAATCTCAATTCGTTAAGTCAAGCCGCAGCCGAATTATATGTTGAAACTTCAGCGCAAGCCCTTCTCCAGCGCGGACGATTTATTGTCGCATTGAGCGGCGGAAACACGCCAGCAGAATTATATAAGTCACTTGCCCAATCACCATATAAAGACCAGGTTGATTGGACTCACGTTCATGTATTTTGGGGCGATGAACGCTGCGTTCCGATTGAAGATTTAGAAAGCAACTATCGGCAGGCCCATGATGTATTGCTGCGCCATGTCCCAATTCCAGTAGAAAATATTCACCGCGTCGAATCGGATGCTTCGACTTCGCTCAGCACAAGCCTCAAGTCTGCTGAGGCCGCAAAAGACTATACTCTCGTCCTAAAGCAATTCGCCTCCCCTCCGCTCGATTGGCCGCGCTTCGATTTGGTTTTACTCGGCATGGGCGAAGATGGACATACCGCGTCGCTCTTCCCAGGTTCAGAAGTAAATGTATCATCGCCAACATTGGCGGTGACCGCGCAATATCAAGACCGACCTGCCAATCGCGTGACATTGACTCCGCTTGTGTTTAATTCCGCGCGCCGAATCATCTTTCTCGTCAGCGGAGAAAGTAAGGCACAAACTCTTGCAAGCGTCTTGTATGGCGGATATTATCCCGAACAATTGCCGGCGCAGCGCATCCGCCCGACAGATGGTGAACTGATTTGGATGGTAGACAAGCTGGCGGCAAAGCAATTCTAGAATTACTTCTGAGGAGCAAATATGGAATTGGCAATCATTGGGTTAGGCAAGATGGGTTTGAATATGACCACGCGCCTAGTGCGCGGCGGCCATCGCGTGATCGGATTTGCGCGTACGGCAGCGACAGTACAGTCAGCTGTTGATAACGGTGCAGAAGGCGCGCACTCGCTTGAAGAAGCAGTAAGCAAACTCAAAGCGCCGCGCGTGGCTTGGACAATGGTTCCCGCCGGTCAAACCACGGACGATACGATTCAGAAGTTGTCAAGTTTATTATCCAAAGGCGATATCGTTATTGACGGCGGCAACTCAAACTATAAGGATTCGATCCGCCATGCGGCACTGTTGGAATCAAAAGGAATCGAATTCCTCGACTGCGGCACGAGCGGCGGTGTTTGGGGCATCAGCGAAGGATATAGTTTGATGATCGGCGGCAAACCCGAAGTCGTGGAAAAGATGCGTCCTATCTTTGAAACACTCGCTCCAGGTAAGGATCAAGGCTGGGGCCGCGTCGGTCCTCACGGGGCGGGACATTTCGTCAAAATGATTCACAACGGAATCGAGTATGGCATGATGCAGGCTCTCGCTGAGGGATTCAACATCATGAAGGCGAAGAAAGAGTTTGACTTGAATTTGGATGAGATCGCGGAAATCTGGAGATACGGAAGCGTGGTGCGTTCATGGCTATTAGATCTGACCGCCATTGCTTTAAAAGATGACCCAACTCTTTCTGACATCGCGCCGTGGGTTGCGGACTCTGGTGAAGGCCGCTGGACGGTGGCCGAGGCGATTGATCAAGATGTTCCGGCGCCAATCATCACGCTGGCTCTGCAAATGCGCTTCGTCAGCCGCGACGATGAAAATTATTCCGCGAGATTACTGGCGGCCATGCGAAATCAATTCGGCGGACATGCGGTAAAGAAAGAAAGTTAATTTCTATTGGTATCAGAGTGCACCAAGATTTTAAATATTCGTGGTCTCTGTAGAATAAGGTCTTTATGAGTAATGATCTTCCCACTTCCATTATTATTTTCGGCGCGTCCGGCGATCTGACCCAGCGGAAGCTGGTTCCGTCGCTTTTTGATTCGTTTCTCAAAGCACGTATGCCCAAAAAATTCCGTATCGTCGGATACGGAAACACAACTTTCACCGATGAGCAATTTCGCATACATCTCAGAAATGGGATGAAACAATTTGCGTCGTTTAAATACAGCGAAGAAGAATGGAACGCCTTTGCGGCCGATTTTGCCTATCAACAGGGCCGCTATACCGACTTGATTGATTTCAAAAGATTGAATGATTTCATCAGCAAATGGGAAAACGGTTCCAGCAATCGTCTTTATTATATGGCGACGCCGCCCGGGATATTTCCCAGCATCATTGATCTACTCGGTTTAACGGGACAACTTCAAGAGAACGGCGGCTGGCGGCGCGTGGTCATCGAAAAACCGTTCGGCACCGACCTGGCTTCGGCGCAAAGTTTGAATCTCCAGATTCATAAGGCACTGAACGAGAATCAAATCTATCGCATTGATCACTATCTCGGAAAAGAGACCGTCCAAAACATCTTGGTGACGCGCTTTGCAAACACGATCTTCGAACCGCTCTGGAATTGAAATTATATTGATCACGTCGAGATCACCGTTTCGGAACAGGTCGGCGTGGAACACCGCGCCGGCTATTATGATACCGTCGGCGTGGTGCGGGATATGTTTCAGAATCATTTACTCCAACTTGTATCGCTGGTTGCCATGGAACCGCCCGCTTCGTTTGATGCCAATGCGTTACGCAACGAAAAAGTAAAAGTATTGAGTTCCATCCAGCCCATCCGTGGAGAAGCTGTAGCAGCCAACACTGTGCTCGGACAATATAAAGGTTATCTCCAAGAGGAAGGCGTCAATCCAAATTCGACTACTCCAACGTACGCCGCGTTTCGTCTGCAGATCGATAACTGGCGCTGGCAAGGCGTGCCATTTTATTTGCGGTCCGGAAAGCGGCTTGCGGAAAAAGTCTCACAGATCGTGATCCAGTTCAAAGAGCCGCCGCATCTGCTTTTCCCCGGTGTGCGCAACGGAATAACGCCGAATATGCTGGTCTTGTTTCTTCAGCCCGATGAAGGCATTCACTGGCGATTCGAAGCGAAGGTTCCGGATACCGCCGCGGACACGCGCTCGGTAGATATGGAATTCCATTATGCAGATTCATTTGGAAAGACTTCGATTCCCGAATCCTATGAACGCCTCCTGCTGGACGCGTTAGCGGGTGAGGCTTCCCTGTTCACCCGCGCCGATGAGGCGGAGACCGCCTGGAGTTTGATCGATCCGATTCTCTGAATCATGGGATTCAAAAAAAACGCCTCTCGCAGTTTACGAATCCGGTTCGTGGGGGCCCGCCGAGGCTGATGCAATGGTCGCGCGGGATGGGCGTTCGTGGTCGTGTTGGCAAGGACACTAAATAAACATACTTTGAAAAAAACAATAACTTCAATGCGATGATCAATGAGATCCTCTGGCTATACGGGCGGCGATTATATCGCAATTTCTTTTCAATAATACGCACCGTGTTGTGAACATCAAAGGTTAAGTAAAGGATAGCTAATAGTGGCTACCCGCAGCAGCACCGACCTATTATCTCCCAATCGGCTTTGAAATCAGGATAACAGACTTCCTGTTTATCTTATATAATGCTACTTACCAAGTGCTTATCATGTGCTTATGATGTGCTTGTGATGTGCTTGTGATGATTTTATACTCTATGTAAGGAGGTCGTTGCCTTTACTACGCAGGCAATCTTAACCCATGACTGCATTGACCCAATTTGAATCCCGTCTTCCAGCTGCCGCGCGCCGCGACATTGAGCAACTCAAATCGCCGTACGATGTGCAACAGTTTCTGCAAAACATGACCTATAAAGCAGAAGCACGCAATCGCTCACCGTTGAATGTGATTTTGGATAAGCAATGTCACTGTCTCGACGGTGGATTTTTGGGCGTGCTCTTGTTGTGGAAATTGGGCTTCAAACCGCTGGTGATCGACATCGTACCTGATCCCGGCATGGATGACGATCACGTGCTGGCGCTTTATCAAATTGATGGACGCTGGGGTTCGGTGGCAAAAACCAATTACATCAATCTCGGATTCCGTGAACCCGTTCACAAGACGATCCGCGAATTGGTGATGACGTACTTCGAACATTATGTCAGCATCCATCAGGAAAAAGTGCTGCGCGGCTACACGCTGTCCTTTTGACGCTTCGCGTTACACGCACCTGAATTGGGCCTGGGACGAAGACGGAGCCAATCAGTTATATGATAAACACTTCTATGGACGCAAATCCATCCCATTGATCACGCCACAGATGGCAAAGCGCTTGCAACTCGTCGCAGACCGCGCCTATGCTTCGGAGACGATGTTCACCAATTTGAATGAGTTGTTTGGGAATCGTTAATCCTCTACGGATTCAATTTTGCACACACGTCCTGAGGAACTTCTTTGATCCTTGTTACATTTGTGTCGCTTCTAACATAAACATATATGGCCGGATTAACAAAAGAAGTGGATTTATATGGAACCACCTTTCCCCAGGCAATCATACAGGTACCAACAGAAGTAAACACATCGATCCCCATACTTATCAGCTCGAGGCCCGGCTGCATAAATGAAAAATGGGCAATATATAAAGTTGCGACTGAATTCGGTTCGG
This sequence comes from uncultured Chloroflexia bacterium, assembly GCA_963771375.1. Classification (GTDB taxonomy): domain Bacteria; phylum Chloroflexota; class Anaerolineae; order Anaerolineales; family Villigracilaceae; genus Fen-1038. The sequence continues at coordinate 78,413 of CAVYTW010000017.1, forward strand.
TAGTTTTATTTTCATAATCGATGAGCCCCACCACGCAAACAGTCCTGCCATAGTATGATTTTGGATCATTTTCTATCCCATTGAGATTGGAATGGCAATCAGCGTATTTTGTTAACCCGAACTGCGTTTGTGCAATCGTCGCTTGAACAGAATCAGCGAACGGCACACATGCCGATAATAAAAGCGCAAAAAGCAAGATCAATCTTTTCAACATTAATACTTCCACTTGAGAGTTATTGGTGATCGCGCCGAGGTGTATTTTTTATACTGAAATCTTTGCCGAGTATAGGACAAATTATTTTTTATGGCAAGTCACAAACGTCATCGTAAGCGGTTATCGGTTGAGCGGGACTAAAGTCCTTGCTCAATTCATGAAAGCCCGCAACGCTTTGTTATACTGAAGTGTGGACTTCGAGTCGCCGCCGAGCAAAATTATTTTTTATGGCAAGCGAGAAATAGTCCTGCTTGAGTTTGATATAATCACATCATTACACATCCAAGGAGCTGTATATAGGGCGCATCGAAAAGACCGTGTTCATCAGTTACCGCCGCACAAATTTTTATACTGCGCTTGCGGTCTATCAAGATTTGACTCAGCATGGTTATGATGTCTTCTTCGATTACCAAAGTATTGACAGCGGGGATTTTGAAAAAGTCATGATAGAAAATATTAAAGCAAAAGCACATTTTCTTGTTATTCTTTCTCCTTCCGCACTTGAAAGATGCCACGAACCCGGCGATTGGCTACGCCGAGAGATCGAAACGGCAATGGATGAGAAGCGCAATATTATCCCTTTGATGATGGAAGGATTCGATTTTGGGAGTGAAGCAACTACACAAGCACTCACTGGAAAGCTTGCTATTCTCAAAACTTACAATGGACTACCTCTCATTCCTTTTTATTTCCCCGCAGCGATGGAAGCTTTACGAACGAGGTATTTGAATATAGCACTGGAAGATATACCATTGCATTCTCTAAGCCATGAAACCAAAGAAATAAACGAAAACAACAAATCCGCTGCCAATGAGGCAGCTCCAGTAGAAACACAACAATTAACAGCGGAAGAATGGTTTGAACGAGCATATGTTTTCCAAAAGGCAAATAATTTGGAGGAGGCATTACGCTGTTATTCCGAAGCCTTACATCTTGATCCTGATATACCCGAGGCTTATAACGATTCAGGCATTCTTTTCGAGGATTTGGAACGCTATGAGGAAGCGGAGCATGCGTTTCACAAAGCGATCGAGGTTTATCCGTTGTACGCAGTAGCCTACGTGAACCTAGGATGGCTTCTACATAAATACCTAAACTAGAACGAGGAGGCGGCATATCGCAAAGCCATCGAACTCAATCCGTTGTTGCCAGATGCCTACAACAACTTGGGATTACTTCTGGACGAAAATCTATAACGGCATGATGAAGCGGAGGGCGTGTATCGCAAAGCCATCGAAATCGATCCAGAGCATGCCAACGCCTACAACAACTTAGGCAATTTGTTGCACAGGGCGAACCGGAACGAGGAAGCGGAAGCGGCATATCGCAAAACCATCGAACTCAATCCGGAGTATGCCAAAGCCTACTACAACTTGGGTAAATTCCTCCATGATCAGAGCCAGAACGAGGAAGCGGAAGCGGCATACCGGAAAGCCATTGAACTCAATCCGTTGTTTCCAGAAGCCTACTGCAACTTGGGCAAACTCTTCTATGATCAGAAACGACACAAGGAAGCGGAGGCCGCGTGCCGGAAAGCCATTGAACTCAATCCCTTGTTTCCAGAAGCCCACCACCTCTTGCACATTTTGTTGACAGTTGCGAAACGGAACGAGCTTAGTGAAGCCGCGTACCGAAAAGTTATCGAGATCAATCCATCGGAATACAACGCCTACTACGACTTGGGTGCCTTATTGCGGAGTTTGAACCGGAACGAGGAAGCGGAAGCGGCATATCGCAAAGCCATCGAAATCAATCCGGAGTATGCCAAAGCCTACCTTGCGATTGTATCCATCAGTAAGCAATTAGGAAAGATTGTTTCCAGCGAGTATGTAGAAAAGGCTCGACATCTCATACCCGAAAACGACTGTTATAGCGGTGCTTGTTTGGAAAGCGTCTGTGATAATTTTGATGGAGCATTTCAGTATCTTCGAGAGGCGGCAAAGCTTGAAAATTTCAATCCCACATGGGCATGGGAAGACCCTGATCTTCAATGGATAAGAGAAGATCAGCGGTTCGTTGAAATCGTTGGCAAGAAACTAAAATAAACTTATAAAAATAATACCTGCAATATTATACGGAAATCTTGCAGGCATTATTTTCTTCTCTGTGTTCTTTGTGTCTCTATGGTGAATTAATATCTTCCCCTCTGCAACATCACATCAGGATACGCCAGCTCATTCTTGCATACTGGAAGCACCTGCACCGCGCAGGCTTTGAATTCAGGGATGGTGAAAATATAAGGTGAGATAGTCAATCAACATACATATCGTGCAAAATCTTTCCCATTAACTGCACGGCCATTTTACGCGGCATCAAATGGCGCATGATAAAACTTGAGAACCGATTCATACGACCCGGTATGAGATATGGCCGTTTGCCTAAAGCAACCAATGCTTCGCGAACAACTTGTTCCGGCTCCATGGTTGAATCCGAAAAACGGCCAGTCTGCTTCGGTTGGCTTGCAAGGTAATTCGGTGTTCGAATCGCGCCCGCCACACAGACCATCACATCCACACCGCGGCTTTGCCATTCCTCCTACAATCCTTCGGCCAGAACAATATTGAAAGCTTTCGTCGCCGCATACGTCGATATGTAAGCTGATCCCTAGAATGCACTGAGCGAAGCCATCAAAATGATTCCGCCGCGTCCGCGCTGAGACATGTGTCCGCCAAAAAGATAAATCAGCTTCAACGGCGCGCGGACGTTTATATCTATCTCTTTCAAATGATCGTCCAAGGATTTTTCAAGGAATGGACCAACCGCGGAAGATGCGGCATTATAGACCAGCAATCCAATCTCCAGACCATCTGCAATTTCGAGAATCTGAACGGCTGTATCCGGCAGAGATAAATCCAGTGCGACGGTTTTTATTTCTACGTGATATTGATCGGATAATTTCGTGGCGAGAGATTGAAGCAATTGAGCGCGCCGCGCGATCATGACCAAGTTCAAGCCGCGTGAAGCCAGCTGTTTGGCATACTCCGCTCCAAGTCCCTCGGATGCACCGGCGACAATAGCCCAATGCCCATAACGAACGCAGAAGTCAGAATTATTTTTCATACCCACATCGTTAAATTGTAGATTCAAACGGATGTTGTTTCAGCAATCGTAAGGTCAGGAGGATCGGAACCAGCAGCCACGGAAGATTCAACATGAACACAAATGGCAAATCCGGCGCAGCGTGCTGACCTGCAGCTTCTTCGCCGAGGATAATGAATACGTCCGCGAACATCATGCCGCTAAAAAAAATGGCAGGGACGCGAATCCAATCCCGGCCTCTGATGAAAGCATAGATCGCGAAAATGTAAAATGGCCCGTAGAACAACACATCCAGCCAGATGGTCATCTTCCACCATTGCGGGCGCGCATCACCACCGGATCATACGTTTGTCCATAGCTGTGAACCAGGTTGACCATTGCAGCGGGCGGCCAAGGCGGTTGTTGATAATAATAATACGGATCAGGGATGATGAGTTGTTCGATGTCAACGATGTAAGTGACGAAACACAAATTAAGAAGAAAGAATGCGACGAATATCCAATCCGATTTGCGCCGCGAAAATGGATGAACCTTCGATTCCATATTTACTCTCCACAATAAAACTTGCGTTCACATCGCTATAGAATAGGTGTCACCCGCGCAGGATGCACCGACACCACATCGCATCAAACATTTTGGAAAAAGTCTTATCCTCTTCCCGTTCCCAGCATCTCCTCGCTGACTTCATCCAATTTTAAACTGATAATTTGACTCGCCGAATCACGCCCCATCGTCACACCGTAGATCACATCCGCGGCTTGAACGGTGTTGCGGTTATGCGTGATGACGATAAACTGCGTATCTTTGCTCAAGTCCACCAACAAATCGCGGAAGCGTCCCACGTTGGCTTCATCGAGCATCGCGTCTACTTCGTCCATCACGCAGACCGGCGTCGGCGAAACTTTGAGCAACGCGAAGACCAACGCAATGGCAGTCAGACTGCGTTCGCCGCCGGAGAGCAACGATAAGCCTTGCTCGCGTCGTCCAGGCAAACGCGCTTCGATTTCGATTCCCGTCTCGACTAGATTATCGGGATCGGTCAATGAAAGATGTGCTGATCCGCCGCCAAACAAACGAGTGAAGATGGCGCGGAATTGTTTGTCCACCGCTTCATAAGTGCGTGCGAATTCCTGACGAGTCAATTCATCCAATTCACTAATCACTTGACGCAAATCGGCTTCGGCGTGGTTCAAATCCTGAACCTGCGTTGACATAAATGAATAACGCTCTGATTCTGAATCATATTCTTTCTTGGCGTCCGGATTGATGGCGCCCATGCGGCGTAATTGCGCGCGCTGCTGGGTCATGTGTTCTTCAAGCTCAGGTGGCAAGTGCATCACGACCGGCAATTGTTCCACCAATCCTTCAAACGGCAGCGGCACCGGTCCTTCGATGTTCGCAGCATATTCAAAAGAGACCAGTCCAAAATCGTCAATAATTCGTTGACGCAGATTATCCAAGCCTTCTTCGCGTCGCACCAAATCCAATTGGATCTGTCCCACCATGCGCTCGGCGGAGGCGAGATTTCTTTGCGCGTTCGCTTCAACTTCCTGCAAGCGCGTCTCTTCCTGCTCGGCAGTTTCCAAATCTTTTTCCGCGGGTTCGATTTGCACGCGCAATTCTTCGATTTGATGATGCATCACACTTTCGCGTTCGCGCAAGATGAATTTCTCTTCATCCAATTCCTTCAACAAGTTTTCTGCCTCGCCCAACTTCGCCTGCACATCCTGCTGTTGCGAAACAAAACGATCCACCGATTGTTGTCTTTCCGATTTTCTGGATTGAAGGCCGTTGACCGATTGCTGAATCACCGCGAGGCGCGTGTTCCAATATGCGACTTGTTCTTGCGCCTCATCCGGATTGAGTTCATTCAATTGACTGGTCAAAAGTCGAATCGTACTCTTGAGCCTGAACTGCCTTCGCCTCATTCTCGGACGCCAAAGCGGACAGCCGTTCCCGATCTGCTTCCGCGGCTGAGACATCTTGCTGCAATTCATCATGCTGAGATTTTTGCCAACCCCATTGACGACGCGCGGCCTCAAGGTCAATCGCGGCTTTCTGTTCCGCGGATTGAGCTTCATCAAATTCCGCGCGCACTTTTCGTAATTCTTCTTCGCTTGCAATCTGCTGACGCTGAGCCGATGTCAGCTCTTCGGAAAGTTTTGAGATCGAATTATTCAATGTTCCGAGGCGACTTGTTAGATCAGATAAGACTTCGGTCAACTCACGTTTTTGGCGCGGACGGCTCAATGTCGAAGCGTTTGCAGACTTACCAGCCACAATGAGTCCATCACCGCGAAATACTTCGCCGCGTAATGTCACAATGCGCGCATGAGTTCGGAATCTCACTCATCAAACGACGCGCCGCATTTCGGTCACGGACGACGAGCGTATTTCCGAGTAAAAGATGAACCGCCGCGCGCAAATCATCCGGCGCATTGATCAGCGATGAAGCGACGCCAAGACAATCCGCATCGTTCGGTTGATCGAGGGAATGATTAATATTTCCATCCAATGGCAACAAAGCCGCGCGCCCAGCATCGTCCGATTCGAGCAAGCGAAGCGCTTCCTCAATTTGATCGGTCTTAAGCAAAACAGCATCGAGCGTATCACCCAGCGCCGCGGCAATCGCAATTTCCAATTCGGCAGGGACATCGAGAGCCGCGCTGAGCGCGCCGCGCGCGCTGATACGTGATTGTCGCGCGGCGTCCAATAAAAAGCGCGCACCCTCTGCATAACCTGCCAAGGATTGTTCAGCTTGAATCAAAATATCGAGTTGGGCCTGCGCGCGCGAATATTCGGCTTGACGCGCAACACGCTCTTCGAGTTTCGCGCGGCGTTCATTTTCCAATTTCTCAACTTCGATTTTTTTGCTTTCCACATCAACGATAGCTCGTTGAACCACTTCACCGGCCCGGACGCGTTGCGTTTTTGCAGTTTCGTGAATCTGATCAGCTTTTCTAACATCTGCTTCCGCAGATCGAATGGTTTGTTGAATAGCATCCAGTTTTTGTTTTTGCGATTCAGCGCGCGCTGCAAGTTCATCGAGGCGGGCTTGAGTTTCAGCATGTTGCGTGTGAATGGAAGCAATCGTCTCACGCGCGGCTTGCAGTTTTTCATCCGCTGATATTCTTTCCGTTTGACGCGCATGCAAAGCTTCTTGTGCGCGCGCCAGTTGACTTTTGGCTTCATTGAATTCAGTTTGCAAACCAGTGGCTTCCTGATCGATTTCGAAAAAACGTTCGTGCGCAAGTTTCTCCTCATTGATTGAACGTTCAAGTTCTGATTGAAGCGAAGACTGGGAAGCAACCAATGCGCGGCGGCGTTCATCGAGAACCGCCAGATCGCGGCTGACGGATTCGCGCTGGCTATGCAATTCCGATGATTCCCGATGCCAGATATTCAATTGAGCTCGCAATCCGCTCAGCCGTTCGCGGAAAGTTACATACTCAGCTTGAACTTTAGCATAAACTTCCCGCGCTTCGTTAACATGGATTTCCTGCTCGCGCACACGATCGCGGGCCTCATTCAATTCAATTTGAGCGCGATGCCAATGATAACCATACCAATCGAGAAGCAGGACGCGCAAATCATTTTGCACGCGCGAATATTCAATGGCGCGCTTGGCTTGTCGTTCTAGGCTTTTCAAGCGCGGTTCCAACTCAGCCATAATATCCTGAACGCGTTCGAGATTGTGTTGTGTGTTTTCCAGACGCTTGAGCGCGTCTTCGCGCCGGACGCGATAGAGTCCAACGCCCGCGGCTTCTTCAAATAGGCGGCGGCGTTCATCCGCTTTCAACGCCAGCGAGGCGTCTACCAAACCTTGACCGAGAATCGTATATGTTCTTTCGCTGAGACCCGATGCGGCAAGCAGTTCATTCATGTCGCGCAAACGCACTTGCTGACCATTTAACAAATAATCGTTATGACCATCCCGATAGGCGCGGCGCGCCATGCTGACTTCGGCAAAATCCACTGGCAACCAGTTTGCACTGTTATCGAAGATGATTTCTGCGGAAGCCATCCCCGCACGCGGGCGATGCTCCGAACCGGAGAAGATCATGTCTTCGGTCTTCTTGCCTCGCAACAATAAATATGATTGCTCGCCCAATACCCAGCGCAATGAGTCAGCGATATTCGATTTGCCCGAGCCATTCGGCCCGACGATCGCGGTGACGCCCGCCGCAAACTCAAAGACGGTGCGCGTGGCAAAGGTTTTATATCCGTGCAATTCAAGGGATTTAAGACGTAATGGCATCTGTTATCGAATACTCGAGTCTATTCTTTGAACCACCAAATATACAAAGTAATTTCTTATTTTGAAATTCCAAGAGATTCAAGCGCGGTCTGCGCCGCGATCTGTTCGGCGACTTGTTTGCTCGGACCTTTGCCCCGTCCATAAGCCGTGCCCTTGACGCGTACTTCGATTTCAAAAATCTTGGCATGGTCAGGGCCGCTGGACGAAATGGTTAGATATTGCGGCGTTCCCAGTTTTTCAGCCTGCGCCCATTCCTGCAAACGGCTCTTGGGGTCGTAAATCTCCGCTCGTTGAATGACGCGTTCCTTAACGGTGTCCAGCAACGGCTCAATAAATTTTTCAACGGCGGGCACTCCCTGGTCGAGATATAATGCGCCGATCACTGCCTCAAATGTCGAACCAAGCAAATTATCGCGGTTGCGTCCGCCGGAAGCGGTCTCTCCGCGCCCCATCCGCATCGCCCGACCCAAGTCGAGCCAACGAGCAAATTCGGCCAACTGTTCGTTGCGCACCAACGCGGAACGCGAACGGGTCAGTTCACCCTCTTTCATTTCGGGACAATGATGATAGACCCACGCTCCAACCACAAATCCCAAAACTGCATCACCCAGAAACTCCAGTCGCTCATTATCTTCAAGCGCCTCGGGATTTTCGTTGAGATAAGAGCGATGCGTTAGCGCCCTGGTCAACAAAGACAAGTTTGTAAAGGATAATCCTAATCGCGCGGCGAGCCCCGCCGACAATTCAAATGGTCCATCTGAATTCGAGGCCACAGTTTCCTCTCTGAACTCAGGGAGCGCCAAGCCCTACCCATAGCGGAAGGGGCTTCGCGGCCCATCAGTTCGATACGATTTGTGCACCGGATTGTACTGCTTCTTGCATGAAAAGGCAATTATGAGTTATGCAAAACGCAGTACACATAATCAAATCATGAAGGCCGGCTGCAACAGAGCAATATTTTAAGATACAATGATAGACATATTCCGGAGGGCACATTGAACAACATGGTCAGCAGCGATATTCGGTTTTTACACGCGATTGAAATGGGATTGGGAGCGTGGCAATGGGGCGACCGTTTTGTTTGGCAATATGGACGCGACTATGACGATGACGATATCCATCAAGCGTTTCTAACCTCGATAGCCGAGGGCATCCGCTTTATAGATACCGCCGAAGTATACGGCTCGGGACGCTCCGAACGCTTGACCGGAAAATTTCTTAAGGAAACCGATCAACCGATTCTGGTCGCAACTAAGTTCTTTCCCATGCCGTGGCGATTAACAAAGAATTCAATACCCGCCGCACTTAAGCATAGCCTTGAGCGCCTGCAGGTCGTGACCGTGGACCTTTACCAAATTCACTTTCCGTCTCCGCTCCTCAGTGTTGAAACCATGATGGAAGGCATGATCGAATGTGTCAATCATGGATGGACGCGAACGGTCGGTGTGTCAAACTTCAGCCAATCACAAATGATTCGCGCTTATTCAACGCTTGAACGCAATAGCATTTCACTTGCATCGAACCAGGTTCACTATAGCCTGCTCCACCGCGACGTGGAAAAGAACGGCTTGCTAGCGCGCTGCAATGAGCTTGGCTCGCGTCTGATCGCATATAGTCCGCTTGAGATGGGATTACTTACTGGTAAATACTCTCAAAAAAATCCTCCACCCGGCAACCGCGGCGCACGCTATGCAAATCTATTGAACAAAATCGAACCACTGCTCAAGCTAATGAATGAGATCGGCCAGGAGCACGGCGGCAAATCGAACGCTCAAGTGGCCTTGAATTGGATCATATGCAAAGGTGCGTTGCCCATCCCAGGTGCGAAGAATGCATCGCAGGCTTTACAGAATGCCGGCGCGCTTGGATGGAAATTGACCGAGGAGGAAGTCGTCAAACTGGACGAAGCCAGCGATAAAATCGTTCAATGAAATTTTCTCCATTTCAGATTCTTTATGCTATAATACCGCCACCATGAAGGACAATCTCAACTTCGCCAATAACAATAATAACAACGACAATCCTCGTATCGTTGGGCGAAGCTCTGCAGGTTGAACCATTACTCAAGTCAAACCAATCGCCCGACGCAAATTGCGAAGGGCGATTTATTTTGTATGCAGAAATGTTATTGCGAGGCATGAGCGGAGCGAATGGCGTGGCAATCTCAAGTTACCTTCAATAATTTAGATGAAGTAATGAGATTGCTTCGGGTCTTGCCCACGCAATGACAGACAGCAAACTCGGAGGAGCATTATGTACAGAACTCATTCTTGCGGGGAATTGCGACCATCTCACATTGGCCAGAAAGTGACACTGGCTGGCTGGGTGCATCGTCGCCGTGATCACGGCGGGGTGGTCTTCCTTGATTTACGCGACCGCTATGGACTTGTTCAAATCACCATCAATCCCAACCTGTCAAAAGAAACGCTGAACGTCGTCGCCGACATTCGCTTCGAATGGGTATTGCAAATCACCGGCACGGTGCAGAGGCGTCCGCCAGGAATGGAGAATCCAAACGTCGCAACCGGCGAAATCGAGGTGACTGCAGATGAAATCAACGTGCTGAATCCCGCGAAGACTCTGCCGTTCATGGTCAACAACGGCGATACCAACGAAGCCGATGAAGCCACGCGCCTTAAATATCGCTACCTCGACCTGCGCCGCGAACGGATGCAAGATAACATCATCTTGCGTCATCGCGTCGTCAAGTTCATGCGCGATTATCTCGATCAGCAAGGCTTCATCGAAATCGAAACGCCGATTCTTTTCAAAGCCACGCCCGAAGGCGCACGCGATTACCTAGTGCCGTCGCGCGTCTATCCCGGTCAATTCTATGCCCTACCCCAATCGCCTCAACAGTTGAAGCAATTGCTGATGGTCGCAGGCATGGATCGTTATTTCCAAATTGCGCGCTGTTTCCGCGACGAAGATCAGCGTGGCGACCGCCAGCCCGAGTTCACACAGCTTGATCTCGAAATGTCGTTCGTCCAGCGCGACGATGTGCTAGCCATGGCCGAAGGACTTTTCACCGCGCTGATTCCCGCGGTCACGCCGCATAAGCGAATTTTGTCGTCGCCGTGGCCGATGCTTTCCTACACAGAAGCCATTGAGAAATATGGATCGGACAAGCCTGACTTACGCTTCGGAATGCAATTGATGGATGTAAGTGCTATCTTTGCGAAGAGCGACTTCCGCGTCTTTCAATCCGCCATCGAAGCGGGTGGCGTGATCAAGTGCATCGTCGCGCCTGACAGTGCGAACATGTCCCGCAAAGAAGTGGATGAGTTGACCGAGGTTGCGAAATCATTCGGGGCGAAAGGCTTGGCTACTTTAGCGGTGACCGCTGAAGGCACCAAAGGAACCGCCGCGAAATTCGTTAAGGTTGAAGAAGTCGAAGCGGTCAAGACGAAAGTCAGTGCGAAGGAAGGCGACTTGATTCTGTTCGCCGCGGATCAACGCACTATTGTCAATAAAGTCCTCGGTGGTTTGCGATTGACATTTCGCGATAAACTTGATCTGGCCGATAAAAACGTGATGGCGTTCGCATGGGTCGTGGATTTCCCGATGTTCGAATGGAACGAGGAAGAAAAGAAATGGGACGCCGCGCATCATCCATTCACGATGCCGAAGATGGAAGACCTGCCGAAGTTCGAGACAAATCCCGGCGAGATTTTTTCAGACGCGTACGATATGGTGTGCAATGGTTACGAGATGGCGTCCGGTTCAATCCGTATCCATCGCCGCGATATTCAAACAAAAATTTTCCAGCTGCTTGGCTTGAAGAATGAAGAGATTCAATTGAAGTTTGGTCATATGCTCGAAGCATTTGAATACGGCGCACCGCCGCATGGCGGCGTGGCTCCGGGTATTGACCGTCTCGTGATGTTGCTGGCAGACGAACAAAATATTCGCGAGGTCATTGCATTCCCGAAGAATTCCAGCGCGCGCGATGTGATGGCGGATGCGCCGTCCAGCGTGGAACCGAAACAGTTGAAGGAATTGCATATCAAGATTGTGGAATGATTTTGCTCTTGATATGGACTTTACCCTACTCGACCATCGAAATAAATAGGAGAACATCATGTCAATCATTCGCGTGGATGAAATCTCAAAATATGATGGACAGGAAATAACGGTTCAAGGCTGGGTTTACAACCGCACCGACAAAGGCAAGCTGGTCTTCTTGCTCGTGCGCGATGGAACTGGCTTCGTTCAATGCGTGGCCTTCAAAGGCGATCTCGATGAGAAACTTTTTGATCAGGTGATGCGCCTGCCGCAAGAATCGGCAGTGATTATCACGGGTCCAATCCGCGCCGACAAGCGCGCACCCGGCGTCCCGGGCGGATATGAAATCGGCGTAAAGAAAATCGAGATCGTGCAAACCGCCGATGCGGACTATCCGATGTCGCTCAAAGATCACGGCGTCGACTTTGCGCTCGACAATCGTCACTTGTGGATTCGCATGCCGAGTCAATGGGCAATCCTGCGCGTCCGCTCGACAGTCATGGCAGCGACGCGTGAATGGCTTGATACCAACGGCTTTATCGCGATGGATACGCCAATTCTGACTCCGGCCGCGGCGGAAGGCACGACAACTCTTTTCGAGACTGAATATTTCGATGAAGGCAAAGCGTATCTCGCGCAGACCGGTCAGCTTTACAACGAAGCAAATATCTTCGCGTTTGGAAAAGTCTACTGCTTTGGCCCAACCTTCCGTGCGGAAAAATCAAAGACGCGTCGCCATCTCACCGAGTTCTGGATGCTCGAACCGGAAATGGCGTTCTGCGATCTCGACGGCTTGATGGAGGTCGAAGAGCAGATGATCACGCATATCGTCCAGCGCGTATTGCGAGATCGAAAACCGGAATTGCTTTCACTCGGACGCGATCTCACTAAACTCGAAAATATCAAGGCACCGTTTCCTAGAATTTCTTATGACGACGCTTGTAAAATGCTGGCAGAACTTCGAGAAAAAGAAATCGATCCTGAAAAGAAGGAACTGCTCAAATTTGACTGGGGCATTGACTTTGGCGCGCCGCACGAAACCGCAATCACGAATCAATTCGATAAACCGGTGTTCTGTTATGGATACCCCACCGCCGTCAAAGCGTTTTACATGGAGCCGTGGCCGGGACGGCCGGAAGTCTGCAAGTCTGTGGATTTGCTTGCACCCGAAGGCTATGGTGAAATCTGCGGCGGCTCAGAACGCATCAGCAATTATGACTTATTGTTGAAACGCATTCATGAACAGAAGCTTCCTGAAGACGCCTTCAAGTGGTATCTTGACTTACGGAAGTATGGTTCGGTCCCGCATTCAGGATTCGGCATGGGCGTGGAACGAGTCACTTCATGGATCTGCGGCATCGAGCACGTTCGCGAGGCCATTGCATTTCCGAGAACGATCAAACGAGTTTATCCTTGAAATAAAAACTTCCGAGGTTTTCAAAAATCTCGGAAGTTTAATCTTACGGTATTACCAGCACTTGTCCAACTTGAATTAAGTTGGGATTGGAAATATTATTCGCGGCTGAAATCGCCTGCACGGTCGTTCCATATTTGACGGCGATTGCATAAAGCGTGTCACCGGGCTTAACGGTGTAAGTCACTGATGGCGGTGGCGTCACAGGTTGAGACGCAGCGGTCGATGCGAACGCTGTCAGATCATTAAGAGAGCCGTTGAAGTAATTGAAGTCCACAAGCTGGGATGATAGGAAGCCTGCCAGTTTTCCCTTTGATGAATATTGCCAGAACGTCCAAGGCTGAAAACCAGCCGGTTGCTGAGGCATTCCCGAGGTTGGCGTGGGCATCGCGGACGCGCTGGCGTATTCGTTATTCGTGCCGGGCGCATAAGGATACTGGGCGACCCACAACGGATAATTGTTCAACCACGCTGCGTTAATGCCCTGTTGATTCAGGAAAAACGCGCTGGCATAAATCATGGGCTTGCGTCCAAACGCGCTTTCCACCGGATCGAGCCATTGTTTCATTAAAGCAATCATCGTATCGCCGGTTGGCATTGAAATCGGATTGCCGTTTACATAAACCTGTTCAAGGTCGAGAACGGGACGCAGTTCACCTTTATCGGCTCCCACAGCTTGGATGAACGCACTAGCCTGTTGAGCTGAATTATTCGTCTCGGGATGAAAGAAATGGTATGCGCCTCTCAACATCCCAACGCTCTTGGATCCTTGCCAGTGTTGCGAAAATTTCGAATCAGCAATAGTGTTTTCCGAAGCCTTAACGAAAACGAACTTTACGCCCTGATCACTGACCGCGCCCCAATCTGGACTTGCGACCCATCCAGAAACATCGATCCCAAATACAGATGTCATGCTTTGCCTCCTTGTATTGAGCGACAAGCTTATATTAAACACGCTGGCTGTAAAACCATGAACTCTATAACAGATTAAGCTTAGCATATATATTGGACAAAAGCAATGCCGGCTCAGTTAATTTTTCTCTCCCCACGATCATGTGATTATGGTATAAGAATCATGCCCTGCTGTGTTCGTGATATTGCACTCTCGGTTTTGAGCCAACACCAATTTTATAGGGCATCTGTCTCACAGAAATAACGCGATAGGCCTGAGCCAAGGCGGCGTTTCTGAGTCGGAGCCAACCTGCGATAGCAGGTTCAAAACTTCGCAATACACGGCATTCGCGGGGTATTTTTGTGGCTTGACGGTTTCTTAATGGTACATGTAAAATCACCCCCGAGTTAAAACATGGATAGGAATTGTTTCAAAGTGCAGAACTGCATGGAACAGGTATGCGTGGTCATACCTGTTTTGTTTACATAGTACCGCCGGTGAAGCAAGAATCGGGTATGCAAAAAAGAGAGAGGTTCTTACAATAGAGCAATCTTCAAAGGAGAAACCATGAACGACTCTCTCACTGATTACAAACAACTTTCCGAGGATTACCTGCGCATCGAGCAGGCGATCCAGTATCTTGAAAACCATTATAAAGATCAACCAAACCTAGATGAAGTGGCAGCCAGCATCGGACTGAGTGAATATCATTTTCAACGGATGTTCACGCGTTGGGCCGGAGTCAGCCCGAAAAGATTTTTACAGTATCTGACGAAGGAAGGCGCGAAGGAATTGCTCAATCATTCCGAAAACCTTTTAGATACCACGTATCAAATGGGACTTTCAAGTTTGGGGCGCCTCCACGATCTCTTCGTCACCACCGAAGCAATTACGCCCGGCGAATACAAATCACGCGGCGCGGGTTTGACCATTCGTTATGGCATTCATCCCACGCCGTTTGGAAAATGTCTCGTCGGCGTGACCGAGCGTGGCATCTGCCATCTCGGCTTCGTCCAAGCCAGCGAAGGCGACGCGATTGATGCGTTGGTTGCAGATTGGAAGGAAGCCAAAATGCTCGAAGATCATCGAAGCACCGCTCCATTGATCGCGCCCATATTCGATTTGAGCGAGCGCGAGAAAACATCACTGCATCTGCATTTGAGCGGAACCAACTTTCAACTCAAGGTCTGGGAAGCATTGCTCAATATTCCGGTTGGCACCGTGACCACGTACGAGCATATTGCATCAGAAGTTGGCAATCCGAAGGCAACGAGGGCCGTGGGTACTGCGGTTGGACACAATCCAATCGCAGTGTTGATCCCATGCCATCGCGTCATCCGCAAGGCTGGCGGGTTCGGCAATTATCGCTACGGTGTACCGCTCAAAATGGCATTGCTCGGCTGGGAAGCAACAAGAACGCAAAGTTATAACATCGGAGAAAAGTGAAAACAAAAATTTGGTTGGCATTGGTTGCGTTATATATCGTCTGGGGTTCGACCTATCTAGCGATTCGATTCGTGGTTGAGACCATTCCGCCGTTTATGTCCGCAGGTTTACGCTTCCTGATTGCAGGCTCAATTCTTTTCATATGGCGGCGCATGTCAGGCGATGCCGCGCCGACCAAAAGGCAGTGGATTTCCGCGGCAATAGTCGGCATTGCACTTTTGCTTTGCAGTAATGGCGTGCTCTCGTGGGCAGAACAGCGCGTACCATCCGGCATTGCATCTTTAATAATGAGCACGATACCGTTGTGGCTGGTATTGTTTGAAGCGTTCAGACCAGGAGGCATTAAACCAAATTGGCGCGCGATCATCGGCTTGCTGATCGGCTTTGTCGGCGTGTTCCTATTGATCGGTCCGGCTGAATTCAGCGGCAAATCCGCAACACAGTTCGATACATTTGGAACTATCGCGTTGCTTTTTGCCGCGCTCATGTGGGCGCTCGGCTCGATCTACAGCAAACATGCCGACATGCCCAAATCGTCGTTGATGGGCACGGGCGCGGAAATGCTGGCAGGCGCGGCGGCGTTATTGATTGTCAGCACGGGGAGCGGCGAGTTTAACGGCTTCAGTTCCGCCGCCGTTTCGATGCGCTCGTGGCTAGGCCTGGCCTTTTTGATCTTTATCGGTTCGCTCGTCGGATTCGTTTCGTATGGCTGGTTGTTGCAAAATGCCCCCATCTCCTTGGTATCCACCTATCCGTACGTCAATCCGGTAGTAGCGGTACTTCTTGGAAGCTGGTTCGCAAGCAAATCATTGACGCCGCGCATTCTTTTGGCAGCGGTCATTATCATCGGGTCGGTCGTTTTTATTAACAGCGAACGCAGACCAGTTTCAAAAATAGGGGTGAGAGAAGCGGAAGAAGCGATCGGTATTGAATAATCTTCTATCAACATCAGCTGATAAGCGCTTCAATTTCAGTGCGAGTTTTATATTCGTTCACCAATTTTCCATCCCGCATTTGTAATACACGATCCACATATTTGCACATTCTCAAATCATGCGTGACCATGATTCCGGCGCGTTGATTTTCATGGATCAACGCCGCGAAGGTTTGAACCACCTGCATGGCGCGTTCGGTGTCGAGGCTGGCGGTCGGTTCATCGGCCAGCGCAACTGCTGGATTATGAACCAGCGCACGCGCAATCGCCACGCGCTGTTGTTGTCCACCGGACATTTGTGCGGGCAAACTATGTAAGCGATCTTCCAAACCGAGCCGCGCCAGCAACTCCTCGGCGCGCAGACGATTGACTTTTCCCAGCGTGCCATTTAGCCTTAACATGAGTTCCACATTTTCCTGCGCCGTTAAATACGGAATCAAATTATTGGATTGAAATGTAAAACCGATCCGTGACCGGCGCAGCTTGACGCGTTCCGAATCATTCATCGCCGAAAGTTGATGACCATCAATGAAAACCTCGCCGCTTGATTGATTCAACAACGCCTCCAGAATCGAAAGCAACGTGGTTTTTCCCGAACCGCTCGGCCCAACCAACGCTACAAACTCGCCGGAATGAACTTGAAACGAAACGTGATCCACCGCGTTGAGAGCGGAACCATCCAAGATAAATGTCTTGACTAAATCGCGAACTTCCAAAACAACTTCTTTCATCACAACCTCACTGTAACCGTAACGCTTTGAGTGGTTCGATGCGTACTGCATATATAACAGACACCAATCCACCAATGGGACCAATCAGCAACAAGGCGACGATGGCGAAGAGTGAACTGGTTCCATTGAAAACCAACGGTATGGTTGGCGGAAAACCAAGCGAGAAGAGATAAGTTAATCCGCCGCCGATGGCAACACCCATCGCAGTTACGATGATGATTTGAATCACAGCTGAGGCACCCACGGTTGCATTGGTCGAGCCGATGGCTTTCAGCACGCCAATCTGCGGAACTTTTTGGAGGATTTGAATTTGAAAGAACCCGCCGATCACCAGCACGCCGATCAATAACGTGAATACGCCTTGCGTTTGAACCGTGCCTTGCTGCGCTGAATAGCCAGGAATGTTATTGATCGTGGTGGGAATATCGGCCACTTCAATGTTCTGCACTTTTGCCATCAACTGTGTTTCCATCGAATTGATCTGTGTTGGATTGGATAATTGAACCGCGATAATGTTGGGATATGGCGTGTCGTCCTTCAACTCCGCCGCGGATTGTGGCTTCACATTTTGCCAAGTCTGCGGCGAAGTAAAGATCGTGGGTTGAAAATAATAGGATTGATTGGATGTCAATCCGACCACACGCAAATAAAAGAACTCATCGCTTCCGCCTTGTGTGGAACGGATTGTCATTTCATCGCCAACCTGAATACCTGTTTGGAGCGCTGTGTTCTGGTCAATCACCACTTTGCGCGAGTCGCCGGAGTTAAAAATCGCGACCTAATAACAAGGCTGGCATTCCAGGTTGACCTGGTTGAGCGGCAAGCAGAGAAACTTTAAGCGGTCCTTTATTGGATTCGATTTCAGTGGAGGCAGTATAAATCGGACCGGCATCCGCTACCCCGTCGACGCGGTGAATCTGATTCACGGTATCCACTTGCAGTTGGCTGGACGCAATAATGTAATCCGACTTTTGAAGGAACACGATCAACTGCGCGTTGAGATTCGCAACGTATTGCTTGTTGCCATCCGCCAATCCTTCACCCAGCGCGGCGATGAACAAAACTAAAAGCGTAATCAAGGCAATCACCAAGCTGACCAGCAGAAAACGTCCGCGGTTGCGCCAAACTTCTTTGAATGCAAGATATGAAGCGATGGATAATGCTCTCATTTTTTTCGACCCCGATCTCGCACGTGCGTGCGCCGAAACCACCGGCTTCTCCAATGGCTTTTTCCAATTGACACCCATCACGCCGTGCAAAAGCAAATCCAGCGGCGGATGATCGGCAATGTCGTCGTAATAATATGGCAAGCGGATGAGGCCATCCGTGCCGATCACAAACATCCCCGCCATTTGCATCGCATCTTGACCTTTGGGCGGGAATTCGGTTTTCCAGCCTTTTTCACGCCTCAAGCGCGCATTGGAGGCCCAGACACGCGGCGAAAGAAATGTTTGCACTAAATTTGCGCGCGCCAATCCATAAGCCCGATAAGCGCGTCGTTCGGAATCAGAAAGACACAAAACCTCGTGCGCATACTTTCTGCAAAAAGCCTTGGCTTCCTTCGGTGTTCCTTGTGTGACAATCATAGCGCGCAGACCATTGGCTTCTATATCTTTGGAGGCATGAGCCAGCGTCGTGACCATTTCTTTGCATTGCGGACAGCCAAAGTGTCGCGCAAAAGCCAGCACAACCGCTTGCTTCTTCGATAACGCCGAAAGTCTGACGGGCTTTCCATCGGCATCCAGCAATTCAAGGTCAGGCGCACGATCATTGAATTTGAGATGATTCATATTCGTCATGAGTTTATTTTAATGGCATCACTGAAAACAAGGATACTTCTCGAAAAAATTGATAGGTTTTGATAGCGCCCCTCATAGCTCCCCCAAAATTCGCTTGGAATTTAGGGGGAGGTGATAAAATGGGAGAAGGGTCAGACATAATATGGACTCCCATAACTTAAATCTTTGGAAACTCATCCTGTTGCTTTCTATTCTATTTGCATCTGGATGTTCTACCAACGTTAATATCGCGGTTACAAAAACCCCAACCTTCACTCCAACGATTACTAATATTCCAACTCTTACGCCCACCGTAACAGTCACGCCGCTGCCCTTTAAAGGAAAAATTGCTTTTGTTTCTGATAGAAGCGGAAAATTTTGTATCTATGCGATGAATGCGAATGGTAGCAATCAAAAAAACTTGACTAATGGTCTTGCTTACAGCTCAGAGCCTGCCTGGTCACCCGACGGGAAATATATTGCCTTTAGTTCAAACAAGGATGATGTTTCCGAAATTTATCTAATGAATGCTGATGGCTCTGATCAAACACAATTAACATTTGATAAGGCGAGTTCTTACACGCCTGCTTGGTCACCCAATGGAAAATATATTATTTTCCGGTGCTTGTTTCAAAATTGGTAAACTGCCTATGAAGAGGCAAGGGGGATAGAAACCCCGAGATAAAGTGCGATCAAGTGACGAAGGTCGCCAAGTTCAATCCCTCCGCAAGATGATTGCCGCAGTAGGCGATTAACCGACTGACGTTCAAAGCCGATTGATCGCGTTTATATCCGCGCATCGTGCGATATCTTTCTTTTATCCACCAACCGATCGCGCGTTCGGTGGCATTGTTCGTGCCATCCAAAATGGGTTTGCCATCCCGGTCTTTCCAGGTGCGATAAAAGGTAAGGCGTGGCCATAAGTTCCAACGGTCAAGGAATAAATTGCGCATCCGGTATGCAATGCTGGCGGTCCCGCCTTTCTTGGAATGAGGGGCAGCCGCATAGCGTTCATACAAGGCTTGCACTTCGGCCTGTTGCTCAGGTTGTCGGGAATGAATCAGTTCTCCCAAACGACGTAGATCGCTCAGAGCTTGAGCCGGTTCGATCTGCAATTCGGTCAAGGAAAAATCCTGACCCGCTTCAATTGCCAAACTCAAACTCTCGATCAACTCTTCGGTGTTGCGTCCCACGTGGCTTTTGCAAACCTGGTGGTACAAGCCGCTCCGATCGGCGACGTCTTTAAATGCATCGGCGTCATCGGTCAACAGCGTGTGAGCTCCAACCTGATCTGCAATCGGTTCCACCCAATCCTTCAGTGTTTGAGCGTCTTCTCCATCTAAGTGATCCACACACAACACCAGTCCGTTGATTGGATCCACGATAACTCCAATTGGCAACCACTTCCCTTTACATTTCACACTTGTTAAATCCGCTCCAATTGCTTTTGTGTGATAGCCCTGCAAGAGTTCCGTGCGCTTCATCCCCGGCACAGCTTCCGCCGTCGCTTGCACGGTTCGATACACACTACTCTTGCTCAAGTACACTCCCAATGCTTCCAACATCAAAGAGGCTGCTCCGTAGCTGAGCCCTAACACGTATAACATTACCCCCATGCCTTTTAGCCGCTGCGAGATCTAACTCTTCTGTATTCCCTGGGGATACACTCGGAATGTGCATCCGCAGCGCAAACACTTGTACCGTCGAGCGATGACTTCTTCGTACTCGCGGTCACGTACATTCTTCTTGACTGCCTGCCACGGCACAAAGCGATCCCCTTTGCATTTCGGATCGGCACAGCACTTGGGTTCTTCAAATTGCTCTGGATCGATTATTGGTAGAATCAATTTGAGGCGCATGTTATTGATACGCCTTTCTTTGGGATTCCGGAACGATCTCAACTCGTTCCGGTTTTCCTTTTTATACACCCCTTCCACCAATTTTGAAACAGTCACTATTTTCCTTTCTGAACGAGATCAAGTTCTGTCTGATCGAGGCATCCCAACTCCAGAAGTATACATTATGAATGCTGATGGCTCCAACCAGCTGCGTCTGACAAACAATAAAGATTTTGAGCGCACATTGTCATGGTCTCCGAAAGGAAATGTTGTTGCCGTTTCCATCAACGTACTGGCTTCGGGAATCTATTTTCCTGAAGAGATATATCTAATGAACTTGAATGGTGTGGTTATGGGAGTACGCAAAGTTTGTTAGTCGGCCAAGGGTAAACCAGCATAGGACGGCTTCAGAGAATCCCAAGACTTACTGAGCCAAGCGGCTCTGGCTTTGGCGGTGGCGATCACGCCAGGCAAGGTCCAACGTGCGCCAGAACGTTTCAACCGGACAGCGGCTATCTGCTTGCAAGCGCTTTCGATGGTTCCGCTGCCAATGAGATACCCGAGCTGCCGAAAGCGTGCGTAGTCCATCCGCTTCTCGTTGTGATCATAATAATGGATTGCCTTTTCGATGAAGGGACGTGCGGCCGCGTGCATAAGCAAACTTCGGCAGGATTGAATCACGTCTTGGATGCAGCCATCCCAAAGTTCTGTGCGGGCTTGGGTCAGCCATTCATGAGCTTGCGGGGTGTTGGCTCCGAAGGCGGCTTCGGCAATGGGCGTGAGATATTCGCTGGCGTGGTACCAATCCACGATTTGTACGGCGTTCGGATAATATTTTTGCACCAGGTTCCAAATCCACACGGCACCGTCTGAGACGAAGACGATTTCTTCGTAGCCGTCGACCTGATGTTGGATCCCCGTCGCCCATAACAATCGTCCAAATTGTTCGGCTTCCTGGATGTCGCAGTGGTATTTCATGTTCTTGGCTTGCAGATGACTTTGTTCTCCCACGCGGGATCCGTGCTGGTTCGGTACCGCAGAACCATGGTGATTTTGGGGATGAGAAGGGTGAATCTGCTCCACTTCATACCCACACAACGTTTTCAACTCTCGCCACTCCCCGTGCAATGGCACATGCGCTCCATCGACCGAGGCATAGATGCGCCCAGCTTGCCTTGGCAGGCTCTGTTCCTGTTCTTCTAATCCTTTCACGTCTTCTGCCGCTCGTTTCCATTCTTCTTCGAGTTGGGCTTGTGCCTGTCCATAGCCTTCGGTATGTTTGAGTACGGTATGATCGCTCACTCCAAACAATAGAAAACGCTCCGCCAATTGACGGGCTTCTTCAAACGATGTTTCCACTCCCAAGATCCCGAGCAAGCTCGCCAATCCCGCTGTGCTCTGTCCCGGCTTCAATCCCAAGCGCTCATCCAAGGGCGACTGCCCACGATGACAATCCGCACACAGATAATATCGACGCTGATAATTCACTTTGCCGAACACACTCCACACCACAGCTTCCCGTTTGCCCAGCGGCTCCGCTTCCGCCCCGCATCCACAGCGGACACGACTTGCATATTTCGCTTCATTCGCTTCAATCATTTCCTGCAATCCAAGCCCACAGGCTTCTTTCGCTACCTCGCGCAGCGCTTGTTCAATCTCTGCCACTTGCGCACCTTCCTCGAGTTTCTCCTGCACCGCCTCGGTCATGATTTCCGCTATCTTTCTTACCACTGCTATGCTAAACTTCATCTCGAGCCTCCTGAGCATCCTTTGGTCTATCAGAAGCCCAAAGCTTACCTTAGAGGCTCATTTTTGAAAATCCACTTACAACCTTTTCGTGCACCCTGTGGTTATAAAACAATTGACAGATTTCTCTTCCACTGATAGCCCAGCCTGGTCTCCCAACGGAGAATTAATCGCATTTCATGCCTATGATGGAGAAAATGATTCAGGAATTTGCGTTATGAAAACCGATGGGTCCAATAAAGTATTATCAGTAGATCACGAAAGCGCCAAACAAGGTTGACGTTCGACCACGTCAGCGATGTTCCACAGACGTTCTAACGCACGACCGAGCAGGAATGCCAGACGGCGCAACGACAACCAGAAACGCTTGGGCAATTGTAACGGCTGTTTGAGAGCCGACGACAAGTTTTGACGCACGGATATGTATAGGTTGAACAAGACGAAGGCCAATCCAACCAATAGCAAGCGGATTACGGGATTGCGCGTGGAGGTGCGAGCACGGACTTGGTTCATTTGACGGTAACTCGATTCAATTCCAAAGCGTTGGCGATAGAGTTCAAAGACGTGAGAGGGCAACATACCCTCCGGCAACCCAGCCACCGCGTAAGCGAACCACTGGCTCTTGTGTCGTTTATAGCGGCCTTTGGAGTAACGCTGCACAACGATGGCTTGAACCGTGTAGGCACCGTGTTTCGGACTGTGGAAGGTGTAGGTGGTTTTGCGAGATTTCCCTTGGAAGAGATGGCGCACTCCACCGGATTTGCCTCGTACCGGGATGGGGATCACGTAACTCAAGTGATGCTGACCCAGAACCTTAAAAACCGGCTGGGAGCAGAACCCTTTGTCTAAAAACACTCGCCGGACGAGTAATTTCAGCGATTTTAGCCGTCGCAACAGCCAACGCACGATGTCAGCCATCTCTTCACCATATTCAACAAAATGCAGCGCCACGACATAGCGTTGATTATGGTGCACGATCGAAATGGTGGCGTACCCGTGAAAATGAGTCGTTCCGGATTTTGGCGCACCGCGTACAATTTCCTTCTCGTCTTCGTAAGGCAGTCCATGATACGGGATCAAGGTCAGGTCCATCGCGATGTTGTAATCTCGTCTGCCCTTCCATAGACTGGGATGCAGCTGCTGGCGGAACATCTTATTCAATGCACGTTGCATGCCTGCCCGGTCCGGCAGCGCTTCCGCCAGGACTTCCCGCAGCCGATTGCCCGAGGGCGCATCTTTCAACTCTTGACAGGCCGATTGAATGCTCAAACGATGCACGTTGGCGTAGGCTAAAGCGTATATGATGTCCTCTCTACTGATCCGTGTATTCTTCAACGCCAATGGCAGGTTCCGACGAACTACCTGTGTGAAAGCGTTCAGGACTTGCTCAGATTGGATTGTTCGGGTAATCTTGACGCTGGGCTTGGACATTGGTCTTGGTCTCCGTGGTAGGAACCAAGTTAACCATGTTCAAGCCCTTTCGTGAAGTACTGATTATTAGTAAAATCCACCCTGAATAATTCATCTTCTCGGTACGTAAATGATCTAGGCGGTTCATGGTCGCCGGATGGTAAATACATAATATTTTCATCCAATCGGGATGGACAGTATAATATTTACTTGATAAAAACTGATGGCTCTGATCTAACACGGCTAACAAATGAACCTAATGATCAGAGATTGCCAGTATGGTCGCCAATGCCATAGGTGGCGGCGCGATTATTTTTTCACATTCACATCTATCAACTCACTCATTACCGCCTGCACTTGTTTCTGCAATCTCGGTGGATGAATAGAAGCAATATTGATTCGTTCCGCATTCGAATATTTTGCAAATCGAATCAATCCATGTGCTAATGCGTTTGCAAAATCAACATCTTTTACTGGCGCATCATCTTCGAGCCAAAAGCCTTTGATCTGCAACGTCATCGTCGCGCGATCCAGTTTCGGGTCGAGCCGCGCCACCAAATCATCGCCGTACAAAATCGGCAGCACATAATATCCCCAGCGGCGTTTGGGTGCAGGCACATACACTTCCCACTTGTAATCGAAATCGAACAACTTCTGCGCCCTTCCACGCGCGCTGACGATATCCAGCGGCGAAAGAAACGTGGCTTCCTCCAGCGTGCTTGATTCTTTGGGATTCCATCCTTTGGGGACTTTTCCATTTTTGAGCGATTCCAAAATCGGGACGTCTTCCGGCAAAACGAGATAGGTTTCGCGTCCGCCATCGACTTGAACCTGGGCAAACATCCCGAGAGCTTTCTGCCGTTCGAGTATTTTCGTCATCGAGTCGGGAGAGTAACGCCTGTTCATATAATAGTTCAACTCGCCGCCCATTTTTCTTTCGCTTTTCAACCCCATCAATGCAACCGTCTTGTGCGCAAAAAAATCTTCGGTTTCTTTTTCACTTGCGATATAATCAAATTCTTTCGGCGCGATGTTCTCACGAAAATCATAAACGCGATTGAATCCGTCGCGGTGATGCATCATCAACTCGCCCGATATCCACATATCGTATAACGCCAACGACGTTTCCTTGCGCCCGCGATAATTCCAGTTGTCCAGCGATTTTCCTTCAAAATCACGGTTTCCAAGCGGACCACGCTTTCTCAACTCGGCCCGCACAAAATCAAAGACCTCGTGATGTGTGAAGACAAAATCTTCGACGCGTTTGGCGTGACTTCGCCGCTCCATATACACACGCCAATATGGCAACTCAGACATCGGATATACTGCCAGCCATCCGCCGTAATCAAAGAACTGTCGATCCTTGTACAAAGCTTGTTGAAGATAATCGGGCTTGTAATCCAACACGCGGCTACGCAAAACAATATCCTGACTGCGACCTACCACATTCAATGGATCGAGTTGAACCGCTTCGCAAGTATTGAGCGTGTTAACAGTTCCACGCTTCCCTTTCCAGCGGCGTCCAGGCCAAAGTCCTTGTTTGCCTAAAACAAATCTTCGCGCGATTTGTTTTGAAATTGTGATGATTGGTTTCATAAGGTCTCGATATAGCGGCGATGGTCGAGTAGGTCGCAGAGCGTACCGAGACCCGCCGCCTACTCGACCATCTGCATCGGTTAAGCAACAAACGGATTGAAGTCTGTATCGCGGTCGAAGTAATCTTCACGTTCGGCGCGTTTGAGCGCGTTGACGATCAAATATGTGAACGGCGTCGCCACCGTTTCATAAGCAACTTTGATGAACCATTGCGAAAGGATTGACTGAATCAATCCACCGTTCGGGATGATACCGATAAAAGCCAGCGTGATGAAAATCGCCGAGTCCGCGCCCTCGCCGATAATGGTCGAGCCAATCGTACGAATCCATAGAAATCTTCCAGCGGTTTTCAGCTTGAGCTTTGCCAGCACAAACGAATTGAGAAACTCACCAATCAAATATGCAATGAACGAGGCGAGTAAAAGGCGTGGCGTAAACCCCAATATCGCTTGATACGCTTGTTGCGCGGTCTGAGGCGTGGTAAAACTTCCGGCGGTCCAAAACGGCGCAGACGGCAATAATCCGCCAAGCCAAATCGCAATCACCGCCACAAGATTACAGAAGAAGCCCGTCCAAATTACCTGGCGGGCGCGGGCGTAACCATAGACCTCGGTCAGCACATCGCCGAAGAGATAAGCGATAGGAAACAGGATTACTGCGGCGGGCACGAACAGTCCGCCGAGATTAACCAGCTTGACCGCAATGATGTTTGAGATAATCAATGTTGTAACAAACAGCGCGGTGATAAATGGCAGCCAGCGATAAGAGCGCTTCTCTGGATTCATCGCACTGCTTCCTTTGCCGCTTTCGTTTTCACCTTTTCAGACTCAACGGTGATGCCGATCCCGCCGCGCACGCTAAAGGCGCCGGTCACTTTGCAGTAGTGCGGATTTAAAGTCTTGACGAGATCATCCAGAATCGTGTTGACTACATGCTCGTGAAAAACGCCTTCATTGCGATACGACCACAAATATAATTTGAATGACTTCGATTCAACGATCTTCTTATCCGGCACATATTCCAGTTTGATCGTTGCGAAATCAGGCTGACCCGTAGCAGGACACACACAAGTAAATTCATCCGTCTCAAGCGTGACCAGATAATACCGATCCGGGTTGTGATTAGGAAACGCCTCCAGCTTTTTGATCGGCTGAGACTTGTGACCTAATAACGTTAATTCTTTCAAATCAGATAATTTGGTGGGCATAAGATAAATCTCCTTTATAAATTATTCCGGTCACCGCGCGCGGTTGGCACGGAGATCACTAAAAAGTGAACATCGCTTTGCGACTTATTGCAAAACTGGTGATGGACTCCCGGCGGAATTTCCAATCCATTCCCTTTTTGCAATTTCACTTCATGATCTTCAAACACCATCGCGCCTTCGCCTTCGAGAATAAAAAAGAATTGCCGCGCGACTTGATGGTAATGCATTACTTCAGCGCGATTCGAAGGCATGCGCTCCTGAATCACGCTGACATCATCGCGTTTAAGCAAATGCCAGCCATCGCAGGCATCGCCCCACAAGTAATGTTCAGCGTTGAGAGTTGAAATGGGTAAGTTCATGAAATTTCAAACCGGGCTTTTACTTTTTTCCATCATTCGGCAAAACGAGCACAAGCCGGGCGCAGAAGTTGGCTGTCCGCAATTGGTACAAGGATGCAGGTGGAGAGTCGAGTCGTTCCGTTCCGCAAATAATCCGCTTTGACGCGCTTCGAGGAAACGCAGATAAAACGTCAGCTTCGCGCCGGGGCGATCATTCTCCAATTGGTTAAGCACTTCTTTATAGTATATCGAGGTCGAGCCTTCGGCAAACGGACATTCTTCATAAATATATTCGATGCCGCGCAACAGCGCGTAAGCGGTCATTTCGCGTTCATAGAAGCGGCAGAGCGGCTTGACCTTGCACGCCAAGCCTTCAGTCGAGGGAAGAGCCGGACCTTGTCGAAGCAAATAGTCACCGGACCACGATAATGTATTTCCGAAAAGAACCGCCGCTTCATCATCGAGATTATGACCGGTTGCCAAAACGTCATAACCCAGATCGCGCGCAATGCGATTCATCACGTGGCGTTTGGTGAGTCCGCAGACCGCGCACGGCTTGCCATATCCGCGATGCGACATTTCAGAGAGAACTGGAATCGGCTGACCATATTCTTTTTCAATGTCGACAACATGAAGTTTGAGATTATGTTCGTTCGCAAATTTATCGGCGAGACGATGCAACTCGCCTGAATAATTTATTCCCGCGTCGATGCCGAGACCGATGTAAAGCCCATCCGCTTGATAGCCAAGGCGAATGAGGATGTCCCATAGCGACAACAAATCTTTCCCGCCCGAAACCGCGACGAGAATTTTTTCGTCGTGGCCGAACATTTCATATTTTTCGATGAAGCGCTCCGTTTGTTCCGGAACCCATTCGAGATAATGTTCCTTGCACAAGGCCAGTTTATGCTGGCGCATATTGACTGAAGCTTTCTCACCACATTTACGACATTTCATAAGATACCTATAATTCTAAACACGAGGGGCACGAAGGTTCTTCCTTTGAGTCCCTTCGTGTTATTTGCGTTTAATTAACCACCGGAAATCACTGCAATCAACTTGACCACATCGCCATCTTTCAAAATCTCATCTTCGAGGATCATTTCAGAATCTCGTGTGGCGATGACTAACTCAGGCAGGACGTTGATCTTTTGCAGAGACGAAAGCAGCGTCATGCCGGGTTTGACTTCAAATTCCTTATTGCGCAAAATTAATTTAACCAAGCTCGCTCCTTTCCGCGTCATTCTACCATAGCCGCCTTGACACCGCGTCCCCTTGCCTGTACCATGTACTCATGCGCATCGCTATGATGGCCGACGTCTACAAGCCGCACGTGAGCGGCATTACCAATTATATTGATCTAAACAAACGTTATCTTGAAAAAGTTGGAAATGATGTTTTCGTGTTCACGTTCGGCGATCAGGATTATCGCGACGACGAGCTGCGCGTCATCCGCTCGCCCGGCCTGCCGTTGGTGGACACGGGTTATTATCTTTCCTTTCGCCATACCGCGGCCGCGAAGAAATTGTTGCAAACGATGGACATTGTCCATGTTCATCACCCGTTCCTGAGCGGTCGCCTTGCCCTGCGCTACTGCGAACCATTACAAATTCCAACGGTGTTCACCAACCACACACGCTACGATTTATATGCACAAGCCTACCTCCCTATTGTGCCCGAAGATATCAGCGACGGATTGCTCCAGGCCTACATGCCTCCTTTCTGCGAAGCGATGAGTTTGGTGATCTCGCCCTCGGCGGGCATGGAAAAAATTCTACGCGGCATGGGCGTGACTAGTCCGATCTCGATTATTCCGAACGGTGTGGAACTTCAAAGCTTTTATCAAGCCAAACCAGTATCGCGCACCGATTTCGGATTCAAAGGGAGCGATGTCATTCTCGTTTATGCCGGACGCATCGCAACTGAAAAAAATCTTTCCTTCCTGCTTCAATCGTTTGCGGGTGTTGCGAAAGCGTTCAATCATGTGTATCTGATGATTCTTGGCGGCGGGCAAAAGCAAATCGAGGATGAGACGAAGCAGCTTGCAGTGCAACTCAATCTCAATCAGCGCGTCCGTTTTACCGGTTTTATTTCATACGAAAAAATTCCTTCTTATCTCGCCATGTGCGACACGTTTGTCACTGCATCCGTAACGGAAGTCCATCCGCTTTCAGTCATCGAAGGCATGGCTGCGGGACTTCCCGTTGTTGGCATCGATTCTCCCGGCGTTGGCGATACAATCGAAGACGGCAAGACGGGATTTCTGACCACGCAAGACCTGGCTTCTTTCACCGCGAAACTTACGCGTCTGTGCCTCGACGCAAGCTTGCGCAAGAAAATGGGCGACGCGGCCCGCCAAGCCTCGACCCGTTATGCCATCGAGCGCACAACGAAGACGATGCTGGAACAATATGAGCAACTCGTTTATGGCTCGCGCCCACGCCGGGAAAATTGGGAAGTCCGTTTGCGCGGACTGCTGGAGAAATTTTTACAATGAGCCGCAACCATACCATTGGGCGCTGGGGCGAGCAAGCCGCGGCGGATTATTTATCCGCCAAAGGTTATGAGATCATGGCGCGCAACGTCCGCACGCCCTTTGGCGAGATTGATTTGATCGTACAGAAAGATGGCTTCACTATTTTTGTCGAAGTCAAAGCGCGCACATCGAGTTCGCTTGTTCCGCCGGAGATTGCCGTCACGCCGAGAAAACAACAGCACATGTTATCTTGTGCGGAACATTACGCCCAACAAAACGAGATTGACCATTGGCAGATTGATGTGATCGCCGTGGAAGAAGTGAACGGCAAAGCAGAAGTGAAACATTTTGAGAATGCAATATAACAACCCACATCTCATCTTAATCGTCGGTCCTACTGCCGTGGGCAAGACCGAGATCGCCATTCAACTCGCCGAAAGAATCAACGGCGAAATTGTCTCGGCGGATTCGCGTCTCTTTTATCGCGGCATGGATATCGGCACCGCCAAACCTGCAAACGAAGAACAAGCGCATGTCCCCCATCATTTGATTGACATTGCCAATCCCGACGAAATTTTGTCGTTGGCTGTCTTTCAACAAAAAGCGCGCGAAGTGATTGCTGATATTCAGTCACGCGGCAAATTGCCATTGCTTGTCGGCGGGACAGGGCAATTTGCCCGCGCGGTCACCGAAGGATGGAAGCCGCCGGAAGTAAAGCCAGATGAAAGATTGAGAAGTGCATTGGAAAAAGAACATGAAGAAAAGGGGAAAAAATTTCTCTACGAGAGATTGAAATCGCTTGACCCCGAAGCCGCCGAAAAGATTGACCCGCGGAATGTACGTCGAACCATTCGAGCGTTGGAAGTGATTTTGACAACCGGCAAAAAATTCTCCAAGCAACGCGGACAAGGCGAATCGCCCTATCATCTCATCACGATTGGATTAACGCGTCCGAGACCGGAACTTTATGCACACGTTGATGCGCGCATCGAGTCGATGTTTGAGAATGGATTATTGGATGAAGTCAAAGGCTTATTAGCCAAAGGTTATTCACCTGATTTGCCTACGATGTCAGCGATTGGATATCGCGAATGCGTCAGCGTGATTGAAGGCCAAATGAACGTTGAACAGGCCAAAGTCGAGATGCGACGCGCCACGCGGATCTTCGTCCGCAGACAAGGCAATTGGTTCAAAGAGTCCGATCCGAAGATCCACTGGCTTTATGCGGGTGAAGAAAACGTCCTCGATAAAATCATCACAGTCATCCGCCAAGCGATTCCCAAATCCTGATTTGACTTTCGGTTTCGTTTTGTTATATACTTTGTCTAACTCGCAAAGGAGGAACACCGTGAACGATCATCCGTGGATTGCACATTACGATAAGGGTGTGCCCGCGTCCATTGATTATCCAAGGGAGCCGCTCTTTCATCTGCTGGAAGAATTTGCCCGCAAATATCCCGACCGCGCCTGCACGATTTTTAAAGGCGCGGTCGTTTCATACAAAGAGATGAATGAGAAGACCGACCGCATTGCTGCGGCGCTCGCCGATATGGGCGTGAAAAAAGGCGACCGCGTCGGAATCTTCATGCCGAACACGCCACAATTCGTTGTGGCCTATTTTGGGATTCTCAAAGCGGGCGGAGTGGTCGTAGCGATCAATCCGCTTTACACGCCACCTGAGATTGCGGAGCAGGCAAGCGATGCAGGAATCGAAATCATGTTCGTGATGACCAATTTTTACAAAACCATTAAAATCACACAACCCAATACAAAGATCAAAAAGCTGATTGTCACAAATATCAAAGAGGCATTGCCCCCAGTTACAAGTTTGTTGTTCACGTTGGTGCGCGAGAAAAAAGGCGGATTCAGAATCGAGGGCGGGCTGGCCGAGGGCGATGTGTGGATAAAAGATTTGCTTGCCAAATATCAACCTTCGCAACGCCCCAAACTGGATATGGGTCCGGATGATACGGCCCTGTTCCAATACTCCGGCGGGACAACGGGAGTCTCGAAAGGCGCGGTGGCCTTGCATCGCAATGTTGTGGCGAACACGCTGCAAATGAAGGAATGGATCACCACCGCGAAAGAAGGAAAGGAAACCGTGCTGATGGCAATCCCGTTATTTCACGTTTATGGCATGGTGGCCGGGATGAATTTCGCGCTGGTCACAGCCGCGAGTTTGGTGATGATCCCGAACCCGCGCGACATTCCAGATGTGTTGGAAAACATCAACAAATATCACCCGACCATTTTCCCCGGCGTGCCAACGCTTTACAATGCTATCAACAATCGTCCCGAAGTGAAATCCGGCAAAGTCAACCTGCGTTCCATCAAGGCGTGCATTTCTGGCTCTGCCCCATTGATGCGCGAGACCAAAGAAAAGTTTGAAGAGTTAAGTGGCGGAAAAGTCTTCGAAGGTTACGGCTTGTCCGAAGCGCCGACCGCCACGCATTGCAATCCATTAATGGGAGTCAACAAAACCGGTTCCATCGGGATGCCGATGTCGGACGTGGATTGCAAGATCATCAGCCTCGATGATGGCGAAACCGAAATGGCGTTGGGCGAGATCGGCGAGCTGGTCATCAATGGACCGCAGGTGATGAAAGGCTATCACAACATGCCGACCGAAACAGCGAACGCATTACGGAAATTAAAAGATGGAAAGATTTGGTTGTTCACCGGTGACATCGCCCGAATGGACGAAGAAGGTTATTTCTACATTGTGGATCGCAAGAAGGAACTCATCAAGCCGGGCGGATTCCAAGTGTGGCCGCGCGAAGTGGAAGAAGCCATCGCCGCCCATCCGAAAGTGCTTGAAGTCGGCGTGGCGGGCATTCCCGACCCGTATCGCGGTGAGACGGTCAAGGCTTGGATTGTGCTCAAGTCCGGTCAACAAGCAACAGCCGATGAGATCAAAGCCTTCTGCAAGGAACGGTTGGCCGCGTACAAAGTCCCAACGCACTATGAATTTAGGACTGAACTGCCAAAGACCACAGTCGGAAAAATTTTGCGGCGCGAGTTGGTGAAACAACACAAAGAAACTGAAGACACGAAAGCTTAACACTACAACGACGTTTCACATTACTACGACGTTTTGATTATTACTACGACGTTTCGCGGATGACGATGATTTTCTCGAGTTACACTTGCTGGCAATTGTCCCTGGAAGGAGATTGCCATGAAAAAGATTTTTCGAATTTCTCGTGCCCGCCGACGCTCTATTCGTCAGCCACCGGCCAGTGGGCAACGACCCAAGCTGGTTACTCACCAGAATGTAACGACGGCGGTCAAAGAGTTGATCGATTACTATCGAGGGTTTGAACCGTTTTTTCAACGTCATGAGCAATCCGATTGGTCCTGGTTTTATTTGTGTGGCCAATTATCAAACTTGGAACGCAAGACGATCGAGCCCATGGTGCTCGGGCTCTTGGGAGCGATTCCGAATGCGATCCGCGACTTGCAACGGTTCATGAGTGAAAGTAAATGGGATACGACTCCTTTCATTGCGCATTTGCAAACTCAGGTGGCGGCCTGGCTGGGAGAACATGACGGCGTGGCAATCGTAGATGGCAGCGGTTTTCCCAAACAAGGGAAGCATTCGATCGGAGTGGCGCATCAATATTGCGGTCACCTGGGAAAAATCGCGAATTGCCAGGAAGGCGTGTTTCTGGCGTACGCCAGTCGGAGAGGCTATAGCTTCCTGGATGAGCGTCTGTATCTGCCTCAGGAATGGTTCGCCACGGATCATGGCAAACTGCGGAAGGCTTGCCGCCTGCCGGAGAGCCTTCAATTTCAAACCGAGGGCGAGCTGGCGTTGGACATGTTGCAGAAATTGAATGAGCGTGTGCTGGTTCCGTTCGCCTGGGTTGCCTACGACGAAAGTTACGGGAAAAATCCGGCTTTTGCGGATGCCATCGCAGCCCTCGGCAAGTGGTACATGGCCGAGGTACCGGGCGACAATCGCCGCGTTCGACGTAGCGCACCTGCACCCGAAGAGGTGCGAGTGCTGGCCAAGAATTTGCCGAGATCGGCCTGGCATCGTCATTTGATCCATGAAGGTAGCAAGGGGCCGCTGGTCGCCGAGTTTGCCGTATTGCGCGTGACTCCCATCCACGATCGTTTGCCTAGCATTCGTCAGTGGCTCATCTGTCGTCGTAGCGCTGGACCGCAACCGGAAGAGAAATTCTATTTGGGCAATGCTCCATCGCATTGCCCAACCCCGGAACTCATCCGTGTCAGCGGCTTGAGATGGCCCGTTGAAACCGCACTCGAGGAAAACAAAGGCCAAACCGGAATGGACCACTACGAAACTCGAACGTGGTGGGGATGGCATCATCAAATGCTTCAAAGCTTTATGGCTCATCTATTCCTTGTTCGCTTGTGTCTGGTTTTCCAAAAAAAAAATTCCTGCGCTCACCATCGCTCAAGCTCGGCAACTCGTCGCCCCGACGCTCACGAAAGACGCGCGACCCCTTGAAGATGCCTTCAGCCTCGATCAACTACCATCAACGGAGAAACTATGCCGCGTACTGCTCCCATCGGAAGCACACTCAAAAGAAACTTCGCCAACGCTCAAAAAAAGCGCCTCGTCGCAAAACATCGTAGTAATAATCAAAACGTCGTTGTAATGTGAAACGTCGTTGTAGTGCTAATCATAAAGCAAAATAAGAAACGCAATTCCAAAAATCGGAATTGCGTTTCTATATCAATTACGTTTCGCTAAGCTGGCTGCGGTGTTCCGCTCTTCTTGGGGAACGGCGGCGGGAAGATTGTTTCGAACTCTTCGCGCGTGATGGTTTCCGCTTCCAACAATTTCTTCGCGACCGCGTCCAATTGAGCACGATAACTGGTCAACAAATTCTTGGAAAGCTTATAAGCTTCATCCACCAAATTGCGGACTTCCTGGTCGATCTTCTGAGCGATCGCTTCAGAATAATCGCGCTGTTCAGAAATCTCGCGTCCAAGGAAGATCAACTCCTCTTTTTGGCCGTAGACCATGGGACCCATAGCATCACTCATGCCAAGCCGGGTGACCATGGCGCGCGCCATATGCGTCACCTGCTCGATATCGTTGGAAGCTCCGGACGTAATATCATCAAAGACCAGTTCCTCGGCCACCCGTCCGCCGAGCGCGCCGGCCAAAGTGGCGATCATCTTCTTGCGCGAGAATAATAAGCGATCGTCGTCGGGACGATACCATGTGGCTCCGCCGGATTGGCCGCGTCCTACAATCGTGATCTTTTGAACCGGATCCGCTTCGGGAATGGCATTTGCCACAACCGCATGACCCGCTTCATGGTAGGCAATGATGCGCTTCTCTTCATCCGAGATCAACCGGGACTTTCGTTCGGGTCCCATCACCACGCGTTCAATCGCCTCTTCAAGCTCCGGCTGACCAATGGATTTCTTATTACGCCGTGCCGCGAGGATCGCGCTTTCATTAATCATGTTCTCTAAATCCGCGCCGACAAAACCGGGTGTGCCGCGCGCCAGCGACGCAAGATCAACGTTCGGCTCCAGCGGCTTGCCCTTGGCATGAACTTTGAGAATCGCTTCGCGGCCTTTAACATCCGGACGGTCGAGCGTCACGCGGCGATCAAAACGGCCGGGACGCAACAGTGCCGGATCCAAAATATCGGGGCGGTTGGTTGCGGCAATGATGATCACGTTGGTATCGGTATCGAAACCGTCCATCTCAACCAACATCTGGTTAAGCGTTTGCTCGCGCTCATCATGCGAACCGCCGAGGCCCGCGCCGCGTTGTCGCCCGACCGCGTCAATTTCATCCACGAAAATAATACACGGTGAATGGCGCTTGGCTTGATCGAACAAATCACGCACGCGGCTCGCACCCACGCCGACAAACATCTCAACAAATTCAGAACCCGAAATAGAAAAGAAAGGCACTCCTGCTTCACCCGAAACAGCTTTAGCAAGCAATGTCTTACCGGTGCCTGGAGGCCCGACCAGCAAAACACCCTTGGGAATACGCGCGCCGAGTTGAATGAACTTCTGCGGCTCTTTCAAGAACTCGACAACTTCCGCCAGTTCTTGCTTGGATTCTTCAATTCCAGCAACATCCTGAAAGGTCACAGTTGGATGTTCGCCGCTAAACATGCGAGCGCGGCTTTTTCCAAATGCCATGGCCGCATTGTTCGATCCCTGCGCCTGACGAAAAATAAACCACAATACGCCCGCCATGAAAATCACCGGCAGGATATAGAGCAAACTGCTCAGGATACCTGCCCAGGGTGACGGCGGTTGAACTTCGATAATCACATTGTTAGGTGAAAGCTGCGCGGCTGTGACTCCGAGGCTAACCAACTGATTCACCAAAGTATCGCTCAATTCCTTGTTTGAGTCAGCTTCTTTACCAGACTTATAAACAACATGAAATTGAGTATCGCTTTGAATGATGACTCGGGCTACGTCGCCATTTTGAATGGATTGTGCCACCTGGTTGATCGTCAGCGGTGCCGGTGCGTTGCTATCCTGCCTGAAGCCGACATAAAGCATCGCACCAATGGCAACGATTAGCAGAAAGTATATGATAAATGATTGAATACGTGAATTCACAAATTCCTCCGAACCTTAGAATGGAAATTATACCAACCTACGGGCCCAGCGAATAGCCCCAAGTGATTATTTATACGATTTTCTAATATATTGTTCATTATGGCGATTTTCATCTATCGTTGAATCTGGCATTATGGTAAACTTATCTACAGCTAAAATGGAAGAAGCCGCAAAACAAATCCTTTGCATTGAAGATGAACCGGAGATGATTGACTTGATTCGGCTCATCCTTGGACGTCGAGGCTTTAAGGTATCGGGGGCTGCCGGCGGGACCGCAGGAATTAAAGCTGTGTGCGAGCAATTGCCTGATCTGGTATTACTCGACTTAATGATGCCCGATATGGACGGTTGGGAAGTATACCAACAAATGAAGGCTGAAGAATCCACGCGCAACATTCCGGTCATCGTCGTCACGGCCAAAGCGCAAAACATCGATAAAGTTCTCGGCCTGCACATCGCCAAAGTGGACGACTACATTTCCAAACCGTTCAGTCCACAGGAATTAATAAATAGTGTGGAAAAAGTCATCGGCCAGAAAAAAGCAGCATCCTGAACTGAACCAATCCAGAGTTTAACTGGGCATGTTCCTAACACAAATCAAAGGAACGCCCCGTTTTGATTAGACGATGTCACCCGATATTTTCATACAAAACCCAAACAAACATCTTGACGATCCAGCCCGCGTCAAATTTTGCGATTCATTCCTTTGCCGTTTGCGCGGACTCATGTTCCGGTCCGTTCTGGCCCGTGACGAAGGCCTGCTTCTCGTTATCGGAAGAGACTCGCGCGTCAATTCCTCCATTCACATGCTGTTCATGTCATTTGATTTAGCCGTGTTCTGGATTAACTCCGATATGGTAGTGGTAGATAAAGTAATCGCTAAATCATGGCGACCGGCCTACTTCCCTGCCAAGGCGGCGCGTTATACTTTGGAAATTCATCCAAGCCGATACGGCGACTACGAGGTTGGTGATAAAGTACAATTCAAAAATGCATAAACGCTTTTTGATTTTTATTCTCCTAATTTCTATCTTGTACGCGGCGCAACCAGCGTTCGCCCAAACGTCAACGCCGCCGCCGGCGCCGCCATCCGGGCCGACATACGTGATTCAATCTGGCGATACGCTTTCGTCTATTGCAGATCGCTTTAGCATCTCATTGAACGATTTGATGACGGCAAATAACATTACAGATCCAAATACTATTCAGGCAGGTCAGCAACTTGTCATTCCCGGTTTGCAGGACGTGACCGGCACACTGGGTACCGAGGTTATCAACTTTGGGGATTCCTTTCGCAGCCTTGTGCGTCAAACGCAAATCTCATCGGCTTTGATTGAAAAATTAAATCACATCATCAGTCCCAGCGAGTTCTATGTCGGTGCGAACATGATCGTACCTCAACAAGACAACGCTTCCACCTTAACGAATCGATTATCGCCTCAAGCTGGAGAATCTCTGCTTGAAATAGCTGTCAAGCAAAACACGGATGCATGGACGATGGTTGGGCTCAACGGGTTGAGCGGCACATGGGATGCTTTACCCGGCGATGTGTTGTACGCTCCCGGAACCGCATCACCATCGAACCAGACTGCAAGCGGTTTGCCATCCGCATTTCTTAACGTTCAAATTCCACATCTACCATTCAAACAAGGTGGAACTGCTGAGATTATTGTCAAACCTACGAATGGTG
Source organism: uncultured Chloroflexia bacterium (assembly GCA_963771375.1). GTDB lineage: Bacteria > Chloroflexota > Anaerolineae > Anaerolineales > Villigracilaceae > Fen-1038. The sequence goes on from CAVYTW010000017.1 coordinate 116,001, forward strand.
CAACTCTAAGCGGCGTCCTTGTCGATCAACCGCTTCACTTCTTCCCGATGGATAATGGGAGTATGGTGGCATTACAAGGCATCTACGTTGAATTAAAATCTGGGAGTTTATCCTTTGGAACTGGACGCCACATTACCAAATGGCACCAAGCAATCCTTCGAACAAATGGTGTTAGTTGGTATAGGCGATCAACCAAAAGTCACAGAAACTGTGCCTCCTGATAACCCTGCTGTAATGGCATCAGAAGATAAACAAGTCGCATCCATTGCAGCTATAAGCACCCCAACTAAATTATGGCAAGGAAAGTTTAGCGTGCCGATTTATTTGACTCCCAATGTACAACTCCGCGACTGCGAAACTGATTGGTTTGGAACACCTCGCATTTATTCTTTCAATGGAAGTAATAATTATTATTTCCATTCTGGAGTGGACTTTTCGGCTTGCCTGCCTCCCCACGCTCTTGATATTTATGCCGCTGCCGCCGGCAAAGTCGTTTTTGCGGGCATGTTTCCAGTGCCGGGAAACGAAATGCCACCGCGCGGAAATGTTACCATGATTGATAATGGTTGGGGAGTTTATACTCTTTATGCACATCAAAGTGAAATCGGCGTTACCGTGGGTCAACAAGTTCAGGATGGCCAATTGATTGGCCAAATTGGTGCCACCGGACATGTTACTGGCCCGCATCTTCACTTTGAGATGTGGGTTAATGGTATAGAAGTAAATCCGCTCGACTGGTTAAACAATGCTTTTCCGTGATACACATCCGTTGCGCTTCATAGGTCTTTATGCTAAACTCGCACAAGTCAATAAGATGAAGACGATAACCAGCCTTCTCAAACAGAGCGATATTTTTTATCAACTAACGCCAACGCAATTGGAGTTGGTTGCAAACTTGTGTGAAGAGGCCACTTATCAAGCAGGGGATATCATTTTCAAAGAGAATAGCAATAGCAAAGAACTTTATATTATTACACAAGGTGAAGTTGAAATTACGATCAATGCCGGGGCATCAACGTCTAGTTCGCCACAGGAAGAGGTGATGATCGCAAAACTACGCCGCGGGCAATCATTCGGCGAGATCGCGCTGGTGGACGAAGGACTCCGCTCCGCGTCCGCGCGAGCTGCGCAAAACGATACCGGTTTGATTGTTATTCATCGTGATCAGTTAATCATGTTATGCGAGAGCTATCCTCAGCTTGGCTATCAGTTGATGCACAATCTGGCGGCAGATTTAGCGATGAAAATTCGCAACACTGACCTGCAGATCCGCGAGCCCATGATTTACACGACCCAGAGGAAATAAATGTCTGCGAATAAGCTCTTGACCACAATTCAAATTTCCTTTACTATTGACGATTATCTTTGAAAAAGTGATAAATTTTTTTAGGTTTAATCATGTTCTCTAGACAGCCGTGAGAAAATTCATTCCGCAAGGATGGAATTTTCTCCGGCTTTATGTTAGATAGAGGTCTTAAAAAATCCTTTACGAGAGGAGATGATGTTGACAACATAAAGTTCTGTCAACTTGGCCGTCATACCCGCACTGCGGGTTATCATTCATAAAATTAATGTTCGGAGGAGTAAGAAATGTCTAAACGCTTGTTTGTTTTGGTATCGCTCGTGATTACCGCAAGCATGTTACTAGCGGCCTGTGGTGGCGCTGGTGGCGGCGGTAAAACCCTTAAGATCGTCTCTGACTTGCCGATGACGGGTGCTTCTCTCACCCAAACCCAAACCATCGTCAATGCTGAGCAACTGCGCTTGGCGGAGGCCAATAATAAAGCCTGCGGAGGCAAGTATACCCTCGCATATGAAGTGGATGATGACGCCACAGCCGCTACCGGTGCATGGGATGGTGCAACTGAGACCCAGAACGCCACCAAAGCCGCCGCTGATAAATCAGTGATTGCCTACCTCGGGACCTTCAACTCTGGTGCCGCCAAGCTGTCGATCCCGATCACCAATCAGGCTAACGATCTGCTGATGTTCTCGCCAGCCAACACCTATCCTGGTTTGACTCACACGGCTGCAGGAATCACTGCCCCCAATGAACCGAATGTATATTATCCAACCGGGCAACGCAACTATGCTCGCGTCGCGGCCACTGATGACCTGCAAGGCCCCGTTGATGTGAACTTCTTGCTTTCCCTGAACATCAAATCGTTATATGTTCTAAACGATACACAAGCATACGGCCTAGGTATAGGTACTTCAGTCGCTCAGGCTGCAAAAGCCGCAGGCATCAACGTGATCGCTAATGAAGGCTATGACCCGAAGGCATCCAACTATCAGGCTCTGATGACCAAGATATCCACCAGCAACAACGGCAATCCGCCAGACGCGATCTTCCTCGGCGCAGTCGTGGATAGCAATACCGCACAGGTCATGAAAGACAAAGTTTCCATCATGGGCGACAACACCAAAGTTAAATTCATGGGCCCGGATGGCATCTATACCCAGGCCTTCATCGATGGGTCCGGTGCGACAGTGGCTGAAGGCGCTTACGCCAGCACGCCAGGTGTGGCCAAGAAAGACCTAAACGCGATGGGTCAGAAGTTCTATACGGATTACGCCGCAAAGTATGGCCCGACCAATGAACCTTACGCGGTCTATGGTTATGATCTGATGAACGGTCTGCTTGCCGCAATTGAGAATGTCTGTGCTGCAGGCGGTGACCCGAGCGACCGACCGACCGTTACCAAGGCTGTCTTTGCCCTCAAAGACTTCCAAGGTGCGCTCGGAACCTGGTCGATTGATCAGAATGGCGATATTTCACTACCGTACTTCCTGATTGGTCAGGCACAAAGCGGTACGTTCGTCGGCATTGGTACCTTCTCACTCAAGAAGTAAGCCCGTATTTCACGATAGGGGGCAGTCCTTGGCTGCCCCCTATCTTCTTTTATTTAATTTTGGCCGTCACAAGAATATGATGCTTAGTTCTGTAAACAAAGCGAGCAACGGAGACAGTCGAGAATGAACGAGAAATTACAGCGAGTCTTTCGTCCCCTCATAATTATTTTAGCGATTTATCTGGTCTTACTCATCGGGCCGGTGGCTTCTTTGGATATTCCATCCATTGCGGCCGCTGCGGCCAAGAATTCCCTTCAATTAATCCAGTTTCTGATTATTGGAATCGCAAATGGCGCGATTATGGCCATTATTGCCCTCGGATATACCTTGGTATATGGCATCATTGAATTGATCAACTTTGCCCATGGGGATGTTGTCATGGTGGGCACATTCACTTCCCTGACCGTATTATCGCTGACAGGCACACTTGACACAAAAGATCCAGTTCACATTATTCTTGGACTTGTATTGGCTTTGGTTTTAGCCATCGTGGTCTGCGCACTTCTCAACGCGACAGTCGAACGGCTGGCCTATCGGCGCCTTCGCAATGCCCCACGCCTGGCACCTCTGATCTCCGCCATCGGCATGTCATTTATTATTGAAAATTTCGGTTTGATGTGGGCCGGACAGACCTGGCTGGTGCCGTCTTTTGGCACCACCGGAGGCGCCTCGCAAAAAAACTTCCCTGATTTGTTGGTCACCATGTTCAGCAACCTCGGCTTAAACCCGAACATACTGGCATTCACTGGAATTCATTTGCGCCTCACGATTACAGGACTCGTGGTTATTATCCTGGCAGCTATTCTCATGCTCGGCTTGCGATTCTTTATTCAAAGCACAACCTTGGGGAAGGCCATGCGCGCCACCGCTCAAAACCGGGATGCCGCCAAAATGCTGGGCATCAATATTGATAATGTCATTAGCGCCACGTTTCTCATTGGCGGTGGTTTGGCGGGAGCGGCTGGTATCATGACGGGGCTTTACAACAACACAGCCTGGTGGTTTATGGGGTTCCGCGCCGGTTTATTTGCATTTACCGCGGCCGTGCTGGGAGGCATTGGGAACATCACCGGTGCCATGCTCGGAGGGTTTATCATCGGCATAGTAGCCTCCTTCAGTGATGGGGTGCTGGATGCGCGCTGGACAGAAGCCTGGGTTTTTGCGATTCTCGTTCTCATTCTAATGTTACGACCCAGCGGCTTGCTTGGCGAGCAAGTGGGAGACAAGGCTTAAAAGAAAGCCTAGAAAGGCCACCACATGAAAAATATAAGATTGGGCTTGACCTTTGGAATCATCGGGGGCTTATTTACCATTATATTCGGGGGCTGGGGGGTCGCCGTCCTGGGTGTTGCGATGGGTCTCGGCCTTGGGCTATCACTCAGTGGACGACTCGCACGGAAAGAATCATCCAAGTTGGTGATTGAAGTCCTGCCAGCGGTGTTTGCTGCCGGTGTGGTTCTTCTTATCTTCAGCATTCTCGATATCCTTTTCATCGAGAGTGCCATTGGCAATACCCCTGACTCTCTAAATGTCGCCATTCCTGCCAACCTGATTGGCGTATTAGGCGGAATGATTCTGGCACTGATCATGGTCGCTCTCCACGGCCTATCGGAAGGTCAGGAACGTATCGGCAGGCTTGTCCTGCTGGCATTGGTCGTAATTGCATTTCCTTTTGCAGATAACTTCACCGGATTAGGTTGGACGTCCTTGATTATCTTTGCGCTAATCTACGTGATCCTAGCCATGGGGCTGAACATTGTAGTGGGTTATGCTGGATTGCTTGATCTGGGTTATGCTGCTTTCTTTGCCATTGGCGCTTATACAACTGGCATCCTTTCGTCGGCGCAAGATCATATCACTTTAAATTTCTGGCTGGTTATCTGGATCGCGGCCGCAGTGGCTGCCATCGCTGGTATCCTGCTGGGTGCGCCCACGTTACGGCTGCGCGGTGATTACCTAGCCATCGTGACTCTCGGATTCGGGGAGATTATTCCGGTCATGTTCAACAATTTGACCTCAGTAACAATCACAGAACCACTTACCTGCTGGATCATTCCAGGGTTACAGCGATTATTCGGTGCAACGCCGATGAACGCGTGCATTGTCATAGCCAATAAAGTAAACGTGACTAATGGCGATTTGGGCATCAACCCCATAGGCCGGCCAGCCTTACCATTTATTGGCGAGTTCACTTCAAATAATACCATCCCATGGTATTTCCTGATTATAGTGATCATCCTGTTCTCAATCTTCCTAATCAACCGTTTACGCGAAAGCCGCCTCGGCCGGGCTTGGATGGCGATCCGCGAAGACGAACTGGCCGCTTCCCAAATGGGCATTGATCCCGTCCGAACCAAATTGCTAGCTTTCTCGATGGGTGCCACTTTCTCTGGTTTCGCTGGAGCTTTCTTCGCCGCATATATCGCAGGAATCTTTCCAAGCGCATTTCAATTCAGCACTTCCATCATTATCCTGTGCGCAGTCATTCTGGGCGGCATTGGCAATGTTTACGGCGTGATTATCGGCGGTCTAGTTATAGAATTGGCGGATCGTTTGTTCCTGCCAGCGCTTAAGGATTTCTTATCCGGTTTGATGAATCAAACCGTGTTACCTGCCCTGGCTTCAAATCGTACCATCCATGATATCGTTGCCCAGAACGCAAACCCCATCCTGTATCGTTACCTTTTGTTTGGCCTAACGCTCGTTATCATGATGGCCGTGCGGCCTGAGGGCCTAATGCCAAGTGCTCAGCGACGGATGGAGTTGCATGAGGCGGAGGATGCGCCCAACGAGGCCGCATCGAAAAAGAATTAGGAGACCAGCCGTGAATCTCTTTGAAGCCAGAAAAGTTACTAAATCATTCGGCGGTCTGACCGCCGTCAACAACGTAGATTTCGTGATCGAAAAAGGGATGATTGCCGGACTCATCGGTCCAAACGGCGCCGGAAAGACAACTTTCTTTAACGGCATGACCGGCATCTATAAGATCACCAGCGGTGAGATGACTTTTGATGGTCGCGATATTACGAAACTCAAGCCATTTCAGATCACCGCGCTGGGTATAGCCCGTACCTTCCAAAACATCCGTTTGTTTGCAAATATGACCGCCATCGAAAATGTGCTGGTCGGAGAACATGTGCGCCTGCATTCAAATTTGATCGGGCAAATTATCCGTGATCCAGGCACCATGAAAGAAGAAGCTAACGCCCGCGCTAAAGCGTTGGATTTGTTGGAGTTCGTCGGGCTTAAACGTTCCGATGCCGCCGTGACTGCCAAGAACCTTCCTTACGGCCTCCAACGTCGTCTTGAGATCGCTCGCGCCCTGGGCACGGACCCAAAGCTTCTTCTGCTGGATGAGCCGACGGCAGGCATGAATCCCAATGAAACAATCGATCTGACAAATTTCATCCAACGCCTGCGCAAAGAATTAAGCCTGACCATTCTGCTGATAGAACATCACATGCGCGTGGTCATGGGAATCTCGGATCGCGTCTCTGTATTGGATTATGGAGAGAAAATTGCCGAGGGCAGTCCGGCTGAAGTCCAGAAGAATCAGCGTGTGATCGAGGCGTACCTCGGTAAAGGCACGTCAACCAAGTAAAGGCAAGGAATCATTATGCTTGAACTAAAAGAAGTCCACACTTACTATGGCAACATCCATGCCTTGAAAGGTATCTCGTTGAAAGTGGAAAATGGCGAGATCGTAACCCTCATCGGGTCGAACGGCGCAGGAAAAAGTACCACGCTTCGCACCATTCAAGGCATCAATCGTCCGCGCTCTGGCACTATTCTGCTTGATGGCACAGCGCTAGAAACACTCCCGCCGCATGAAATCGCCATGAGAGGCGTGGCGCAAAGCCCTGAAGGCCGACTCATTTTTCCACGAATGACCGTGCTGGAAAATTTAGAGATGGGTGCATATGCGCGGAAAGAGAAAACAGGTTTCAATGATGATCTCGAGCGCGTTTTTTCTTTGTTTCCCCGCTTGAAGGAACGCGTCAGCCAAAAAGGCGGAACCCTTTCCGGCGGCGAACAGCAGATGCTGGCAATGGGACGCGCCCTCATGGCACGGCCGCGCATTCTTTTGCTGGATGAGCCTTCGATGGGACTCTCCCCCATTCTGGTCGAATTGATCTTTGATACTATCGTAACCATCAACAAAGAGGGCACGACCGTATTGTTGGTAGAACAAAATGCATTGATGGCTCTCTCCATTGCCAACCGAGGCTACGTCATCCAAACCGGCGAGATCCTGCTCACAGATACGGCAACCAATCTTAAGCAGAACGAGATGGTACGTAAATCCTATCTAGGTATTGAATGAATCGGAGATAAGCCAATCCATTCCGAGACCCGTGGCATGCCACGGGTCTTTGTAAATTGGAACGGTGATTAATTTTAAAGGTTTTTGCTATATTAAGCGTATGCCTCGCCAAAGGATGCTTTTTGTTGTTATTGTTTTTGCCGCGGTTCTCGCGGCATGTTCGACTGCGGGGAAATCTGCATCAGCCAGTTCTACACCTGCACCCGGCAAATATGACGGCAACTGGCAAGCCCATATCATTACAACAAACGGACTGGAAATTAACCTATTTTTTAGGGTCAGCGATTCCGTCCTTCGCTGGATGGCATACACATACCCAGGCCAGGCGGATCAGACTTGTACAGCTCTGGTTCCCCCTGAGTCTCTTCCCGCTATTTCAGATAACGGGTTCGTCGTCAAAATAAGCTCTACAAACTCAACGGACACAACATCGATCAGCGCTAAATTCGATTCGACTACGAGCGCATCGGGAAATATTTCCTTTGCAGAAGCAAATGGAGCGAGAGCCTATAATTGCGTGGCGAACGTCAATACTTCGTGGTCTGCCACAAAGGAAGAAGAAGCGGCAACAACACCCTCGCCGGTAACCAGTTCTTGGTGCGGAAAGAATGTCGATTGCAGTAACCTGCTGCTCCAGCTTCTGATCTTTGGATTAGTCAATGGCGCAATCCTGGCCCTGAACGCCATCGGCGTGACGGTCATTTACAGTACGGTCCGCACAATCAATCTGGCGCACGGCGACGTGTTTGCATTAACCACCGTGCTGATCACTTCCACCATCAACGTAATCGGCCTCAATCCAGATTGGCCGATTGGGACGCGTTTATTGATATTAGCCGGTATCCTATTGGCCGCGATTTTGTTTGGCGCGTTGCTCAGCTTAGGCGTGGAGGAAGCGGCGTTTCGTCCCTTCCGAGGACGTTCACGACTGGCTCCAGTAATTGCTTCGCTTGGTATTTCATTCATTCTTTATCAAGGCTCGCTCGTATGGCGCGCCTATCAGGAATCCTTTGTGCGAGGCGAGCACCGCAGTGTGCCTGGGATTAACGAAGTTCCAACCGATGGCATTCCGAACTTCCTACCCGCTGGAAATCTGCTTCCGGGAAAAGTCGTTCTGCAATTCGGCGACCTGTTTGTCTTCGTTGCAGCGATTTTGTTTGTAGTAGTAGTCACTTATATTTTAATTCGCACCAAGCTTGGACTCTCCATTCGCGCAATTGCTCAAAACGAAGAGCTAGCTCAGGTTGTGGGTGTGAACCGCGACGGTGTCATTCGGCGCGCATTTGCGTTGGGCGGCGCGCTGGCAGGCGCAGCTGCATTTGTGTTTGCGCTCTATTACTCGCGTCCGTTTGGGCAGGCGGGCCAGGAAAGTGGTCTCATCGCTTTTGCCGCCGCACTGCTCGGAGGCATCGGGAGTCCGGTCGGCGCAATGTTCAGCGGACTGCTGCTTGAAGTGGCAAGTTCATTTAGTGATTATTTCCTCAGCGCACAATGGACTCCCGTGCTGGTGCTCGGCTTGCTGACTGTAATTCTTCTTTGGAGGCGCGGCGGCTTGACCGGCTCCGAAGAGGTGGATGAAAGCACAGTTCGCGATTCGGTCGTTTTAACGGGGGCCACTGAAAATCCGCGCGCGAAGCGATGGTTGATATTGCTTCTCATCGCAGCCGCAGTCCTCCCCATCCTTTCTGATATGTTCAACTGGGGTGATGAAATCATCCTACGCGGCGCAGGCATCTTCATCCTGCTTGCACTCGGGCTAAACATTCTGCTGGGGCTGGCAGGCGTGCTGGATTTTGGTTATGCCATGAGTTATGCAGTTGGCGCATACACCGCAGCCATGTTGACCAGTAGTTTCGGCGCATTCGATTTCACGTTGGTGCTGTTGCTAAGCGCGGGCACGGGCGCGTTGTCCGGTTTGCTTAAAGGAGGGCTTGCGTCCCGCATGCGCGGTGACTATCTGGTGGTAGGCACGCTCGCATTGGGTTTGATGGCGCAGGATGTAATAATAAATTTGGGCGTGACCGGAGGGCCAAATGGATTCAGCAGTCTGCCTCCTCCGCATTTATTTGGACTGACGCTGGCCGCGCCGTCCGCAGAATATTATCTGGTCCTCGTGTTTGTCCTGCTCGCCGCGTTCTTAAGCCTGAGACTGATTTCGTCCCGCACTGGTCGCGCCTGGATCGCTTCCTCTGAAGACGAAACCGCGGCGATATCCTTTGGCGTGGATGCAGCGCGCTATCGCTTGTTGGCGTTCGTGCTTAGTTCTGCGCTGGCGGGAATTGCCGGCGCGTTGTATGCGAGTACATTCACCTACATTGATCCAAGCATCGCGGCCTTCGATGTCTCCTCGCTAATTCTGGCAATGGTCATCCTCGGCGGCGCAGGGAGTGTGGGCGGAGCCGTGTTGGGAACGGCGTTGGTCTATTTTTATGACAAGATATTCGTTCCACAGTTTTTTGGATGGCTGGCACTGCTCTGGCCGCAAGGCGTTTTCATCGGTATGGTACCTAATATTCGCGGGACGAACTTTTCCAACTTCGGCATTGTGCTCTATTTGACCGTGCTGTGGAGAGCAAGGAGAAAGTAAAGAATTTTGGCAAGTTCACAATACAGATATTTCGATATTTACCTCAGTGCTTTTCCACGAGGGGAAATTGATTCAGAGTACAATGTGGTTTAATCTCTGGTAATCCGTTCCAGAAAAGTGATAATGAAGAATGCCTTCAGCAGAAATCATCACCATCGGAACCGAGATACTGCTCGGTGAAATTGTAGATACCAACACACGTCACATCGCGTTGACCTTGCGCGATCTGGGCGTCGATCTCTATCGCACCATCACCATCGGCGACAACATAGATCGTATCGCTTCCGCCATTCGCGAACTCGATGGAACATGCCGAGATTATCATCACCACAGGTGGGCTAGGTCCAACAGTGGATGATCCGACGCGTGAAGCGGTTGCAAAAGCCGTGGGAGTCGAAACCGAATTCCGGGAAGAGCTTTGGGAACAAGTAGTTGCGACCATTTCCAAATATGGCCGCGAGCCGGCAGAAAATCAGAAGCGGCAGGCCATCGTTCCAAAAGGTGCGCTTGGCGTGCTTAATCCTGTTGGCACTGCTCCGTCGTTTATCGTAGAGACCAAACGAACTGTGATCATCTCCTTGCCTGGCGTTCCCAACGAGATGGAGTATATCCTTCACGAGTCGATTGTTCCTTATTTGCAAAAAAGATTTAACTTGCATGAGGTCATCAAAGTGCGCGTGCTTCACACCTCGGGCCTCGGCGAGGGAACCGTTGACGAAAAGATAGGCGACCTTGAGACGCTCACAAATCCCACGGTGGGTCTTGCGGCACATACCGGCGTGGTGGATATTCGTATCGCGGCAAAAGCGGAAAGCGAAGCGGCTGCCAACGCGATGATCGCCGATATTGAACAACAAATCCATGAGCGAATCGGCAATGCGGTCTTCGGTGCAGATGAAGATAAACTGGAAGAAGTGGTTATGAACTTGCTAGTCCAACGCGGCTGGACTCTGACTGCCATCGAATCTGGTTTGGATGGATTGCTGGCGCGGAAAATTCCTCGCGTCGCCTCATTCCCCGGACTAACCGCGGCTTCCCTGATGGATGCTTTGCGCGCCGCCCGAGCCGATTCCAAAGCCGACGTTGCGCTCGGCGTCACGGTACATATGGAAGATCATTCAGCGGACATGGCTCTGATCACGCCGCGCGGCGAAAAAACTCATCGCATCACATACGGTGGCCCACCGCGCAGTCTGCCGCGTTGGGCAATGAACCTCGCCTTGAACTGGCTTCGAACGGTTGCGCAGGAATCAGATTGAGATGCCCGCTCCAAGTCGAAGAAAAAACTCGAAATGGACAATCGTAATTTGGGCAATCAATATCATCGGTGGATTAAGCCTGCTCGCGGTGCTGATTGTTTATTGGTCGCAACAACCAGCGAAGGCCTCTCCGCAAGTATCATCAGATTCAAAAACTACATCCGACCCCACATTGACCGTGGTGCCGACGCGATATTATCTGCCATCAGTGACACCCAACCCGCTTTCAACTATGGTTCTTGAAATAACGGCAACACCATTCGATTTGCCGAATGGTCCCGCACCGGCGATCATCGGTTTTTCCGCCGAAGGCCGACCGCTTGAAGTTTACACGTTCGGCCAGGGCGAAATCGAGGATATGATCATCGGTGGGATTCACGGCGGCTATGAATGGAATACGATTGCGTTAGCCGAACAACTCATCACATATGTCAACGAAAATCCTGACGCAATTCCGAGCGATGTGACTCTTTATATTTTGCCCGACATAAATCCGGACGGCGATGCGCGCAGCCACGACGAATGGGGGCGCGTCAACGCAAACGGCGTGGACTTGAATCGGAATTTTCCAATCGGCTGGGCACCGACCTGGAATCGCAGCGGCTGTTATGATTTGACACTGACCACCAGCGGCAGAGGCCCCGGTTCCGAACCTGAGACGAGGGAGGTCATGAATTTTATTGCCGCACATCAAATCAATGCGCTGATCGATTATCATTCCGCAGGATTGGGAATCTTTCCCGGGGGCACGCCTTGGGATGCGGCATCAACCAAGCTTGCTCGCGAATTGAAATCAGTAACGACTTATCCATTTCCGCCGATCAACACGGGCTGTATCTATTCGGGCACGCTGCCCGATTATGCTGTTTCAGAGGGCGCCGCTGCAGTGGATATGGAATTGGCAACTCACGATAGCACTGACTTCTCTATAAATCTGCGTGCGCTGAACGTGTTGGTGAGTTTTACGAAATAATAAAATGACAAATGGAGAAAGAATGACACAGACTGTTGACTTTTTGTTCACGAACGCCCATGTCCTGACAATGGACGAAAAGTTAAATCAATACAACCCCGGCGCTGTGGCTGTGAATGGCGATAGCATCGTCGCGGTGGGACCTGAGTTTGAAATCAGCAAGGAATACTCCGGCAATGAGACTATTGATTGTAGTCGGAAAATACTAATGCCCGGCCTCATCAACGCGCACACTCATGTTCCAATGACTCTTTTGCGCGGCCTCGCCGATGACTTGCGGCTCGATGTGTGGCTCATGGGTTACATGATGCCGGTCGAACGCCAATTCGTATCGCCGGAATTCGTTCAGCTTGGGACTTCCATCGCCTGCGCAGAATTGATCCGAAGCGGGGTGACCACCTTTAACGATATGTATTATTTTGAAGAAGACGTTGCGAAAGCCACGGCAGAAGCGGGCATGCGCGCAGTCTGCGGACAAACGGTGCTTAAGTTTTCAACGCCCGATGCGGCTTCCTATGAAAACTCAATGGAGATGGCCCGCAATTATATCAAGCGGTGGAAAGATCATCCGCTCATTGTTCCATCTATTGCACCGCACGCACCCTTCACGACCACGCCAGAAATCCTGCACGAGGCTGCAGAGCTTGCGAAAGAATTTGACGTGCCGCTTCATATTCACATTGCAGAGACAGCTTTCGAAGTTGAGAACATGCGGCGCGATAATGGCATGCCGGTCGTGCCCTACGTCAAGAAGCAGGGCTTGCTCGAAGCCAAGGTGATCGCCGCGCATTGCGTCCACATTGATACCGGCGAGATACGCACGCTCCTTCACGCCGGAGCAGGCGTGGCACACAACCCATCGTCGAATCTTAAACTGGCATCGGGTTTCGCACCCGTGACCAAAATGCTCGAGACCGGCCTCAATGTGGGCATCGGCACGGATGGGGCTGCATCAAATAACGATCTTGATATGTTCGAAGAAGTGCGCCTCGCCGCGTTCATTGCCAAAGCGGTGACGAATGATCCGACCTCCCTGCCCGCTTCCACCGCGCTGACGATGGCGACTCGTCTCGGAGCGCAGGCGCTTCATATCGGACATTTGACCGGTTCGCTGACCCCGGGCCGCCGCGCCGACCTGATCTTGATTGACCTCTCACCGCTTCATAATTCACCATCCTTCCGACGGATACACGATACTGCATATGCTCAAATCGTGTACGCTAGCAAATCCACGGACGTGAGCGATGTAATGGTCAATGGCAAATGGCTGATGAGAAATCACAAACTCCTGACCGTGCACGAGGAAGAATTGATCGCTCAGGCCGCTGATATCGCAAAGAAGATCAATTCGTTCCTGATGGAACGCGAGCAATCCGTGTTGTCCAAGCTGATCGCGCTAGGCGGCTCGCTGGAAGAGGAATCGTTCGAGGCGCAGGTTAAGATCAAGATACCGGACAGCCGTCCCATCGTCGAGGCTTTGAAGCGGGATGAAATCGAAATCGTGAGGTATCGTCATTACAAGGAACACGACGCCTATTTCACATTTGACGATCCAGCCCAAGGACGATTGCGTTATCGTGAAGATGACTTTCTCAACGAAGAGGGCAACGTCACTACGACGCGCGCACGCTTGACGCTTTTGGGTCAAAAACGCGAAGGCGAGCTGGCACACAATGTATTGTTATCGCGTAGTCGCTTCCTGGCACCTGCCACGCAAAGCCTGCGCTTTTATCGCGAATACTTCCAACCAAAGGAGGAGACTTCCATCACGAAGGATCGCGAACGCTGGCTGATTAAATTCAAAGATACAGAGTTTTTTGTCAACGTGGATGAGATGCTTGAACCCGCCATTGGACATTTCATCGAAATCAAATCGCGCACGTGGAGCCGCAAGGATGCCGAACACAAAGCCATCCTCACGAATGAATTGCTGGCCGCGCTTGGAATTTCAACAGCAGAGATGGTCACGGAAGATTATATCGAGGTGGTGAAATCAAAATGAAACGCTTTGCAAATAATGTCTTGAGTGCCTTCGCCAAGATTATCGCTTTCATATTCGCCATCTCCTTCATTATAACGACGCTGGCTGCGTTGTTTCTTTTCAACACGGAGCGGATCGCTTTCAACCCAAATCCATATAATGTTGCTTTGGCCAATGCAAACTTTTATCAAAGCTTTCCATCGATACTGGGTCCAGTATTGGCAAAAGATGCGAGTGAAAGCAATATGCCTTTTGCCCGGCAGCTCACCAGCGAAGATTGGACAATGATCGCTCAAACGTTATTGCCGCCCGAACAGTTACACGCCATGACCGAAGAAGCCATTACGCAGATCTTCGCCTATCTCAATAATGAAACCAGCGATCCGCAGGTTTCTCTTTTGCCGCTCAAGCAAAGACTTTCCGGTCCCGCAGGGCTGGATGCGGCCATCAATTTGATCCATGCCCAGCCCGATTGCACTGCCGAACAATTAGCGCAATTAACCAATTCGTTCGGTCAGGTTCTTTGCAATCCACCGAAGGATACGCTGAATCTGGCAAAGCCGATTCTCCAGTCGCAATTGAATGTAATAGCAACTCAGATTCCGGACCAAATATCGTTGATGGGAGCAGACAGTCAATCTCTGCGATTAAGAAATCCTAGGTTTATTCGATTCATCATGCAGCTTAGTCCGCTCATCCCGCTTGCATTTTTATTCGGAATTACGATCTTTGCGGTGCGAACATTCAAAGGCTGGCTAGCATGGTGGGGCTGGCCGTTTCTCGTCGCAGGCGCGATCGGTGCAGTCTCCGGCTTCAGTGGTGCGCCACTGCTTCGAACTGCCATCGAAAATTATATTTTGCGCCGCACGCAACTGACCATACCGCCCGAACTAACCGATGTTGCGCGAACCGTGATGGATGATGTGCTCCGGAAAATATTCCAGCCGGCAGGCTGGGATGCATTGATCCTGGCAGGTATCGGCTTGATATTGCTAGTCACCGTTTTTATGGTTTCACAAGTAGAAAAGAATCAGCGCATCAAACGATCAGAAGCTGAGACAAAGATTTTATAGCTGCACATCAACGCGTTATGGGCACAAATTTTGCAATTGCTCTTGAAAGGTTTGCGCGAAATTGTGATAGCCGGAATCGTCACAGCGCGCACTGAAATAATAATAAGGTGACTCGGCGGGAAACGCGACGGCGCTCAAAGCGACCAACCCCGGATTGGAAATCGGCGTTGGCGGCAGGCCATCGGTGACATACGTATTGTACGGGGAATTGATTTTCAAATCCTCCATGCTCAACGGATTCGTCCACCAAGTTTGTTGAGTCGTATTGTAGCCCAAGGCATACTGCGCCGTTGGGTCAGCCTCTAGCTTCATGCCAATTTTTAAACGATTAAGATATACCGATGCGATCATCCGAGCCTCATCTTCATGCACCGTTTCGCGCTGGACGATGGAGGCGAGTGTCACGGCCTGATAGATGGTCAAGCCCTGACGGTCGAATCCATCGCGCAAATCGCTCGTCAGATGCAAATCAAAATTTCGGACGAGCACTTCAATCAATTCATCGGTGGTGGTGACACGCGGAAAAATATAAGAATCCGGAAATAAGAATCCTTCCGTGGAAGCCGCGCTAGATAAAAAGTCGAAACCGGGACGCGATTTTTTTGCAGCGGCGAGAAAAGCGTCCGGCGCGATATTCAAGCCCGAGGTCGGGAGCGAGGCGGCAATCTCTTCCATCCGCCAGCCGGACAAAATAACAAAGGTCACTTGGGTCGAGGTTGCATTTTGTATCTCGTGTGCGATATCCACGATAGACATCGCCGGGCTGAGATCGTAATTGCCCGCCTGAATGGAAGTATCGAGGCCTGTGTAAATGAGATAATCGCGAAATATATCCGCATCGCTGACGAGGCCGCTTTGTTGAAGGCGATCCGCAACGGACGACACCGACTCGCCTTGTTAAATCGTGAATGATTGTTGAGGCGCACTCGGATCAAGCGGCGTGATCAACAGTCTATCATCCCAAATGAGTTTCGCGGAATATTGAATGACTTGAAAAAACGATAGCCGTTTCGAAGGCGGACCATAGATTTGTGCGGCGTTGGATGGAACTACAAAGATAATGATCGCAATACAAAGAACGCTGAATGCAATAATAATGTATGGAATCAAACGGCGCATAACAAAGTTTAGAATTACGTTTTTTGATGATCGAGATAGGATTGCAAAATAATGGTCGCTGCCAATTCATCGAGATGACCGGCCCGCTTTTTGCGTGAGACGCCCATTTCGATGCGAGCCGCACGCGCGAATTGCGTGCTGAAAAATTCATCCCACATCACAATGGGAATTTGAGTTTGCGTTTTGAGTGCCTCGGCAAAGCGCGCCGCTCGCCGACCCGCCAAATTAGGTTTGCCCTCTTCGTCGAACGATTGGCCAATGATAATAAGTTCAACTTGATTTTGTGCGCTAATATCGGCGACTTGTGCGGCATCAATAACGCGAGAGACATGCTCGATCACCTTCAACGGATTCGCGATCGTGCCCGTTAAATCAGAAATAGCCAGCCCAATTCTCTTTTCACCATGATCAACAGCAAGGATTCGCATTTTGCTACTGAACAGTAATCCGAAACGGCACCCACGGCCACCAGGATGGACTCATCTCAATATCGGGCGGCGCGGCCAGCGGAAGTTTGGATTGCAAAACTTGTTTTGCACGGGTCGGCGAAAGTCCGCGCACCAAAAAGATTACTTGCGGGGACTGAATCTGTTGAATCAAAACGCGCTCTGCTTGCAGATTGAATTGGGTCGAGCCGGACAAATCCGCTGTAAAAACATTCGTCGAGTTGAATTGCAGGGTATCTGGTTTGGGAACAAAATCCGCAGGCAAGGACGCATCCAACATGGTTTGAGACAGTTGAGTTAAATCGTCAGTAGTCACATACTGCACATCATATTGAACGCTCATGGTTAACTTCAATGTACCGCCCGGCTGTCCCGCAGGCGGGTCATAGAGATCCTGCGATGGCGCCTCCGCTTTCAGGGTATTGGTCAAAAGCAAATCATGCGCTCCAATCGAAGCATTGATCTCCTGCTTTGCCTGTTGCTCCAAAGCGGACACCACCAGATCATGCAAATGCTGGCGGTCGGCATCCACCGCTTCGGTCGTGGTCAGATCCGTGCCGCCCGCGGTAGGATCAGGATTGGTGACCGAAGCTGAAAGGGCCAGGCTTCCTTCAATGGCCTGAATCGCGCCCGCCGCCACATTGCCGGATGAACCAGCTTCCACCGCGGCAATAGGAACTTCCACAAATTTCTTCGAGCCGCCGGGCAAGTGAGTGATGTTTACCGTTTGAAACTCAACCGATGGAGAACCGGTCGTATAAATCACGGTCGCCGCAGGAATCGTCAAATCGTTTTGAGTCAGGTTTGTGAAGCGGGCAATCCCTTCGGCTTTATCGCCTGGCACCGGGCCTTGCGACGTGATCAGCATCGACTGTGTATTCGTAACGAGAACACTCGTTTGATGCGCTGGCACGCTACCTGAAATAAAAACAGATTCGGTGTCCGGATTGGCGGAGACCGGGATCGTAATGGATTGCTGTTGAGAGATGGGAGTCAACTTGATCGCTGCGCGCGGGATGAATAAAGCGGCCACCGATAAAACAGCCAGCGCACCCACGGCAAAGAATCCCACGCGCACGATTGGAGCAGATCTCCACTTCGCTTCTTCGACTCTGCTCTGCTCTTTCATCGCTCTTAAATCAGGCCTGGCCTTGTAAAGTCTTAAGGATTTATGAACTCTACGCGGCGGCCAGGCCTGTCGTTGAGCTTCGGCCGTCGTTCCGAAGACCGGAATCCCAAAACCCAGCGCGTCGCGTTGGACATTTGGAATTAAAGTCACAGAGTTCCAGTTCCGCGCCGAGGGTGCGAGCATGATTCTGAAGCACGCGCAAGTCCATCGGTCGGAGAGTGACGCGTTCGAACTTCGGCCACACCAGCAAAATGCGCGGCGACTTGGCCCACGACATGCGGTCACGCACGGAGATCAAATCGTCATGCGAACTCAAGCGTGATGATCTGCGTTTTCATTAATTTACAATTATACAGTATGCTTGACATGCCTTTGCTTTACCAGTATAAGGAACCACATGAAACATATTACACGCATGATTCTTGGATTCACATTAGTCATCATCTTATTGGGTTGTACCGTGTCTTCAAACATTCCGTCCATTCTTCCCAGCGCTACTGCCACCCCAAGCAATACGGCTACTCCTACTTCAGCCCCTACCCCAGCTCCGACCTACACGCCCATTCCCAGTGTCCGAATCGAAGACGCCGACAAGGCTTTCTTCGACGGGGACATCAAAGGTGCCGAAGCAGGTTATCACGCGGCATATGCTGACTCAAGTGATCCAGCGATCAAAGCCGCGGCATTGTGGGGTCTGGCACGCGCGCAATCTACTGATGGCCGCAATGCCGATGTGCTCGCCACACTCAGTCAATTAAATTCAACTTATCCGAGTTCACCGTACGCAATGGGCCCCTCTTATTTTTTACAAGGGCAGACGTACCTCCAGATGAAAGACTATACCGACGCCGCGCAGGCTTATCAAATGTATTTAACACTTCGCCCCGGTGTGATTGATTCTTATGTCCAGGAATTGCGCGGCGATGCACTCACCGCAGCCAGCGACTATCCTAATGCGCTTACTGCTTATAAAGCCGCACAATCCGCCCCGCACCTCGACGATGCGTTTACCCTGCAAATCAAGATCGCACAAACTGACACGCAGATCGGAGATTATGCCAGCGCCATTTCGATCTGCAACTCGATCATGTCGAGCACCAACAACGATTACACCAAATCGCAAATGGACTATCTATTAGGGGAAGCGAATCTCACGTTGAACAAGACCGATGTGGCATACGGCTTCTTTCGGGATGCAATTGCAAATTATCCAATCTCCTATTATTCATATCAGTCGCTGGTCGAATTGGTCAACGCAAATGTCACCGTGGATGACCAAGATCGCGGCCTCACGGATTACTATGCCGATCAATATACTCCGGCGCTGAATGCATTTGATCGTTATATCGCCGCGAATCCCGGCAACGATGGAACGGCGCATTACTATCGGGCGCAGACGTTACAGGGAATGCAAAACTACACCAATGCAGTCAAAGAATTTACTTATTTCATCCAGCATTATTCGTCCAATCCGCATTGGGCGGATGCATGGAAGCAAGAAGCAAATACGCAATGGAATAACCTTAACGATTCAAAAGCAGCCACGGATACCCTGCTTGGATTCGTAAAGACCGCGGCCGCGTCGGACCAGGCGCCGGATGCACTGATGAGCGCGGCAAGTATTTTTGAACAGGACAACCAACTCGAACAAGCCGCGCTGATTTGGGAACGCGTCCCCAATGAATATCCCGGCAACGATCAGGCTCCGACCGCGGCATTTGAAGCGGGCATCATGCGTTATCGCGAATCCAAATACAGCGACGCACTCAAAGACTTCCAGCGCAGTCTTATATTAGCTACCCAAGCGGAGGATCAGGCGCGCGCCAATTTATGGATCGGCAAGACCCAAGGACAACTCGGTCTAACTAGCGAAGCGCAAGCCGCGTGGCAACAAGCGCAGGGCATGGACCCCGGCGGCTATTACAGTTTACGCGCTCGGGATATTTTATTGGGTCAAGATCCATTCGTATCCTCTTCGCCGACGAAGCTCAGTTTTGATTTAAGCACAGAACGCAAAGACGCAAATTCATGGATGCGCTTGACGTTCAATCTTCCGGCGGGAACGGACCTTACCGGCCCTGGTTCGCTCGCTATCGACACGCGCTTTGTGCGCGGCACCGAACTATGGGATCTGGGCCAATTGGAAGATGCGCGCCTCGAGTTCGAGGATTTACGCAATTCCATCAACGATGATCCGGTATTAACTTATCGTCTTGCAAATTATTTGCTCGATATGGGGCTATATCGTTCGGGCATCTTCGCGGCACGTCAGGTATTGACCCTTGCCGGAAAGAACGACAATCCATCCTCGTTGCTGGCTCCAGCGTATTTCAACCACGTACGCTATGGCTTATATTACAACGATTTGATCGTTCCCGCCGCGCAAGCCAATGGCCTTGATCCATTGTTTTTATTCAGTGTGATTCGGCAAGAGAGTCTCTTCGAAAGCTTTGCAGGCTCGACACAAGGAGCCATTGGTCTGATGCAAATTATTCCCAGCACAGGCGCAAGCATCGCTTCATCTCTTAATTTGCAAACGAATTACGGTTCGGATGAACTTTACCTACCCGAAACTAGCATTAAGTTTGGCGCAAATTATCTTGCATCCAACCGACGCTTGTTCAATGGCGATCTATATATGGCGCTCGCTGCCTATGATGCCGGCCCGGGAAATGCTTATCAATGGTCGAAGCTTTCGGGCAACGACCCCGATCTCTTTCTTGAAACTATCCGCTTTGCTGAACCGCGGCAATACATTCAAAGCATTTACGAGATCTACGCCATCTATCGCACGTTATATAGCCCCCCACCTTAAAATAATTGTAGGGACGGAACAAGTTCCGTCCCTACAATATCAAACCAAACACAAACCTAAATCAATCCATGTGAGCCAACAGGCGTTGATGGACTGTTTCAACATCCATGTCGAGCACGGAAACCAGTTTGTCCCGTCCGGTCACACCCGCTACGATTTCAATGCGCGACTTGGCAATGCTCAATACGTCGGAAAGAAAAGCGATCAATTGTTCATTCGCTTCATTGTCCACTGGCGGCGCAGCCAAATGGATTTTTACCGTTCCATCATTAAGCACTTCGGTAATTTTATTATTGCTGGCGCGCGGCGTAACACGTATCGCAATAGCAGAACCGCGTTTCCCGTCGTGCAAATGAAACTCTCTTTTTGGCATATCAACCTCTTACAAATGTAGAAGTATGGATGTTAGAACCCAGTCAAGTACTTGAATCAGGAGCATTAGTATTAGTGGACTAAAATCAAACATGCCTGCTAACGGAACCACGCGCCGAATGGGAGCAAGCAGCGGGTCAATGATTCGATCAATCGCTTGGCGCACCGGGTGATACGGCGCCATAAAAAAAGACAAGATTACTGAAACAAATATCAGCAGGATTAAAACTGAGCAAGCAAATCAATTAGTCGAGCGAGCATAACAAAAACCATTTAATCTCCGCGTCGGGGCCGCTGACCTAGAATGGCCTGCCCGACCCGAACCAAAGTTGCGCCCTCTTCCACTGCGATGGCGTAATCGGCGCTAGTGCCCATTGAAAGTTCGCGCCACTCGATTTGCGGTATGTGCTTCGCAAGAAAATCTCGCAGTCGCCGCAAACGCTGAAAGTAAGGCCGCGCCGCTTCCGGCTCCGTGAAAAGAGGCGGCATCGTCATCAAGCCGCGGATTTGCAGATGCGTCAACGATGCAACCGCGTTCACGTCTTTCAACAAATCCATCCAGTGCGTTTCGTCCGAGGCGAGCCAGCCCGATTTGCTTTCTTCATCACCGACGTTGAACTCCAGCAAAACGGGAAGCACACGATTGAATTCGGCGGCGAAGCGGTCGACGCGTTCAGCCAGCTTGAGGCTATCGAGCGATTGGAAAAGGGCAAAATGCTCGGCCACGAGGCGCGCCTTGCGGCTTTGCACGTGACCAATGATATGCCATTCTACCGCAAACTGCGATGAGTTGACCGCAGTCCGAGATTTCAATTCCGTTATTTTTTGGACAGCTTCTTCGGGGTAATTTTCGCCGAGGATTTGCGCGCCGGCTTCGATGGCGGCCTGCACAACTTCAAGAGGCTGCAATTTGGACACTACCACCAGCCGCACGGATTCAGGCTCACGCCCAGCTTTGCGCGCTGATGCGGCGATGACATCCAATGTTTTCTGATAATTTTCGCGGATGGAGGAGACGAGATCAGACATTGAATTTATTATATACTAGCATTTGAGTACCTCAAAAATCAATCTGTGCGTTTATCACCCAGAAAGAAAAGCGCGACCGTGCCCGGTCCTGTATGCGAACCGATCACCGTTCCAACGCTATTGATCATCACCTTGCCATTTAATTTTGGGAATTTCTGCTCGACCAGATTGGCAACCATGCGCGCATCTGCATCGCAGGCAGAGTTGGAAATAAAGCATTTGCCTGAATACTCCGTGCCATTTTGGGCATGCTCCTCCATCTTTTGGACGATCTCAGAGATAACATGTTTTTTACCGCGGATCTTCTCGCGCGGAATCAGTTTTCCCTCGTGGTTCATATTCATTAGTGGGCAGATATTCAGCAGGGCTCCCATCGTTGCAGAGGCGGCCGATATTCTCCCACCGCGCCGGTAATGATTCAGGTCCGTCGAGAAAAACCAATGATGGACGTTGAGCTTGTTCTCCTCCACCCATACATGCACATCTTCGAGTGTTTTTCCGCTATCGCGCAAGTCGGCAGCCATATCAACCAGCAACCCATAACCGGAGGAAGCTCCCAGTAAATCAACAATCAGCATTTTTCGGTTGGGATATTTCTGCAACAGCTGTTCACGTGCCACGACAGCGGAATTATATGTCCCTGACAGACCGGAAGAAAATGAAATATGCAATATATCTTTCCCCTCTGCCAAATATGGCTCGAAGAAGTCAACGAATTGCGCCACGTTCACCTGTGACGTGGTTGGCAGCGCACCTGCTGCGATCCGCTTATAAAATTCCTGAAATGACATGGATTGCCCCAGATCATCCAGATATTCCTTCCCATCCATATTAAAATGAAAACAAAGAAACGGGATGTTCCTCTTCTGGAAGTATTCAAGCGGCATGTCTGCGGTGGAGCAACAGCTAAGAACATAATCTGACATTTACGGATACTCCTTTACAATTAATACATCCTATATAATTCCGATGCATTGTTACAGCAGGGGTCCATGGATCCTTCTGGCCCCGCCCTCGAACGACCAGATCAAACAGCCAGCGCAAAGGGACACGCAAAAATTATAATTCAGACCTCAATGTAGCTTCTCCCCCCGCTCCAACATTTCAATAAACTGTCGAATTCGTTTTGAACGGGTCTCGGGCTTCTTAACATTCTGGATTCTAAATAATATCGCATATCGATTTACGCTATTCAATCTCCTGAAGAAAGCCTGGGCGTCTGGATGTTCATCCAGCTCATACTGAAAATCATCCGGAACGGCGATCGTTTTCTGACCGGCATATGCGTTATTCCAGCGACCGTTTTGTTTCGCCGCTTCAATTGCCTTAAATCCAGCAGGTTTCATATCCCCGCTTGCAATTAACTTTTTGGATTTCTCCTTGTTGATCTGTGACCAAATGCTCTTTGGCCCACGCGGCGTGAACTTTTGAAGCCAATATTGGCTGTCAAAACTTCCCTTCTGACCGTCAATCCAACCATAACACAGAGAAATATCCAAGGCCTCTTCATAGGTCACAGATGCAATGCCTGAGCCTTTTTTAGCGATCTTCATCCAAACGCCAGTAGATTTATCGTGCTGCCTGGCAAGCCAAGTTGACCATTCCTTTTTGCTTGCAAAATGCAAAGTTGGGAGTTCCGTTGATTTTTGCATAAAGCATCACCATACAGACTTCCGAAATCGCAAAGCCTTCGGAAGTCCAGGGATCTATTCCCCGGTCGGCACCCAGATATTTTTCACCTGCGTAGCTTCATGCAAAAACTCGTGACCCTCGCCCTGCTCACGGCTCATCCAATCGCGCATCAGGCCATATCCAACCCAGGTCCGTTTCATGTTGGCGGCGGATTCGTTTTCAACATGATAGCTACCCTCCGCTGATCCAAAGTACCAAACCGAATCCACATCTTCGTGCTGGACGAGAGTCTTCATCAGATGATCGCGATCGCCGGTGACGATGTTGACGACGCCGCCGGGAACATCTGATGTATCCAGCACTTGATATAAATCTGTCGCGCTCAATGGATACTTCTGGCTGGGAATCATCACCGCCGTGTTGCCACGCGCAATCGCCGGAGCCATCAATGAGACAAATCCAAGCAAAGGCATTTCATCAGGACAAGCGATGCCGATCACGCCAATTGGTTCATTCACCGCGACTGTGATGCCGCGTAAAGTTGTCTCTTGCACACTGCCGCCATATTTATCCGACCAAGCCGCATACGTAAATAATCTTTCGACTGCCGCGTCCACTTCAACTTGAGCGGACTCTGGCGCGCATCCCGTCATCTCGATGATACGATGAACAAATTCCGCATTGCGCGCGTCGAGATTCTCAGCGATGAAATATAAAATCTGCGAACGGTTGTATCCATGCCGCATCGCCCCACCGGGTTTTGCCTGATGCGCGGCATGAGCCGCTTCAACCGCGTCACGAATATCTTTGCGATTGCCATCGCCGACTTGACCAATTTCTTTTCCGTCGGCGCCAAGCACTGCAATCGTATACGCGCCATCGGGACGAACCTGCTTGCCGCCGATATACATTTTCGGCGTGCGATCAACACGGGGCAGGCTCTTCGACTGCGATCCTTCGTCGCTCCGCTCAGAGCGATGCAAGAGCGTTGGACGCGCAGGAATATGTTCGCCCCACTTCTTTGATTCATCCAATTTGAATTCCGGACGCGGACGATCCATCCATTTCGGTCGCACATATTCAAACAATCCTTCTTTCCCGCCTTCGCGTCCAAAACCGGACTCACGATATCCACCGAAGCCCGAAGCGCCATCGAAAAGATTCGTCGAGTTGACCCACACCGATCCGGCTTTGATCTTGCTCGCCGCATCCAGCACGAGATTAATGTTGTCGCTCCACACGCTGGCGGCGAGTCCATAGCGCGTGTTGTTGGCGAGTTCAATCGCCTCGGCGGGAGTTCGGAATGTTAAAGAAACCAAAACAGGTCCGAAGATTTCTTCTTGAACGGTGGACGACGCCGGATCGAGTCCGGTGAGAAGCGTGGGCTTATAAAAGAGTCCCTTTGCGGGCAATTGAATATTCGGCTGATAACATTCGGCGCCTTCGCTCACGCCAGTCTTCACCCAATGATCAATCGTGTCCCATTGTGTCTGGTCAACGATCGCGCCCATATCAATCGCTTTATCGAGCGGATCGCCGACGCGCATGTGTTCCATGCGCGCCTTGAGTTTTTGGATGAATTTGTCCGCGACATTTTCCTGAACGATGAGACGCGAGCCCGCGCAACAAACCTGACCTTGATTAAACCAGATCGCATCGACCACGCCTTCAATGGCTCCATCCAAATCAGCATCTTCAAAAACCACGAACGGACTCTTGCCCCCCAGCTCTAGCGAAAGTTTTTTCCCAGAACCGGCAGTCTGATGTCGCAACGTGCGACCAACATCCGTCGAACCCGTGAACGCGATCTTATCTACATCAGGATGCGTGACGATCATCGAACCGGCGCTGCTGCTTCCGGTGATGATATTGATCACACCCGCAGGCAATCCCGCTTCGGCGACGATTTCAGCAAAGAGCAATGCGCTGAGACGCGTATACGATGCGGGCTTCAACACAACCGTATTGCCCATCGCAATCGCAGGCGCGATCTTCCACGCCAGCATCAACAGCGGGAAGTTCCACGGGATGATTTGTCCCACCAGGCCAACCGGCTGGTAATCGCGCAGTTCGGTTTCCATCAATTGCGCCCAACCCGCATAATAAGAAAAGTGACGGGCAAGCAAAGGCACATCAATATCACGAGACTCGCGGATGGGCTTGCCATTGTCCATCGACTCCAACACCGCCAGCAAGCGATGATGTTTCTGGATGTTGCGCGCAATCGCATACATATAGCGTGCGCGGATTACGCCGGAAGTCTTGCTCCATGATTCAAATGCGCCGCCCGCCGCGGCAACTGCCGCGTCTACTTCTTTTTGTCCGGCTTGAACTGTTTCAGCAAGCAACTCGCCGCTCGATGGATCATGAGACGCATAATACTTTGCACCTTTCGGCGTGACCCATTCGTTGTTGATGAATAATCCAAACTTGCGATTATGTTCATCCAGCCACGCGTTGACCGCAGACGGAGATTCGGGCGCCGGTCCGTATTCCAGGTTTTTGAAGATTTCAAGTAAAGTAGTCATAGGTAACTCCGTTATTGAACCGCGAAGCACGCTAAGGTTGCAAGGATCTTTTTTGTTCTTCTTTGCGTTCTTTGCGCTCTTTGCGGTTGATGTACTATCCCATTGGCATGTGATGTTTCGCGGCATAATGACCGGTGATGAAGTGGTACAACTGCCGTTCGAGGTCGGTAAGCAAACTGCTCGCCCCAATGCGGAACAGGTCGTTCATCAGCCAATCATCGCCGAGTTCTTCTTTCATCAACGATTGCCATGCCATCGCCTGCTTGGCTGTGTTGATTCCGCCTGCGGGTTTGAAGCCAACTTTATGACCAGTGCGTTCAAGATAATCGCGAATGGCGCGTACCATCACCAGAACTCACTTCCAACGTGGCATTGACCGATTCTTTTCCGGTGGAAGTCTTGATGAAGTCTGAGCCTGCCATCATGGCAACCAAACTGGCTTGATAAACTTGCTTGTACGTTCCGAGATCGCCGGTTGCCAAAATCGTTTTCATGTCTGCCGAGTCGCCGCACGTTTTGCGGAACTGTTTTAGTTCGTCGTAGAGCGATTCCCAGTCGCCGGTCAATACGTGATTGCGTGAGATGACCACGTCAATTTCACGCGCACCAGATTCAATGGCTTGCTCAATTTCCTGAATTCGTTGAGGTAATGGAGTTTGTCCAGCGGGGAAACCTGTCGCAACGGAAGCAACTGGAATATCCGATCCGCGCAACGCTTCAACCG
This sequence comes from uncultured Chloroflexia bacterium, assembly GCA_963771375.1. Lineage (GTDB taxonomy): Bacteria > Chloroflexota > Anaerolineae > Anaerolineales > Villigracilaceae > Fen-1038. Next base: position 142,845 of record CAVYTW010000017.1, read on the forward strand.
CATCTTTGACTCGACCCGAATAAACGCACACCGCGCCGACCGTGATCTTCTCATCGCCAACACCGAGTCTCTCCAACATATCTGATCGGATCGGTTGTTTGGCTTTGGCGCACAAGCGTTTGACACGACCGGGCGTATCATCGCCTGAGAGCGTGGTCAGGTCAATACAAGTCACCGCGCGCAAAAGCCAGGCGGCTTGCCAATCCTTTTTAACGGTGCGCCGCTTTGGCAGAGTCTCGACGCGGCGTTCCACCGCGCTTTTGTTGACGTGCGCGCCCATCACCCAATCCAAGTCAAGTTCCATGCCGGGATTGCGTGATTGATGAATGGTTTCTAAAGTTTTTTGAAGATTAAGAGTTGCCATATTTCGCTCCGCTTCCATTATACAACTTGATGGAAATCCGATTGGGATATAATCATTAAAAGAGATGGACTACATTACGAAAGGCCGCGATGATAAGACGATGTGGGGACTAATTCTGCTTGCAATCATCGTCGGCGGTTTGTTTCATTTCGTGCATACCTTTACCGGCAACGATGAAGTAGACGGACTCTTCAGTGTATTGCTCGGATTGTATATTTGCTCGAAACCCGCAACTCATGTAGTAGATTTGATGATCTTCGGTCGCGACATTCGTCATTGGATTTCGACGATCGAGTCGAATATTTGGTGGGTACTGCTCAACTTGCTGGCGATGCTTAGCGGATTGAGTCTTATCATCACGGGAACGACGCGGTACTTCCGCGGAGGCTGATAAATTCCCTGTTCGTTGTATAATAGCTGAAGACTCGTAAATAGGAGCATGAATATGTTTGATAAGACGATTTTGGAACTCCAAGAAAGAATTGAAAACGCTGATTCCATCAAAGGCGAAGAGAGATCCGCATTGTTGAAATTGATCGGCGAGCTAAAAGTTGAAATTACGGCTCTGTCCAAAACTCATGATGAGGACGCCAAGAGCATCGCGGGCTTTACTCAAATCGCCGCACATGAAGCCTTGAGAACAAACAAGAACGAAGGATTATTTAATATTGCGAAGGACGGTTTGGAAAAATCTGTGGAAGAGTTCGAACTGACTCATCCCACGTTGGTCAATACGATCCGCGAGATCAGTGACGTCTTATCAAATCTCGGAATATAAATTTCAGAATCAAAAAGCGGAGCATTTCATATGCTCCGCTTTTTGATTCACGTTTCTTAAGCTTGACCAGCCTTTGCGACTACATCTTCCAACATCTTGGTGGTCAATGATTTCGGACGTTCAATCGGCCAGCCCAGTGCGCGCGCCCAAACATAGTTGGCAGTCACGCCGAGGGCGCGGCCAACGCCGAAGAGCACGGTATAAAAATCGAATTCGCGTACGCCGTAGTAATACTGCAGCGTGCCGCTGATGGCATCCACGTTCGGCGCGGGATTCTTGGCCTTGCCTTGTTCCTTCAACACCTGCGGGACAACGTCAAAGACCAAATCGGCGAGGCGCACCAGTTCATCATCCGGGAAATACTTCTTGGCAAATTCCATCTGCGCCATATAGCGCGGATCGGGCACGCGCAGAACCGCATGTCCATAACCCGGAATCACATGGCCGCCATCCAGCGTATCCCACGCGAACTTGCGCAACTCTTCGCGGGAAGGCACGCCGCCAAATTTATTTTTGACTTCGATCAGCCAGCCGAGGCATTCTTGGTTGGCGAGTCCATGCAACGGGCCAGCCAGCCCGTTCAACGCGGCGGAGAAGGAAAGATATGGGTCGGACAACGCCGAGCCGACCAGATGCATGGTATGCGCTGAGACATTCCCTGATTCATGATCGCTATGCAGAATGAAATACAGTCGCGCCAAATCAGCATAACCTTTTCGATCCGCAACACCCAACATCTTGGAGAAGTTCAAACCGTAATCCCATTTGGGATTGTATTTCGGCTTCTTCGTTTCGCCAAAATATTTGTAACGATAGATAAACGCGGCAATGACCGGAAGCTTGGCGGTCAACTCGAGGCTGTCTTCCAACGCGGCTTCCCAATAGACATCCTTCTTCATTGAATGATACTTCTGAGCAAAAACGGAATTATTTTGCAAAGCAAGGACTGCTTGAGAGAACAGCGTCATCGGATGCGTCTCTTTCGGCATGGGCTTGATCATCTTGTAAACATAATCAGGAACCACCGCGCGCTTACCCCATTCGGCTTCGACTTCCCAGGCCTCTTCCTTCGTTGGAATTTCGCCAACCATCAGAAGATAAAACAACCCGCCGACCAGTGGCATCTTTCCGCCACGCGCCCTCGGAAGTTTCTTTAACACTTCGGGAATGGACATGCCGCGAAAACGGATACCCTCCGCCGGGTCCACAAACGAGACGTCAGTCAACAACGATTTGATATCGCGCATCCCGCCGACGATCTGTCCCACTGTGACGTGATCTACAACGACCTCCGCGTGATCCTTCGCCAAAACCTTCATGCGTTCACGCCATGCAGGAAGTTGAGCAGAAATCTTTTCGTGCAGAATCATATTGCCTCCAATCGTATTATGTCATTGCGAGGGCAGGTCTTCCCCGCAGCAATCTTCTCGTGCTATATAGGGATTGCTCGCAATGATCTTAAATCTTTACCAGCTTCTTCAACGCTTCGTGCGTTTCCTTGACCGACGCGGCGCTTTTTTCAAATAGAGCTTTTTCGTCGGCATCCAGTTTGTATTCGATGATCTTTTCCATGCCCTTGCGGCCAAGCTGAACCTGCACGCCGAAGAACATATCCTTCAAACCGTATTCGCCGTTCATATAAGCCGCACACGGAACGATCAAATGTTTGTCTTTGAGAATCGCTTCCGCCATTTGCGTGACCGCCGCGGCAGGCGCATAATAAGCCGAACCCGTTTTCAGCAGATTAACGATTTCCCCGCCGCCTTTGCGCGTGCGGTTGACAATCGCTTCAAGTTTATCAGCAGATAGGTAATCCTTCAAGGAAATGCCCGCAATATTCGACAAGCGCGTCAGCGGAACCATTTCATCGCCGTGCCCGCCCAACACATAACATTGAATGTTTTCGACGCTTACGCCGATTTCCATTGCGACGAAGGCCCGCATGCGGGCTGAATCCAAAATGCCGGCCTGCCCCACCACACGTTCACGCGGAAGCTTGGTTAACATCATGGTCAGATAGGCCATCGTGTCGAGCGGATTGGTCAACACGATGTAAATGGCATCCGGCGAATACTTCAACGTTTCGGTCGCGGCCTTGCCAACGATCTCAGCATTGGCGGTCAGTAGATCGTCGCGGCTCATGCCAGGCTTGCGCGCCAAGCCTGCGGTAATGATGACAATGTCCGAGCCTTTGGTCGCGGCGTAATCATTCGAGCCAACGATTTCCACATCCTTATTCGCAATGGGCATGGCTTCAAGCAGGTCAAGCGCTTTGCCCTGAGGCATCCCATCCACCACATCCACCAGCACAAGGTCCGCCAATTCGCGTTCGGCCAGCCAATGGGTGGTCGTCGAGCCTGTCATGCCTGCACCGATGATTGAAATTTTATTCATACGTTCCTCCAAGATATTCAGTGTACTCTATTCTATCCGAAAGTCTTGCGCGTAAAAAGTACAATTTGTCATGCTTTTATGCGCACACTCTGACGAAAAATGGACTTCTCTTGATGAAGATTAAGAGAAGTCCATTCGTTTTTCCGTAACTTTAGTTGGTTTCCGCTTCGAGGAAATAAGTCGCCTCGATGGCGGCCGCGGCACCCATCCCCGCCGAGGTGACGACCTGGCGAAAATGCGAGTCCGCCGCCTCGCCTGCCGCGAAAACTCCGGCTTTGCTGGTCTGCATCTTATCGTCAACCTTTATATAACCGAGCTTGTCCATCTCCAATTGGTCCTTGAACATCCGCGTGTTCGGCGTGTGACCAATGAAGATAAACACGCCATCGGTTTCAAAGATGGTTTCATCGCCGGTCTGGATATTCTTCAATCGGACCGCCTCGACTTTCTCTATGCCGATCACTTCGGTTACAACCGTATTCAAAATGAAATTCATCTTGGGATGTTCTTTGGCGCGCTTCTGCAAGAGCGGACTAGCACGAAATTCTGCGCGGCGATGGATGACAGTTACAGATGAAGCATAGCGCGTGATGAACAATGCTTCTTCGAGGGCGCTATCTCCGCCGCCGACGATGATCACTTTTTTATCTTTGAAGAACCATCCATCGCACGTGGCGCAATACGAAACACCGCGTCCCGTCAATTCTTCTTCGCCCGGAACCTTGAGCTTGTTCGGGTCCGCACCGGTGGAGATGATGATCGAGTCCGCGGTATAGTCGCCGCTATCGGCTTTGACGACGAACGGTCGTTTGGATAAATCCACTTGGCTAGCCGTATCGAATTCCACCTTCGCACCGAAATGTTCGGCTTGCTTCTGGAACAGCTCGCCCAACTGCGCCCCACCCACGCCTTCGGGAAAGCCGGGATAGTTTTCAATCGCGTACGTGAGCGCGGCCTGGCCGCCGAGTTGAATGCCGGTCAGCACCACGGGGGCGAGTTCGGCGCGCGCTGCATACAGCGCGGCGGACAACCCCGCCGGGCCGGAACCCAACACCAACACTTTGACATGATTTGCATTACCATTTGAATTCATTGGAATAACACCTATCTATATTTTTGCCTTCATTGAGACGCCGCGTGCAACGCGCTTATTACATATATATTTTATCAGAGGTACAAAGTGACAAAAGGTAAATAGATGGTAACAGCCTCATCCATAGTTAGCCCGCGAAACATCCAGAGAAAAGTATATGGCATTTTGCCCAGTTCAATGGCTGAAGCGGGAAGCAAGCGAGAGATCTTCTTCCTCGCCAGCATCAGGAAGATTGCCGGCTCTTCACGAGAACGACATCAGGCCGTAACCGAATGGAACCTTGCGACATGAACTTCGCTGCCGCCTCTGTCAGAGTCTCCCGGCCTCCGAATGGATATCCGGCTGAATTTCCGCCATGGGAACCGCCCGATGAGCAAAGAGCCAGATAGTCGGGTCTAAGATCAGCCGGTCAAAGAGAATGATATCCAGATCGATAGGACGCGGTGCGTTCTTATCCGCAGAGCGCACCCTGCCCATCTTCGCTTCCAAAGGTATAAGGATTTGCGATTTTAGAGTTCTTTGTTCAAAGCCGGTTTGTGCTAACAAGGCAGCATTGAGAAAATTTGGGCCATTAGACCCAATCGGAGAGGTTTCCCATACGGATGAAATCTGCAGGACGGTCAAGTGATTCTGCAACAGATCAATTGCTAGTGGGAGATTGCGTTCCGGCTGAATATTCGATCCCAGTAGCAGGCAAACCTGATGCTCCGAAACTCCCATCATAAATCCTTTTTCGAGCGTTCGATCTCGACTCCCACTGACTTGGCGAACCGCACAGCGCCCGGTTTTTCGACACGCACCTGGACTTTCATAACCCCGGCCTCCTCAAGAGATAAGAGTGCCAGATCGGCTGCCAGTGCTTCCATCGTGAACCTGTGGGCTGTTTCGGCGTGCGTAATGACTTTTTTGGCCACCGTACGGTAGTTGATGCAATCCTTGATATCGTCACTATTTCCGGCTTTAGATTGATCGGCGAACAAAATAATATTAATCCGAATCTCCTGAGGCTTTTCGCGTTCCGAGTCGTTGGTGCCGATAATACCGCGTGCTACCAGATCGCTGATAAAAACCTGATCCATCACGATTCCTCCTATACTAGGTGCCTGCCCCCATCGACACGAATGATCTCTCCCGTAATATATGCCGGACCGTCTAGAAGAAAAATTAGAGCTTGCCCTACCTCCTGCAGATTGGCCCATCTACGCGCTGGAATCTGCTCCAGATTTACTTTAGGGGACTCCCCGTCGCTTGGCGGCAGGATGGCTCCCAGCGCAAGCGCGTTGACCGTTATGTTGGGCGCCATAGCAATGGCAAGCGAGTGGGTCAATGCAGCCAGGGCAGAATTACTGATCGTATAAGGCAAGTGCTCAAGACCCGGGCGAAGGCTGCGCCAATCCAACAGGTTAACAATACGACCATGGCCGCCAGATTCCAAGGAGCGGGCAAAAGCCTGGCTAAGAAGGAATGGTGCTGTTAGGTTGACCTTGAGGGCCCGGTTCCACTGCTCGAGGCTGGTATTCTCCCAACCGAGCGGTTCGAATAAGGATGCGTTGTTCACCAAGGCAAACAATGGGGCGTACTCATAGGCTCGTGAAATCAACTCCGCCACTTGGGTGGTATCCGTCAAGTCGGCCTGCAAGAGAAATGCCTTCCGGCCAGCCGCTTGGATCTCTGTTTGGGTGTTCTCCGCTTCCTTACGGGACTTTCCGTAGTGCAGTACGACATCACCTCCCGCCCGGGCTACTGCCAGGGCCAGAGAGTGACCGATCCGGAGGGCTGCTCCGGTAATTAATATGGTTTTTCCAGTGAGGGACATGACTTCCGGATCTTTCCTGATCTATTCTTGCCAAGTGAATGCTTATCGCTTTAGACCCAGACCACAACTGGTAAAAAATTCATCTCGAAGCGAGGCATCATCGGCGTAATATCCCCGCCAGACGGTGGTCCGCGTAAAGGGTGCCAATTCCCTTACCCCGCGCATCTCGACACATAGATGATGCGCCTCCATGTATACGGCAACGCCATGGGGATGGAGAATCGCTTCGAGGGTATCCGCCACCTGCTGCCCAATCCGTTCCTGAACGGCGAAGCGTTGGGCGAACAGGCGCACGAGGCGGGTCAGCTTCGAGATGCCGATGATATTCTCATGCGCAATATATCCGACGTACGCTTCGCCGAAGAATGGAAAGACATGATGCTCGCATAAGGAAAAGAAATGGATTGGACCTTCGATTACTTGACTCAAACGGCAGTCCGGTTCGCCGCGGCATTCAGTCTGGAAAGTTTTGAGAAGCTTAGGATCCCCGTCGTACCCTTCGGTGGCATCAATCAACGCCTGAATGAAACGGCGGGGGGTGTCAATCGTGCTCGGGGTGTTCATATCCATGCCGAGGGCGGCAAGGATTTCAGCTGCATAGCCCTCAAACTTGCGCTTCTGATCCTCTGGGATGTTGCGTTTTATCAGATCAACCACTTCGCTGAGGTCGTCCTCTCCATGGTCATTTTTGGCTTCCATATTGGCCTCCATAAAGTTGATCAGTTTTTGCAGCCATGATAAAGTCATTCTGGTGCAGGCCTTTAATTTTGTGGGTCCACCAAGTGACCGTTACTTTTCCCCATTCGGTCAGAATAGCGGGATGATGGTCTTCTTCATTGGCTACTTGTGCAATCTGATTGGTAAAGGCTAGCGCTGCACGAAAATCATCGAACTTGAAAACTTTTTCCAAGCGCAGCCCGGCATTTTTTTCATACGTCTGCCAGCCAGGCAGTTTTGATTTTAATTCACTCACATCGTGGTCACTAAGCGGTAGTGTGTTCGCTCCTATTGGACTACAATGTAGTTGGGCTAATTCATTCATATGACTTCCCTATTCTTAATTACGGTAGATTGGTCTCTGATTAAAGCACTGGAGTTAAGGCAGCCGATTCTTCAGGTCGGCTGCCTTGAACGGGCCTGGTTCTGCAATCAGAAGGCGAGCTGCCGGCACTGTATCCCAGACATTCCATAACAGCACACCCCTTACCCTGCCATCGGCCAAATAATAGATCACACCTTTTTGGAAAGGTTCTTTCCAATCAGCAAAAGTCTCGAGGTGGGGATCGAGCTCGCCGACTGCCTCATATCCAAGTTCGAACAGATCCGAGTAAAAATAAGACAGGTGATGGTAGGGTTCGTTGGCACCAGCCATGTTGCGCCCGGCTTGTTTGCCCATCACGTTGGCATTGTCTTCGTGCTCCACCCGCAAGCGTTTTCTCAAGACAAGCTGGTTGAATTCCGCAACGTCTCCTGCGGCGAAGATATCCGGGTTGTCGGTGCGAAGCATTTCATCCACAAGTATTCCATTGCCGATTTCTAAGCCAGCAGATCGGGCCAGTTCCACATTCGGCATTATCCCGATTCCGGCGATCACACCGTCGACCAGGACTTGATGTCCTTTGTCGGTTATAAGAAGATATGAATCTTTACTCTTCTTCAGGTCTTTCACATTCTCACCCGCCAGTACATCCACTCCTTTGCCGCGGAAAAAATCGTTCAAATACCTGGAAAGGTCGCGCGGGTAAACGCGTGCTCCAATTCCTTCGTCGGGGAATAGCATGGTCACTTTTTTCCCATACATAGTCAGAGCAGCGGCGATCTCCGAGCCAATAAAACCTCCGCCAATCACGCCAAAGTGTTCCCTTTGCTCGCACAACTCCCGCAAACGCCGATAATCCTCCAAGGTACGATAGTAAATAATATCTTCCCCGCCGAAAGGCAATTTGCGGGGCGTTCCGCCGGTGGCCAGAAGCAGCCTTTCATAGGTATAACTCTCCTGGCGGTCATCCTGCACTTGCTTCGTTTGCGGGTTGATCGATATGGCCCTTCGCCCGAGGAATAGTTCTGCTGTATGTTCTTCCGTCTTACGCCAAATGCTGTCAAGCGGCTTTCCCTTCCACAGCCCTTTGGAAAGCGGCGGCCGGTTATAGGGTGGATTGCGGTCATCCCCAATTAAAGCGATACTGCCGTTAGGATCCAGCTCGCGAATCCCTTGAACCGCAGCATCCGCAGTCATGCCAGCGCCGATGATCAAGTATTTATAATGGGTCATATCAATTCTCCTTAAAGAGGAACGCATTAACTACCCAGTCGAAACCTGCCTGGTCTGGGAGAGCCCTATGCAGCGGTGGATGTGTTCTCTGCACACAATTCCCCTAACTAGATGAACTTGCTTTCACTTTATTCAGGATTTCCTCATCCTCTTTGGCCCCTTTTTGGTAGAGTTTCTCCTCATCTGGGGCCAAGTGATAGAGTAGTTTTAAGAACTGCCCGGCATGAACCCGCTCTTCATCGGCTACATCCTTCAAAACCGCCTGAGCCAAAGGATGGTCAATCGAATCGGCAAGCTGCGTGTACATCTGTTCAGAGGCGAAACCAGAAAACGGTGTTCCAAAATCAGGCATGATCGGGATCCTCTTTAAATGGATCTTTAATAGATAATGTATGTGTGCCATTAACCACCGGCCATACACCTCAGGGCAATGATCAGCTGATCAGTTTGGCATTCAGGGTGATCGGAACACTCGCCAGCGCGGCCGAAACGGGGCAACCTGTTTTGGTCGCCTCGGCGATCTCATGGAATTTCTCTGGGGTAATACCTGCCACCTTGGCTTCCGTCTCCAAATGGATTAACGTGATGCGGGTATTGTCTCCAATTTTACCAAGCGTCACCTGGGCGCGGGTATGGATCGATTGAGGCGTCAGTCCGATTTTCCCCAATTCAGCACTGAGAGCCATCGAAAAACAACCGGCATGAGCAGCGCCAATTAACTCCTCCGGGTTGGTCCCTTTGCCATCTTCAAAGCGGGAACTGAACGAATAGACGCCTTCGAATGCGCCGCTTCCGAGGCGCATTTTACCTTTGCCATCTTTCAAGCTTCCTTCCCAGAACGCTTCTGCGGTACGTATTGTCATGGAATATTTCTCCTTATCTTCGTGGTTTCATTGTCTGTCGAGCGCGTGCGTACACGAATTTCCATCCTGCACCTCACAAGAAATTAGCCGGATTTCGACATTATTACGACCTTTATTTAATCCAGACTAGTATCTAAGCTATGAGGTCATTATAAAACTAGCACTCCTTGGCTGCATCCATCGATCGGGGAGTATTTATCTCCCCCAGTTAGGGGATGCACCATCGGTTATGTAATTGTTTCAAAATCGAACATTTTGACCTCATCTCCGATATATATGTAAATACGCCATAGCTATCTACCCGGCTTAGGTGGAACATATGATTCTCAAAGGAGTACATTCTCGATAGAGGCTCTCAATGCAGCAAAGATCTGTTCTTTGCACACTATTACACTCACCAATCGAACTCTGTTGCAATAGGTTTCCTAACACTTCTTATACTACAATTTTATCAAGAAATGCTATTGCTAGCCATCATAGCGTAAGAATGCTATGGTTTCCCGTGATTTTTCTGGAATTCAAATTTGTTTATGGATTGACCTGTGGCTTGATCACCTTTGCCCCAATTTGCGAAAGTGAGTTGCGCAGCAGTTCGAACATCGCTTCATCTCGATAGGTGCCGATGATGGCGCCGCCTGACCCGGCGAATTTGGCGCTGGCACCGCACTGACGAGCGACATCAATCATGCGCGTTTGCCAGGCAGGTAAATTGTAGATGCCGCGGCGCGTGTCGAAGTTTTCGTTGATCAGCGTGCCTAACGTTTCAGAGTCGCCAGCCAGCAGGGCCACCCGGCCTTGCTCGGCAAGATGGGCAAAGTGCCGCATGGCACTGACGATCTTTTCTTCGCCGCGGTTGTAGCGCCCGCGAATATCGTTGTGAAATACTTCGGTAGGTTCGCTTAGATCGTTGTGATAAGCCAGGTAAAGGGGCGGCAACGAGGCCGGGTCTAACGGCTCGTAAGCGTAACATTTGTAGCCATCCAGCAACCGCTCGCAGCTCAAATCGAAATCCATATAGACCAAGCCTTCATAAACCTGGATCACGCGATCCTGCAGGCCGGCGGCAATGCCCAGTTCATCCTGTTCGATGGAAAGCACAAAAGATGGCTGCACCTGCAAAGCGATTTGCACATCGTAGAATTCCATCAAGGCACGCAACATGGCGACGATGATGGCACTTGAGCCAGCCAGGCCGACCTGGCGCGGAATGTTAGTTGCGTAGCGCACGGAGAAATTGCGTTCGTGCAGATGGATCGAATGTGCCTGGCAGTATTCAACAAAGCCCTTGATGGTGGCTTTGATCAGCCGAATGCCGCCGTAGTAGCCGTGCAATTTCACATCCCGCGCCAGATCATAGATCGAACGGAAGCGGGCGCGGTCATCCTCGGCGAGTACGATGTCCACCGAATCCCACTCGTACAGCACCGCCTCGGCCCAAAAATTGCGCACAATGAACGAGATGGTTTTGCCGTGATAGCCATCTGACGGATTGCCGAGCAGTCCGGCGCGGGCATAGGCACGTTTACGGATGATCTGCATGGAGAAGCTCTTCAAGATAGGCGCGCAGTTTGCCGCCATACTTTTCATCGGCCAGGGCAAATTCGGTGAAGGCATAGAAATACGACTCGAAGTTGCCAATATCGTAACGCCGTTCCTTAGGTTTCAAGCGCACGCCATAGACGCGCCCACCTTCTTAAATCACGCGGCGGATGGCATCGGTGAGTTGAATCTCGCCACCTTTGCCGGGTTGTGTGCGTTCAAGCGCCGGGAAAATCGACGCGCTAAATACGTAACGCGCGGCGATAGCCAAATTGCTGGGAGCTTCATTTGATTCCGGCTTCTCGATCACATCGGCGAGTGCGAAGACATCGCCAGCGCCATCCTGGGGTTGGGCAATGCCGTAGCGAAATACCTCGCTGGCTGGAACCTGCTCGAAGGCGATGACAGCATCGGCCTGTTTTTCGATGAAGCAGGCCTTCATGCGTTCCATGACATCACTTCGGGCATGCAAACCAATGATCGAATCGCCCAGAGCCACCACAAAAGGCTGCTCGCCGACAAAGGCTCGGGCGCAGGATACGGCATGACCCAGACCGAGTAACTGTCTTTGGCGGGTGAAGAAATAACGCACAGGTGTACGCATAAATTCCAACTCGCTGAGCAGGGTTTCTTTGCCGGTTTCGCGCAGCACCTGGATCAGTTCGCTATCCATATCGAAGTGGTTTTCAATAGAGTCTTTGCCGGGACCGGTGATGAAGAGCATCCGCTCGATGCCAGCGCGGGCCAGTTCTTCGACCACATATTGCACCACGGGCTTGCGCCCTACTGGCAGCATTTCTTTGGGTTGCGATTTAGTGGCTGGCAACAGACGGGTGCCCAGCCCAGCCACCGAGATGACAGCGAGGTCGATATCCATAAAGACTGGTCTCCAGTAACGAAAATCTTATCACAATGTGCTCATCCTAATAGCCACCTACAACCCACTAGGAGATTTGGTGTCGTTATAGAACCCTAAGCACCCGGATGATCAGGTGGCAGAGAAATAACCATCATCGGACACTAATCAGGGACCCTGCCCGCCACAGCACTCCGTATTATTGAATGGATCACGGCGTGTTGTTTTGGGAATCCCGCCGAGACAGGTTGATTAACTCGGCGAGTCATTATGCCGATCCCGGAGTGTTAATTGGGCTTGCACGGCGGGTCAACCCACCCAAAGAGCTTTGGGCCGCCCGATCAGTGGCTTTTCCATTGACCTGTTTTACTTCCCTGCTTATAATTTCCTGATTATATTTTAATTCACAGCTAGTGACGCAAACCTTTAAGCAACACCATTTCAACATTATCAATTAAAGGAGATTGAATATGAAAGCAAAGGGAACGTTTACGGTCAAAAAATGGGAAGAAAAAGACGCCGAAAAAATTTCTCCCGAAATGAAAACGACAAAAGCAGCTGTTGAATATGCTTTTGAAGGTGACGCTCAAGGAGTAGCCTCTATAGATTATTTGATGTTCTACAAATATTTCGACCCGAACGACCCACACAAGGCTTCAGCTATTTTCGTTGGATTGCTTCAGTTTAGCGGCAAGTTATTGGGCAAAGCTGGAAGTTTTTTTGTGAAGGAAAACGGCGTTTTTGAAAATGGATCAGCCAGTTCTACATATGAGATCGTCGCTGGATCAGGGTTGGGAGAACTTAAACAAATAAGCGGAACTGGACATTATCTTGCTGACCAGGCTGGCTCTCATTTTGAGTTTGATTACAACTTATAGCGAAATATTTAGTGAAAGCGGAGGCTGGGCCGCCGCGCAATGAAGGATGAAAAAGGCGGGTAACGGAAAGCTAGCAAAAATATCCTTCGATACCAGTGGCATTATTATTGGTTCTGAAAATCATATACTATTACAGGTAGAGGGTAAATAGAATCTGTAATGCTGTGTGGTCAAAAATTATATGGTCCACTCAATAAGCGTTACCGGAATAGTTGCCATAGAAGAATAAAGGAGAAGCCGATGACAATTGCCGCTAACAGTCAGAACCATAAACGGTCCGCGGATCGCTCCGCGCTCCAGATTTCAGAAAAGGACTTTGGAAGGCGCATAAAATCTTTTCTTGCCCAGCCACGTCTCATTCTCAATTCGTTATTGATGTTTGTTTTCTCCGCCTTATGGATTCGCGAGTGCCTGTATTGGCTTCCCCAGGACGCCTTCAGGACCAGTCTGAATTATTGGGCTTATACCGATTGGCTGATCGATTATTCCCAGGGATTCATCCGGCGCGGGCTGTCGGGCGAAATTTTGCGAATGCTTCCGGCTACAGTTCCACCACTGGAATTCGTCGCGGTGTTTTCCTGGATCTTGATCCTGGTCATCGCGTTCGGTTACGTACGACTGCTGGCGCGATCCGCAAAAATTTATCATCCACTGACTTTATTCGGGCTGCTGTTCCTGCCTTCGCTATTCCTTTTTTATATCCACGACCACGATACCATCGCCCGAAAGGAAATCCTCGGATACGTCACCGTGCTTTTGCATCTACTCATCGTCGAAAAATCGTTTCCACTCGGAGACGGCTCAACTCTTCCAGATGGGAACCTTCGGCGCTATGTACAGTGGCTGATTCCCATTACCGTGATCCTGCTCCCGGCGATCATCCTAGTCCATGAGGGAAATTTTCTGTTATTCGTCCCGCTGCACATAATGATCACGCTGACGGTCGTGCGGATGCAGGCTCCGCGCGACTTCATGCGGGCCGCCTTATGGACCGGGCTGCTATATCTTCCTGCAGCCCTTGCGTTCGGCGCCGTCTATTTGGCCGGAACACCGAGCTACGACATGTTATTTGGTATCTGCAATAGATGGCTGGCCGCCGGTGCGATTAGGGAAGGTTCCTGTGTTTTGCTCCCTGAACAACTCACAGGATCGACCCTGCCCGGCTCCTTCATGCCTATGCAATGGTCGTTGGCTATAGCTGCTGACATTACGCAGATGATTATTTCCACGCACTGGGTAACTTGGATACTGATCCTCCCGGTGTTGGGCATTTGCCTTTGGTATATCGTCCGGCAGGCAGTGTATTCCATTCTGCGGTCTCGATCCTCGCAGTCCTTCTCCCCGAAGTCGGCGTCGCGATATTCGGGCTTATTCTTTAGGAAGTATTTCTTGATCCCGCTACTGCTTTCCCTGCCCGTCTACTATACTGCCTACGATTACGGAAGATGGTTCACGGTCACTTGCATTAATTTCGCCTTGCTGGCGGTCTCGGTGAATCTGCCCTACCGGGAGTTCGCGCTTCAGAAAAAAGCAGTCGATGAGGGATCCGCTGCACCTGATTCTCGACCGTACCTGGATAATCGCTTGGTCTTTTATGGCGCTTCGACCATTATTTGCGTCCTGGCGTTGGTCTCGTGGCTGCCCCATTATTGTTTGTTCAGTTGCAAGATTATCCAAAGCCCTCTCCTGTTTTTTTTACATACATTTGTTGCCAACTAAGGGAAAGCTGCTTAGCCATCTTTCCCATGTACAAGTAAAAAGAAGGTTGAACAGAAACGTTTTATTTGGTACTTTTTCAGATCAAAGTAAAGATAGCCAAGGCCGTAGAACACCGTCTTCAGCGGAGGGGCTACGGCCCTGCCGAAAAGGAAGAAATCATGAAGTTCGAAATAACCCCAATCGGAACGATATTTTCGCCCTACAAAACCAAGGATGAGTGTCCTATTCAGGGAATAGCTGTACCCAATGGGAAAGGTCGAGTTGAGATAAACCCGGAATACGAAGAGGCTTTGGAGACGATCGAAACCTTTTCTCACATCATTCTTTTCTATATTTTCGATAGAGCTGGAGAAGTAAAGCTCTCCAGACCGACATTTCTGGACGATACATCTCATGGTGTCTTTGCATCTCGTCATCCTTGTAGGCCAAATGGGATTGGGATATCTATCGTAAAACTTGAGAAAAGACTGAAGAACATCTTGGAGGTAAGCGAGATAGATGTTTTAGATAACACACCTTTAGTTGACATCAAACCTTATGTTCCCAGATTCGATTATCGAGAAAATGCCAATAATGGCTGGGTCGATGCAAAAGACATGCGAGAAAAACCCAACAACAGAGAATAACGAGTGAGAGTGCCCAATACCAACCCCATCTCTTTCGAATCCTTCGAGTGTGATGCACACTCGAATGCAAACCATCTGCCATTTTGTAATTTGACTATTGAATTATTCAAACTTGTGAGGACCAAACATGGCATATAATGTTATAGTTTCTTGGAAAAAGAATTTAGAAGAAGTTTTCGTTGATAGCAAATACAGCAGAGCTCATACCTGGATATTTGATGGCAGAATTGAGTTAGCCGCATCTTCCTCGCCACAAGTTGTACCGCTTCCGATGTCCAACGAATCTGCTGTTGATCCGGAGGAGGCATTTGTTGCTTCGCTCTCGAGTTGTCACATGTTATGGTTTTTGTCGATTGCCGCCGAGAAAAACTACGTCGTCGAGAGTTACGAAGATCATGCCGAAGGAATTTTGGGAAAAAATACGGATGGTAAGTTGGCAATGACAAAAGTTACCTTGAAGCCCAAGGTGATTTTTAACAGTAAGACTGTCCCGTTACGAGAAGATGTGGATAAACTCCATCATATGGCACACGAGAAATGTTTTATTGCAAATTCTGTTAAAACAGAAATAGTCGTTCTACAAATTTAACAACCTTACGAGAAAATTTTCAAAGTTTTGTGGTCGAAGACAACGAGGCTGAACACAGCGCGTGCCCGAGGAGTAAACTACCCTCAAGCAAATTCCGTCAAATCAGCTTCGCAGCCTCCTATCCACGAAACCAGGACTATATTCGAGATGACGTACAATGCAAAGCGCAAAGCGCTCATTTTCCTGGGATTGGTTATGGTAATCACGATGATCATCGCAGCCAGCCTGTCCCAATTGCAACTCCAGCCGGGAATGCCTATTCCCAGGTTCTCGAACGGCCAAGCGATGGTGGCGCCGGGCGAAGGAGACCAATTTGTTTCCATCTCAGCCAATAAGTTTGTCATTGTACTGATTGGTCTTATCGTTGCAATAACATTTCTCTATTCGATGTATAAACTACTGAGGGGCGCCGACTGGAAAAATATCGTGGTTGCCGCCCGCACTATGTTATTCATCGGCATAATCGTCTGCGGCATCCTTCTCCTAATCATGATGGTTCCCGGTTCCGAAAGCTCCGCCCCAGTGGAGATACCGCCTCAAACGCCTGAGCCGTTGGTCACATCGCCCTTGGGGACAATGCCTCCAGCGCTACTCTGGGCGGTTGGAATTGGATTGTTGGTTACGACCGTGCTGGTGGGAACGTGGATGATAATAACATCCCGGCAACCAAAACCAATTGACCTGGTGGGACTGGAAGCGGAAAGAGCCTGGCAAGCGCTCAAAACCGGGTTGGATTTAAAGGATGTGATCATCAAGTGCTATCACCAAATGAGCCTAGCACTGGAAAAGGATCGAGGAATTGAGCGGGAAGATTTCATGACGACCGGAGAATTTGAAAAATTATTAGAGACTGCCGGATTGCCCCATGATCCTATTCATCAATTGACCCAGCTTTTCGATGCAGTGCGATACGGCAATTGGAAGCCCAATCCGGCTGATGAACAAAAGGCTATACAATGCCTAGAAGCCATCATGGTATACAGCCGCGAGACCAAGGGGACGAACTGAAATGAAGATCTCCAGGCGCGTGGTCATTTCCATTCTTGTTACAGCGATCGTCCTCTTCGCAGGGATGCTTTTTTGGCCTTTCATCCTAAACAACATCATTCAGCCAACTGCATTGGTTGCGTGGATACTTTTACGAGTTCTGTTTTTAAGCCTAGATCAAAAATATTTCTGGACAGCAGTTATTCTCGTGGTGGTTATTTTTCTTTTCCGCCTCCTTCCCCACGAACCGACGGAATCCCAACTAAATTCCTACCCGGTGGGAAACGCAACAATTACAAACATCGGATATTGGCGCATTCTCTTTATTTATCACGACCAAAACGTTCGAGATGAAAAAACCCTTAAACTGGAACTTGCCCATCTGCTGACATCCCTCTATGCATCGAAACAACACGCAGCGACGAAGTTTGACATTTATGAGGCTTTACGGAAAGGCGAGATTCCAATACCTCCAAACCTCCATTCTTTTCTTTTCTTGGAGGAATCGCAGGAATCGGGACGATGGATAAAAAGGTTTTTCCAATCGGTTCAAAAGACTCCCCGAAAATGGATACGTCAATGGACAGGACAGGAAAAAGCTGAGCATGACCGAATCATTGATGAAACACTTTCCTTTATGGAAGCAACTCTGGAGATTAAAAATGACAAATGAAAATTCAACCAAGATCAAGATTGAACAGGTCGCGGAACTATCTGCCCAGGTGGTTCAAGAAGTCGAAAAGGCAGTGATCGGAAAACGGGAAGTGCTGAAGCTGATGATGGCCGCCTTTCTCTCTTCAGGAGGGCACATATTGTTGGAAGATTACCCCGGTTTGGCCAAGACCCTGATTGCTAATTCTTTTGCAAGAGCATTGGGAATGGAGTTCAAACGAATCCAATTCACACCGGACCTTCTCCCTGGAGACATCACCGGCGGGTATGTTTTTGAAAGCGAGCATAACCGCTTCATGCTGCGCAAAGGCCCAATATTTGCCAATATTCTGCTTGCCGATGAAATTAACCGGGCCTCACCAAAGACTCAATCGGCTCTATTGGAAGCCATGCAGGAATACCAGGTGACTTTGGAAGGGGAAACACTTTCACTGCCTGAACCTTTCATTGTAATTGCCACCCAGAACCCAATCGAATATGAGGGCACCTTCCCGCTGCCTGAAGCCCAACTTGATCGCTTCATGGTCAAGTTATCAATCGGGTATCCCCGCCCGGAAGAGGAAGATGAAATATTAAAACGGCGCGCCGAACGCAAAAAAGATATCGTTGCTGTAAATGCAATTATCTCGACTGAGACCTTCCTGGGGATGCGTGCCGCGACAGAAGAGGTCTACGTAGACCCGGATGTGCGCCGTTACATGGTTGACCTGGCATCAAAATCCAGGTTCCATCGTCAGGTGGCCGTAGGAATAAGCCCACGCGGATCGCTGGCTCTGCTCAAATTGACGCGTGCCTGGGCAGCCATCCAAGGCCGAAGTTATGTTGTACCGGACGATGTCAAGCAATTCATCCAACCCGCCCTCGCCCACCGCATCATTCTCGACCCCAGTTTATGGGATATCAAAAAATCAGAAAATGCAGTGATTGCAGAGATATCGCAATCGGTTTCCGTGCCGGTTCTTAAATCTGAAAATGAATCATAAAACCCTGACCGTTGGGCTAATGATCTTCATCCTTCTCATTGTTGCGTTGATCACGCGCAATGGGGATATTGCATGGATGATATTGCTCTTCCTGGTCTACCTGGGAGTGGGAATTCTGCAAACGCCAAATTTGGAAAAGTTATCTTTCAGCGCAAACCGTACACTAGAACAGACCCGTTCCAATGGCATCCCGTCAATTGCTGTCGGTGTGTCTGTACAGAACAAGGCACTGGAGACCGTTCACCTTGCCATCCATGAAGCCGCGCAAGCAGGGATGAAAATTACAGACGGAGAGCTAAGTCAATGGGCAACGTTACGGCCGGGGGATTCCACAGAGTTGAATTATTCTTTTACAGCAGCTCGAGGAAATTATTCCTGGAAGTCCCTCCGAATTATGGTGAGCGACCCTCTCGGCTTGATCGAAAGCGAAATGATATTGCCTGCCAATGCCACAATCCAGGTCAGGCCGCAAATAAAAAAATTCAAAGCGATCCCCCTGCGGCCACAAAATACAGTGCATTCCCCAGGCTCGATTCCCGCCCGCCTGGGCGGCAGCGGCACTGATTTTTTTGGAATACGGGAATATCATTCCGGCGATCCGCTGCGCACGCTCGACTGGCGTTTGACCGCCCGTCACCCACGCAGGCTTTTTACCAAAGAGTTTGAGCAGGAGGAAATTGCTGAAATCGGACTGATCCTGGATGCACGCCAGAGAACTGACCTGCGAATTGGGGATGAGAGTCTGTTTGAATACAGTATCGGGGCAACTGCCTCACTGGCCGAAATGTTCCTGCACCAGGGACATCGGGTTAGCCTGCTTGTTTTTGGGGAAACGATGTTGAACGCCTTTCCGGGTTACGGTAAGACGCAACTCCACCGTATCATGAGTTGCCTCTCTAAAGCCAAAATCGAAGCGGAAGGACGTGCCCTTGGCAGTTTGGACTTCATCCCAATTCGCATGTTTCCAAACCATGCCCTGATTATAGTAATCAGTTCGCTTACGTCTACAGACCGAACATTATTCCAGCGTTTGCGCGCCTATGGGTATCAGGCATTTTTGATCAGCCCAGACCCGATTGATTTTGCATCTTCAACGTTGCTACAGGACGCCACCAATCAACTGGCCGTTCGTGCCACCCGTATCGAGCGTCGCCTTCAGCTGAATGAGATTGCCCAATTACATATCCCGGTGATTAACTGGCAGGTGAGACAGCCTTTATTTCCTTTGGTGCGCAATGCTCTCACCCGTTCACGCGGACAACGGGATTTGTAAGGAACAGCGATAAGCCTATGCCCTCTCGAAAAATCTTGTTTTTTATTTGCATGATACTCTCAGTACTTTGCCTGGCTGCCGGATACGGCATCGCCGGAGAGTGGATTGGGGCTTGTGCAGCAATCCTGATGGTCCCCGCCTGGTTATTCGTTCGAAAACATCCAGGCACATGGCTGCCATCCATTTGTCTTTTCGCGTCGGTTGGTTTGGCGGTGGCCGGGCGGCTAACGGGTTCGCCACCTTGGTTGATGATCTGCAGTTCAGGTGTTGCTCTGGCTGTCTGGGATCTCCTATTCCTGGATGATGCAATGGGCAGTAATTCATCTAATGAGCAAAGCAGGCAGTATGAAAGCAAGCATCTCCAAGCGCTGGCTTTGGCATTGGGTTCGGGACTCTTGGTGGCGCTCCTCGGGCGTTTGCTAAATCTTCAGATCCCATTCATAGCGATGGTACTTCTGGTTGCCCTGCTCATATTCGGATTTGAGCGCAGCTGGGGTACTATCAAAAAACAGAGGGTTCACTGAGGTTCAAAGGAAAGTAAAAGGAGAACACAACTCATGGACGATAAAATCCTTCTTGGGCAAGGCCAAAAGATAATAGAGTTCCCGCAGGCGACATGGAAAAGCCACCTGGCGCAAATTCCACAACACAGCCAGTCGAGGTTGAGTTTCATGACCGACGCCCATCATCAAATTCGCTATTTCGTCGTGAAAGAGATGGCAAACATCCAAAGGCCAATCGAACCGGAATTTATCTCTGAAAAGTTGAACATACCGATTGAACGAGTAAAATCCATTCTGGAAGAGTTGGAACGTAAACTATTCTTCCTCGTCCGTAATGAACAGGGTGCAGTGGCTTGGGCTTATCCAATGACTGTGGAGACCACGCCGCACAAATTGAGCTTCGCCAGCGGCGAACGTCTGTACGGTGCCTGAGCAGAAGACGCGCTGGCGGCGCCCTTCGTGCAAGGGCAATTACGAAAGGAATATGTTTCAATTGAAGTGGAAACGAAGTGTAGTCATTGCGGGAAAGGGATTCATGTTTCAATAGATAGCAATATGCGGGTTTCCGTCCGCGAATCCGATGCACATCCATTGGTGTTTATGCCAGACATGGATTGGGAGCATTTCGCAGAACAAACCATCATCAATTCTTACTGACGAAATTCAATTTTCTTCTGGTCAGAAGAACACGCAAGAGAATATAGAAAAAATACGAAGCAAGTGAATGGCGTGTACTTGAATTTGGAACAATGTGCATATATGACGCCCATTACACAAGGCGCCCTATTCGCTTTTAAGTAGAACTCGATGAGCAACCGCACTCGCCGACCATGACGGCGAGTCAATCTACCAAACTAATCAATAAGTGGTTTGCAGGAGGTGCAGCATGCAGGATCGAAAATACTTCGGACTATCTTCGGTCACCCTGGTCATCATCCTCGGCGCGGCAGTGGAATTCGCGCTTCATATGTTCAGGGCCCCGGAGTATGGCTTTTTCTTCGACGAATTCTATACTATCGCTCTTAGCCGGCACTTGGCTTTCGGGTACGTGGACTTACCGCCGCTCGTTCCTTTGTTGGTGGCGTTCAGCCGCGCTTTGCTGGGAGATTCGCTGTTCGCCTATCACATATTTCCGGCGCTGGCCGGAGCAGGTACGCTGGTCTTCATCTGTCTGATCACAAAAGAGTTCGGGGGTAAAACCTTCGCCGTGGCGCTGAGCGCGCTGGGATTCATCATCGTTCCCGTCTGGCTCGTCATCGATTCCATTTTCTGTTACGACAGCATCGACCAGCTGGTGTTGGCAGGCTTCCTGTACGCACTCGTCCGGTTTCTACACTCGGGGAATCGGAGACTCTGGATTCTGTTGGGTTTGATCGCGGGCATCGCTTGCATGACCAAAATGACGATCCTGTTTCTAGGACCGGGTTTCTTGATCGCGTTGCTGATCTCAAAATACCGCAAGGACTTGTTAACGCCCTGGCCTTGGCTGGGGGCGGCGCTCTGCCTGATCATCGTCTCCCCGTATCTGCTATGGGAGCTTGCCAACCACTGGCCGACACTGGAATATTGGATTAATTACGACGCATTGCGGATGTATCCGGCATCGCTTCCGCAGTTTCTTATCAATCTTCTGGTTTACATGTATGTGCTCCTCCTGCCCTTGTGGTTGGTTGGACTATACCGCATCTTTCGACGTCTCGATGGAGTGAATTACGGTTTCCTAGGCGTGATGTTCGTGATCACGCTGGCGATTATGTTCGTTCTGCACAGTCCCGCCCGCATGCTCGCAGAGCTTTTTATGCCGCTGCTTGCGGCCGGTGCGGTACTCGTGGAGGATTTGTCCTCCAAAGCGGCTTGGGGAAGATGGATGAGGGCCGGCATTGTGACTTACCTTGTAGCGATAGGCGTCATTTCTGTCCTGCTTAGCCTACCGATCCTGCCGATGGATCGTTTGCAGTCCCTGGCGAAGGCCATCAAGCCTTGGAGTCTGGTTGCGAAAGAATTCAAAGGGCAGTCTTTCGGCGCTTCTTCGCCGCTCCTTCCCGAGGATATTGGTTGGGATGAACTGGTGCAAGATGTGGCTGCCGTGTACCATGAACTTCCTGAAGGCGACCGCGCCGCGGCAGGGATTTATGCAGATTGGTATGGGCATGCCGGCGCAATCGACGAGTTGGGACCAAAGTATGGCCTTCCACATGCGGTCAGCGGATCTCTGACATATTACCTGTGGGGCCCGGGCTATTCCTGGGATGTCATGATTATCATCGCCGACCGGACAAATATGATGAATGTCTTTTTTGACGAGTGTGACTTGAAAAAGGTCGGTCAATACGACTATGGTGCTGGGCCGTCCGGCGTCCCTTATATCTATGTCTGCCGAGAACCAAAAGTTTCTCCCAATGCCATTTGGTCGAGCATAAAGTTTTACCGCTAGGTCCAAAAACCGGGTTGAATAAACAGCAAAGCCTCCCTTCAAATGCCCTTCCGCAATAATCAGTAGCCGGACAATTTCAGGTTGGCGAATTTGTCTACACCGGTGTTATACTCGGAATGCGGCGGGCAATGATGTTCCCCAACTTATAAAACCGATAAGGAGGACGCATGGCTAAAAAACTAGCAGCGGTCAATCAATTACGGCCCAAAATTGTCAGTCAAAATCTGGTGGACTTGGAGGAAATGTCGAGGCGGATTTCCAAGAATACCACCTACAACCCACAGGAAGTTTCCAGCATCCTGCAGCTTTTCGTAACAGACTGCATCGCCGCCTTGCAGGCAGGCGAGACCGTCAAAATAGACGGGTTGGTCATGATGTCGCCCAACATGAAAGTGGGCGGCGAAGTGGACATTGCCTTGCGGGGCGACCGGGCGGCCATTGCGGGGCTGAACAACCCCCAGCTTTGGACGGCCGATAAGGTTGCCAACCACGCCAACCTGAGCAAGGATTCGGGCGAATTGGTATCGTTATGGAACACCAAGCACCCGGATGATCCGGTGGTAGAGAAATAACCGTCGTCGGACACAATTAAGGAGCTCTGCCCGCCGCAACACTCCGTGTTAATCGAATTAACACGGAGTGTTATTTTGCGAATCACGGCGTGTTAAGTCAGTTAACACGGAGTGTTATTTGGATTAACACTCCGTGTTATTGAACAGATCACGGCGTGTTATTTAATCCAGCGGGCTTTTGACCGCCAGTCCGCCGCGCTGGAGGACATGGGTGTAGATCATGGTGGTGCGAATGTCCTTGTGGCCGAGCAGTTCCTGAACGGTGCGGATATCGTGACCACTTTGAAGCAGATGCGTGGCAAAGGAATGCCGAAAGGTGTGGCAGGTGACACGCTTCTTGATCCCCGCTTTGGCGGCGGCTTCCTTGACGGCGCGCTGTAAGCCCGAAGGTTCGAGGTGATGGCGGCGCATCGTGCCGGGGGTGCGCGGGTCTTCGGCGCATTTGGGGGCGGGGAACAGGTATTGCCAGATCAGTTCCGTGGCGGCGTTGGGATATTTCCTTTCGAGGGCGTTCGGGAGGTAAACCTTTCCGAAGCCGGCGGCCAGGTCTTCGTCGTGAAGGAGGCGGACGCGTTCGATCTGGCGTTGAAGGGCGGGGATGAGCGAATCAGGCATGGGGGTGATGCGATCCTTTTCGCCTTTGCCGTCGCGCACGGTGATGGTTTTGTATTGGAAGTCCAAATCTTTAACGCGCAGGCGGACACATTCCATAAGGCGCAAGCCCGAGCCGTACAGGAGCTGCGCCATCAGTTTGTGTGTGCCGTTGAGACAGTTGAGGACGTCGAGCACTTCCTGGCGGGTGAGGACGGTGGGAAGTCGTTCGGGACGTTTGGCGCCGGTGAGGAGGATGGGTTCGATTTCCTGATGGAGGACTTCGCGGTAGAGAAAGAGGATGGCGCTGAGGGCCTGGTTTTGAGTGGAGGCCGCGACGTTCCGTTCGGCGGCGAGGTGGATGATGTAGGCGCGGATTTCGTCGGCGCCCATTTGGGCGGGATGTTTTTTATGTTGGAAGAGGATGAAGCGGCGGACCCAGTCGAGGTAGGTTTCTTCGGTGCGGTAGGAGTAGTGCTTTGCACGCAGAGCATCTGAGAGCTGGTCGAGTAGTTTTTTTGCCATAAGCGTTGACTTTTGGAAGGTTGCTCGTATAATTGAATACAGGCTTTGTGGGTTTTATGCGTATTAGGTTGAGGATGTATGGATTATACGGCATTTGTGACAATTAATACCTATAGTCTATTATGTGGAATGTTTCAACCAAGTTTCTAGTTAGGCGGCATTAAATAAACTGATAAAAGGATTGAAATATGAATTGGCTATTTTGGACACCACTCATAGCAGCGTGCCTTCACCTTCTCGAGGAATTCGTTTTCCCTGGTCACTTTCCACAGTGGTATGTTCAGTACAAACCGGAAATCAAAAAAAGTGTTACAAATCGTTTTCTTATTATTATCAACGCTCTTCTCTTAATCCTTTGCTATGACGTTGTTGTATTGGGTTCGAGCCAATTCGGGATCGTACTATGGCTGGGTGTAATGGCAATGTTAGCCGCAAATGGGGTGTGGCATCTTGAAGGTGCTGTAAAAACTCGAAGTTATTCTCCTGGGGTTCTTACAGGGATATTGGTGTATTTACCGTTGACGGTCTATGGTTATATTTTCTTCCTGCAGTCAAAGCAAGTTTCTTTTCTCATAGCGTTGATTGCATTTGTCATAGGCGCATCGTATCAGATGTGGTCAAATATTTATCACCATATCCGTTCACGGGTTGTAGGATCATGAAATTACCAAATGCCGCCTAACAAAGCGTTCTCAGAAACCATATCATCACGAGCATTGCTGAGATGATCATCAGGCACGCTCTTCGAATCAAAGTCGTCTAAATCATCAGACAGAAACATCAAATTCGCACAAGCCGTTAAATGCAAAGCAGGCGTTCTCGTTTGAGGACGCCTTTCAATTCGTCCGTTTGCCACCATTATGCAGGAATGAGTTGCAAGCCGAATTTCGCAGCTTTCTTCTTCATATATTTGATCTGCTGTTCTTCATACTGTTTCTGATACTCGTTCAAAGTGATCGGTTCATATTCCACTTGATATTTCAACATTCGATACACAACTCGAGCAATGGCATGAGCCGTGGCCACCGTTGCCTGTGCCGGTCCTAACCTGGCTCGCAAGCGCCGATACAATACTCCAAACACGCAATCTGCTTGCTTCACTGATTGCGCTGCCATTCTGAACGCCTGACCTGCTCGGTTCTTTGTCTTCAATGTTCTATTCTTCAAGATTTTCCCACCTGAGATTTCATGCTTGGGCGCCAATCCCAACCAGGAACAGAAATGCTTTTCGTCCGGAAACTTGCTCATATCGGTGCCGACTTCCATAATCACCGTCTGAGCCAATGACACCCCAAACCCATCCACAACACTCAAGTCCACTCCGCTGATTCGCTTCAAGTGCTTGCGTATCCCTTCCGGATTATGCGGTGCGTTCTTGCTGTGTGAACTCCGCTTGCGCACAGAAAGAGGCTTAACCTCACCAGAGTCCCAGTCTGGCCGCGTCGCTCCATACATGCGCTCGATCTCTTCATCACAAGCCAGGATTTGCCGAGTGTAATAATCATACAGATCCATCGATTGCTTGAGGATGAAGAGATGCTCTTCACGCCAGGTTCCAGTTAAGGCTCTCCCAATTTCCTCTTCACTTTTCTTGCAGCCTGGCTCGCGCATGGCTGCCAATGTTTGCGGATCACGCTCTCCTGCCAGAATGGCTCGAATAATGGTCTGTCCAGTCACGCCCGTCATATCACTCACCGCTTGGGAAAGTTGGATGTTCATCTGCAACAATGCCTTCTGCATATGTTGAATGTGCGGCGAACGATGCTCCACTAATTGACTGCGATGTCGAAGCAACGTTCGCAATGCCACCAGTTCTCCTTGTGGCCGGAATGAACTTTCCAACAATCCATAACTATGCAACGTCTGGATCCATTGCGCATCAGTAATATCGCTCTTCCTGCCAGATACTCTTCGCAAGGAACGCGAACTGATCAGCAAACATTCAAAGCCCTGCCGCTCCAACTCTTCAAATAACGGAATCCAATATACCCCTGTACTTTCCATTGCAACGGTCCGGATGTCATATCCTTTCAGCCATCTGGCCAGCGCTTGCAGATCAACTGTGTAATTCCCAAATGCCTTCACGATTTGTGTGTTCTCATCGCCTGACACACAAGCGACTATCTCGATTGCACCGATATCCACTCCGGCTGCATTCTCGTTTACCCTGCTCATTCCCGTGAATGGATGTGCCTCTTCAATCCCTGGCGTGCGTTTGCCTTTTCAATTCATGCCATACTCCTTCGTCATCAAATTAGGCAGATCCCGGTCACTTGTAGAGTTAGCTTTCTCATCGGGGTCTTTGCCCCCTCGCCACCAGTGGATAAATCAATTTGACCGGCAACCATGGTGCACCGCGGAACTACGACTTAGCGCGTCTCCATTGCTTTGTACGGCTTGCAGACCTGCCATTCCAGAGTATACTTTTGTCATAGCTTGACGGTTTCTCTTGTGAAAAATGATCGCTCCCCATCATTATTGGGTGCACCGGACGGGGCTATCGCCCCAAAATTCGCAGTGCGATTTGCCAAAGTTTCGTGCAATAATATCAGCGAGTCTTGCCCATCCGCCCCGCCGGTACTGATTACTGCACCTGTCAAGGGTTTAAAAAATAAATGATTTTATGAGTGCCAAGTAGAATCATTCGAGCCGTGAGTCCAAAAACTCTCACGGCTCTTTTTTTGGACACGATTTATTCTTGAACAGGCAAAGCTCCGCCATCCTCGCCACTGCCTGTGAATTTGTGATGAGGTTGCGCTCTCGTTATTTGCTTGTCTTTGGACATTCCCTTCCCCGCTCTGCCCTTTTTACTTCACTATGCGATGCCCAATTCCACCATCCGCGCCAGCACTTCTTCTCTGGGCGACAGCCGTCTTGGAACATCTTTGCGCACGAAGCGCGTGATGTCTTTTTCCACACCCAACTTCATCAGCGCATATTTGGCAAACTGCTTGTAGTTCAATCCCATGCGGACATTGTCATTCAAACTCCAAGAGAGCAACAACATCTTGTACGCCAGGTCATCTTCACTCGCGTGAATGTCCGTCTCTTCTTTTGTCAGTACGTGCCAGATCGCAACCAGCAATTTCCGCGCGATCACCACGATTGCTTGATTCGGTTTGCGCATGCGGCGTAAATGCTTTTCATATTGTTCTTTCCAATACGGCGACATCCGTACCGCGCGCCAGGCTGCTTCCACCATGATCCAGCGCAATTCTTTGCGCCCCTTCTTGGTGATGTGCTTTTCTTTGTGTGTCTTGCCGCTGTCGTGAACCCCCGCTCCTAACCCTGCATATCCGACCAGTTGCTTCGCATCTTCAAAGCGCGAGATATCTCCAACTGCCGATAACACCGTCATCGCCACGATCACGCCCACACCGGGAAGCTGCATCAACTGCAGTGCCTGCTTGCCCCACAACTCGCCGGTACTTTGCTTTTCAAGTTCTTCGTTCACTGCACTTTGCAGTTTCTTGATTTCATCCAGAAGACCCAGCTCCTGCCGGATCTGCATCTTCTCCAACGCACTGATCGAAGCCTGTCCGTCCCACCAGGCCTGATTGAGAATGCCTTCTTCCGGCAACATCAGGCTGTGTTTGTGCAGCAGGCTTTGCAGACGATTGCGGATCATCGTTGCCATTTTTACCAGACGGTTGCGATATGAAATGAAGGCGCGCAACTCGCGCACATGCATAGACGGCACCCACACTTCCGGCACGATTCCGCCGAAGAGCAACTTGAGTAAGCGTTCGATATCTTTCGTGTCCGTCTTCACCCGTGCTCCGGCGATCTCACCCACCG
Source organism: uncultured Chloroflexia bacterium (assembly GCA_963771375.1). Taxonomy (GTDB): domain Bacteria; phylum Chloroflexota; class Anaerolineae; order Anaerolineales; family Villigracilaceae; genus Fen-1038. The sequence goes on from CAVYTW010000017.1 coordinate 170,970, forward strand.
CGGCTGCATTCGCCACCAACACGCGGCCCGCCAACGGTGCGACTATGTCATAGGTATCCCACACGTTCGTGGTGGTCTCCAATACTACAATATCCCCCGCGCGAAAATTCTTCTGCGCCCACTCTGGAAACTTCTCTATCCTGACCCGGCGCGGGTTCACCACCCATTCCTGATCCTCATTTTGCCCACCCACCAGGTGATATTCCCGATGTGTGTCGATGGCAAAATATCTTTCGTACCCTCTTGTATTTTGTGTTCGTTTCATGCTAGACTCCTTCTTAAGTTTGGGACGTGGATTTTTGGGTACAAGCTGCAGTTACCGATACGGGTTCTTGGCGTCACTCGCCAGTCCCAGATTAGTATTCGCCGGGTGTCCAAATAACGCATCGGATTCGATCTCGATCATCTGAGATCCTTTCCATACTCGCAGCCGGACAACCCAGACGCTCCTACCCCAAACACGTCCCCGGCGATGAAATCGCTCCAAGGATACGCGTTTGCCACGTCCCATTCAAGTACATTCTAATAACGCAAACCGTTGGGCAGGTTCTGAATAAATTTGATGTTCTCATTACAAACAATTTACCGCTTCATGAAACAGTCTCTATCTTGGGCGATAGTGTTCTTGCTATTATTGGGTTGCTCAAAGAAACCTACTTATCAATACGACCCTAACACATATATACGGAAAACACTAATTTCAGATAAATGCGCTAATCCTTGTTGGCTAGGTATTGAGCCCGGGGCAACGTCCAATGTGGAACACATCAAAGAAGTCCTTGCCCAATTTTATGGAAATGAAAATGTATTTATTCCTCCGAAAGCCAGCCAAACAGTTGATTGGTCAATAAAAAATACGACTTTTCCACAGCGTGGCGTTATAGCATTGAACCAAGATAAAAGGGTAGTTTATACACAAGTATTCTTTGACGAAAATCGAATTACCATTGATAATCTAATATCAGCAATTGGCGAACCTGAATATGTACTCCTTATCGGTTATAACTCGCCTCAAGGTTTCCAATGTAATGCTATATGGGGTGTTTTGTATCTTCAGAAAGGATTAGAGATTATGACGGACCAAACTACTAAAAGTGCCTTCAAGCGGTCGCAAATTATTGATTATATCGGCATAGAAGTACCTAGCACATTGAACGACAAGCATTGGTGGTCAGATCCCACTTTAGCTAAAACTGCGAAATGGAAAGGTTATGGCGATTATTGTGTAAACGAGTAAAACCTGCCCAACACAGCGTTCTCAGAAACCATATCATCACGAGCATTGCTGAGATGATCATCAGGCACGCTCTTCGAATCAAAGTCGTCTAAATCATCAGACAGAAACATCAAATTCGCACAAGCCGTTAAATGCAAAGCAGGCGTTCTCGTTTGAGGACGCCTTTCGATTCGTCCGTTTGCCACCATTATGCAGGAATGAGTTGCAAGCCGAATTTCGCAGCTTTCTTCTTCATATATTTGATCTGCTGTTCTTCATACTGTTTCTGATACTCGTTCAAAGTGATCGGTTCATATTCCACTTGATATTTCAACATTCGATACACAACTCGAGCAATGGCATGAGCCGTGGCCACCGTTGCCTGTGCCGGTCCTAACCTGGCTCGCAAGCGCCGATACAATACTCCAAACACGCAATCTGCTTGCTTCACTGATTGCGCTGCCATTCTGAACGCCTGACCTGCTCGGTTCTTTGTCTTCAATGTTCTATTCTTCAAGATTTTCCCACCTGAGATTTCATGCTTGGGCGCCAATCCCAACCAGGAACAGAAATGCTTTTCGTCCGGAAACTTGCTCATATCGGTGCCGACTTCCATAATCACCGTCTGAGCCAATGACACCCCAAACCCATCCACAACACTCAAGTCCACTCCGCTGATTTGCTTCAAGTGCTTGCGTATCCCTTCCGGATTATGCGGTGCGTTCTTGCTGTGTGAACTCCGCTTGCGCACAGAAAGAGGCTTAACCTCACCAGAGTCCCAGTCTGGCCGCGTCGCTCCATACATGCGCTCGATCTCTTCATCACAAGCCAGGATTTGCCGAGTGTAATAATCATACAGATCCATCGATTGCTTGAGGATGAAGAGATGCTCTTCACGCCAGGTTCCAGTTAAGGCTCTCCCAATTTCCTCTTCACTTTTCTTGCAGCCTGGCTCGCGCATGGCTGCCAATGTTTGCGGATCACGCTCTCCTGCCAGAATGGCTCGAATAATGGTCTGTCCAGTCACGCCCGTCATATCACTCACCGCTTGGGAAAGTTGGATGTTCATCTGCAACAATGCCTTCTGCATATGTTGAATGTGCGGCGAACGATGCTCCACTAATTGACTGCGATGTCGAAGCAACGTTCGCAATGCCACCAGTTCTCCTTGTGGCCGGAATGAACTTTCCAACAATCCATAACTATGCAACGTCTGGATCCATTGCGCATCAGTAATATCGCTCTTCCTGCCAGATACTCTTCGCAAGGAACGCGAACTGATCAGCAAACATTCAAAGCCCTGCCGCTCCAACTCTTCAAATAACGGAATCCAATATACCCCTGTACTTTCCATTGCAACGGTCCGGATGTCATATCCTTTCAGCCATCTGGCCAGCGCTTGCAGATCAACTGTGTAATTCCCAAATGCCTTCACGATTTGTGTGTTCTCATCGCCTGACACACAAGCGACTATCTCGATTGCACCGATATCCACTCCGGCTGCATTCTCGTTTACCCTGCTCATTCCCGTGAATGGATGTGCCTCTTCAATCCCTGGCGTGCGTTTGCCTTTTCGATTCATGCCATACTCCTTCGTCATCAAATTAGGCAGATCCCGGTCACTTGTAGAGTTAGCTTTCTCATCGGGGTCTTTGCCCCCTCGCCACCAGTGGATAAATCAATTTGACCGGCAACCATGGTGCACCGCGGAACTACGACTTAGCGCGTCTCCATTGCTTTGTACGGCTTGCAGACCTGCCATTCCAGAGTATACTTTTGTCATAGCTTGACGGTTTCTCTTGTGAAAAATGATCGCTCCCCATCATTATTGGGTGCACCGGACGGGGCTACGCCCCAAAATTCGCAGCGCGATTTGCAAGGTTTAGCGCGATAATGTTTAGGAGTTTTGCCAATCCGCCCCGCTGGTAACGCAAACCGTTGGCACGCTCCGTGCAAAACAAGCACTTGAAAAAACAAGCAAAAAGGTGTATCTTTGTTGTAGAAACAAACAGGAGATGACCTATGCTCACAAAAGTTCAGAAATGGGGTAACAGCCTTGCCCTACGAATACCAAAAGCCTTTGCGGTTGACGCTCAACTAGAAAACGATTCTTTTGTAGAAATCAGTATTGTCAAAGGCAAAATTGTTATTACGCCAGTGCCTGCACCAAGTTGGACACTTGAAGAGTTGCTCGCAGGTGTCACAAAAGACAATCTTCACAACGAAGTTGATACAGGTTTTGCCGTAGGAAATGAAGTTTGGTAAACCTATGGCATATATACCTGATAGCGGTGACATCGTTTGGATTATGTTCAATCCACAAGCAGGGCATGAGCAAGCGGGACATAGACCAGCATTGGTTTTGTCTCCAAAAGCTTATAATGGAAAAGTTGGTTTAGCAATCCTTTGCCCTATCACAAGTCAAGTCAAAGGGTATCCTTTTGAAGTTTTGATACCTGAAGGACTGGAAGTAAAAGGCGCAATTTTATCTGATCAAGTAAAAAGCCTTGATTGGAAAGCAAGAAAAGCAGAATTTGCTTGTAAATTGCCGCCTGAAAATTTCAATGAAGTTGTCAAGAAATTAAGCACTTTAATTCGTGAGCAACTTCAAAGTATGTAGAGTTTTAAGGTCAAAAAGCGTGCCAACAAAGCGTTGTCAGAAACAAAATAATCAAACGGCAACAGGCATCAATTGAAGTCCGAGCTTATTGGCTCTTCTCTCCAAGTACTTGATTTCTGATTCCGATATCGTTTTTCATATTCAGCCACACTTAAAGGTTCATATTCCACTTGATACTTGAGCATGCGATACACAACGCGAGCGATCAAATGAGCTGTTGCTACTGTCGCTTGAGCTGGTCCAAGTCGGGATTTCAATCGACGATAAAAAACTCCAAACATACAATCTGCTTCGCATCACGGAAACGACCGCCAGGCGAAATGCTTGTCCTGCCCGATTTTTCGATTTCAAGATATTGCACATCAATACTTTCCCGCCAGAGATTTCATTCTTCGGCCGAGACTTAGCCATGAACAAAAATGTTTTTCGTTGGGGAACTTCGACATGTCCGTTCCGATTTCGGAAGCGATCGTTTGGGCAAGCGAGACACTGATGCCATCGATAGCCGCCAGATCCACTCCACAAATGCGCTTCAAATGCGCGCGCAGTTCCTGTTCTGATTTCGGCGCATTCTTGGAGCGGTGCTTGGATGAAAATCGTGGATCCGTTATTCGTTCAGGACTCTCGTTGGATTGTAAACCGGGTCGAATGACGCTATAGTTTTTCTCGATTTCTGTGTCGCACTCCGTAATCTTCTGGGTATAGAAATCGTACAGCGCCAACGATTGCTCGAGTACAAACAGATGTTCCGCTCTGCATGTCCCGGTTAAGGCTTTGGCGATTTCTTCTTCATCCTTTTTGCATCGATGATTTCGCATAGCCGCCAGTTTGTAAGGATCTCGCTCTCCTCCGACAATCGCTCGAATAATGTGCATGCCGGTTTCGCCGGTAATGTCCGTCAGCACTTGGGACAACTGAAGGTTCATTTGAAGCAAGGCCTTCTGCATATGAAGAATATGAGGCGCTCGATGCTCCAGCATCGCGGCGAATGACGAAGCAATGTTCGCAAGGCAACCAAGTCTGCTTCAGGACGAAACGATCCGCTGAGCAATCCATAGGTGTGTAACGTTTGGATCCATTGGCAGTCGATCACATCGGTCTTGCGACCTGGCACTCGGCGAAGAAACGCGAACTGATCAAGAGACATTGAAAACCATGCTGTTCCAGTTCTTCAAATAATGGAATCCAATAGACGCCAGTGCTTTCCATCGCGATGGTATGAATGGCGTGTTCACCAAGCCATTTTGCGATGGCGTACAGATCGACTGTGTAATTCCCGAAGCTCCGTACCAATTGGGTATTTTCAGGACCCGGGATACACACCATGATCTCATGCGTGCCGATATCCACCCCGGCTGTATTGTCATTCACCTTGCTCATGGCCTGAAACGGACGCGCTTCTTCCAGTGCTGTATTTGATTTGCTTAACTTGCTCATGGGGTCTCCTTTACACTAGACAATGCAAAGCAGGTTCGGTCACTTGGGGTAAATAGCGTCGTCATCGGGGTCGTGTATAGCACGCCACCAGTGGATAAATCATTGCGACCGAATGCCACGGTTCTCAACCGGAGTAACTCTCCATTGCTTTGTACGGCTTTTTACCTGCTCAATTCAGTATAATGTGATTCGAACACTGTGAACTTCCCCTGTTTCTTTCGTGAAAAATGATGGCAACATCATGCGGA
>CAVYTW010000018.1:0-56534 GCA_963771375.1 uncultured Chloroflexia bacterium
ATGATTTGAGACAACTGGTTTGAAAGATTAGTGTAGATTCGTTGTGTATTTATTGATAGAAAACGCTCCTTTCAAGTGGCGGGAAGGCTGTGGAAAAGTGGGCGATGATTTTCCGTCCGCCACTTTTCCACGGCCTGTTCTACGGCTACGGGGGCTTTAAGACCTCTGCCGGGACCGCAGTTACCGGTGGGTTGATCCATACGGCCGATGGTAATTGAGCCGGGATAGATACACCTTTTTACAAACCTCTCGCGGATTCTTTGATAAGCTCTTTGCAGAACTTGCTGACGTTGATCCAACATTTGCCTGGGTTCGTTCAAATGAACGTCAGCAGGTGTCGAAGTCCGATACCACTATGGTGATGTTCGTAGTTGTACCAGCGGAAAAATTCTCCCGCCCAACTGCGCGCATCCGCGAGGCAACCAAAACGGGCTGGATAATCTGGGCGGTATTTTAAAGTTTCGAACTGAGCCTCAGAGAACGGATTGTCGTTCGATACATGCGGACACGAGTGCGTTTTCGTTACACCCAGATCCGCCATGAGCAGGGCCACCGGTTTTGAAGTCATCGAACTACCATTGTCCGCATGAATGGTGAGTTGCTCCGGCTGAATGCCTTGGCGGACACAAGTGGCGGCAATCAGGGTTTCAGCTAGACTGGCCAATTCGCGTTCAGCGACCATCCAACCCACAGAGTACCGGCTGAATACATCCATAATGTTGTAGAGATAGTAATAGGTCCATTTCGTTGGTCCCAACAATTTCGTGATATCCCAACTCCACAATTGGTTCGGTTTTGTGGCTAATAGCTCAGGTTTCGTGTAATTGGGGTGCCGGAGTTGATTTCGACGTTCCCGGACTTCTTTATTTTCATCCAGAATTCGATACATCGTCCGCCACGAGCACAGGTAGGTTCCTTCATCCATCAAGGTGGCAAATACTTCGCGCGGCGCTTGATCGGCAAAACGCTCACTGTTCAATGCTTGGCGTACGTTTTCTTTCTCTGCTAATGGAAGAGCACACGGTGAGGGGATGCGTTCCTTTTTCGTAAGTACCTTTGCCTTAGGCCGCATTCGATACAAGCTGCTTCTCACAGTTGTCAACGCTTGGCAAGCCGCCGATACGCCAATGGTCTTGCCCAATTGCTCGGTGGTAGAAATCAATTCGGATCGTCCAGGTTGGGCGCTTCGAGGTTTGCCCCAAGCATCCGAGCAACTTTTTTTTGGACATCAATAATTAACTCCGCCTGCCGCATGCGCTCTTGCAGACGGGCATACTCGCGGCGAAGTTTAGCCAGCTCGATCGCCTCCGGGTTCGGCTTCGGTCCGCGTTTCTTCGGTGCCAATCCATCTAATTCTCTGCTCTCGCGTTCTCTGCGCCAAGTCGTGAGATAGGATGAATAAATTCCTTCTCGTCTCAGCAAGGCACCTATTTCTCCCGTCCCCCGACAGGCTTCCACTTCCCGCAGGATACGCTGTTTTTCTGCGCCGGTGAAATGTCTCCGTTTTGCTTTAGCAATTACTTCTGTGTTGGGCACTTCTTCATTTACCTTATCGTTAGTATTTTGCACCATGTTTTTTCTCCACCGCCTTGCACTCTAAATTATTGGATGGAGTTGTCTCACTATTATAGACACAGAGGGACGTTTTGCGACACCCTGTTCCCATTCTTTCGTGTCTGCAACCACATAATTGATATGGCTTTTCACCGTTTCCTGCACTTCTTTGGTGGTTAGAAAATCCACATAGCGCGTTGAGCCAGTTGTATCGTAGGGCGCAAAAATAGGAAGCAAGCGCTTGGCCTCCTGATGTTCCAAATTCTCTTTCACGATTGCTTGTTGAATTTTGGTTAAAGCGCCAGAGAAATAATGTCCAACTGAGAGATAACCAATGACCATACGATCCTTCAGGCGAACTTGGGACTTTACATAATCACTGACAATCCTTTGGAGCTGCGGAGTCAGCCAGTATTTTTCAGTGCCGTCACCATCGGTATAATATTTCTTGAGCAATTCCCGTGTAAGGCGGATAATTACTTCCCCTTCACGCCGCCGCGGATCTTCTCCATGTTCTCTCTAACTTCTTCGCCAATGGCACCTTCCAAAATTACTTCGGTAGGTTCGTTCTCAATGATCGTTCTGGATTCTTCCGTGAACTTCGCTGCTAGTTTGCTTTCATTCAACTCGTAGCGATAGCCCTCCACACGGGGAAACTTGATTTCATATTGTTCGCGACCTTCCATTGCGTGTACACGATAAATCATTTTGGGAGGTGGTGCGGTCCCGCCGCCTTCCGCTTTCAAGAAGTTGAATGGAACGCCGTATACTTCGGCGTATTCAGCCGAAAACTTTTCAATTCCATCTTCGGGGTCAGGGTTTGTGTAGTAATCCACTCGTCTCAAAGCTCGACCGACAACCTGCTCGCACAACAATTGAGTTGTAAAAGCGCGAACGCCCAAGATGTGAGTTACGGTGTTGACATCCCAACCTTCGGTGAGCATTGAAACCGAAACCACGCATTTGATATTTTCACCAAGTTTGCCCGTTTTACCAACCGTGTTCATCACTTCGCGCAAGAGTTCTTCATCTGTAGGATCATCGCGCCCAGGAAAGCGTTTGCGATATTCCTTGTGAAAGTCTGTAATCTCACTTGCGAAAATTCTCTTGAAATCATCGTCAATCTTTTCGCCGCTTTCGAGTTGGGCACTGTCAATGATCAATGTGTTAGGGCGATCAAAAAATCGCACGCCATCTTCATTGCGAAAGATGTCGAGATTTCCTTTTTCAATTTTGATTTGACCACTCGCAGTTTCCCGCTCGTATCCTGCGATCCAACGATAGACCATTTCGGAAACAGTTGTGTTGTTGCAAACAACGATCATTACAGGCGGCATTACCGCAGGGTTTGACTTCTTTTGTTGCTCGTATACCTTGTAGTATTTCTCGTCATAATTGCCATACAGAGATTCCAAGGCTTCCTGAAGCTTGGTCGGTAAAACGATGGTGGAAAGATCGTAATCCCCGGTCTTCCTGCCTTTTTTTGGTAAGTTCTCCCCGATGTAATCCCACAGGTTGCGGAACTCCGGCACATCTCCATGAGCAATCGTATCTAACTCAACTGGTAAGCGTGGAATTTTTACTACGCCGCATTCAAGCGCATCGAGCAAAGAAAAGTCATACACTGTCCATGGGAACATTGTCCCTTCGGTATAGCCTGACCCATTGAGGAAATAGGGCGTTGCAGAAAGGTCAATAACCGCGTTCACATTCATCTTATTTGATAAGGCTTCCAAGCCATTGACCCAAACTCTTGCCGCCTTGTTGTTCTCGTCTGCTTCCTTGCGGTCTTCACCAACCAATTTTTCTTCACTTGGTTTTTCGCGATAACAATGATGCGCTTCGTCATTGATAACTAGAACACGCGCCTTGGTCAGCAAGCTTTTGAAAGCACGGTTCACCATCGCGTTCGGAGATTCTTTTGCGACTTCATCCTTAACAAGTCCTGTGGCTTTGAGCGTGCTTCCCATTTCAAAACGCTGATTTTCTCGTAGTGACAATTGGTGAAAGTTTGTGATGAAGACGACCGCTTGTTGAAGTAAATCAAAATCCGCATATGACACAATGTCGCGTTGCAAATAATAATTTTTTGGGTCGTTCGGCAACAGTACATTCAAGCGATCACGAATAGTAATTCCAGGTGTTATGATTGTAAATGCGTCTGTGAAACGCGTATCCTGCGGATAGCGAATCTTGTTCAATGTGTGATAGGCAATAATCATTGCCATGACAACAGTTTTGCCTGAGCCTGTCGCCATTTTGAATGCTAACCGATAAAGCCCGGGGTTGGCTTCGTTATTTACTTTTCGTAGATCGTTCAATATCCAAGTCTCCCCTGATTTCTCAGCCACTTCGTTGATATAAATAAGCGTTTCGAGTGCTTCGATCTGGCAAAAGAAAAGTTTGTTCTCGCGGTTTTCATCCTTCCAGTAATATAGTAAGTCGCGCGATGTTTTGGTAATTCCAGGATATTCCTTCTTGCGCCATTCTCCCACCACAGTACGTACTTTATTGATAAATTCATTTTCTTGTTGCAGCTCCTCGCTATATGCACCCTCAGCAAGATTCAATTCCAATTGTCTGTCTCTTTTGCGCGCTCGGGGTACAGGCATGTAGAAACTACTTGGTCGCCGGAATTCTAGAATTTCATCTGAAATTCCGCGCTCATCTGGTTTGAAATGGCGTGTTGGTTCGGTATAAGGCGAATTGATAATTGGGCTTTTCATGCGATAATTCCGTTCCTTGAATGTCTATATTATAGCCACGTTCCACCCTATCAGCCTAGTCAATTTTTTACGGAGAGACAGTCCAAAAGTAAAAAGCGGATGGCTTTTTGCTATCGGCTTTTTACTTCCAGTTGTCGGTGATCTGGTCGGGGGGAGTTAGTTTGATGATTAGCCAGATGCCCACACCGATCAGGAGAGGAAAGGCAAGGATTAGCTGGTCAAAATATTCTGCGAATAAATAAATTGCCGCCAAGAGAACGGCGGCCTGATAATTCTTTTGCTTTTGAGCATGGACTAATTATATCTTGTCGATCACTATTTCTGCGCGGTGTACGTTCCGGCAAGAAAGAATGTAAACCGACACTGGTACCCATGGGGATTTCGATGGCAATTTCCCCGTTCGTTCGTTTGCCGAGATAATACCCCGTATACATTCCGTGCCCGTCTTGCCATGGTGCGGACGCTTTTCTCGGCTGGCGTCCTCATCTGATGAGGCGATCAGCTGGACCGTGGCTCTTTGTCCTTCGGTTTGACCCATACTGCCACCGTGCGATGATTGATCCCCAGATGACGGGCCGCCTCCCGCAAATTCATGCCACCGCCAATCAGTTCCATGGCTTGCCGGGCAACGAGCGCATTTTCCTAATAACTTGTTCTATCAAAGAATTTGGGAAAATGCCTTAAAACCATATGTTTTATTTAAATCTATTCAAATTTTCGTCTATTTGTCTATACCAATCTCATATTACCGCCCATGGGTCTAGGAGGCCTTAGAGTAGAACCCCAAACCCAAAAGATCCCTGTCCCCTTTCTATCCAGGAACCCCTCGAGCCTTGCAGCAATAACGATAGACGCACATAACATGGGCCTCCTGCGCAAGGATGGCTCGAATTGTCATGACCGGCTATGTAACCTTGGTCCACTTTTGCTGGACTTCTTGAAGCTTGGGCTTATCCAGGATGTAATTCTCAAAATAGCCGCACTCCGTGCAAACATAACTTTCAAACTCCGATCCCATGATGTCAAAGCTGCTGCCAACGGTCAACATCCCATTCCCAAAGTAGGCTCCCTTGGTTTTCTTGAAGACGTTGGATGAATTGCATCTTGGACAAGTACCGTTTTTCATTTCAAACTCCTATAATCATGATGTGCGATTCTCTTTCTGTTTCGCAATAGGATAATACCACTTCGCTGTATACAACCAAAATCGCAAAAATCCCTGCGGATTGGTAAGCGGATATTAGATGAGGGTTGCAATCCCAAAATGAGCATAGGGGGTGCCTAACAATCGAATAGCCTGTGCCGGGTGCGCTCTGCGGAGGTATACCCCTCCAGCATCGCCCTGGCTTGTGAGCACGGTCAGCCCTCGCCCGCCGCTCACCGAGGCAAGTGTAGATGTAGAAGTGTAGAAGCAAGGGCACTCACCCACCGATATTTCGGTGGGATTTTTTGTTTTAAGGCTTAGGAGGCCAATATGAATACCAAATCAACGTTCGTGATCTACCTGTGGTTGCTGGGGCTGATTGCCTCAGCGATCGTTGCGATGTCACCCTTGATTGCGCTGGGTGCCAACCAGATCACCTTCACGGTTGTGCCCGCATTGCAGTCAGTTTGCGTCGTTGTGTTCGGACATTAGCCATGGACAAGGTTCAAATCTTCACAACTTGTCGTGCGTGTGGAGGCCAAGCCTATCTCCCCACTAACGAAGAGATGAGTACCGCCGATGGACGGACATACATCCGCCATATTCCGTGTGTCGCTTGCGCAGGCTCAGGCCGGGAAACACGCTGGATCGATCTGCTTGACTTCGTACGAATGCTGAATGCCATCGCTATGGAAGATGGCAATCCCAGAGCCAACTCTGATTTCGGGTTGGCTCTTTTTAATTCTAAACAAAAGGAGAATATCAAATGATCACAGAACCTGTAAGTAAACCAGAAGCCATTTGTACCGAAGCTCCAGCAAGCTGGAACACATGCTATGTAACCCAGGATGGCTTCGTCTGCCGGATCACCCTGCGTGGGGAGACCGGCAAGGACTTGCTGGATAAGGCTAGTGTGGCATTGAGCTACTTGATGGAGCATGGTTTTCAACCGGAGCGCAGTCAGCGCCGAGATACCAAGCTATGTCCGATCCATCAAGCCGAGATGAAGAAGTTCGAGAAGAACGGCAAGTCCTGGTACAGCCATAAGCTGGATGATGGCAGTTGGTGCAATGGCGGAAAGCAGAAGTAAGAGGACAGAATGGACGATTACTCAGTTCACATTAACTATTCGCCCTGTATGCATCGGCACATTGTTCCGGTCACCACAGGCAGTATGCACTTCAGCGAAGGCGAAGTGTCGGACAACATCCATGAATATCTGTTGTGTCTCGGATTGCATGGAATATCTCACCGAAGCTGAGATCCGCTCACGGTGGAATGGAGATTCAAGTGGGGAGGATCGCCATGTTGACTTCTGATCCAACTCCGGTTCTACCCGTCATTGATAAAAGCCAAGCAGTTCATCGCAAGGCTGGGCCGAAACGAGACAAGGTCGAGCAGACACTGTCGCAGATCCGTGCTCTGCATGAAGTCTTGAATTCACAGCTGTATGCTTATCCAACGGAACGGCCACAGATCAACTCTCCCGCCGATGCAGCCAATCTATTGACTCCCTTCATCGGCAACTTGGATCATGAAGAGTTATGGGTCATGAATCTGGACACACGCAATCGGGTGAAGAGCCTGGTTGTGGTTTACAAAGGCAGCGTCAATTCAAGTCAAGTGCGTGTCGGTGAAGTGTTCCGGCAAGCCGTGGCGGAGAATGCACCGGCGATCTTGCTGGCACACAACCATCCAAGTCGGAGATCCGACTCCCAGTCCCGATGATGTGGTAGTGACCCGTGCCATTGTGCAGGCTGGAAAGCTGCTGGATATAGACGTGTTGGATCACATCATAGTTTGCGCAGAGAAATATGTTTCTCTCAAAGAGAGAGGTCTCGGCTTCAGCTGATCTTCGCATCTGATGAGGAAACAAAGTCAGGTGCTGATTTCAGGGCTTCGCCGGAGATCACAGAAGGCGAAGCACAAGAGTTACGCATCTGATGAGGAACTACCCAATGCCGGAGCCTGAATGCAATGGAGTTCAGGCTCTGGTCACTTTAAGGAGAAAACCATGAATGAAAAAATGAATTACCAATCATTGATAGCACAGATCAATAAACAAGTGGAAGAGTTGGCTCAAGCCACCGATGCAGCAAGGATGAGTGAAGACATGTTGCGTTATCTGGATGCTTTTTCCCGTTTTCATCGCTACAGTTTGTACAACATGTGGTTGATATTGATGAGCCGTCCAGACGCAACTCATGTGGCAGGCTTCCGTCAATGGAATTCCTACAACCGCTTTGTCAAGCCAGGCGAAGTCGGCATTCCGATCCTGGCCCCGATATTCATTAAGAAGAAGGAACGTGAGGAGCAGGAAGAAGACAAGTTAACTAGTGCGGGGCTTTAAAGTCTGCTACGTTTTCGATATTTCGCAGACCGATGGCGAGCCATTGCCCGAACCGCCCGATTGGAAAAAGCCTGAGAAGAATGCGTTCTTGAACGAACGGCTCATGGCTTTTGCTCATGAGCATGAGATTTCGATCACCGAGAAAGAACTGGCAGGTGAAACTCAAGGTGTTTCGATGGGAGGCAGCATTGAAATTGCTCCAAGCGCAGGAACCAGCACCATGGTTCATGAGATCGCTCACGAGCTCATGCTGCATCATGGTTCGGAGTTACCAACAAGCGTCAAGGAACTCGAAGCCGAGTCAACGGCCTTTGTTGTATGTCGGCACTTTGGACTTCAATCCATTTGTAGTCCGAATTACATTGCTTTGCATGGTGCAACTTCGGAGATGATCATGGAGCATCTGGAAAGGATAAGGCTCACAGCTGTGGACATTGTCCAATATGTGGAGCAAGCAGAAGCAAGCGGTTAGCAGCTAGGTTCTATTAATTGCCGGGAGGCTTGAACAGGCCTCCCGGCTTTGTATAAATCTTGTTGGTATCGGAGATTATCGGTTATTGGAGGAATTGCTTTTTTCTGGTGCATATAGAATTAAACGCTATGGTGATAATGAGATTACAATTATTCTTGGATCTCTCAGAATATCACTATGAGTATGAAAAAGAAACGAGCCTTGAAAAGGTCTCCCGCAAAAGATACTTTTGAAAAGAATGCTTTTATCACGCATCCGACCCAGCTTGCGCCCGGCGTAGAGATTCGTTATTTCATTGAGGATGAAAGACCTCAACGTCGCCATATGGTCCTGGAAATAGATGAAGATTGGGATCTTGACGGCGTTATTAAAAACCGCAAACTGCTGACTCGATTGCGTCAAGAAATGGATCAAGCCCAGGGAGAAGACCTAACTCATCCAAAGAAGAGCAGCCTTTATGGACTCTATCAGTGGCGCATGCAAGGATGGAGTTGGAACATGTTGGCATTGCTCTTGAATTACATTAGCCTTGCTTGGCTGATATGTGCTCATGATGAAAAACGAGGACGGAACAATCAGTGGGTGGAATCCAAGCCCGAACTCAATTTAAAGGGCTGGGGCCATTTTAACTAATGCCACAATTCATGAATACTCATTTCGATACGTATCCTTAGCTTTAGGGAAGACCGAAGAGGAAGTCGTAGAAACTATAAATGAAGCTCATAAAGATCTTGACGATGGTTATTTGCCTTGGCAAATCAAGTTAGGACCGTTTAACAGAACGCAAGTTAGGTCCAAAGTGGAATATTTCCAGGAGCAAATTGCTAAACACAAGAGAGTATTCTCCAAAGATAAGCGATGGAATAGGCTAGAGTTCAACATCTTTTGGTTATACAAGCTCGGCTATATCAAGAAAACAGATGATATGCTGGACAAAACAAGAAGACCTGAGTGGAAAGGTATTAAACAAAGCATTCAGGAGAGGATCAACAAGATTATCGAGGAGTGGGAATCCTCTGGGGACATCGAAATTAACACTTCACGAAACTTCATAGCACAGACTTTGTACTTCTGATCTTTGGCACTTAACTTGTAAGCCTAATGCCATCTTAACCAGCATATCAGGTTCTGTAATTCCAAAAGTACAAAGATAGTTTAAAAGGTTGGGTGACCGTGAGAAAAAACGTACGTTTTTTCTCACCCTAAAATCACGCCCATAACTAGAATAGCCTTATATTCTTGGAATATAAGGAGCATATGCTATGCGTGATAAACGATTTACATTCCTATGTACGAATGAAGACCGATTGTCTCTGGAGCAATTGGCCGCATTCCATCAACGTTCGAAAGGGGACACTATACGCTTCTTGATATACAAGGAACTCCAAGCCATATCGGAAGACGACCCACATAAAACACCCATGATTGGTGGGAAAAGCAATCAGAAGGTGTCCCATGCCTAAACATTCAATGCAATTGAAAACCGTAGAGTTGAAGGGCCTGGGCTCCATAAGTAATGGTATTTACACATTGCAGATACCAAGCCCAAATCCTCAATTGACCAATATTGAAGGCTTTAATTTCACCGTTGATTCGCTGGAAAGCCTAAGCAATGACGAGGTGGAGACTATCAGGATTGTGGTCATTGCGCAGGGTGTAGTCTATCAGGCCACACTTCTTGATTTTGCAAAACTTGGCACTCTGGATTCGGATCCAGTATTTGGCCTTCAACTTTATCTGCCTGCCGAATTTTGGAACGTTACGCAAATGGATGGCATTGATGCTATAGAAGCATGTTCCCCAGGAAACAAAGTGCCAGGCCAAGCAGCGGCAACTGCGGGCCTGGCCGAACTTCAGGAAAATCCCCAAGCGAAGGAGACTTATCCGTTATGCAAAAGTATAACACACGATCTAGAAGTCTAGAAATTCAGAAGGCAAGCCTCCAAATATTTGACGAACTAAGGCCAAGACTAACGGTTCGGCAGATCTATTATGCGCTTACCGTCCGAGGAGTTATTGCAAAGACCGAAGCAGGGTACCGGCAAACCTGCTACCAACTCGGGAAAATGCGTGAGCAGGGGCTGATCCCCTACGGTTGGATTGCCGATAATACCCGCTGGCAAATCAAGCCCAATACACATCAAAGTTTAGAAGATGCGCTAGCGCACTGGCAGGGTGAGTATCGCCGTGATCTGTGGATCAACCAGCCTGATTATGTTGAAATCTGGGTGGAGAAGGATGCGCTGGCTGGAGTGATCAGCCCGATTACCACGGAACATGATGTGGCGCTCTACGTTTGTCGTGGATACAGCAGCACTACGTTCCTGTATGAGGCAGCTGCCTACCTAAAGGGCCTCCAGAAACCTGCCTACATTTATCATTTTGGAGATTGGGATCCATCCGGTGTGGATGCTGCTTACAAGGTCAGGGATGGCCTCGTTAAACACGGCGCTGATATTCACTTCACCCGTGCAGCGGTCACTCCTCAACAAATTACCCGGATGAACCTGCCAACTCGTGAAACCAAGAAGACGGATCCGAGGTCCAAAAGCTGGGGCGATCAACCGAGCGTCGAGTTGGATGCTATCCCTGCTCCAGCCCTGCGGAATTTAGTGAAAGCATGCATCGAAATGCACCTTGACCGGGAAACCCTCGCACGAACTCTTCGAATTGAAAAAAGTGAAAGAGAATCGTTGGCAGAATTCAGCAGGAATTTTGTGCTAGCACAAAATTCTGATAGGGAGGAGTCGTGATTGACACTATAGGGACTCAATTTCTATGACATCAAGATCCCTCATGACGTTTACTCACGTTGGGAAGATGAAAGCCGTCATGATAAGAATGGAGGATATAGAGTGCATTGGTGGGGGTGCACGATATATCTGCCTAATGGAGCATCCATTCAATACACATATTATCCCTTTCAGAATTCCGGCCTTTTGAAAATAGAGTTTTCATTGCCCCATATTCTCTATGGCAACAATATCCAAATGGTCTACGACCTTGAGGGTGCCATTGACACCGCAAATGCAATGATGCCAGAGATTGCGGGTATACCACGGCTGGATCTGTGGATCGGCTTACTCTACCGCCTTGATGTTTGTTACAACTTTCAGGTGGGAGAGTTGGTTCCCTGGTACATCAAAGCTCTTGGCTACCTTGAATATCCCTATCGCACGACAAGACCGTATACCAGCCAGGGGGAGGAGTATCGAAACAGTCTAGTCGTACTCAGGGCTTACGATAAAGCCAGGGAACGCAAAGATAATAACGACCTTGCAGGTGCCATAGCCGCTTGGGGAATTCTGCGTGCGGAGGCCGAGCTGAAGAAGCTATATCTCCGGAAGCTGACCGGTTGCAAGAAACCAACACTGCGATCTATTAGCCTGCCGTGGGCCTATGATGTTATTGAGAACGAGCTTGAAGAGTTGAATTTGCTGGGATGCTCCATTGGGACCTATGATTTGACGTTCAGGAAGCTTAGGGAGGAATGGGGAACGTGGGAAGCGCTGGCTCTGATCGGCCTTCTGAAAACCAAAATGCAGTATCCATCCATTGAGCTGCTTGCACAGGATGCACACCTGCATCCAAATAGCATCGGTCGCCACATTCAGAAGAAGTTTGTAGAGAAGGGGGTTCCCCCGACCTTGACTGAATACGATGAGCCGCTACCCCCACTGGTGGTCGACCGGCAAATTCCCCCTGATTGCACACTGAATAAGAGGTTTTTACAATGAAAAACGATGTTCGAAAGAGATTGAGATATGTAAAAATTTTCTACTTGATACCCATAGATCCGGGTTTGTATACCTTTAGGTTGCAGTTTAAGCAATCGGAGGGCCGGGTCATGAACAGCAAGTTCAATCAAACCCTGGAGTATTGGCGAAATGTTAGTGATTCCAGCGTTTGCCGCAGCAATGCTGATGTTCAGATAAAAGAAGATGGCGAAATGACTAGTAATCGCTGGCATCCTAATTAAAGATCACTAAGTTAAGTGAAACGATTTAAATGACTACCTCAAAGCAAAAGGATCCTAAGCATGGTAAATTAAGAATTGTCCGGAAATACGAGTCGGACGATTCGAATAACCTTGCTGAACGACTGAAGGTAGTCTTTCAACCTTGGTTGAATGAAATATATCAAAATAATGAAAAGAAAGGAGAATCAAATGAACAACAAAGCAGGAGCCATTATCCGAGTGTCGACAACCCGGCAGCTCGAAGGCACAAGCCCAGAGAAGCAGATTGAGAAAATTCTGGCTTTGGCTGACCAGCAAGGATACGATATTGACCAGAAACACATTTGGCAATTGGCAGAGTCCGGGGGATCACGAGAACGAGTTGGCTTCGCAGAGGCCTTGAGGGCGGGAACGAAGGGCGAGATTTCCAGACTATATGTTTTCAATATTGATCGACTGGGGCGGGATCTGCTTGAAATGCTACTGTTCCTAAGACAACTCGAAGACATGCACATTGACTGTTGGGGTGCCGAAAAAGGGCAGCAGTTCAATGGGAACGATTTCCTACTTCAGATCGAAGGGGCTGTAGCATCCAAGGAGCGTCAGGAGATCCTACACCGAACGCAGGACGGGCTATTAAGGTCTATCAAGGGCGGCAAGTATTCCGGAGGCATTGTTGCCTATGGATATCGAAATCAACCCGGATAGCAAGCAATTGGAAATCGAAGAAAGTGAAGCCAAGACCGTTCGAATGATGTTCAAGTGGTGCGTAGAGGAGAGGGCGAGTTGCGTCAAAATTGCGGCTCGGTTAAATGCAATGAGAATCCCAACTCGATATCAAATAGATGGTCGCATGTTGAGGAAAGGGAAACGTGCCCCAGATAAGACGGACGGGATTTGGCGAGCCGGTCGTGTCCGGAATATGCTTCGAAATCCAGCCTATATGGGGAAATGGGAATGGGGAAAGCGTTCCAAGAAACGAAGAAAGGGCGACACAATTCCTGGTTATTGTCCTGCCATTGTCACCGAGGAGTTGTTCGCAAAGGCAGGTGAAATCCTCAGCCAAAACCAGTTGTTTTCCACTCGCAACAGTCGCCGAGGTTACTTGCTCCGTGGCCTGATAAAGTGTGCAATCTGTGGAAAGACCTTTTGTGGCAGTTACTCGCTGGTTGCCCCAAAAAGAACAAAGCAAAAAGCATATTACCAGTGCAATGGAAAAACCCAATGGAAAAAATTAGGTAAAGCAAGGTGCCAGGCACCCAGTTTGCGAGCAGATGAGATTGAAGAAGTTGTATGGGAAGACATCAAGAATTTTTGCAAGTCTCCCAATGTGGTGCTGGAACAATTGCGGTCACAACGCAAACCAGTTGACGAGACGATTACGGATCAATTAGAACAAATAGAGAATCAATTAGGAGAACTCAAACGAAAAGAGTTCAACCTGATCAAAATCGCTGCTGAAAGTCAAGAAGTTAATCCCCAAACCCTTGATGAGATCATGTCCGAAAACAAAAGAGCTCAAGGAGAGCTTATCGCTTATAGAACCACGCTTGAAACTAGAAGATTGCAGGCTATGACATTGGAAGATGACCTGGTCGATGTTGCTGATAGACTTGGACAACTAGGAAATCGAATTGATCAAGCCTCGTTTGCGGAGAAAAGGCGGGCCGTTGAAGAGCTTGTGAAGGAGATCTTGGTGCAACCGAACATGGTTGACGGGAAGGTGGTACCTGTCGTAACATTGACCTACCGATTTAACGAACCATGCCAACCCATTTCAAATCCTCCCGCCGTAGTAAAAGACCACACGCCTGTCCATGTGGATATTACGGCGATCCGATCAAACCCTGTACGTGTGCCCCATCCACTGTAACAAAATATTAAAAACGAATCTCGGGGCCGTTATTAGACCGAATCGATATTCACGTTGAAGTGCCGCGCGTGGATTATCAGAAATTGAGCAGTGATAGGTTGGGTGAATCATCCGATGCGATTCGCAAGCGCGTGCAAGCCGCACGTGATCGCCAGGTCGCTAGATTTACGATTCTGAATTCTTCTAAAATAAAACACAAATCAACGAACGTTGTTTCCAACGCGGATATGCGCGTCGGCGAGATTCGTCAATTCTGCAAGTTGGATGAAGCGGGGGAGAGTTTGATCCACGCTGCAATGGGTCAGATGAATCTATCGGCACGAGGATATCATCGGGTATTGAAGTTGGCGCGTACCATTGCAGACTTGGCCGGAAGCGAACAGATTCAAGCCGCACATTTGGCGGAAGCGTTGCAGTATCGGCCGAAGTTGATGATCGGATGATGAACCTATGATAATTGATGACAATCACCAGCGCTTCATGCGTTGGTGTGGGCGAGACAGGCCTATCCAGCCTGTCTCGCTTGCGCAAAGGTGTTGCATGCTTTGCGATTGGCCAGGGCTGACCATCATGGAGTGAAAAGCCTACTTTCTATTGGCCCCTGACGAAGCCTGTTCAAGACATCTTAACACCCGTCGAGCCCGCTTAGGGACTAGAGAATAGCCTATATGGTCTATAGTACTTATGCAAGATACCCTGTTACGAGGGGTATTTTTTTAAATTTGACATTGACATGGCAAACGTTTGCTTTTATACTATTCTAGAAGGCGAACGTTTGCCGTTCAATGTAATATTCATAAAAACAACTACACAGATTACTTTGGTTTTTAGTTTTTCAGATAGAGGCAATCGCAGAAATGACATTTCAAGTCGTTTTAGCAATTGGAGCAAGCTATTGGTACTCATTTTGTTCATGGCGATGTTCAAAATTATCGCTCGTTTGAAATTTCTTATCCAGGAAAAGGAATATTAGATGAGTTCTCTATCAACCAAGAATTTCTTAAGCCAGAGTAAACTATTCCCATCGCGCGAACAATTGGTACCTTATTTATTTATTCTCCCATCCATGTTGTTTCTGGGGGCAATCTTGGGTTTTCCAATTTTATACAGCGTAGTAATCTCGTTTCAAAAATACAACCTTGAAACGCTGATCTCTAAGAATGCACAGTTTGTCGGGTTTCAAAATTATGTTGCCGTTCTCAACAACCCCGCATTTGCAGTGGCTCTAACCCATTCGTTGATCTTTACCTTTTTCTCGATCCTTTTTCAATTTACGATTGGGCTGGGATTAGCAATTTTGCTTAGCAAGCCTTTCCCCTTGAGCAATGTGATGAGAGGCGTCTTGTTGTCGGGCTGGCAAATCCCCTCTGTGGTCACCGGAACAATTTTCCTGTGGTTGTTCAACCTAGATTATGGTTTGGTTAATTTCTTACTAACCTCCATAAGGATTGTCAATCAACCCATCGCGTGGTTCTTCCAATCCAACACAGCCTTGGCCGCTGTCATTATTGCAAACATCTGGCTTGGGATTCCTTTCAATGTTATTCTGCTCAGCGCAGGTATCGTGGGACTTCCAGAAGATGTGTATGAAGCTGCCACAGTTGACGGAGCAAACGGATGGCAAAAGTTTGTTTACATTACAGTGCCCCTGCTCAGATCAACCGTCGGGGCGGTCTTGATGTTGGGGTTTATCTACACATTACGCGTGTTTGACATTATTTGGATTATGACAAAAGGAGGTCCGGGAACCGCCACAGAAGTTCTGCCCACTTTGGCGTACCGGCTTTCTTTCATCAATTTCAACTTTGGAGAGAGTGCGGCCATATCAGTATTCATTCTGGCCATCCTTTTTGGCGCTGCAGTACTGTATCTTAAATTCACTCTAAATGAGGAGAGACTATGAGCAGGCAACGCATTGAAACCTACGCCAGGCTAACGCTGTGCATAATCGCATGTGTAATTTACTTGATGCCACTGTTTTGGATGGTCTCCACATCGCTAAAACCAGTGGATCAAATTTTTCAAAAACCACCCATACTGTTTCCATCCTCCCCCCAAGTGGAAAGTTACAAGTCCGTTCTGGGCTTGCCTTCCACAGAGCCGGCACTCTATATCAACACTTTTGTTTATTTCAAAAATTCATTGCTCATTGCCTCGTGGACCACTCTCCTTGCATTAGCCTTGGCTATCCCGGCCGCCTATGCACTTTCTCGTTTCAAATTTCGCGGGCAAACGACCTTCCTGCTGTTCCTGCTTGTCTCTCAAATGTTGCCAAGTGTTCTGCTTGTTATTCCACTGTTTGTGTTATTTAAAATCTTAGGTCTATATAGTACATATTCCGGTGTGATTCTGGCGGATACAGCGTTCGCCTTACCATTTGCCATTATTATCCTTCGAACCAGCTTTTTACAAATCCCGGATGCTCTTGAAGAAGCAGGCTGGATCGATGGCGGTTCGCGGTTACAGGTGTTATGGTATATCATACTTCCCCTGGTTCGAGCCGGTTTGGTGGCAGCGGGCGTCCTTTCATTCTTGACAGCCTGGGGTGAGTTTGTCTTCGCCTTATCTTTCTTGCCAAAGCCCGAAATGCAACCAGTTTCATTGGGCATTTTCCAATTCATAGGCATGTACAAATCTAATTTTGACACTATGATGGCATTTTCTACTCTTGTGGCAATTCCAGCAGTAGTTGCATTCATGTTTTTGCAACGCCAATTTGTCAGTGGTCTGACAACTGGATCTGTGAAATGAAGCTAACCCTTTGACAAGGAGGTGATGCCTGATCGTATTATTACGGAGTTTTTGACTGTTCCAACCATCATCTACTAATATAAGGAGAAAAGAAAATGCTCAAGCAAGCCAATTTGAATAAATTGATCATGGCGGCATTAGTGAGCGTAATGATTCTGTCAGGTTGCGCAGCTCCTACCGCTACTGCAGTCCCTGCAACTGTGGCCCCTGCTGCTACCGCAGTTCCTGCGACAGCAGCTCCGGCGGCTACTGCCGCCTCCACTGCCGCATCAGGCGCCTCAAGTGCCTTGCCCGTTGAAATGTGGACATATTACGGAGACACCGGTCCTGCAGCCGCCTGTGTAAAAACCGCCGCGGCAGATTTCAATGCGGCGCAGTCACAGTACGTTCTTAATATCCGTAACCTGGCCTTCACAGATTTCAATCAGCAGGTTACAACTGCAATTGCTGGTGGGGTCACACCAGATCTAATGATCGTCGACAACCCTGATAATGCACGCTATGCCGCCGCGGGCGCACTGGCCGACCTCAGCGATTATGTCAAAGCTTGGGGTCAAGCTGACCAATTCCTACCTGGCCCTTGGAACTCCACACAGTGGCAGGGAAAGACTTATGGTATCCCATTGGGCAGCAACACGGTAGTCCTGTGGATCAATACAGACATGGCGAAGGCTGCTGGTCTGGATCCCACTAATCCTCCCAAGACCTGGACCGATTTTGAAACCTGGGCTCAAAAGATGACCGACCCGACCAAGGGCGTCTATGGTACCGCCTTGCTCGCCAAGAAAGATGAGACCGGCACTTTCTTATTCCTGCCGTGGGTTCTCCAAAATGGCGGCACTCTTGCGACGCTCGACTCCTCCGACTCCATCGCCGCCCTTGCTTTCTGGACGGATTTGGTTAAGAAGGGCTATGCTCCCAAAACAGCCATCACAGATGGTTTCGCCGAGATTTACACGCAATTCACTACCGGCAAAGCAGCTATGATGATCAGCGGTACATGGAATGTGGCCACCATTAAAAAGGATGCCCCGAACCTTAACTGGGAGGTTGCAGCCCTGCCGTATACCAAGCAGCCCGCTGCTTCCCTGGGTGGTGAAAACTGGGTCATGTTCAATGCCAGCAAGCAGAAAGACGGCGCGTGGGCATTTCTAAAGTATGTTACCGATGTTTCTTACGGTACCAAGATGACCGACTGCATGGGTTATATTCCCAGCCGGAAGGATGTGCTTGCCCAAGTCGCGGCGAAGTCGGCGAATGACCCGACCATGCAGGTATTCTTAAACGAAATGCAATATGCTCAAGCACGGGGTCCTCTACCTAATTGGTCCGACATTTCGGCGTTTATCCAGGAAGCGATACAGGAATCTTTAACTGGCCAGAAGACCCCAGATCAGGCCATGAAAGATGCTGCAGCACAGATTGATCCTCTGCTTCCAAAATAATCATGATATATATAAAATAAGGAGAGCCGTCTTAGAAGGCGCATCATTGGTTGGGCCACCATCTGAAAGCACTTCCTGAAACGGCTCAGGCAAGCATTATACACTGATAGGCGAAGCCCCCAGGAAGGGTGGATGGGAATTTACATTTTCCACCCTGTCCACCCTTCCGTCAGAGGCACGAGAGGAAAAACCGTTGAGCTTATGAAAAAAAGGTCGCTGTTAATAACTTGAGAACTTTGCAAATACCGTATCAAATTATTTTTGGGAATTGGATGTCTACCTATGCCAGTAACCCTGCATGAATTAGCCAAAGCCACCGGCTGTTCCGTTTCAACTGTTTCAAGAGCACTTAACAACAGCGCTCATCCGGTCAGTAGTGTAACCAAGGAACATATCTTAACCATTGCCAACCAGATGGGCTATCGCCCGAATATGACCGCGCGTGGCCTCAAAATGGACCGAACCTCCACAATCGGGCTGATCGTTTATAACATTGCCAGCCCTTTTACCCCGGTCCTAATTCGCGGTATCCAGGAATATCTCAGGCAACATGACTATTTCAGCATCATTATCAGCACAGATTGGGACTCGGATCTGGAAAGCGAGGCGGTTCACCAACTCATCAGCCGGTCTATCGATGGTGTCATTTTTGTGGAATTGTGGAGGGACGAATTCAATAAACCACTGGATGTAGCCAACAAACCGTACGTTTTCGTTTATAGGCTCTTTAATGGGTCATACGCTAATTCGGTAATCCCGGACGATCGTCATGGTGCACGCCTGGCAGTTGAACATTTAGTGAAACTGGGTCATCGCCGAATTAGTTTTATTAATGGACCGCATGAATGGGATGCATCTAAAGATCGTCTGGCCGGTTACCAAGATGCCTTAGCACAATCTGGTATCCCGTATGATCCCTCTTCTGTTGAGGAAGGTACTTGGGAAGTTCAGAGCGGGTATTCTGCAGCAAAGAAGTTCCTTGTCCTGCCCAACGTTCCGACGGCTATTTTTGCTGCAAACGATTTCATGGCACTAGGTGCAATCTATGCCATTCAAGATGCGGGTTTGAATGTACCAAAGGATATCGCGGTAGTTGGATACGATGACCGCGATTTTGCCAGTTTTTCCAAGCCCACGATTACAACTGTCTGTCCTCCAAGTTTTGAGATGGGAAAGTTGGCGGCTCAATTGATCGTGGACCAACTTGAAAACCAAATTGAAATAAAAGATCCCATTCGAGTCCAAAGCAAGCTCATCATACGCGAATCCTGCGGGGCTGGACGGGACGAAATTCTGCTTGACCGTTATGTTAGCCATACGAATCCTCCCGAGGCTCTGGTCCATAGATGGAGAGGAAAAAATATACAAGAATAAGGTGAATGCTTTGTCTGGATTCCATTGTAACTAAAGCGGAAGATTCCTTCTCAAGTTGATTTTCGCAAACTATTGCAACCGATTTTGTTTGAATAAGCAAAAACAGTCTTATCTTTATTTTCTGCTCGTTGGTAGAGGAGTTGTTGATGTTTTCACCTAATAGAGACAGAAGCCCGGGATTTGGTCCTGTGGATAATTCGAAGAGTCCTCGCGCACGTTGGAAAGTCATGGAGTTTAAGAGTGTTTCGTTAAATGAAGGCTTCTGGACGAAAAAACTAGATGTTAATCGAGAAGCCAGTTTGCGTTTTGGCTTTGAGATGCTCGAAAAGTCTGGTAATTTTGATAACTTGCGAATTGCTGCGGGTTTAATCAAAGGAAATTACCGGGGATATGTGTTTATAGATTTAGATATTTATAAATGGCTGGAAGCTTTAGCCTGGGAATTAGGCAAGAAACCGGACAAAGAATTATCTTCGATGGCAAATCAAGCCATCGAACTGATAGCAGTTGCCCAACGTCCTGATGGTTACATCAATAGTTATGTTCAGACCAAAGAAGTTTTTGAGCCCTGGACAGATTTAGACAACGGGCATGAACTTTATTGTGCCGGACATCTATTTCAGGCAGCCATTGCATTTCAGCGCGCATTGGGCGACGATCGTTTATTAAATATTGCCTGTCGTTTTGCCGACCATATTGATTTAGTTTTTGGCCCAGATAAAAGACAAGGAGCTTGCGGACATCCAGAAATTGAAATGGCGCTGGTCGAGTTGTACCGATTGACTGCAGAGTCCCGGTATTTGGATTTGGCGAAATTCTTCATTGACCAGCGTGGAAAAAATGCAATGAAAGGTCATCGCTCTTACGGTTCTGAGTACCATCAAGATCACATACCGGTGCGCCAGGTTGTTGAAGCAGCTGGTCATGCTGTGCGCCAAATGTACTTGGCTTCAGGCATAACGGATTTGTATTTGGAAACCGGGGAGCAGCCTTTATTAGCCGCTATGCTGCGCCTTTCGAACGATATTATTAAACAAAACTTTATGTTACGGGGGGATTAGGCTCTCGTTTTGATGGAGAATCTTTTGGTGATCCTTATGAATTACCTGCTGACCAGTGCTATTGCGAAACCTGCGCAGCCATAGCCAGCTTGATGTGGAATTGGAGAATGCTGCTTGTCTCTGGTGAAGGACGTTATGCGGACCAAATGGAACGGGCGCTCTATAACAATATCCTAGCCAGCCCGGCTTTGGATGGACAACATTACTTTTACATCAACCCCCTGATGCTGCGCGATGCCAAATACCTGCGTTTATCCTCAGATTTGTTTTCACATGAGGATTTCATTCCCAATCAACGCCCTGAGTGGCATGATTGTGCATGCTGTCCACCGAACGTCATGCGACTCTTTTCCTCGTTGACTCACTACATCGCCACACGGGATGCAAACGGCATTCAAATCCATCATTTTGCATCGGCAGATATTGAATGTAACCTGGCATCGGGGCAGCGCGCTAAACTAAATTTGATGACCGACTATCCCTGGCAAGGGCAGGTCAAGCTACGGGTATTGGAATCAGACAGTTCACCTTGGGCATTATCTCTCCGAATTCCTGAATGGAGTCAACAGCCGGTTCTATCCATCAATAGGAATGTCGTAAGAAATCCAAAGCTTGCAAAAGGCTATGTTGTTCTGGAAAGAACATGGCAGGCCGGAGATAGTGTTGATCTCGACCTAAGGATGGAACCGATGTTAGTCGCTTCCAATCCCCGTATCGATGCCACACGCGATTGTTTAGCCATCCAACGCGGTCCAATGATTTACTGTCTTGAAGATAGGGATCAAGAAATAAACAGCCGTTTACTAGATGTGCAGATTGGCAAAAACAATCCGCTCTTACCTAGATGGGAAGGCGACCTGTTGGATGGGGTGATGGTCATTGATGTGAAGGGCCAATTCATTGACAACGAAAAGTGGGGTGAAGGCCTTTATCGACCCGTTATTTCTGCGGTTCAGACAATTTCCCATCCAGCTCACTTGGTTGCCATACCTTATTATGCGTGGGGCAATCGAGGGATTGGCGGAATGCGAGTTTGGATTCCGGAAAAACTAGCATAAACTGAATGGGAAATAACCATGGTTGAATTCATAAAAAAAACGAACAGCTTGTTTTGCACGCTGGATAATGAAATTCTGGAAATGGAACCCTGGGGCCCCGACGGAATTCGAGTCCGTGCCACGCGGTTACCAGAAATCAAGCAGGATTGGATAAGTGCTCTACTTCCTATGGAAGGACATCGTCCTGAGATTGAAATCAGCGAGATTGGGGCAAGCCTCCGCAACGGATCAATCATGGGGAAAGTAAGCGCCTCAGGCGAGTTGACTTTCAGGAACGTTAAAACCGGGGCCGTATTACTAAGAGAACAAGCTATTCATGCCCTTTCGCTGCCTGCCAGGCATTATAAGGATCTCCAAGGGGACCTTTTTCAAATCGACGTTTGTTTCGGGGCTGACGACGATGAGCACATTTATGGATTGGGACAGCATCAACATGGGCGATTGGACCAGAAAGGCTGTGTCATTGAATTAATCCAGCGGAATACCGAGGTGAGCATTCCTTTTATACTTTCGAGCAAAGGATATGGGTTTCTTTGGAATAACCCAGCTGTTGGACGGGTGGAACTTGGCTACAACGCAACTCGCTGGGTGGCGCAGGCTGCCCCTCAGATTGATTATTGGATCACCACAGGTGATAATCCTGCTGAAATCCTCTCTCATTATGCCGATGTTACAGGTCACGCCCCCATCCTTCCCAATTGGGCAACCGGTTTCTGGCAAAGCAAATTACGCTACGCAAGCCAGGACGAGTTAATATCTGTTGCGGAAGAATATTATCGGCGGGGACTACCTCTATCGGTAATCGTCATTGACTTTTTCCATTGGACCCGGCAAGGCGATTGGCAATTCGACTCGAAATACTGGCCGGATCCAAGCGGGATGGTAAAGAAGCTGGAAAGCTTGGGAGTGAGAGTCATGGCCTCGGTATGGCCCACAGTCAGCCGTCTAAGTCCCAATTATTCCGAGATGTGGTCCAAAGGATATATTACTCGCAATAAGAGTGGAACGCCTGCCCACATGTACTTTGTGGATAATCATGAGGAGAAGGGAATTTATATCCATTACTATGATCCCACTCATCCGGGAGCGAAGAAATATGTTTGGGAGAAAGTGAAACAAGGATATTATCAACACGGGATCAAAATATTCTGGCTGGATGCCTGTGAGCCTGAAATGATCCCCATGATTCCGGAAAACTTGCGTTTCCATGCAGGCGATGGAGAAGCAGTTGCAAACATCTACCCTCTTCATCATGTCCAGGGCTTTTATGAGGGCATGAAAGCGGAAGGTGAACAGGATATTGTTTTCCTATGCCGCTCTGCCTGGGCTGGCAGTCAACGTTTTGGCGCTGCGGTTTGGTCTGGCGATATTCCATCTACTTTTTCTTCATTGCGCAATCAAGTGAAGGCGGGACTGAACATGGGAATCAGCGGAATACCCTGGTGGACCCATGATATTGGCGGGTTTCGAGGAGGCAATCCTACAGATCCAGCTTTCCGCGAACTGGTTGTGCGTTGGTTCCAATTTGGCGCATTCTCTCCCCTTTTCCGACTCCACGGGCATCGCTTGCCGGCCCCGGATGATTTTGGCGGCGCGGCGAACGAAATCTGGTCTTTCGGCGACGAGGCGTACGAGATTCTCAAACAGTACATGTTCATCCGGGAACATCTCCGCCCATATATTATGGATCAAATGCGCATGGCGCATGAGAGGGGTATCCCTCCGATGCGACCACTTTTCGTAGACTTTCCGGATGATGCAACCTGCTATTCCATTGACGATCAATATATGTTCGGACCGGATATTTTAGTGGCTCCTGTCCTGGAAGCCGATATCAACGAACGTGCAGTTTACCTCCCAGCTGAAGGTGTCTGGCGAAACGCTTGGACGGATCAGACCTATGCAGGTGGGCGACGGATCATGGTGGAAGCACCACTAGAGCGCATCCCACTCTTCCTGCGTGGTGATGCCAAGCTGCCGATTTCGGACATTCTAGCCACGTTCATCCGGCGATATGGCTGTGAAAGTAGATATCTCTCACGCCAAGTCTTTGCACAGGTATCACTGCCCCTAGCACTATGACCGTTATTGATAGGTTCTTGTTAGTAACCTCGGCATTTGCCTCCCATATGTTTTGGTTATCATGCAATAAACAACCTTCACTCACTTTGTTCTGGTCATTAACATAAATTTCACGGCATGAACTGCCTTTCAACTTTGGATTCATTTATTCTTCCTTGACATCTCCAAGTCCACCATAAATGCGACGATTTTTCGTCCACAATATGTTGATGATGGGTCCGCCCGGCGCAGGCAAAACATTATTGGCGCGCGCTATGCCCGGTGTCTTGCCGGAATTATCTGTCGAAGAATCATTGGAAGTCACGCGGATTTATTCGGTGGCTGACGCGCTTCCGCCGGAGATGATGATTTGCACGCGTCCATTTCGCTCGCCGCATCATACGATCAGCCATGCAGGATTGGTCGGCGGCGGCAATTGGCCCCATCCCGGAGAAATATCTTTAGCTCATCGTGGTGTACTTTTTCTTGATGAACTTCCTGAGTTTGGCACACGTGTGCTCGAAGTGATGCGCCAGCCGATTGAAGATAAAGTTGTGACGATTTCGCGTGCGCAAGGTTCTTTAACATTTCCTGCCAATTTCATGTTGGTCGCCGCTATGAATCCATGTCCATGCGGATATTACAGTGATCCAATCAAATCATGCACCTGTGCTCCATCCACAGTGACAAAATATCAGAAGCGAATCTCTGGCCCGCTTTTGGATCGCATTGATATTCACATCGAAGTGCCGCGTGTGGATTATCAGAAATTGAGTAGTGACCGGTTGGGCGAATCATCTGATGCGATTCGTAAGCGTGTGCAATCCGCACGCGATCGCCAGACTGCGCGATTTACAAATCCCGATTCTAAAAAATAAAATATGAATCATTGAATGTTATTTCCAACGCCGATATGCGCGTCGGTGAGATTCGTCAATTCTGCAAGTTGGATGAATCAGGCGAGAGCTTCATCCGTGCCGCGATGGGGCCGATAAGTTGGCGCGCACCATCGCGGATTTGGCGGGAAGCGAACAGATTCAAGCCGCGTATTTGGCGGAAGCGTTGCAGTATCGGCCGAAGTTGATGATCTGACTTGCCTCCAAAATTGCGATCTAAATACCTTCTAAATATCTCTTTCCCATCTTGATGACAACCGGTGTTCGCATCACGTAGCTGGCAGAAGGAGTAAGATGTCCTGCCATCGGATGGTCTTTGGAATTATACGTGATCAGTTTTGTTTCACTTAGGATCGCCTAGAAGGTAACCAGAGTGTTGCCAAGTTCCAATTGAGCAAAATATAGTGGTTGGAGCAGGATAAGGAAAACTATGTAATGAAAACAAATCCAGGATTACAAACAGAACTCGCAAACGCCAAGCGGAATGTTTTCCAAAAGCGGTTGTTCATAAGTAGTGTTGCTTTAGTGTTGCTGATCGTTGTTGTTCTGATCGTCATACCGCATCTCAATTTCAAACCAGCAGTAGCGTCAAGGAATGTTCAAGCTTCGACACCAACAAATCCTGCGCCAATGGATGCTTCACCCGCTCTTGGTCCGAAGACTGCTCCAGTCACTATCATTGAATATGCCGATTTTGGTTGTCCTTCCTGCTGGTACTGGTATAAGACTGGCGTGCTCAATCAGTTGCGCGCTAAATACGGAGACCAGATCCGCTTTGTCTGGCGGGATTACGCCGTCATCACCTTGCTCTCTCCCGATGCTGCGGAAGCAGGACAGTGTGCGAACGAACAGGGCAAGTTTTGGGAGTTCCATGATACAGTCTACGAGCATCAGGGGATTATTGGAGCGAGCAATATTCAAGTGTACGCGGCCGCAATTGGATTGAATATGCTTCAATTTGAGCAATGCGTGGGTTCCCATCGCTATCAAGATCGAGTGAACGCCGAATGGGAAGAAGCTTTTACCCACGGCTACAACGGGGCGCCCTTTTTTTTAGTGAACAACCAGCTAGTACTTGGTCCGCAACCCCTGTCAGTTTTTGCAAGTATCATTGATCCATTGCTGGCCGCCAAGAAATAGTGCGTGTGCGCTCTTGCGGAAGACACCGTCACAGCAGTTGCCACTTTTAATAAAAAGCCAAAAGGTTGATAATGACTATTAATCCAGAAAGCCCTGTTGAACTTCAAGACAGTATGGCTGATAAGGTTTCTCAGAGGGGCAGACAGTTGCTCTCTGTAACAGGTTGGCTGGTTCTGGCAACGGCAGTGGTTTTAGCTTTGCGTCCATCAGCATTTCCGGTGCCCCTCAATTTCAATATTGCATCTTCTGCATCCAATACAAATTTGTCTGCATCGAATTTTGCGGACCATTTGAACGTATCCATCGGCCTTGTCTTTCTGGCCGGGTTTGTTTCTTTCCTGTCGCCTTGCGTATTGCCGATTTTACCCGGTTATCTAACCTATCTGGCGGCGCGTTCGAGTGGCCAGGAAATAAGACGGGTGAGCCGTTTGCAGGTTTTATTCCATGGCATTGCATTTGTGCTAGGTTTCAGCATCGTGTTCATTACCTTGGGCCTGACCGCCTCCGCTATCGGGCAATATCTGCATGCTTATACAGAATGGATCACCCGCATTGGCGGGGTAATGATTGTATTCTTTGGGCTGCAAATTTCAGGCTGGCTGCAAATCCCGTTCCTTGAATTTGAAATTCGCAAACATGCCGAGCCCGATCCCCGGCTGGGTTACATTTCTTCCCTCCTAATAGGTATGTTTTTTTCTGCCGGGTGGACGCCGTGTATCGGGCCAACTCTCGGTATCGTGCTTACCATTGCCGGAACAGGAGCATCGATCACTAGGGGTACCTCACTCCTGGCACTTTATTCTTTGGGACTGGGGCTGCCCTTCATCATTACGGCGCTGGCTATGGATCGGGTGGGAGCATGGATGAGGCGCATGGCAAAGCTGACGCGGTATGTGACAATTGCCGCGGGAATATTCCTGGCCGCAGTAGGCATATTATTAATT
Source organism: uncultured Chloroflexia bacterium (assembly GCA_963771375.1). GTDB lineage: Bacteria > Chloroflexota > Anaerolineae > Anaerolineales > Villigracilaceae > Fen-1038. The sequence continues at coordinate 26,808 of CAVYTW010000018.1, forward strand.
CTTGGACAACTTAATTTTCTTGGAGAATTTTTCCCGGGCCTTGCTATTTACATTTGATAAGCGCGTGTCGATACTAGTCGGAGAGGCCAAAAGCGACAGAAGAGTAAATATCCAGGTGAGTAATTTCCGCCGATTTGCGCCACGTCAATCAAGGTGTGACTTAAGCAGAAAAACTTTAATGTAATCTCGGGCCGAATTATCTATCTTTGCTATCGGTCATTGATGGTTTTTGTCTCTCAAGTTCTTTACATAAAGCATCCATTAGAAAGAAAAATCTAGATAGAAAAATCTCCCCAATGCCAAACACCGTGATCAGGGGCATGCAGGGCTGGTCCATAGTTGCCGCCGTTGATGCGTTTTTCCAAAGTTTCAACATGTGCGATCAGCACCGTGAGAGTTTCGCTAATCGTGTCGGGCAGGTTGCCATGTTCGAGATCCGCCTTTTCATGGAGCGCATGTATTCGATGTTCTCGAACCACGACTTGGCCTGGAACACCGACGATCACTGAATCTGGCGGCGCAGATTTCACGACCACGGCATTCGCACCGATTTGGCTGTTTGCGCCGATAGTGATTGCGCCCAATACCTTTGCACCTGCACCGACCACCACGTCGTCTTCAAGGGTTGGATGTCGCTTCACTTTGTTCAGGCTGGTACCGCCCAACGTCACGCCATGATAAAGCGTGACATTGTTTCCAACCTCCGCAGTTTCGCCGATCACGACTCCCATGCCATGATCAATGAAAAAATTATTTCCGATGGTTGCACCGGGATGGATTTCAATTCCCGTAAGCCAACGCATGATTTGCGAAAGCCAGCGCGCAATGAGCTTGAAATTCATTTTCCAGAGCTTGTGAGTGAGGCGATGTGTCCAGATGGCGTGCAGGCCCGGATAGCATAGCAAAACTTCCAGCTTGGAGCGAGCCGCCGGATCACGATCCAGCACCGATTGAATATCATCATGAATTGTATTTAACATCTTGCTTTCTCTTTCTGAATACCGCGAATGAGCGCTCCAACAAGTCATCGTTGGAGCGCTCATGGTTTTAAAAACTATGACTTCGGTTGATCTTCGGCCAGATCGGCGAATAACGGAGTGGAGAGATAGCGTTCGCCGAACGACGGGATGATCACTACGATCAACTTGCCGGCATTCTCCTTGCGATTTGCCACTTGTAATGCGGCCCACGTTGCGGCGCCGGATGAGATACCGACGAGCAGACCTTCTTCACGCGCCATTCGTCGGGCAATCTGGAAAGCGTCCTCATTCTTCACGCGGATGATCTCATCGTAAATCTTTGTATTGAGCACCTCAGGAACGAATCCCGCACCGATGCCCTGAATGGGATGAGGTCCCTTCGTTCCGCCTGAGAGAACCGGTGATGCGTCCGGCTCGACCGCGATAGCCTTGAACGATGGCTTGCGGGATTTGATGACCTCACCGATACCAGTGATGGTCCCGCCCGTACCGACGCCTGCCACGAGGTAATCCACTTTGCCGTCGGTATCGCGCCAGATTTCCTCAGCGGTTGTCTTGCGGTGGATTTCAGGGTTGGCCGGGTTCTTGAATTGCTGCGGCAGGAAATATTTCTTTGGATCCGAGGCAACCAATTCTTCGGCTTTGCGGATCGCTCCGCCCATTCCGTCCGGGCCGGGAGTGAGGATCAAATCTGCACCGTAAGCACGCAACAACATGCGTCGTTCCTTGCTCATGGTTTCAGGCATGGTCAGGACCAATTTATATCCGCGCGCCGCCGCAACCATCGCCAAGGCAATGCCGGTATTGCCGCTGGTCGGCTCGACGATGACGGTATCCTTTTTGATCAGACCGGCTTTTTCTGCCGCATCGATCATGGATGCGCCAATGCGATCCTTGACGGAGTGAGCCGGGTTATAAAATTCCAGCTTGGCGACTACTTCCGCTTTGGCTCCTTGGGTGACGCGGTTCAAGCGCACCAACGGAGTATTTCCTATTAATTCTGTAACATTATTTGCAATTTTCATTTCATCTCTCCTTTAGTTTTTGGGCTGATTGCCCGATTTAAAATAAAATAAAACGGCTGTCTGCCAGCCGGAAAAATTTCCCGGCAAAGCAAACGATGGGCACAACTCGAAGGCCGTTGAGTGACGACCTTAGGAAGATGCGGGGTCAAGCCCACCGTTTGCGGCAGTCAGCCGTTTATCTTTTGGAAAAGAGGCGGTGGTTTAGAGACCCCGCCCAGTACACATGCAGTTCACCATCATTTTTATATCCTCACAGAAAACATAAGCCAAGATTATCTTACCAGCGGGATTCTACTACAATCTATCAATTTATCCGATCCACAATCCTTCGACGCGTACCTGATAGCTGGTCGCTGTGCGGTTCAAGAAATTGACCAGGCCACTGTGCCGCCATTGTAACATGCACATGCGCGGCTGGAAGTAGTAACGCAGACCGATCTTGATCTCGCAACGCGCTTCATTAATCAAGCCCTCATAACCTTCGGCAATGTAGTAGCCGAGGTCTTTGAAACCTTTCTGGCGCGGATTCAACGGGCCGGTTACACACCAAACAATAACGCCGGTGCGTTTATCCACGCTCATGGCGACGCCGCAGTGCGTGATGGGACATCCACAGGACATACCGAGCGGACGACCGATCAAAATGTCGCCGACTTGAATATCCATCTCGCGCGTGATGAGCGGGTTATGCGGCAGAATAATCTCGCGCGGACCGGGCTCTTCGGGGAAATGTTCGAGATAGAAATCGAACTCGCGGCCGAGGCTGTCACGATATGGATTGCTCATGCCGGGGACAAAAGACGTTGATGCCACAGCGCAACTCGCGCAAGTTGTCGTCACAGGTTGAGCGCTCACATTTGCACTTGGCGCAAACGCAGGTGTCACTGGAACAGGAGCAGGAGCCACTTCGGAGGTAGCCATATCCGACGCAATCTTCGTTACGGCCTCGTAGCGGTTATCGGAAAGATAAATACAGCGCTTGATTAGTTCGGGGTTATTCGACAAGCGTTCGGCCAGTTCTTCGCAAGTGCGCATGCCGCACACACCGCAGTCCAAGCCGGGTAAATCGTCAACAGTATAAGATGTAGGGGTAGCCATTTTTCTCCTTTAGATTCTATGCCACCATGGCAAAATTACGCGATGTAACGGGGTGCAAGTCGCTCACCAGTCGCGGTAAAACTTCTAAAAAGGTATCCACTTCCGAGTCAGTGTTGAAGCGGCCAAGCGTGATTCGCAGGGAACCGCGCGCCCGCACTGGGTCCATGCCCATCGCCATCAAAATATAGGAAGGCTGCCCGGCGTTGTACGAACTGCACGCGCTGCCGGTCGAGATTGCAATGCCTTCTTCGTTCAAGGCCAGCATCAAATGGATGGCTTCGCCTTCCTGACCTGCAAAGCCGAGGCAGATATGCCCGGGCAGGCGCTTGTAGCGATGGCCGATCAGATAGGCATTAGGGATTTTTTCGGTGATTGTGCCGATGATTCGATCGCGCAATTTAACTAGGCGACTTGCCTCCTCGTTCATTTCAGCGCCGGCAATTTCTGCCGCTTTCCCAAGCCCGGCAATAGCCGCGACATTTTCAGTTGCAGAACGCAGACCGCGTTCCTGTCCGCCTCCATAGACCAGCGGCTCGATCTTGACGCCCTGGCGAATGTAGAGCGCGCCGATTCCCTTCGGCCCATGCAGCTTGTGCCCCGAAAGCGAGAGCATGTCAACAGACATGGTATCCATGTGCAGAGGGATTTTGCCAACTGCCTGTACCGCGTCGGTATGGAATAATACGCCGTGCGCTTTGGTGATTTTTGCAAGTTCAGCGATGGGTTGCAGAGTGCCGACCACATTATTGGCGGCCATCACCGAGACAAGACGCGTGTTGGGTCTTAATGCTTGCTTGAGTGACTCTGGATCAACAATGCCTTCGGATGTCACCGGCAGATAGCTGATCTGATAACCAAGTTTTTCGAGATGCTTGCAGGTTTCCAAAATCGCGGGATGTTCAAACGACGAAGTAATGATGTGGCAGTCCTGCGGTTTGTACTTCGCCGCCACACCGATCAACACCATGTTATCCCCTTCAGTACCGCTGGCGGTGAACGTGATCTCGTCGGGGCTGGCGTGGAACAGGTCGGCTACTTGGCGGCGGCCTTCATCAATGGTTTCCTTGGCTTGCTGTCCAGCCCAATGCAAACTGGACGGGTTGCCGAAGTTTGTGCCATAACATGGGAGCATGGCTTCGACAACGCGCGGGTCGAGCGGGGTGGTAGCCGAGTGGTCGAAATAGATTTGTTCCATATTATTCTCCGCGGTAGAAGTTCTGATTCTCAAGCGAGCGTACAACCCCGAAGTGTGCCTGCCAGCCGATTTCCTTCTTGCCGACGCAAATGGTGCATGTGCCGACCGGCGGGTTACCGCGCAGCAACATCTTTTCCCAAGTATCGGGCTGGTTGTGCAGGAAATCCACCAACGGGTCAATCCCGATTCCGTACAAAGCGTTCACTTCGCGGACCTTGACATTGGGCGCCACATCCTGAATGCGTGATCGGAAGACTTCGCGCTCGGCTTGCGAGACGCGGTCAATCTTGGTAACCACAGCCACATCCGCAAGAGAAAGCATGGGGCCGATCTTGAGCGGCAGGTTGGTTCCGCTCGTAGCTTCGATCACGATCATGCCCAAGCCTCCGTCAACGTACGGAGAACAGCGTAAACATAAACCGGCAGTTTCCACGAGCAGAATATTCGCCCCGGATTTTTCCGCCCATTGCAGGGCATCGCCGAGCACCATGACGTTACAATGATCGGGACACAGTTCACCAGAGTAAACTTTGCGAGTGGGAATGCCAAATTCTTTGGCGAAGATTTCATCTTCCTCAGCAAATTGAACATCAACCTTCAAGAAGGCCACGCGGTCGCCTGCGGCCTGTAATTTACGGATCATATGGCGCAAGACAGAACTTTTGCCCGTTGTGGCCGGGCCAGCGCAAATTGCGAGTTTCATGCTAATCCTTCCAATTCGTGAGTTGTAAGTCGTTCGCCAAAGCGGATCTTGTCACGCATGGCGGAAAGTAAATCATCCAGCTTGCTGACTTTATGAGAGAAAAGGCGCTCCTCTTCATTAGTATACAGAACCTTGGTGACGGAACCACCTTGCATCACAATGCGATAGTCTGAGAGCAGGGCAATGCGCGGGTCGTGAGTCACGAAGATGAAGATCTTGCGATAGGCGCGCAATAGTTCGAGGGCTTTGGAACGATTGATGCCGGCGTTTTCGACTTCATCCAGCAGGACGATGGGCGTATTGCAAATGATGGTGGCATCAGCGATTAACAGGGCACGCGTCTGTCCGCCCGAAAGCTCGGTCATGCGGCTGGTCAGTACAATAGGTTCGCCGGTGAGCTGGTTGGCGAAATCCAGCGTCTTCTGGATCATTTCATCGACCTGGCTCTTTTTCACGGCGCGAATCCCTGCATGCGCGGTCAGGAATTCCACCACTGGCAAGTCGGACAGGAAAGTGGTGTGTTGGGTGATGAGCGCAATCGGGTTCATGGCCGGGTTGTCGCGGTATTCCAGGGGTGGTTGTTCGCCGTTGATGAGCACGCGCCGACCGGTTTGGGTATTGGCGTTCGCGAACAGTTCGAGATCGTTGATGAGGGTGGTCTTGCCGGATCCGGTCGGACCGACAATACTGACAACGTCACCCATTTTTAAGTCAATGCGTTCCACGGGTTCCGGGATGCCTGAGCGGCTTTTTCCGCCCAGGATGGTGATGGTATCAATCATTTTTTCTCCTTTGTGATTTGAGTAGATCATGTTTATATATAAGTTACTCTATTGATTTAATCATATATTGAGACAAAAAAATTAAATCAGATCGGCAAGAGTGGTTTTTTCCAACCGATCAATAATCTGTTCCTGAAGCCCTCCAAACAAGTTGGTCAACTTTGGTTCTTGTTCCATCGGGGCAAACTCATAACCTTTTTCGCTGACCGGTTCCAGCGGGGCAAGCGCGCCGTCAAAAAGACGAACGATTTCTTCGACGCAGATTTTGTCAGCAGCTTTTGCGAGCCGGAACTTTCCATTAGCACGGCGCAAATACTTGGCCTCCACAAGCACCGCCAGCAGTTCATAAGAGTTTGCGGATGGGATTTGCAGGGAGTTACAGATTTCCTCGGACGTGGTTCCTGAATCTGATTTTCTGGCGATATAGATGAGAGCGAGCAGGGCGTATTCACAGCGCAGAGATAGTTTCATGTGTTTTATGACTAACTCAATAGGGATTATAGCTAAAACTCCTTTTTTGTCAATACTCAGCCGCTGAATTATGATATTTGATATGGAAATAAATGACATTAATCATTTTAAATAAAAACCGCCCGTCAATGGGGCGGCAATGTCTTATATGGAAATAAACTTCAGGCCATTAAAATGGCGCCTATTTCATCACATCCGCGATGGTGGTTTTCTCGAGTTTCTGAGAAGTGTAATCGCGGATATCCTTGAAGACCTTGGTTAATTTTTTCTCTTTTTCAATGGGCGTGTGTTCGTAAAAGTTCTCGCTCACCGACTCGGTGGGAGCAAGGGCGCCATCGAACAGACGGATCACTTCTGCCAGTGTAATCTGATCCGGTTCTTTGGCCAGGGCATAGCCTCCATGTTGCCCTTTGGTGCTGTGAAGAAAGTGGGCGCGTTTTAATGCCAGCATCAATTGCTCAAGAAATTTGGCGGGAATTTCCTGAGCGTTGGCAATGATCTCAATGGAAATAAAGCCTGTGTCTTTATGGCGCGCCAGATAGACCAGGGCTAAAAGCGCATATTCACTACGGGTTGTCAGTTTCATAAATCCTACTCTTCAAATTTATCCTATCGGAAGTATAGTGGAAAAATACAAGGTGTCAAGTTTTTTTATCGTTTGTATTAGCTGTTTTATTCTGAAATGCCGTTTGGACGAGGCAAAAATCAGCCTGTCAAAACTATTGACACATTTCATAACCGTAGTAGAATACCGCCCAATATGTTTAGAGATAAAGCAAGTATCCTGATGGAGGCCCGCTCTAAGCGCATGCCCAACTTTGCAACTACGGTTGTCGGGTTTGGGCTTGTTCTGGTTAACAAAAGATAGATTAGATAAGTATTACCTCAGTTCGTTATATCTATCTCTATGCCTGCCAAAACGCTCCCCGACAACGGGAGCGTTTTCATTTTAATTCAATTGGAGATTGAACCATGGTTGAAATTTTGGATACAACGTTGCGTGAAGGCGAACAAACTCCTTACGTCAACTTTACGGTTGATGAAAAGGTCGAGATCGCGCGTCTGCTCGATCAAATTGGTGTGGACATGATCGAGGCGGGCGATCCGTCCGTTTCGCCGAACGTGGCGAAGGCGATTGAACGCATCGCGTCACTCGGACTTCAAGCGGAAATCGTTGCCCATTCCATTGCTTCGCGCTCAGGCATTGACCACGCCAAAGCCTGCGGTGCGGATCGTGTTGCCATTTTCTATGCCACCTCTCAAATCCATCTCGACGCGAAACTACACAAGACTCACGACGAAGCGGTCGCGATCATCTGTGAGCATATCGCATACGCTCGCAACCTCAACTTGAAAGTTCGATATACGCCAGAAGATGCCACCCGCACCGACTTTGATTTTCTTGTGCGCGTGTGCAACGCAGCCATCGAAGCCGGAGCCGACCGCATCAGTTTTGCGGATACGCTCGGAATTATGCAGCCGCATATTTTTTACGAACGCGTCTGTCAATTGCGGGAACGCCTGCTTCCTTGCAAAATAGATTTGCATTGTCACGACGATTATGGCTTGGCGCTGGCGAATGCAATGGCTGGCATTCGCGCCGGTGCGGACTGCATCCATACCACAGTCAACGGAATGGGGGAGCGGACCGGTATTCCTGATTTGGCAGAGACCATTATCGCATTTCATAATCTGGAGGGAATCACAAAATTCAATATTCAACCGTTGATGAATATATCAGGCTATCTTGAAAAAGTCTCCGGATTCTTTCTTGCTCCCAACAAACCCATCACAGGACAAAATGCGTTCAGCCATAAGAGCGGCGTACACACGAATGGAATTCTCAAAGACCCGCGCACCTATGAACCGTTTGACCCGGCTTTGCTCGGCCGTGAACGCAGAATCGTGATTGACAAGTATACGGGCAAGAGCGCTGTGTCATCCCGACTTGCCGAATATGGAATCGAAGTGAGTGCATCGGAGTTGGATGTGATCGTCTCGCGCATTAAGAACTTGGGCGACCAGCGCAAGCAATTATTCGACACGGACATCATCGAGATTGCCGAACTGGTGACCGGACGCGTGATCGATGTGATCCCGCATGACCTCAGCGCGCTGGTGATGGTGGAAGTGGAGTCCCAGGTATATACGTCGTCGGTCGTGCGCCGCTTGCGCGGATTTGCCAACGTGAGTAATGTCTACGAGATCACCGGCGATTACGACGTCAGTGCGTTTGTTAACGTTGAAAATGTCATGGCGCTAAATAACTTAATTGAAGAAATCCGCACTGTGCCCGGCGTGAAGCGCACCGAGACTCGCCTGGTGCTCAAAAAATATGCTGCCAACGGAAATAGTAAATCATAATCAAATAAGAAAAAAAAAAGGAGAGAGTTTATGGGAACCCTTGTTGAAGAGATTTTTTCCAGAAAAGCCGGAAGGCAAGTGAAAGCCGGAGAGATTGTATTGCTGGACGTGGATTACATCATGAGCCATGACAATACGACTCCATTAGCGATCAAAGCCTTTCGTGAAATCGGTAAACCGATCCGTGACAAGAGTTGAATCGTCCTTCATTTCGACCATGCTTATCCGGCTCCAAATGTGATGGCTGCCGAAAACCACCGAAAGATTTTGGATTTTGTTAAGGAACAGGGACTCCCGCACTTATACAAGCAAGGAGTTTGCCATCAGGTGATGATCGAGGAAGGATATGTCACGCCCGGCTCCATCGTCATCGGTGCGGACTCACATTCGAACACCTACGGGTCAATGGGCGCATTCGGCGCGGGCTTCGGCTCCACTGAAATTGCCGTGGCATGGGTGACCGGTAAATGCTGGTTCAAAGTGCCGGAGACGATTCGCATTGAACTGCATGGCGATGCGCAGCCTGGAGTGTATTCCAAAGACGTGATGATTTATATTGCAGGCTTGCTCGGCATGGATGGTGGAACGTATCGCTCTGTTGAATTCGGCGGCGAATACATTGATAACTCGCCGGTGCATGAACGTATTGTCTTCCCGAACATGTCCACCGAGATTGGGGCGAAATGCGGCTTGATTGCGGCAGATGATGTGACGATCAAATTTCTCGAAAGCGAGACTCCGGCAAAGGGTCCGTTTGAAAGAATCGTACCGGTCAAGCCGCACTATGAACGGGTGATCGAGATCGATGTGTCAACGATTGTTCCGCAGGTTGCCTGCCCTCCGGATGTGGATAATGCCAAGCCGTTGAAAGATGTAGAAGGGCTCGAAGTGCATGAAGTTTACATCGGCACCTGCACAAATGCGCGCTATGAAGATATCGAAATCGTGGCGAAGATTCTCAAAGGGAAGAAAGTTGACCCGTTCACGCGCGTGATTGTTACGCCCGTCAGTGATCGGATTTATAAGAAGGCATTGCAAAATGGTTTGATTGAGATTTTAATGGATGCGGGTTGCACGGTGACCGCAACCGGATGCGGTGCGTGCATCGGACGTCATGGCGGAATCCTGGCCGCAGGTGAACGCGCACTGACAACGATGAACCGCAACTTTATCGGACGCATGGGCAGTCCGCAATCCGAGATTTATCTTGCCAGCCCGGCTACTGCCGCGGCTACCGCCCTGAATGGTCGTATTACTGACCCGCGTGGATATTTGGAAAATCTTTAAACACGAACTACACAATAGGAGAATCTTATGGGAAAAGCCTGGAAGTTTGGAGAGAACCTGAATACGGATGAAATCATCCCGGGTCGTTTCAACATCACCATTGACCCGCTTGAACTGGCGAAGAATGTCTTTTGCGAAATCAAGCCGGAATACGCAAAGAATGTCAAACCCGGCGATGTCATTGTCGGCGGACAAAACTTTGGTTGTGGTTCGTCGCGCGAACATGCGCCAATTGCCATCAAAGGCTCGCAAGCCAAGTGCGTGATTGCGCCTTCATATGCGCGCATCTTTTTTCGCAATGCCATCAACATCGGTTTGCCGATTCTGGAATGTCCCGAAGCGGCAGCAGACATCGAAGAAGGAGATGATGTGGATGTAGATTTGTCTACAGGCCGGATCACGAACGTCACGAAAGATCATGTTTATCAAGCGCGCCCGCTGCCTGATTTTGTTTTGAAGATCGCGGACGCAGGCGGCATTGTAAATTTCCTGAAAGAGCATGATATTCAGGAACTGATGTCATGACGAGATATAAGATTTGTCTTTTGCCCGGTGATGGCATTGGTCCCGAAGTGATTGATTGTGTGGTGCAAGTCTTGCGCGCTCTTCCGCTTGAATGGGATTTCATTGAAGGTGGCATCGGCTACGCTGAATATCAACGCGCTGGTTCACCGTTGCCTGAGGAAACTCTGCAAAAGATTTGCAGCGCAGATGCGACTTTATTTGGAGCAGTGACCACGCCGCCCAATATTCCGAATTATTTTTCGCCCGTTGTGCGGATGCGGCAATCACTTGACCTTTATGCTAACCTGCGTCCGTGCCGTTCGATCCCGCATCCATCTTCGCGTCCCGGTATTGACTTTATGATTGTGCGCGAGAACACCGAGGGACTTTATTCCGGCATCGAGCGGCTTGAAGATAATGGCAACCGCGCCATCACGGAACGCGTCATCACGCGGCGTGGCTCCGAGCGGATCGTCCGCAGAGCCTTCGACCTCGCGCGTCAAACCGGACACAAAACCATCCATGTGGTTCACAAGGCCAATGTGCTTCGTCAAACTGATGGATTGTTTCGTTCGGTTGCGCTTGAAGTGGCAAAAGATTATCCCGACGTCACTCTTCTGGAAATGCTCGTTGATACCTGTGCAATGGAGCTTGTCCGTGCACCGGACCAATTCGAAGTGATTGTGACCACCAATCTGTTTGGTGATATCTTGAGCGACGAAGCTTGTATGTTCGTTGGCGGATTGGGTGTAGCGGCGTCGGGAAACATCGGTGCCGACTCGGCGGTGTTCGAGCCGGTTCACGGCAGCGCACCGAATCTCGTTGGCACAGGAAAAGCGAATCCCACGGCGACAATTCTTGCGTCTGCCATGATGCTGGATTATCTCGGTGAGGTGCATCATGCAAATTCTCTTCGGCAAGCTGTTGAAACTTGTATCGCGTCAGGACAAATCACATCAGACTTGGGCGGGGAATTGACGACAAGCCAAATGACTGACGCTGTTATTGCGGCTCTCGAATTAAATCTCGAAAGGAAATAATATGACTCGTCTCGGATTTCTCATGACGCGTTTGCGCCCCGAAGAAAAACTTCTGCTTGAAGAATTGGATCATCGCCCCAATGTGGAAGTTATCCGGATTCTTGATGGCGAACATTTCTTTGATATTTCCAAACTGCCTCAGGAAGTTGATCTGGTCTTTGAACGTTCGATCTCCTATTCGCGCGGACTTTACATCTCGCGTATTTTTGAAGCGCACGATGTGCCTGTGATCAATCCGTCGGTGCTTGCGGAGCGCTGCGGCGATAAATATGTCACGAGCCAGATTTTGGTCAAGAATCATATTTCGACTCCGCGCGTGTACATGGCTTTTGACGAATCATCCGCGCTCGCAGCCATCGAGGCCATCGGATATCCATGCGTACTCAAACCCGTGGTCGGTTCGTGGGGACGGTTGCTTGCTTTGGTTGAGAATCGATCCGACGCGGAATCGTTCATTGAACATAAAGCGGCATTAGGAATTAATCATCAAGTCTTTTACATTCAAGAATATGTCAATAAGCCGGGGCGCGATATTCGCGCCTTTGTCATTGGCGAGGAACCAATCTGCGCGATCTATCGCACATCCGAAAGCTGGATCACGAACACGGCGCGCGGCGGTGTCGCTTCAAATTGTCCGTTGACGCCGGAACTGATTGACATCTGTCAACGAACGGCACGCGCGGTCGGATGCGGGATGCTGGCGATTGATGTGTTTGAAACCGCTGACGGCTTGGTGGTGAACGAAGTGAATCACACGATGGAATTTCGTAACAGCATTACCACCACCGGAGTCAATATTCCCGCGTTGATGGTGGATTACGTTTTATCGCAAGCTCGCACATAATCGTGATGAGGAGATTTCACGATGAGTACATAAAATAGATTGAAAGATTGGGCTTGGACGAATCGAGAGATCCGGTATTGACACATCTTGGATTGGTAGTAAAATATCGCTCAATATGTTTAGACTGTTTGCGTTGCCGCGTTCCCGTCGTCCGCTGCCCACTTCTCTTCGAGAAGGTCGGGACCTCCTGGTTTGGATGACGGAAAGATAAACGCCTGGTACGCTGACACACGCACTCATCAACCAAAGCAGCCCTCCTTCTTGGAGGGCTGCTTTTATTTCATCATCATAAGGAGTAGTCATGAAAGACAAACCAAAACCGCAAGTGAAGAAAGTCGTGCTCGCCTATTCCGGCGGACTCGATACCTCGGTCATTGTGCCGTGGCTGAAGGAAAACTATGGCTGTGATGTCGTCTGCTTTTGCGCCAACGTTGGTCAGGGCGATGATGATTTACGCGGCCTCGAACAGAAGGCCATCAAAAGCGGCGCCAGCCAATGCATCATTCATGACATGCGAGAAGAGTTTGCCTCGGAATATCTCTTTCCGATGCTCAAGGCAGGCGCTGTGTACGAACATAAATATTTATTGGGCACATCTGCGGCGCGGCCGCTGATTGCCAAGCATCTCGTGGATGTGGCGCACGAAGTCGGCGCGGACGCGGTGGCGCATGGCGCGACCGGCAAAGGCAACGATCAAGTTCGTTTTGAACTCACGGTCATGGCGCTCGATCCACGCTTGAAGATCATCGCTCCGTGGCGCGAATGGGAAATCCGCTCGCGCGAAGATGCGATTGCCTACGCCGCGAAACACAAAGTGCCGGTCACCGCTACCATCAAATCCATCTATAGCCGCGATTCGAACCTGTGGCATATTTCGCATGAAGGCGGCTTGCTCGAAGATCCGTGGAATGAACCGGAAGAGTCGATGTACCAGATCAGCACCTCACCGGAGAACGCGCCCGACGAGCCTGAATATATCGAGATCGAATTTGAGAGCGGCACGCCGATAGCGGTCAACGGCGAAAAACTTTCAGCCGCAAAAATTGTCGAGCGACTCAATGCGGTCGGCGGCGTGCACGGCATCGGACGTGTCGACCTCGTTGAGAATCGAACTCGTCGGCATGAAGTCGCATGGCGTCTATGAAACGCCGGGCGGAACGATTTTGCTATTTGCCCATCAAGAACTTGAATCGCTCATCCTAGACCGTGAGACGATGCACTTCAAGGAAATGGTCGCGGTCAAATACACCGAACTCATCTACAACGGTTTATGGTTCACACCTCTGCGTGAGGCGATTGATGCCTTTGTCAACGCCACGCAAGGTCCGGTCACTGGCGTGGTTCGCCTGAAGCTTTACAAAGGTAATATCATCTCCGCTGGTCGCAAGTCTCCGTTCAGTTTGTATCGCGAAGACTTTGCTACCTTTGGCGAGGAGGATGTTTATGATCAAGAGTCATGCCGAGGGTTTCATTCGCTTGTTTGGTTTGTCGTTGAAAGTCCGTGCCTTGAACGGCTTGCCCGTCTCCGGTCTCGACATGCCCAAGCCTGATTATTCGCGTTTCAAGAGAGATTAGCATGACGATGTTGTGGGGCGGACGCTTCGCCCAAAAGCTCGACGCCGCGGCTTGGGAATTAAACTCCTCATTGCCTGTTGACAAACGCATAGCAATTCAGGATGTGGATGGCAGTCTCGCGTGGGCGGAGGCTTTGCATAAAGCAAAAATTCTTTCGAACGATGAACACGCTCAGATCGCCCTCGGGCTCGCAACCGTTAAAGAAGAATTTGCCAGCGGAAAGTTTTCCTTCGTACCCTCCGATGAAGATATTCACACCGCGGTCGAACGTCGTCTCACAGAATTGATCGGCGCGACCGCAGGCAAATTGCATACGGGCCGCTCGCGTAATGATCAAGTCGCTACCGATTTTCGCTTATGGATGTTGCAAGCAATTCCCGAATTAAATTCTGCAATCGAAAATCTGCAATCTGCAATTGTTGAGCAAGCCGAAAAACCTGGCGAGACAATCATGCCTGGTTACACTCATCTGCAACGCGCCCAACCGATTCTGCTCGCACATTGGTGGCTGAGTCACTTCTGGCCTCTTCAGCGTGATTGCGAACGCCTCGTTGATTTGACAAAACGTATTTCTATTTTGCCGCTTGGCTCTGGCGCATTGGCAGGAACGCCAGTTGCAATAGATCGAGTTGAGTTGGCTAATTCACTTGGCTTTGCGGATGCTTCTCAAAATAGTATGGATGCCGTTTCTGATCGGGATTTCGCGGCCGAATATTTATTTTTTGCAACGATGATGGGAATCCACTTGAGCAAACTTGCGGAACAAATTGTTTTGTACACCAGCGCCGAGTTCGGATTCTTTGAATTGTCTGATTCGTTTTCAACCGGTTCGAGCCTGATGCCGCAGAAAAAGAATCCCGATGTGTTTGAACTCACGCGCGGCAAAGCAGGAACGATGATCGGTTTGCTCACGGGCTTGCTTGCAACACTCAAAGGTTTGCCATCCACCTACGATAAAGATTTGCAGGAAGACAAAGGATCTGTGTTTCAAGCCACAGATATTTTGCTAGCAATTCTGCCTGTCATCGCGGGCGCGTTGCGGACGATTACGGTCAAGCCCGAAAGAATGCGCGCTGCCATTGATTCCTTCATGATGGCAACGGACTTGGCAGATTATCTTGTGGGCAAAGGAATCCCTTTTCGCGAGACGCATGCAATTGCAGGAAAAGCTGTCCGTGCCGCCACGGAGAAAAAGATCGGGTTGGATGAACTCTCGCTTGAAGCGTATCAAACTCTAAGTCCCGCATTTGAAGCGGATGTGATTCAAGTCTTCGATCCGATGATATCCGTCGAAAAAAGAAATGCAATTGGCGGAACAAGTCCTCAATCCGTCAAAAAACAAATTCATTTAGCAAAATCAAAAATCAAAGGAGAATAAATCATGTCTACTGTTACTTGTCCCGAATGTGACGCGCAGGTTACGCTCGAAGCTGGAACCGAAGTGGGCGAGATCATCGTCTGCTCCGATTGCGGCGTAGATTTGGAAATCACCGCGCTCGACCCTGCTGCCGTACAGCTCGCACCGATGGAGCAAGAAGACTGGGGTGAATAATTTTTTGTAGGGGCGACGCAGGTTGTACTCGAAGTGTA
This sequence comes from uncultured Chloroflexia bacterium, assembly GCA_963771375.1. Classification (GTDB taxonomy): domain Bacteria; phylum Chloroflexota; class Anaerolineae; order Anaerolineales; family Villigracilaceae; genus Fen-1038. The sequence goes on from CAVYTW010000018.1 coordinate 42,266, forward strand.
TGCGTCGCCCTTACGGAGAACATTATGCAAAGAAGATTAAAAATTGGCGTTTTGTGTTCACGCGTGCGCGTGGAGGAGAAATGGATCTTTGCCTCGCTGGAAAAGCGCGGCATTGATTTTGATCGCCTCGATGATCGTGTGATAAATTTTGATCTTGATGACCCAATGCCTTGGAAGCAATACGACGCGGTACTAGAACGCAGCATCAGTTATACGAATGGCCTGTATGCCCTGCGTATCCTGAACGCCTTCGGTGTGCCGACTGTGAACACGGCAGTGGTGGCCGAAGCCTGCGGCGATAAGTTGACCACCAGTACATTGCTAATGAAAGCGGAATTGCCGCAGCCTCGCAATCTGGTGGCGTTCACCCCCGAGTCGGCTTTGGATGCATTGGAGAAACTCGGCTATCCGGCAGTAGTCAAACCGGTGGTCGGTTCGTGGGGACGATTGCTGGCGAAGATCAATGACCGCGACGCGGCCGAGGCGATCTTCGAACACAAGGCCACGCTTGGCTCCACTCAGCATCAGGTCTTTTATATTCAGGAATACATCGACAAGCCCGGACGCGATATTCGTGCCGTGGTGATTGATGGCCGCGTGTTGACCGCCATGTATCGCACCTCGCCGCACTGGATCACAAACACAGCACGTGGCGGCGCAGGCGAGTTATGCCCGGTCACGCCTGAGATCGAAGGCTTGTGTTTGAAAGCCGCGCAAGCGGTCGGCGGCGGCGTGTTGGCGGTTGATTTGATCGAACATCCTCAGCGCGGATTTCTGGTCAACGAGGTTAATCATACGATGGAATTTCATACGCTCCAGCCGTTGAGTGGAATTGACATCGCGAGTGAGATCGTGGATTACGTAGTGAATACCGTGAAGGAAAAAGTTTAACCGAGTACAAATAAACAAAGGAAGAACGTGAACCTTTTTGTTTAATTTGAATTATTCAGGAGAAGTTATGAAGAGTGTTTCTATCGTTGGCGGGTCCGGTTATGGCGGCGGCGAGGCGTTACGCCTTTTGCTCGATCATCCGAACGTGGAAGTCAAACAGGCTACTTCGCGTTCGCATATGGGTGAGTTTGTTTATCAGACGCATCCCAATCTGCGAAAGCGGACACAACTGAAATTTAGCGATCCGTCGCAACTTGAAGCGGTCGATGTGCTTTTTCTCGCCCTGCCGCACGGCGAAGCGCAGAATCATATTGACCAGTATACAAAGCTGGCAGCAAAGATCGTTGACCTTGCGGCAGACTTTCGTCTGCGCGACGCAACGGTTTACGAAAAATGGTATGGCGCGAAACATGCCGCGCCGGAATGGTTAAGCAAATTTGTTTATGGCTTGCCCGAACTTCATCGCGCCGAACTTGCGGTGGCAAATTACGTCAGCGGCGTGGGATGCAATGCGACTGCCAGCAACTTGGCTTTGCTTCCGCTCGTCAAAGCGGATTTGATCGAGAAGGATGGGCCAGTTATCATTGAAATAAAAGTCGGATCGTCGGAAGGAGGCGCGGAGGGAAATCCCGCTTCGCACCACCCAGAGCGGGCTTCCGTCATACGAACCTTTTCTCCCTTTGGGCATCGTCACACTGCCGAGGTAATTCAAGAATTGGGCGTGACAAATGTCTCGCTGACGATGACGTCCGTGGATTTGGTGCGCGGTGTGCTGGCGACGGCACATGCAAAAGTCAAAACGGGCGTGACCACGAAAGATTTATGGAAAGCGTATCGAGCTGCGGCAAATGAAAACTCATTCATTCGAATTGTTAAAGGAACAGCGCGGCATTTATCGTGTGCCCGAACCGAAAATTTTGGCTGGCTCCAATTATGCCGATCTCGGCTTTGACCTTGACGAAAGCAATGGTCATGTCGTGTCCATGTGTGCGATTGACAATTTGATGAAAGGCGCGGCAGGCTCAGCGGTGCAGTGCATGAACTTGATGATGGGCTGGGATGAAACGCTGGGCTTGGAGTTCTCGGGCTTGCATCCTGATTTAACATGTCATTGCGAGGCGCCGCATAGCGGCGACGAAGAATGTGTTTATCTGGCAATCTCATGTTTTCAACGGAGAATTTAATGACTCAATCAATCATTGTTGTCAAACTTGGCGGCACGGACGGAGTGGACTTTTCCGCCATATGCAAAGATGCCGCAGAATTATTGAAGCAGAACATGCAACTTGTCCTGGTGCACGGCGGTTCGGCGGAAGCCAATTCGCTGGGTGAAGCCTTGGGCGCGCCGCCGAAATTTATTACCTCGCCATCGGGGTACACTTCGCGCTACACGGATCGCAAGACATTAGAAATTTTCGCAATGGCAGTTAACGGCAAGATCAATACGCTGCTGGTCGAGCAATTGCAGATGCTTGGGAATCAACGCACTGGGATTGAGCGGATTGGACGGCAAGCTGATGCAAGCCACACGCAAGGATTCCATTCAAAGCATCGAGAATGGCAAACGCAAAATTATTCGCGATGATTACACCGGTAAGATCGAATGTGTCAATACGGAGTTGTTGCAAACTTTCCTTGCGGGCGGATATTTGCCGGTCATTGCGCCGATGGCAGTCAGCGAAAAGGGTGAAGCCTTGAATGTAGATGGAGATCGAGCTGCGGCGATGGTGTCGTCTGCGTTGAAAGCAGATGCGCTCATCTTGCTTACGGCAGTTCCAGGATTGATGAAAAACTTTCCAGATGAATCAACGGTGATTCGAAATTTGTCACAGAGTCAATTATCCGACGCGCTCGAAGCCGCGCAAGGTCGGATGAAGAAAAAAGTCCTTGGTGCGGAAGAAGCACTCAAGGGCGGCGTGAAGCGGGTTGTCATCGCCGATGGACGAATCCAAAATCCAATCTCAAACGCTTTAGAAGGAAAAGGAACAGTTATCCAATGAACGCACAGCAAATTATTGATATCGAAAACAAACACACTTCGGGCACGTATGCCAAACAACCGCTGGTCATCGTGCGCGGGAAGGGCGCGTTATTGTTTGATGCGAACGGCGAGGAATATCTCGATTGCTCATCGGGGCACGGCGTCGCCAATCTCGGTCACGCGCATCCGAAAGTGGCGGAGGCGATCTACAAGCAGGCGAATACACTGATCACTTTGTTCGAGTCGTTTCCGAATGATCAACGCGCAACGCTGATGGAAAAAATCACGTCGCTGGTGGATGGATTGGATCGCGTCTTCTTTTGCAATTCGGGAACGGAAGCAGTAGAAGCCGCATTGAAGTTTTCCCGCATCTCAACCGGACGAAAAAATGTGGTCGCCGCCATGCGGGCTTTTCACGGTCGGACGTTTGGTTCGCTCTCCGCGACGTTCAACAAAAAATATCGTGAAGGATTCGAGCCGCTCGTGCCGGGATTCAGTCATGTGGCTTATAACAATATTGAAGCATTGGACAAAGCCGTAACGAATGAAACTGCCGCCGTGATTTTGGAAATGGTTCAAGGTGAAGGCGGTGTATATCCCGCCAACGCAGAATATGTTCAAGCCGTGCGTCGAATTTGTGATGAGCGCGGCGCGCTTTTCATCGTGGATGAAATCCAGACCGGCTTTGGTCGCACGGGGAAAATGTTTGCGATTCAGCATTTTGGTGTCACGCCTGATTTGCTAACATGTGCCAAGGCACTAGCAGGCGGCCTTCCGATGGGCGCAGTGTTGATCGGACATAACGTGAAGAACCTAACGCCCGGTGTTCATGGCTCGACGTTTGGTGGCAATCCGTTGGCATGCGCCGCGGCAGTTGCGGCGTTAACTGCCATCGAGGAAGAAGATTTAGCGGGCCAAGCCGCGGCCAAGGGTAAATACTTGATAGATAAGTTGAAGCAAATCCAATCTCCGAACATTCGCGAAGTGCGCGGGATGGGCTTGATGATTGGTATCGAGATGAAACAAAAAGTTGTGCCATACATTCGGGAACTACAGGACCTACACATCATTGCCTTGAATGCGGGCATGACGGTGGTCCGCTTGTTGCCGCCGCTGGTGATTACTTACGAACAGCTCGATCATCTAGTGGATGTGTTGTCAGAAGTCTTAACCAAGAATCTGGTAAGCGAAGAAAATTAGTAATGACGGAAGCAGATTTTTCAACGCTGATTGGTCTAGTCTCGCAATATAGTCCATCGGGTCAAGAACTTGGCGCGGTGGAATGCCTGGTCATGCGCATGAAGGCTCTCGGTTATCGCAACGCGTTTATTGATGATGCTGGTAATGCAGTTGGAATTCATGGGGGACGGGCCCAAACAGGTTGTGTTATTGGGTCATATTGATACTGTGCCTGGAGAAATTAAAGTTCATGATGATAATGGAATTCTTTACGGGCGCGGCTCAGTGGATGCAAAGGGACCACTGGCATGTTTCACGGATGCAGTGGCGCAAGTCGGCGCGGTGGATGGATGGCAATTCGTTGTCATCGGTGCAGTGGAAGAGGAACGTAATTCAGAGGGTGCGCGGTTTGTGGTTGATCAATATAAGCCAGACTTTTCGATCATTGGCGAACCGAATCGCTGGGATCGAATTGCGTTGGGATATAAAGGCAGCGCGTGGGCGAACGTGACCATCAAGCGCGGGCAGATGCACACTGCGAGCGGCGAGGAGACAGCCTGCAAATCTGCGATTGGGTTGTGGCTAAAGATCAAAGCCTATGTGGATTCGTTTAATCAAGACAAGCCAAAAGCGTTTGATAAATTACTGCTTACATTGCGCGGTATGGATTCTGACTCAAACGATTTCGAGCAGTGGGCGCGGTTGAAAGTCGGCGTGCGATTGCCGATGGATGTTTCTCCGAAAGATTGGTATGCAAAGTTGAATGAAATTGCGGATGGCGCAATCGTGGAGCCAACAGGCTTTGCTATCGCCTCTTGGGAATGCGAGAAGAACAGTCCACTGGTACGCGCATTCTTAAACGGAATCCGCTCGCAGGGCGGAGAGCCGCGCTTCGTCTATAAAACGGGGACGGCTGATTTGAACATCGTCGCGCCGATTTGGAAATGTCCTGCGTTGGTTTATGGTCCCGGCGATTCGAATCTCGATCACACGCCGAACGAACATATTGAACTGGAAGAGTATTCGAGGGCGGTCAATGTTTTGAGCGCAATGTTAAAGAAATTGGTGTACTAAAAATTGGTACGGGTTGAGCCGCGCGGAATTTCGTTTGGATCATAAGGCGTGACTTGATAGACGTAATAATTCAGCCAGTTTACGAACAATAGACTTGAGTGCCCGCGCCAACGAACTTGTGGTGTTTGTGTCGGGTCGTCGTTCGGATAATAGTTTACAGGCACGTGGATCGGCAAGCCTTTTTTCACGTCACGGTCGTATTCGGACTTCAGCGTAAGCGGGTCATATTCCGAATGGCCGGTGACGAAGATGTGGCGTCCATCTTTTGTAGCGACAATGTAAATTCCGGCCTGATCTGATTCAGCCAGGATTTGTATGTCGTTGACTTTTTCAAGGTCAGCGCGGCGGATCTCGGTGTGACGCGAATGCGGGGCGAAGAAAATATCGTCGAAGCCGCGCAACAAGCTTTCGGTCGAGGAAAGGGTGCGATGCTCAAAGACGCCGAACATCTTGCGGGGCAAATCATACTTTGGGACGCCGTAGCGATAAAAGAGTCCTGCTTGTGCTCCCCAGCAAATATACAGCGTAGACTCGACGCTCGTCTCGGCCCAATCCATAATGTGAGTCAATTCGTCCCAATAATCGACTTCCTTGAATGGCATTTGCTCGACGGGCGCGCCCGTGATAATGAGGCCGTCGAATTTTTCGTTACGGAGCGCGTCGAAGGTGACGTAATGATTGAGCAAATGTTCGGCATCCGTGTTTTTGGAATCATGGGTTGCGGTGTGAACTAACGTGATGTCCACTTGCAGAGGAGAATTGCCAAGCAGGCGCAGCAATTGGGTTTCGGTCGCAATCTTCGTGGGCATGAGATTCAGGATCGCCACGCGCAGAGGACGAATATCCTGGTGAGTGGCGCGTTCTTCACCCATGATGAAGATATTTTCATTTTCGAGAGTTGCGCGTGCGGGAAGTGTGGATGGAATTTTTACCGGCATATTCCAACTTTCTCCCCTCTCCCATTATGGGAGAGGGGAAGAGGCAAAGTGCTTACGCATTGAGCGCTTGATTGAGATCCCACAAAATATCATCAATATCTTCGAGACCAACGCTCAGACGAATGAAGTCGGGGCTGACACCCGCCGCGACTTGATCTTCGGGACTGAGCTGACTGTGCGTTGTCGTTGCGGGATGAATGGCAAGACTTTTCGCGTCGCCGACGTTGGCGAGGTGACTGAATAGCTGCAGTTTTTCAATAAACCTCTTACCTGCATCCACGCCGCCTTTGATTCCGAAGCCGAGGATCGCGCCTGCGCCTTTCGGTAGATATTTTTTGGCGCGCGCATAATCGGGGTGACTCTTGAGACCGGGATATTTCACCCAACTGACCTTTGAATGTTTCTCGAGGTATTCAGCTACCGCTTGAGCGTTCTGAACGTGACGTTCCATGCGCAAGCTTAATGTCTCGATGCCTTGAATGGTCTGCCAGCTGTTGAACGGCGCTTGGCAAGCGCCGATGTCGCGCAGAACCTGCACGCGCGCTTTGATCGCGAATGGCGGCAGACCGGCTTCTTTCAAGTCGGCATAAACCAAACCATGATAGGAAGGATCGGGGGTGGTGAAATTTGCAAACTTGCCGCTCCGCCAATCGTAATTGCCGCCGTCCACAATGACGCCGCCGATGGTGGTGCCGTGTCCGCCAATGAACTTAGTGGTGCTATGTGTAATGATATGCGTGCCCCATTCAAACGGTCGGAAAAGATACGGCGTGGCGAATGTATTGTCAATCATCAACACCAGTTTGTGTTTCTTGGCGATCTCAGCCACTTCCTCGAAGGGGAATACGGCAATATCCGGGTTGCCTAAAGTTTCTCCATAAAGAATCTTGGTGTTGGGTTTGATCGCCTTTTCAAAATTCTTCGGATCGGTTGGGTCCACGAAAGTGACATCAATGCCAAGTCTCGGAAATGTATATTGGAATTGATTGTAGGTTCCGCCATACAAGCGACTTGACGAAACGATGTGATCGCCCGACTGGCATAGGGTAAAAATAGCTTGAGCTTGCGCGGCATGACCTGAACTCGCAGCGAGTGCCGCAACGCCGCCTTCCAGTGAAGCGAGGCGTTGTTCCAACACATCGGTGGTCGGGTTCATGATGCGGGTATAAATGTTTCCCAATTCTTTGAGCGCAAATAAATTTGCGGCGTGCTCTGTGCTTTTGAACTGATAACTCGTTGTTTGATAAATCGGCACGGCACGGCTTCCCGTGGTTGGGTCGGGGCTGTAGCCCGCGTGTAACTGACGGGTGGCAAAACCATATTGACGAACATTTGATGCTGACATTGACTTTTCTCTCCTTGTATGAATTTACCCGCCTCTCAGAAGAGATAAAAAATACCTCTTCTGAAAGCCAAGAAGAGGTACACGCGTATACCATCCTCTCATCTTCCAGTGATTGAATAGCAGCTGCTATTCTCTGTCGGAGTTGGCACCTTGACTTGCGTCAGGTTGCCGAGGCGTCATCGGGCCGTTCCCTCAGCCTCTCTGGATAAGAGCGAGTATTTAATTGGACGGTTTATATCATAATAATTCGTTTTCTGTCAAGGGTTATAACAGATTCTCTTTTACTAATAGTTCGGCATTATAGATGGATCCGCCCGCCGCGCCGCGGATGGTGTTATGCGATAACACGACAAACTTAAGACTTAACAGCGGATCGCGACGGATGCGGCCGACAACGGTCGTCATGCCTTTGCCCGTTAAACGGTCGAGTCGTGGCTGAGGGCGGTCCGCTTCATCCCGCACCTCGATAGCAGGTCGCGGCGACGAAGGCAAGTCGCGTGCCGAGGCCGGAGCGAGATAATCGCGCATGGCGCGTACGGCATCCTCAGGACTTGCTTGATTTGATAATTCAACACTGACACATACTGTATGACCATCTGTTACCGCAACGCGATTCGTGTGTGCGCTGAATCCAATGTCTGCCAGTTTAATTTGATTGCCGTCGCGCTTGCCAAGCATCTTGCGCGGTTCCCATTCTACTTTGTCCTCCTCGCCGCCAATATTTGGAACAACGTTATCCATGATGTCCAGTGACGGCACGCCAGGATAGCCCGCGCCGGATAGTGCCTGCATAGAAACAACAAAGACCTTTTTCACACCGAATGAATCGTCGAGCGCTTTGAGCGCAATAGTTAATCCTGTGCTAGTGCAATTTGGATTCGTTGTAATACAACCGCTCCAGCCGCGCTGTTTGCGTTGCTGTTTGACCAATTGAATATGATCGGCATTGACTTCGGGAAGCAAAAGCGGCACATCGTCCGCGCGGCGATATGATGAGGCGTTCGAACAAACCGCCAATCCCGCTTGGGCGAACTGCGGTTCAATGTCTTTGGCGAGATCCGCGGGCAGCGCGGAAAAAACTATTTTTGCTTGAACCGCTTCCGTTGTCGCGGGAACGACGATCATATCGCGCGCATACTCGGGCATCGGATCATTTAATATCCACCGACAAGCCTGCGCGTAGGGTTGTCCAACCGAACGATCCGAGGCGGCTAACGCAACCACTTTGAACCACGGATGATTATCAAGTAATGAAGTAAATCTCTGGCCGACCGAGCCGGTCGCGCCGAGTACTGCAACGGGAATTTGAGACATAAGATAACTCCTTCTTGATTTATGAAATAATTAATTCGTGCAAGGCTTTCACCGCGATCTCAGTATCGGCTGCGGCGACGACCACGCTGATGGAAACTTCCGATGATCCTTGCGCAATGGCAATAATATTCACGTTGTTCTTTCCAAGTTGCGAGAAAACCCGTCCTGCCACACCGGGAGTGTAGCTGATTCCCACACCAACCACCGTGATGATCGAAATATCATCCGTCATCCCGACGCGGTCAATATCGTTATCCTCGATCTCGCTTGAAAAGATCTCTTCGAGCTTGTTGACCACAGACTGCGCGGCTTCAGTGGGCACGGCAAAACAAATGGATTGTTCCGATGAGGCCTGCGTAATCAACGGCACACTTGTGCCGGTGGATGCAACTGCCGCAAAAGTGCGCGCCGCCACGCCGGGAACGCCCAGCATCCCGCGACCTTCAATAGTGATCAACCTTTGTTTGTGAATAGCGGTCACGGCTTTGACAACTTGACTTGCATTGCGCGGCTTCAAGTCTTCGCGCGAGTTGGCGATCAAACGCGTGCCGGGATGAGATGGATTGAACGTATTGCAGATGCGTAACCCAATTCCCGCTTCGATCACCGGACGAATCGTTTTCGGGTGCAGAACTTTTGCGCCATAATAGGCGAGTTCAGCGATCTCGCTGTAAGTGATTTCAGGAAGAGTACACGCTGAAGATTCAATGCGCGGGTCGGTGGTCATCACGCCATCCACGTCTGTCCAGATCCAAACATCATCAGCGGGCAGCACCGCGCCGATAATTGCCGCGGAATAATCGCTTCCACCTCGACCTAAAGTTGTGACCACGCCGTCAGACGTCGCGCCGATGAAGCCCGTTGTAATAGGAACGACGCCTTTGTCCAACAACGGATTCAGAAGATGGCGTGTCTTTTCTGTGGTCGCTTTTAAATCGGGATGCGCGTTTTGAAAATGATCGTTCGTAATGATGAACTCGGTGGATTCAACCGCCTTTGCGTTGATGCCCGTATTCTCCACAAGCGCGGCCAGCACGCGGATACTCATCCGCTCGCCGAGCGATGCCACTGCATCCAATGCACGTGGGCTGGCCTCGCCAAGCACTGCAATCGCCTTGCACAGATCCACAAAAGAGAAAATCAGCACATCAAGGTCTTCCTTGGTTTGTGTACAGAGAGTTTTATTTTGAATCAATTCATCAATAGCAACAAAATGTTTTTTGCGTAGTGTCGTCTCTGCATCGGAAAGCGACTCGGTATTTCCCTGCGCGGCTCGTGACGCACTATCGAGCAGGAGGTTGGTCATTCCCGACATCGCTGAAGTCACTACGATCACGCGCGGCCATTCAGCACGTGCCTCTCGAATGATTTCCATGACATTGATCAGTGCCTTAATCGAGCCGACAGAGGTTCCGCCGAATTTCATCACGAGCGTTTGTTTTGATTTTGGCATGGCATTTTCTTCTCCTGGTGTCAGTAAAATAAAACGCCTCACGTTTTCGTGAGGCGTTATGTGTCCTGGTAAAACTCTTCTTCGATTACTTCCATCCAAGCACAAAAACCTCACGGGTGATCCGAGGGGTAGTCGTAGTCATGGATGTGGTGGAGTAAACTGGATTCCAAGTACTGTTCATATTGGGCGCTATTCTATGCGCGAGTTGTAGAATGGTCAAGAGGAAAAGTCGAACAACAAACTTTGAAACTCCCTCTGTCAACCCAAAGTAGAAATGTCCCCTGATTACCAAAGTTAGAATGTCCCCTCGACGACGCCGTAGTGGCGGTGGATATGTGGGCAACTCGGAGCGCAGCGGAGAGTTATCCACATATCCACGGCAGGCGTTACGAACTGCTGGCGGGTTCGGGCGTGGAGAATAGATGGCGATGGCGCCATGGATGATCCGGAGCAGGGATAAAAGTCTTGGCGGGAAGAGCCAGATCGACACTCTTGGAATCGACGATCTTGGCCAAATGTTCCTGCTTGTGGAAAATGGTGAAGGGGAGTTCTCGGGATTGATAGAGAATTGAGATAGCCGCTTGAGCATTTTCGCAAACGGTGACGTGGGCATTGCGCAGCGCATAACTACCGGGCTTCGTTTGGATCTGATAGACGACCTTGTTGAATTGCAGGGTTAAGTTCTTCGACAGCAAACGGGATTCCTGCCAGGCGAGGATGTGATTGAGATTTTCGCGGACCGTGAGTGGGCGGTGAACGTTGTTAGAACTGCGCGGTGAGAATGCGAATCGGGAATTGAAATCTTCGAGAAATTTGGGAAGATAGGCATTGCCTTGCTCAGGGTTGGAAATATGGAGCAAACGCATTTCCTTGACCAGGCGATCTTGGAGAGTTTGGTTGGCGCGCTCAATCCGTCCTTTGGCCTGGGGCGAATTGGCGCATAGGAGTTCGATGTCCAGCTCCTGCATGGCCCGCCCGAATTGGGTCTGGGCATCCCCTTTTTCACGGCTCACCTGATTGACCCGAAAGACGCCGTGTTTGTCGGTGTAGAAGGCTAGCGGTTTGCCGTAACGCTCCAGGTAGGTGCGGACTAGGCGGGCGTAATTATGAAAGCTTTCTTGGTCCGCGAAAAGCAGTCCCAGGAGTTTTCCGGTGGCGTCGTCGATTAGGACGAGCAATGTGCAGGCAGGCCCGCGATCTTCAAACCAGGCGTGAGGCGATCCGTCCATTTGCACCAGTTCCCCAAAGCAAGCTCGCCGCTCGCGCATTTGATGCACCACGAGCTTTGCAATTTTATGAGGCTTCCATAAGTCCTCCGCAATCATGATCTGGCGCACACTTTCATCCGAGATCGAGAGCTTCTCGATCTCCACCAGTTTCTCACAGGCCAAGGTCGGACCAAAGCCTTTATATTTCCCATGCAGAAAGTTCAACACCTTATGCTTCAGCTTCTCGTCCAGTTGATTGGCGCTGGGTCGTCCACGCCGTTTCGATACCAAGCCCGCCGCTCCCGAGCGACGATAGGCGCTTCGTAATCGTTTGACTTGCCGCACACTCAGATCCAACATCTTGGCGGCCTCCTTCTGACTCAGTCGCTTTTCTGCCAGCCCCTGCATCACTTGCAATCTGCTTAATTCTTTTGTGCTCATGTCTAGTAGTTCATCCACTTTCTGTCCCTTTCTGGAAGGGGACATTATAACTTTGGGCAAAAGGGACACTTTAACTTTGGTAAAAGGGGACTCTACTACTTTGGGCTAACACTTTGAAACTCCCTCTTGACGGATTTTCAATTCTGCCTATAATCAGGCGAAATACCTATAGACAAATGAATACTTCGATTTTCAGCCTCTCCCTTATTGTCGTCCTTATTGTGGTCCTTATTATTAAGGATCAATTTTCGGTTAGGATGGCCACGGTGAGAGCAAAGTAATACACCATAGTAAAGTGCAAAGAGCCACCCTAACCACGGGTGGCTCTTTTATTTTATCTTTTTTAGGAGAAGAACTATGCGATCCGATACTATCAAGAAGGGTTATGAAAAAGCTCCGCACCGGGCTTTGCTTCGCGCCACCGGGATGAAGGAGGAGGACTTTGATAAGCCGTTTGTTGCAATTGTAAATTCATATGTGGATATCGTTCCCGGCCATGTTCATTTGCAGGATTTTGGCAAACTTGTAAAAGACGCGGTGCGCGCCGCGGGCGGTGTGCCGTTTGAATTCAATACCATCGGTGTGGATGACGGCATCGCGATGGGCCACGTGGGGATGAAATACTCGCTTCCATCTCGGGAACTGATTGCGGACTGCGTTGAAACGATGATCGAAGCCCACCGCTTCGACGCTATGATCTGCATCCCGAACTGCGACAAGATCGTGCCTGGGATGTTGCTGGGCGCGATGCGTGTTAACATCCCGGCCATTTTTGTTTCCGGCGGTCCGATGGCCGCGGGAAGAACCCCGGACGGCGAAGCCATTGATTTGATCTCCGTGTTTGAAGGCGTGGGGGCATATTCAGCGGGAAAGATCGACGAGAAGCGTTTGTCTATTTTGGAAAAATTTGCCTGTCCATCCTGCGGTTCATGCTCCGGTATGTTCACCGCGAACTCGATGAATTGCCTGATGGAGGTGCTTGGATTGGCTCTGCCGTACAACGGCTCCGCGTTGGCAAAGACGAAAGAACGCGAAGATTTGGCGCGCAAGGCCGCGTCACAAATCATGACATTATTTGCGCGTGACATCAAGCCGCGCGATATTGTCACACCAGAAGCGATTGATGATGCGTTCGCATTGGACATGGCGATGGGCGGCTCGACCAATACGGTTCTTCACACGCTGGCGTTGGCCAATGAAGCGAATGTGGATTATCCGCTGAGCCGCATCAATTCGGTGGCGGATCAAGTTCCGCATATCTGCAAAGTGAGTCCGTCAGGCAAATGGCACATGGAAGATGTTCATCGCGCAGGCGGCATTCCTGCCATCCTGAATGAAGTTCAGCGCGGGACAGGCATGTTGCACTTTGATCGCATCACAGTCAGCGGCACGACATTGGGGGAATCCATCAAAGGGGTTGAGATCAAGGATGAAGAAGTCATTCGCTGCTATGAAAATGCGTACTCGAAGCGCGGCGGGCTGTCCATTTTGTTCGGCAATCTCGCACCAAAAGGCGCGGTGGTCAAAGTCGGCGGTGTGAGCGAGGCGATGATGAAGTTCAGCGGCCCGGCGCGGATCTACGAGTCACAGGACGAAGCCTACGCCGGAATTCTGGCAAATGAAGTCAAACCCGGCGATGTAGTGGTGATTCGGTATGAAGGACCGAAAGGCGGACCGGGGATGCAGGAAATGTTATCGCCAACTTCCGCGATCATGGGGCAGGGGTTGGGCGATAAAGTTGCTTTGATCACGGATGGCCGTTTCAGCGGCGGGACGCGCGGCGCTTGCATTGGTCACGTTTCGCCGGAAGCCGCGGCCGGCGGGCCGATTGCCGCGCTCAAGGTCGGGGACATAATCGATATTGACTTAACGGAACGCAGGCTGGACGTTCGTTTGAGCGAGGCCGAGATCAAAGAACGTTTGGCCGCGTTGCCTCCATTCAAATCCAATATCACATCGAAATGGTTAAAACGTTATTCGTATTTTGTCACCAGCGCGGATACCGGTGCCGTGTTGCAATCCTAAGGAGAAGAGAATGAAATTGACAGGTGCAGAAATTTTATGGGAATGTTTGGTGAAGGAAGGCGTGGATGTGGTGTTTGGATATCCCGGCGGCGCCAACATGCCGATCTATGATGCGATGTTAAACTATCCTGTGCATCATGTATTGGTGAGGCATGAGCAGGGCGCAGCTCACATGGCGGACGGTTATGCGCGTGCTTCGGGAAAAGTTGGCGTGGCGATGGCAACCTCAGGACCGGGCGCGACCAATTTGGTCACTGGCATCGCCACTGCGATGATGGATTCGTCGCCGGTGGTCTTCATTACTGGACAGGTCGCCGCGCATTTGATCGGCGGCGACGCGTTTCAGGAAGTGGATGTGACCGGCATCACATTGCCCATCACGAAACATAACTATCTCGTGACGCGTGCCGATGAGGTTGC